>NZ_AP021888.1:727500-1371250 GCF_011398155.1 Thiosulfativibrio zosterae
ACTTGTTGGGTGACCGCGTACCTTTTGTATAATGGGTCAGCGACTTACGTTATGTAGCAAGGTTAACCGAATAGGGGAGCCGTAGGGAAACCGAGTCTTAAATGGGCGACTAGTTGCATGGCGTAGACCCGAAACCGGGCGATCTATCCATGGCCAGGTTGAAGGTGCCGTAACAGGTACTGGAGGACCGAACCCACAAATGTTGAAAAATTTGGGGATGAGTTGTGGATCGGAGTGAAAGGCTAATCAAGCTCGGAGATAGCTGGTTCTCCTCGAAAACTATTTAGGTAGTGCCTCATGTATCACTCTTGGGGGTAGAGCACTGTTATGGTCTAGCGGGCCGTCAAGGCTTAGCAGCCCATTGCAAACTCCGAATACCAAGAAGTGCAATCATGGGAGACAGACTGCGGGTGCTAACGTCCGTAGTCAAGAGGGCAACAACCCAGACCACCAATTAAGGTCCCTAAACTATACTAAGTGGGAAAGGATGTGGGAAGGCTTAGACAGTCAGGAGGTTGGCTTAGAAGCAGCCACCCTTTAAAGAAAGCGTAATAGCTCACTGATCGAGTCGGCCTGCGCCGAAGATTTAACGGGGCTAAGTATAGTACCGAAATTGTGGATGCCGTAAGGCATGGTAGAGGAGCGTCGTGTAAGTCTGTGAAGGTGTGTTGGAAAGCATGCTGGAGATATCACGAGTGCGAATGCTGACATAAGTAGCGATAAAGGGTGTGAAAAGCACCCTCGCCGAAAGACCAAGGTTTCCTACGCAACGTTAATCGACGTAGGGTTAGTCGACCCCTAAGACGAGGCTGAGAAGCGTAGTCGATGGGAAGCAGGTTAATATTCCTGCACTTTTTATTACTGCGATGGAGGGACGGAGAAGGCTAGGTCATCTTACAGTTGGTTTTGTAAGTTTAAGGTCGTAGGCAGAACCCTTAGGCAAATCCGGGGGTTTAATGCTGAGAACTGATGACGAGTCCGTATGGACGAAGTGATTGATGCCATGCTTCCAAGAAAAGCTTCTAAGCTTCAGGTAATAAAGAATCGTACCCCAAACCAACACAGGTGGTCAGGATGAGAATTCCAAGGCGCTTGAGAGAACTCGGGTGAAGGAACTAGGCAAAATAACACCGTAACTTCGGGAGAAGGTGTGCCCCTGCCGGTGATGAGACTTGCTCTCTAAGCTAGTGGGGGTTGCAGAGACCAGGTGGCTGCAACTGTTTACTAAAAACACAGCACTCTGCAAAATCGAAAGATGACGTATAGGGTGTGACGCCTGCCCGGTGCCGGAAGGTTAATTGATGGGGTTAGCTAACGCGAAGCTCTTGATCGAAGCCCCGGTAAACGGCGGCCGTAACTATAACGGTCCTAAGGTAGCGAAATTCCTTGTCGGGTAAGTTCCGACCTGCACGAATGGCGTAATGATGGCCACACTGTCTCCACCCGAGACTCAGCGAAATTGAACTCGCAGTTAAGATGCTGCGTACCCGCGGCTAGACGGAAAGACCCCGTGAACCTTTACTACAGCTTTGCACTGGACTTTGATACTATCTGTGTAGGATAGGTGGGAGGCTTTGAAGCAGGGACGCCAGTCCTTGTGGAGCCAATCTTGAAATACCACCCTGATATTATTGAGGTTCTAACCTAGGCCAGTGAATCCTGGTCAGGGACAGTGTATGGTGGGTAGTTTGACTGGGGCGGTCTCCTCCTAAAGAGTAACGGAGGAGCGCGAAGGTACCCTCAGCACGGTCGGACATCGTGCAATGAGCGCAAGAGTAAAAGGGTGCTTGACTGCGAGACTGACACGTCGAGCAGGTGCGAAAGCAGGTTCTAGTGATCCGGTGGTTCTGTGTGGAAGGGCCATCGCTCAACGGATAAAAGGTACTCCGGGGATAACAGGCTGATACCGCCCAAGAGTTCATATCGACGGCGGTGTTTGGCACCTCGATGTCGGCTCATCACATCCTGGGGCTGAAGTCGGTCCCAAGGGTATGGCTGTTCGCCATTTAAAGTGGTACGCGAGCTGGGTTTAGAACGTCGTGAGACAGTTCGGTCCCTATCTGCCGTGGGCGTTGGAAAATTGAGAGGGGCTGCTCCTAGTACGAGAGGACCGGAGTGGACGAACCGCTGGTGTTCGGGTTGTCATGCCAATGGCATTGCCCGGTAGCTACGTTCGGAAAGGATAACCGCTGAAAGCATCTAAGCGGGAAACCTGCCTCAAGATAAGTTTTCCCTAGACTTTAAGTCTTCTAAAGGGCCGTTTGAGACTAAGACGTTGATAGGCAAGGTGTGGAAGCGCAGTAATGTGTGAAGCTAACTTGTACTAATTACCCGTGAGGCTTAACTATACAACTCAAAAGTGACTTTGAATGTTAAATTAAAACATTTGAACTGGCATGTTGAGCTTGAGAAAATGCTTAGATATGTGAAATTGTTACTAAAATATTTAAACTCTTTACGAGATTTATTCTAAATTCAGTTGTGACTGAGTCAGGGTGTTGATATAAAAACTAAAATTCAACACTTCAGACACAACATAACCCTATTGCTTGGGGACCATAGCAAGTTGGAACCACCTGATCCCATCCCGAACTCAGAAGTGAAACGACTTAGCGCCGATGGTAGTGTGGCAGGTGCCATGTGAGAGTAGGTCATCTCCAAGCTTCATTCCTAAAACCCGCTTATCTTCGATGGCGGGTTTTTTTTTGCCTATATTTACTGAATACCATTTACTAAATAAAAAACCAGCAATATCGGCTGGCATTTATTTTTTATGGAGCTATTTATTAGATTTTAATGGCTTCCAGCTGTTAGCCCAATTTTATTTCCCCATTTTAATACCGCTGCTGTGGCCGCTTTCATTGCATTGTCTGGTAGTTTAAGTATGTTTTTTGCCAAATCGCGGTAGTATTTAATTTCTTGAGTGATGTATTGCTCGCCACCCGCCGCACTAACGACATAATTACTTAAAATCACTAGTGCAGTTATGTGTTTTATTTTTTGGTCGCTGGCAGTTTTTACCGCAAAATCGACATCATGATGAAACAATAGGGCTTTATAAATTACAGGGTCAATATTCCATTTCTTTGAAACAATCGCGCCAATCATTGTATGGTCTGTTTTAAATAGCTCATGCTCTTTTAGAAAGCCAGTTATGGGGTTACCCATTTGTGCCTCAAAAATCTCTTGGTACTCAACAGAATACCTGGATAGGTATAATGCCCCTATGTTTTGCATAAGACCTGCCATATAGGCTTCTGAGCGTGATACATCAAATACCCAATAGGACATTTCAGCTGCCGCAATACCTGACTTTGCACCATGCATTAATATGGCTCTTTCAGTCGGAGATTCAGCTAATAATTGGGTAATACTGGCAGAAAGAAAAATATTGTAGATTTCATCCAATCCCATCACATTAACAGCCGCTTTAGCGTCTTTGATTTGTTGATTTTCTGTGGTTAGGTTGGTGTTGACCAAAGTCATAAAGTCCGCCAACAATTCGGCATTATGCGAAATTAAATTAGCGATGGTAACAGTATTTGGGTATTTTTTATGGAGTTCTTCTTGAAGGCGTATCACTTCCTCAGGTAGGTTTGGGACATTCATTTGAGCCAAAATGTTGCTGGCTACTTTTATTTTGTCTTGCATAAAAACTCAGTCCTCTTTGATTCCTTCTAATTCTACAAATTTTATTCAATTTAGTCGATGAATATTTGTCGCAGTTTGTTATTATGTATTTTTATGACAATTTTGTATTGGGATATAAATGTCTTCCAAAGAAGTTATTTTAATTATAGAAGACCAGCTTTCTATTGCAATGTTACTGAACGCAAAGCTTGTTGAAGTATGTGATTATCCAATTTTGCTATTAAAGTCTTTAGCAGAGGTGGAAGAGGTCTTAGCATCTGAATTTGTACCAATTATTGCTTTATGTGATTTAACTTTGCCAGATGCACCGCATGGTGAAACCGTCAAGGTACTTAGAAAACATAAAGTAACCACAATTGTGTTAACCGGTCGATATGACAATGCAACACGAGAGCGAATGCTAAATGAAATGGTCGCTGATTATGTTATCAAAAATGGGCCTGCTGCCATTCAGTATGTCGTTTCTACTGTCTTAAAATTAATTCAAAACAGTCAGCGTACGGTTTGGATTTTAAGTCCATTGATTCATAATACCCAAAAGTTAATTGGTATGTTACGGGTTCAACGCTATAAAATTAAAGTGTTTGAAACCTATGCTTTAGTCAAGGAAATGTTACTGACTGAGTTGCCAGACTTATTGGTGCTTGAGTCAATAGAGCAACTTAAAGAGATGCCCCCACTTAATTTTGTTGAGCAAGTTCGTGGACAATATTCGGCTAATGAATTACCCATCTTAGCGTGCGAACCTTCTGAAAACATTTTCTTTGCCATTCACTTAATGAAATATGGTGTTAATGACTTTTTTAATGCTAATTTCACCGCGGAAGAGTTATATGTCAGGGTACATCAAAACATCCTACAGTCAGAGTCCTATCGTAAGATTCAAGCCATATCTCAAACAGATTCTTTAACCGGTTTGCATAATCGCCGTTATTTCTTCGACCAGGGTGGGGTGCAATTAAACAGCTATCTGCAGATGGGTGCATCAAAATTTTTGTTAATGTGCGATATTGATCATTTCAAAAAAGTTAATGACACTTACGGGCATCAAGTTGGGGACAATGCGATTGTGTTTGTTGCTCAACTAATCAAAGAAGTTTTTAATGATTGTTTAGTTGCTCGATTTGGTGGTGAAGAATATTGTGTGTTTGGTGGATTGACCCAAGAAGATGTGCAGTTGAGAGCTGAAACACTCAGAGAAAAAGTTGAACAGGAATCAAAGTCGCATACTTCAGTTGCTTTTACCTTGAGTTTAGGCGTTGCCTTTGAGTTTGAAACTTTAGATGCTGGCGTAGGATTTGCAGATCATGCTTTATACGCTTCGAAATCAAATGGTAGAAATTTGGTCTCTGTTTACTCGAATGAGTAATCTTGAGACCCTTATTCGTTTAGCTTATTAAGCTTCGTCATCATCAATATTTTTGATTTTACGGTAAGCTTTTTTAACGGCTTTTTTGACTTTGGCTTCATGCTCTAAATACTCACTTCCTGACATATAAAATGACATATCAATGTCATAGCGTATGTATTTTGGAGGGATACGATTGAGTGCTATGCAGGCCATATCGGCTAACTGGTTACTGGTTAAACCTGAGTGGGTATAGTTTTCATGGACTTCTTGAAAAACTTTGCGTTCATAATAGTTATGGACTGTTTCTAAATCTGACATGCTCATTTCAAATCCTTTCAGTGGTCAAGTGTCGTATTAAGTTGAATGATTAAATTAAACCACAACGCATTCATTTAATCTAATCAAATTCTTTGAAAATCTTAAACAAAAAAGCGAACACTGGGTTCGCTTTTGAGTAGTCATGGTTAAGATAAAGATTCTCGGCGAACCGCACGATGGCCAATGTCTTTACGAGAATAAACACCGTCCCAATGGATGGCATTAACACCTTGATAAGCGCGCTTTTGTGCTTGAGTTACATTCTCGCCTAAAGCGGTTACGCACAATACGCGACCGCCAGCCGTTATGACTTTGTTGTTAGCGTCTAAGGCTGTTCCGGCATGAAACACTTTAAGGTCAGAAGCATTAGCTGATTCTAGGCCTTCAATCACATCGCCTTTTTGATACTCATCAGGATACCCTTTAGCGGCTAATACCACACCCAGCGCAGCGCGCGAATCCCATTCGGCCGATACTTCATTTAAACGCTTGTCTAAGGCCGCATTACAGAGGTCAGTTAAATCAGACTTTAAGCGCATCATTATGGGTTGTGTTTCAGGGTCACCGAAACGACAGTTAAACTCTAGCACTTTAGGCGTTCCATCGGGTGCAATCATAATGCCGGCATACAGAAAACCTGTGTAAGGAATGCCATCTTTGGTCATACCTTCAATGGTAGGTTTTATGACTTCATCCATAATACGATTATGAATTTCACGGGTCACCACTGGCGCAGGGCTGTAAGCGCCCATCCCCCCTGTGTTTGGACCTGTGTCACCATCATTGCGAGCTTTATGATCTTGAGAGGTTGCCATGGGTAAAATATTTGTGCCATCTGCCATCACGATAAAGCTGGCTTCCTCGCCATACAGAAATTCTTCTATAACAACTCGTGCGCCGGCATCCCCAAATTTATTGCCCGCTAACATATCTGAAACAGCTTCTTTAGCTTCTGCCATGGTATCGGCCAAGATCACGCCTTTACCGGCAGCTAAGCCGTCGGCTTTAATGACGATGGGCGTACCCATTTTTTCTAAATAGGCATAAGCCGGTTCGATTTCGGTAAAAACATCGTAAGCGGCGGTTGGAATGTTGTGTTTTGCTAAGAAGTTTTTTGAAAACGCTTTTGAACCTTCAAGTTGTGCAGCTTTTTGTGTTGGACCAAAGCAGCGTAATTGTGCTGCTTCAAAGGCATCAACCACACCAAGCACCAAAGGCACTTCAGGCCCTACAATGGTTAAATTAATTGCATTTTCTTGGGCAAATTTAACCAGGCCTGGTATGTCATTGACCGCAATATTAACATTTTGAACCTTATTTTCTAAAGATGAACCCGTATTGCCTGGGGCAACAAAAACTTGAGAAACTTTGCTGGATTGTGCCGTTTTCCAAGCTAGAGCGTGTTCGCGTCCACCACTACCAATAATCATAACTTTCATGTTGATAAATCCTTGTGTTATCAGTGTTTAAAGTGGCGCATGCCAGTAAAGACCATCGCAATACCGTGTTCATTTGCGGCATCAATGACTTCTTGATCTCGCATAGAACCGCCGGGATGAATAACCGCCGTAATACCAGCAGCGGCTGCGGCATCAATACCATCGCGGAAAGGGAAGAAAGCATCAGATGCCATGACAGAACCAGGTACTTCTAAGCCTTCATCAGCGGCTTTAATACCAGCAATTTTGGCAGAATAAACACGGCTCATTTGCCCCGCGCCCACACCGATGGTCATACCGTCTTTGACATAAACAATGGCGTTAGATTTAACAAACTTGGCCACTTTCCAAGCAAACATAAGGTCTGCCATTTCGGTTGCGGTCGGTGCGCGGTTGGAAACCACTTTTAAGTCAGCTTCGGTAACCATGCCTAAATCACGGTCTTGTACCAACAAACCACCGGTAACGCGCTTGTAGTCATAAGCCGCTAATTGTTCACCTAATGCGCCACAAGCCAATAAACGCACATTTTGTTTGGCAGCAACCACGGCCTTCGCCTCATCAGAAACGCTGGGTGCAATAATCACTTCAACAAACTGACGCTCTACAATTGCTTTGGCGGTTTGTGCATCAAGTTCGCGGTTGAAAGCAATAATGCCACCAAACGCAGAAGTTGGATCGGTTTTATAGGCACGGTCATAGGCTTCAAATAATGAGTCGCCAATAGAAACTCCGCAAGGATTGGCGTGTTTAACAATGACACAAGCGGTTTGAGTGAAGGTTTTGACCAACTCCAAAGCCGCGTCCGTATCGGCGATGTTGTTAAAGGATAATTCTTTGCCTTGAAGTTGAGTCGCCGTAGAAATCGAAGCCTCTGAGGGATTGCGCTCAGTGTAAAACGCGGCCGCTTGATGAGGGTTTTCACCGTAACGCATACTTTGTTTTTTAACAAATTGTGTGCTGAAGGTGCGTGGAAAATGGTCCTGTTCATCGGTATTGAACATAGTGCCAAAGTAGTTAGCAATCGCACCGTCATAACGAGCAGTTTGTTCAAATGTTTTGATGGCTAAATCAAAGCGAGTCGCATGGGCTAATTGACCATTGTTGGCTTGCATTTCTTCAAGAATACGAGCGTAGTCCGCTGGATCGGTGACGACCGCAACATCTTTGTGGTTTTTTGCGGCAGAACGCAACATGGTTGGCCCGCCGATGTCGATGTTCTCTATTGCATCTTCAAGTGAACAGTCTGCTTTAGCAACCGTTGCCTCAAATGGATAAAGGTTAACAACTACCATGTCGATTGGGTCGATATTATGGGCTTGCATAATGGCATCATCTGTTCCACGGCGCCCTAAGAGTCCACCATGAATTTTTGGGTGAAGTGTTTTAACGCGTCCGTCCATCATTTCTGGGAAACCTGTATATTCAGATACTTCAGTCACCGGTAAACCCGCTTCTGAAAGTACTTTATAAGTACCTCCGGTAGATAAAATAGCCACTTGCATTTTGCTAAGTGCTTGCGCAAATTCTAAAATCCCTGTCTTATCAGAGACGCTGATGAGTGCACGGCGAACGGGTTTCATAGTTTTCAGTCCTTTCGAAAAATAAAATGGTTTACAAATGGTATTGTTGAATTTTTTTGCGCAGGGTATTGCGATTTATCCCCAAGAGGGCGGCAGCTTGACTTTGGTTTTGTTCGGTATGTTCCAGAATGAATTGAATCAAGGGTTTTTCCACTTGTCCAATCACCAGTTTATGCAAATCAGTAGGCACTTCGCCTTCTAACGATTTGAAATAGGTCTGCAGCGTTAGGGTTACCGCTTGGCTGAGAGATTGATATTCAGCGTTTTCTTGCAGTTCTTTAAGTGTGTTCATGAAAATAACTTTGTATTAAGCGTAACTGAGTTTGCGGCGTTTCTAATCGATTGAAATCTTTACGGAGAACTTCTCCGTTGGGTAAATATTGGCTATACCAGCCTATATGTTTTCGTGCAATTCGAATGCCAAGGTGGCTGCCATACAATTCATACAACCCTGTCAAATGGGTGTTTATGGTGCTTTCAAACTCACTCAAACTGGGTTTTTCTGCAAGCGTTAGTGTTGTTAAATAGTGTTTAATTTCACGAAAAATCCAAGGATAACCTTGTGCTGCTCGTCCAATTAGGATGCCATCCGAGGCTGTGTATTTTAATACAAATAAGGCTTGCTCGGGCGTAGAAATATCACCATTTGCAATAATGGGAATCGTAACCTGCTGTTTGACTAATTTAATCAGGTTGTATTCTGCATGTCCTGAAAACTTATCCGCGCGCGTTCTACCATGAATGCTCATGCCCTTTAAGCCGCAGGCCTGGGCAATTTGAGCAATTTCTAAAACATTTTGATGCTCAGCATCTGAGCCGGTTCTGGTTTTTACGGTAATGGGTAAATCTACCGCGGATACTAGGGCTTCAAAAATGGCTTGTACTTTATCCGGGTGTGCCATAAGCGCAGAACCCGCCGCCACATCACACACTTTTTTTGCGGGGCAACCCATATTGATATCAATCACTTGCGCACCCTGTGAGGCTTGCCAGACAGCCGCTTCAGCCAACTCTTCAGGCTCGGTGCCGATTAGTTGTACGATGCGTGGTGATGTTTCGTCTGCAGAGGCGTTTCGAGTGCTGGATTTTTGCGAATCCCATAAGGATTTCCTGGACGCCACCATTTCCGAAACGGCATAGTCTGCGCCTTGTTGACGACAAATATCTCGAAAGACACGGTCAGTGATCCCCGCCATAGGCGCAAGTCCGACTAAAGGGCGTTGTCCTAAATGCGGTTGAAGCACAGCAATGACCAATCTTCATGGTTTTGTTGTTCAACAAACTCAAAATTTAGACTGTTGTAAAATTCAATTAAGTCAGCTGCTTGCGTGGTTAACAGCCCCGACAAAATGAGCGTGCCTTGTGGTTTGAGTAGGCGAGAGAACTCGGGTGCCAGTTCTTTTAGCGGGCCAGCCAAAATATTGGCTAACAGGGTGTCTGCTAAAGGCGGGTGAAAGTCTTTGACTAAAGCAAAAGTCATGGCTGCGTGATTACGCTCAGCATTATCAATACTGGCGGTAATGGCTTGTGGATCAATGTCAGTTCCCCAAACTTCAGTTGCGCCTAACTTTTTAGCAGCCAATGCCAAAATGCCTGAGCCGCATCCATAATCTATGACCGTTTGATTGTGTGGTGCATGGACATCTAACCAAGTTAGGCATAAAGCGGTTGTGGGGTGAGTTCCTGTGCCAAAAGCCAAGCCTGGGTCTAAAATTAAATTGATGGCTTCAGGTTTGGGGGCTTGCATGGTGCTGGGCACTATCCAAAGGTTTTGACCAAACTGCATGGGCTTGAAGTTTTCCATCCAGGCGCGTACCCAATCTTTGTCTTCAAGGGCTTCTGTTTTAAATTCAAAAGGACTGACTTCTGGCAAGACTTCTTTTACAAATTCTATCACCGGTGCGCTATCCACTTCTGCGTCATAAAGGGCGGTAACTTTGGTTAATGACCAAACCGGGGTAGTGCCAATTTCTGGTTCAAAAATGGGTTGATCTTCTGCATCGATAAAAGTAACCGATGCAGCATTGGCATCCATAAAAGCATCTGAAAGCGGTTCAACCAAATGTTCTGGTACCGTAGCGTTAATCTGAATCCAGGGCATGTTTTGATTTCCTTAAAATTAAAAAAGCCCTCATTTGAGGGCTTAAATGAAGCGCTATCGATTAAACGAGATGTTCTAAGCGTTCTTCTAAATAGTGAATGTTACGGCCACCTTCGCAGAAACCTAGGTCATTCATAATTTCACGCTGTAGACGGATGTTGCTGTCTATGCCCACCAGCACCAATTCGCTTAAGGCACTGTCCATACGGCGAATAGCAGTGTTGCGGTCGCTACCATGACAAATCAGCTTGCCAATCATTGAATCATAATGAGGTGGCACGCTGTAACCTGTGTAAATGTGAGAATCCCAACGAACGCCTAAGCCACCGGGTAGGTGCAAGCGTTCAATTTTGCCAGGTGAAGGCATAAAGTTTTTAGAAGGATTTTCCGCATTAATACGACATTCAATGGCATGGCCTGTTAACTTGATGTCTTCTTGTTTTAAAGAAAGCTTTTCACCGCGCGCAATTTTGATTTGTTCTTTGACCAAGTCAATACCTGTAACCATTTCGGTGACGGGATGTTCAACTTGTAAGCGCGTGTTCATTTCTATGAAATAGAACTCGCCATTTTCGTATAAGAATTCAAAAGTACCCGCGCCACGATAGTTAATATCGATACAGGCTTTTACACAAGCGGCACCAATTTTGGCACGCTGTTCTGCTGTCACACCCGGTGCAGGCGCTTCTTCCACCACTTTTTGGTGACGGCGTTGCATAGAACAATCACGCTCACCTAAATGAATCGCGTTACCCTGACCATCTGCCAAAATTTGAATTTCAACATGACGAGGGTTCTCTAAGAATTTTTCCATGTAAACTTCTGGGTTGCCAAAGAAGTTCCCTGCTTCAGATTGTGTTAACTGAATTGACTTAATCAAGTTGGCTTCGGTGTGTACCACGCGCATACCGCGTCCACCGCCACCGCCAGAGGCTTTGATGATGATTGGATAGCCAATTTCTTTGGCGATGCGTTTGTTTTCTTCATCGTTTGGACCCAAAGGGCCACCAGAACCGGGTACCGTTGGAACGCCTGCCGCTTTCATGGCGCGAATTGCAGAAACCTTGTCGCCCATTAGGCGAATGGTTTCTGCTTTAGGGCCCATAAACACAAAACCACTTTCTTCAACGCGCTCTGCAAAATCTGCGTTTTCAGATAAAAATCCATAACCAGGGTGAATGGCTTCTGCATCGGTAATTTCTGCAGCGGCTATCAAAGCAGGAATATTTAAATAACTGTGTGTTGATGATGGTGGTCCAATACAAACGGATTCATCAGCCAATAAAACATGCTTTAAGTTCGCATCTGCAGTTGAGTGAACGGCCACGGTTTTAATACCCATTTCTTTACAAGCACGGAGCACTCGTAAAGCAATTTCACCACGGTTGGCGATAAGAATTTTGTCGATCATATTGGCTCCTTATTCGATAATGAATAAAGTTTGGCCATATTCAACAGGCTCGGCGTTATTCACCAAAATTTTCTTAATGGTACCTGAAACATCGGATTCAATGGGGTTCATGATTTTCATGGCTTCAATGATGCAAAGTGTGTCGCCAGCGGCAACTTTGTCGCCAACCTTCACAAAGGGTGCGGCATCGGGAGAACCTGCGGCATAAAAAGTCCCCACCATAGGTGAGTTCATTTTGTGACCTGTTTCAGCAGCCGCAGGAGCGGGTGCGCTAGTCACTTCAACGGTTGCAGAAGGTGCGGCTTGTGGCGCAGCGGGTGCGTAATTTTGTGCAGGAGCACTCATCGCAGGTGCAGAAATGTAAACAGGTTCTTTGCTACGCGTAATGCGAATGTTTGATTCGCCTTCTTTGATTTCAATTTCAGCAATGTCAGACTGTTCCACAATTTCAATCAGTTTGCGAATAGAGCGAATATCCATGAGTCTTTCCTTTTCAATCTTTGAGTCTTTATTTTTTTGTTTAGATGGTGTGTTCAATGTGTTGTCTTTGTGTGAGTTATCAAAAATTATTTTTTATATTTGTTTAAGTCTATTTAATGCGTTCAACGGCTGCGGCTAAAGCCAGTTGATAGCCCATTGGGCCAAGCCCTGCAATAACGCCTTCGGCGAGGTCTGAGAAGTAGGAATGTTGCCTAAAAGCTTCTCGTTTATGAATGTTTGAAAGGTGCACTTCAATAAAGGGAATTTTTACGGTTGCCAAGGCATCTCTTAATGCCACGCTGGTGTGGGTGAAAGCAGCAGGGTTAATGATGATGAAATCGATATCGTCATCCATGGCCAAATGAACACGTTCTACCAATTCATGTTCTGCATTGCTTTGAAAGCTGTGGAGGCGAACTTCGTAGTTATCAGCGAGTTCTTCCAGTTCCAAAATAATGTCTTTGAGGGTTTTACGACCGTAAATTTCGGGTTCGCGTTTACCAAGCATGTTGAGGTTTGGGCCATTGAGTACCAATATGTCCGCCATTCAAAGGTTCCATTTAATTGATTTTAATCAGCAAATTATACATAAGTTTTCAAAACTATGCGAAAAATGCGTGTTTTATGGGTGTGTAAATGATGCGAAATGCGCTGAAAGTTTATAAAAGCAGGCTTTTTAAACTAAAAAGGCCGCAAAAATAACCAGGCCTGGTCATTTTTGGGCTTGTTTTGAGGGTTTTAAGGTTTAAAACCATTTTGAATGTTTTGAATAAAGGCTTCTGGTTTTTTGAAACCGACAACTCTGGCTGCGGCATTTTCAACGCCATTATTAAAAAACATAATGGCTGGTGGGCCAACGACCTGAAAAGCTTTCATTAACGCTTTATCCGTATCATCATTGGCTGTGACATCTGCTTTGAGCAGCGTTACGCCAGAGAGCGCCGCTTTAACTTGTGCATCGCTAAAGGTGAATTTTTCCATTTCTTTACAACTAATGCACCAGTCTGCATAGAAATCGAGCATCACTTTGGGATTGGCAGCCAGTTCAGCATTTAGGTCGTCAATCGATTTAATGGTTTTAAAAGTTAAATGGCTTTCTGCAACTGCAGTACCACCGCCTTGATAAACTTTAAGAGGGTTTAATAAGTCCTTTGAACCTCCCGCTAAACCGAGTATTAAAATTAAACCATAGGCTAGCAGGGTAACGCCCAAGGCTTTAAATAATTTAAACCAGCCAGATTTTGTACCAATCGGTTCTAGTGCGCCCAAGTAAATGGCAGAGCTGATGAGTAGGATTGCCCATAAAGCTAAAGTGACTTCAGCAGGTAAAATGCGCTCTGCCATCCAAATAGCAACACCCAACATCAATACCCCGAAAACGGCTTTGACATTGTCCATCCAGGCGCCGGCACGCGGTAACAGTTTGCCGGCAGAAGTCCCTAGTAATAGAAGAGGGAGCCCCATGCCTAGGCTCATTGCAAACAAGGCTGAGCCGCCTAATAACGCATCACCGGTTTGACCAATATAAATCAATGCACCGGCTAATGGAGGGGCAACGCAAGGCCCTACAATTAAAGCAGATAAAAAGCCCATGATGGCAACGCCAGTCATCGTGCCGCCCGATTGTTTGTTTGAAATATTGGTGATTTTAGTTTGCAAGCCAGAAGGCAGTTGTAGTTCGTAGAAGCCGAACATGGAAAAGGCTAAGAGTACAAAGATGATGCTAAAAGTTCCGATAATCCAGGCATTTTGAAAAGCGGCTTGCAGGTTTTCGCCAAACAGTCCAGCTAAGACACCTGCCACTGTATAGGTCACTGACATGGCTAAAACATACACCAACGACATGGTAAAAGCTTTGCGGGTAGTGAGTTGGTCGCCTTGCCCCACAATGATGCTCGATAAAATGGGAATCATAGGAAAAACGCAAGGCGTTAAAGACAACAACAACCCAAATAAAAAGAAAGTGCCAATCACGACCCAAACGGTGCTGTTTTTTAAAGTATCGGTAATTTGGTCTGTTTCTGATAAGGATGAGCTAGATGCAGTTGGCGCAGGAGCGACATTGGTTGTAAGGGCAGCTTGTGCGCCGCTACCCAAAGTGGCAGTGTTGATTGCAATGGTTTTTTTGATGGGAGGATAACAGACACCGGCTTCTGCACAACCTTGAAAGACGATTTGAACTTTTGCATCGCCCGATAGGTTACTGATTGGCAAATAGCCGGTAAATGGGCCATGATAGACCTTAAGATTTTTATTAAAAACCTTGTCATATTTATCTTCAGCGACGGGTAGGCTAATGTCGCCAAGCGTGGCCGAGCCTTCTAAAACCTTGGCTTGAATTTTTTCTTGATACAAATAGTAGTGGGGGGCAACAACCCAGTTTAAAACCAATTGACCTTTGCCATCGGGCTCGGCATTAAAAGCAAAGGCTTCGTCTGCAGCAAGCAATTCAGGCTCTTCATCGGCAACCAGTTTGCTTAAATCTTGTAACGAGTTAAAGCCGTTGTTTGCTTGAGCAACTTGGAAAAAACCAAGCCATAAAACTGCCAATATTGTCAGAAACCCTTTAAACTGTTTCATATCCCACCCTTGAAATGTTTTTATTTATAACCATAAATTAAATTAAGCTTTGCTTATAAGCAATTCTAACCTATTTTAAATGCGATATTGATGGATTGCCTGAAGCAATCTTGACAATTCTTTTGACTGAGAAGCCCTTTATGAAATTTCTTGTATTATTTTTGCTGGTCCCTTTAACCGAACTCTATGTATTAATTGAGGTGGGCAGCGTGATTGGCGGTTTAACCACGGTATTATTGGTTGTGGGAACGGCGATTTTGGGGGCGAGTTTAATGCGTAGCCAAGGGTTGTTAACGATGCAAAAGGCACAAGCAGCATTAGCCTCTGGCGAGGCACCTCAGCAAGCAATGCTAGAAGGTGTGATGATATTTATTGGCGGCTTATTTTTATTGGTTCCCGGGTTTATTACCGACATTTTAGGCTTGTTATTTTTGATACCGCCAATACGCCATCGTTTGGCCAGCCAGTTTTTAAAACATCGCACTTCCAGCCGTTATTATCATCGCCAAAATATTTATGAAGGCGATTGGCAGGAAAAAACCGACAAAGGTGATCTTAAAGTGACCAAGTCAATTGAGATTATTGAAGGGGAAATTGTAAGCGGGTCAGCCGATAAAAAGCAATCCTAACAAAGAACCCCAAAAAGGATGACTTTGGAGGTTTAAAGTAGATGGATGCAGGCTAAAGCCTGCGCCCCAAAGGTTTGTGATATGGATTCGTGATGCTTACAAAACCTAATGGGGTGGAGGCTTTAATTTCTGACAGAATGTTAATTTAAAGTTTCTAAAATGGCCGCATAACCTTCTTGATAGGTTGGATATTTAAACTCATACCCAGTGCTGCGAATTTTTTGATTAGACAAACGCTTGTTACTTCTGAGCAAACGCGTATTTTCGGTAGGTTCTTTGTGTTCTAAATCGGGAACAGACAATTGCTCTGCTAACCAATCATAAACCTCACAAGTCAAGGTTGGTAGATTGTCTACCCCAATATACAGGCTTTCAGGGTTTTCCAAATTCATCAGGTGTTCAAGCATCGCGGCACAATCTTCAGAGTGAATGCGATTGCTGTAAACATCTTCCATGCAATGTGCTTTACCAGAAATAACCGAATCAATTAGATGCGTTCTTCCTGGGCCATAAATCCCGCCAAAACGCACGACGGTTGCAGGGAAGGGGCCATTTAAAGCCAAGGCTTCACCCTCTAAAATACGGTTACTTGAGAAGTTTTTGCCCTCAGATGGGCTTTCTTCAGTCACCCATTCGCCGTCCGACTGGCCAAATACCGATGTGCTTGAAATAAAAAATAGGCGGTTAATCGATTGGCCATTTAAAGCTTTAATCAAGTTTTTAAGGCCAAGCACATAGGCTTGATAATATTCAAAATCTTTATAGCTGGCAGCAGACACTATGTAAAACGCATAGTCTAGGTTTTGGGGGATAGCGGTGTTTAGATTAAACAAATCGCCCGCAATGGGATTGATGGGCGCAGATATCTTTGAAATATCGCGTCTTAATCCGAAAACTTCATGTCCTTTAGCGCCAAGGCTGTTGCCCAACATACAACCTATGTCGCCACACCCTGCAATTAATACTCGTGCCATTGTTTTGCCCTCACTTTTTGCGAATAGTATCACAAAAAAATCAAAAGGGAATATGACAACCCTGTGACAGCAAAAATATAAATAGTTTGAGGTTAAATTTAACCAGGCCTGGTTGGATTTTAGAAGCGTTCAAAACAAAAAAGCCACTCGTTTGAGTGGCTTTTAATTGTGTCTAATTTAATGGTTTAAATTAGAAGTTCATGCGTAAAGATACAGTGTAGCCGATTTGAGAGTGATCAACGGTGTGTGTGCTAGCATTCGCTGGGTTGCTTAAGTAAGGGGCAGCTGCGACTTGTGTAGATCCGCCCGCGACGGCAGCGTTGTAAGCCATTCCGCCACCAACTGCGCCAGTATTAATTGTTTTTGAAACCTGAGGCGCATAAACTACTGCTCCATCAATCGCAATGTTTTTAGTTAAGCTGTATCCTCCACCAAAAGTAAAGTGTTGCTCAACAACTCCAGGGAAGAAGTGATTATTGAAAAGATTTGTTGCTTGGTTATTGTATCCACCTTGAGCAGCAGTTTTTGATTCATCTAAGACTTTGATTGGGTCAGAGCCGTAGTTATAACCTGCTCCTGCCCAGTATCCATTGCCAGAGTATTTTACACCTAAACCAAATACATTTTGATCCTCCCAGCCAAAGTCTTTGTATCCTTTAGCGGATCCCCAAGCTATGTTTTTGTAGTCACCAGTGAACATTAAACTTCCCATGGTGTAAGCAACACCAACTTTCATTTCCGCTGGCTGTTCTAAGTCATCACTCATGGTTAAACCAAAGCCAGTAGCGGCAGTTGATATTTGGTTTTTGTATTTCATCGAAATTGCTGATTGATAAGCAAGTGCTAAAGTTAAATCATTTGTAATATCAAAGTATCCACCAAGATTGTAACCAAAGCCTAGGTCCGTTGACATGCCATTACCTACATTACTTGTTCCTTGGTTGGCGTAAGTAGCTGGATTAATAGAGCTAGCTTTGTAGTTGATATCAAGAGCACCATACTGAATAACTGGAGCAAAACCGATACCATAATTATTTGAATTGTATGCTAATGTTGGTGCAAATTTCATTAATTGCAAATTGCTGTAGCCGTTAAATAAAGCTGTTCCATCACCATTCTGACCTGCTGCTGCAGTAATACCATTTGTACCTGCATTGTCACGATAATCCACCCCCATTCCCGCAGAGCCAAAAATACCTAAACCAAAAGTAAGATTTTCAGATAGACGAGTTGAAAGAGAAACTTCTGGAATTACATTGGTATCATTATCACTTGTCTGTGAAACTGGTTGACCAGTCATAGATGCCACGTCAGTAGTTGCTTTAACATTTGGCTTAAACAAAGTTCCGCCGATTGTAAATTCAGTGCCAACAGATTTACCAAGCATTCCAGGGTTAGACAGAGCATTTTCAGAACCATAGAACGCTGCTGTACCAGTTCCGCCCAATGCGCGTGATTGAGCGCCTAAACCAATTAGAACATCACCATTGGTTGCAAAGACTGGTGTAGATGAAAGTGCTGCTGTTGCGATTGCTAAAGCGATTCTTGTTTTTTTCATGTGTATTTTCTCTCTTTGTTTTTAATTTGGGTTGCACCGCTTCCTTCTCTGGACGGGGTTTAACTGCTTGTTAAACGGTGCTTGTTTAATTACGTTTGCTACTATGCATTAAAGTTTTTGGGCTTGATAATTAAATAAATTTTATGGCCGATTAGGTGTATTAATTCGTATTGCTTTAGGGGTTGCTTTTTACGTTTAAAATGCCTTTAAAGTGTTGATTTTATTATTTATAAGTAATTTCTAATATAAGGATTTTGGGTTATAAGGTTTATTTTGGGTTCATTCCAAAAAATTTTTATACCTACGCTGATAATTTTTATCAAAGCCTTTATTTATGGTGCTTTGCGGGGATTTTAAAAAAGAATGGGTTAAGTTAGTTTTTGAGGTGTTCAGGTTTGGGTATGTTAAATCTACAAAAGTGGTGGCAATAAAAAACCCGCGTTTTTAGGCGCGGGTTTCTATTGGGGTAAAAAGCAAAAAACTGAGCGTATTAGAACTCGCCTTTTTTACCTTTTTGTAACATTTCCCACATGGTGTCACGCACTTGCATAGTGGCTACTTTTAGATCTTCTGGCATTTTTTTGCCCATTTTGATCGCCATGTCCATGTTCATGGTGTAGATGTGTAAGCCATCTTCTTCTTCAATGATATTTACACGGCAAGGTAGGAAACCACCCATTGCAGGAGAGAAGTCGATCATTTTACGAGCAGTTTCTGGGTTACAGAAAGACATAACGTGAATGGCTTTAGATTCAATGCCACGTGCTTTCAATTCTTCAGATAGTGGAAGTTCACCAACGTTTTTAATGTTGTTGTTTACGCCAACAGCATTGATGGCATCGATGACGTCTGCTAAAGCAACACCTTCATCGACTTTAACTTCCCACATAGTGGCGTCAGCGATATCACCTTCAGAGGCAGTCCATTTGTCCCAAACTTGCATGAATGTATCACCAGCACCATCGTTTAGGTTAGAGATAGCGTTAATTGTGCCACAACCAGATAGGGTAAAGATCGCACCAGCGATGAATGCAGCTTTAAAAAGGTTGATTAGTTTCATTGAATTTCTCCGTTGTAATTTTAAGCAAAGCTTGATGTGTATCAATTTTCGAGTATAAGAATACGCCTGTTTTTTGCAAATGGAAACTTAAGTTTTTTTGTGATGTGATAACTTTATTTTATATAAGATCATAAGCCACTAATATTAGTGGTGTTTAATTTGCAGAATCTATTAAGGTTTGTCGATTATAAATCCCAGCGCCATCAGCTGCGAATGCAAGTTTGCAGAGGCTCCTTTCACCGTTTGATGTTGCCATTCTCTATAAATGGGATAATGGCGGCGATAGTATTCAAATTGTGATTGCACATCTTCGATGTTATCCGCACGAATGGCTAAATCGTCAGCATGAGGATTGTGCGCGCTGCTGAAAATCTGTTTGAGTTGATGTTGTAATGATTGGTGCGCATCGACTTCTATAATCTTTGGGGCTTTTGGTAGCAGGGCTTGCCATTCATTTTCATTGGGGGTTTGCCAAAAATCACACAGCGCTTCATAAACCATTTGGCTTCCCGCGACTTTGGCATCTAATGAATGGCCGGCAATATGCGGGGTAGCTTGTATGGCTGTTTTGTAAAGTTGCGCATTGATATTGGGTTCTTTCTCCCAGCAGTCAATTAAGTTGGCTTGGGTGGGGGTTTGAATCCAAGCAGTTTCATCGATAATGCCACCTCTTGCCGCATTAACAATAATGGTATTGGGGTTGATTGCTTTTAGCCGTTCTGCATTGAGTAAATGATATGAAGGGTGTTGGCCATCAAATGTGAGCGGCGTGTGAAAAGTAATGATGTCTGCGGTTAATGCCGTATCTAGGTCAACAAATTCGGGTAGGTTTTCGTTGGCTTGTCTTGGCGGATCATTCAACAAAGTGCGTATCCCCAGGATTTCAGCTTTTTTGGCAAGCCTCGAGCCAACATTGCCAACCCCAATAATGCCTAAAGTTTTGCTGTTGAGCTCAAAGCCGAGTTGTTCAGCAAGTTGATAGAGTTGTGTGATGACAAACTCGGCAACGGAGTTTGCATTGCACCCTTGCGCAGAATAGAAGAAAATGTCGTTTAATTTTAACCAGGCTTGGTCAATATGATCGAGCCCCACAACAGTGCTGCCCACAAATTTTACCTGGGTATTAGCCAGTAAGGCTTCGTTGACTTGGGTGCGAGATCTCACAATTAAAGCGTCGGCATCTATTAAGTCGGCTTGAGAAATTTGCCGACCCGGTAGGGTAACAATTTTTCCTAAATGAGAAAACATTTCTTGGGCATAGGGAACGGCATCGTCTAGGACAATTTTTCGGTGGTTTGTCATTTTAAGGCTCAATATTAATAATAAAGTGTATTAAGGATAATCAGCCTATGCGAAAAACGCAATCAACAATCATTGCCGGTGCGGTGGGGGATTTGGAAATACGCATCAATCCGCCATCGGATGGACATCGTTGGGTGGTGATCAGTCATCCGCATCCGCAATTTGGCGGAACGATGGATAATAAGGTGGTCACCACCCTAGAGAAAGCTTATCAGTCGATAGGCTTTGGGTCGGTGGTTTATCAGTTTAGGGGCGTTGGCTTAAGTGCGGGTGAATATGATGGCGGTGAGGGCGAGCAAGCCGATTTGGCGGCAGTGGTAAATTGGTTGACCAATGAATATACCCCAAGTTATTTGGTGCTGGCGGGGTTTTCATTTGGGGCTTATATTTCACTCAAGCAAGCAGCTACTTTAGAGCCAGACCATCTGTTGGTCGTGGCACCACCGGTTAACTTATATGATTTTTCAGCGATTCAATTGCCCAGTGTTTCTTGGACTTTGGTGCAAGGTTCGGCTGATGAAGTGGTGCCGGCTTTAGAGGTTTTGGACTGGGCTTTAAAGCTGGAAAATATGCCGGATATTCACTGGCGGAGTGGGGCAAGTCACTTTTTTCACCGACAATTAGTGTGGTTGAAAAAAATTGTTTTGATGGCATATTAGCTTTTTCTTATATTTATTTTGGTTTATAATTTGCGCAATATTAGAAAATTCTTATATGCTTATAAATTTGTATTATCGCTCAATAGTCGCTATTGTTAGCGAAATTAAACACTTATCGAGTTTTCGGAGTGATTAGCAAAGATTAGGCATTAAATTAAAATGTCATATTTAGGAAGTCTTATGAATTCAACCTCGCTCTTATTGAAGACAAAACTGAAGGCCTTATCTGTGGCCTGTATATTGGCCATGCCAGCATTGGTTTCGGCACAAACCCTTGATTTTAAGGCTTGTGTAGAAGCAACGCTAAGTCAAAACCCAGAAGTGGCTGTTAGCCAATACCGTAAACAACAGGCAGAAATGGCGCTCAAAGAAGCCGATGCACATCGTTTACCACAAATTACGGCGTCAATGACCGCTTCGCAATCAGATAATGCTTTGAATGTATTTGGAATGAAATTACAGCAAAGACAGGCTTCATTTTCAGATTTTGGGTTTGATAATAATGCCATGTCACAAATTAGTGCAGGCAACTATGCCTATCAACCAAACGACCTAAACAACCCAGGTTCGCACAACGATTTCAATACTCGCATTGAAGTGCTCATCCCTGTTTGGAATGGCGGTAAGGTGTCTTCTTATCAAGACCAAGCCAAGGCGATGATTCAGGCGGCTGACCATGCCGATACCGCTGTGCAACAATTTTTAACATTTAATGTCTTCCAAGCTTATCAAGGCGTTCACACCGCTCGTGCTTACATAGAAGTGGCTAATCAAGCGGTTAAAGCATCGCAAGCCTATGTGAATACCACCCACAGTTTGGTGGAGCAGGGCGTGGTGGTGATGAGTGAATTATTGACGGCTAAGGTTCATTTAACCGAAGCCAAGACAGCGCTAGAACAAGCCAAAAAAGAAGAGCAAATTGCCCTAGAAAGTTTGAAAATGCTGATGGGTTTAAGCACCTCAGAAAACTTAGATGTTGCGGGCAGTGTTAATATTTCTATGCCAGCAGATACGGTAGATGAAATTTTGGTGATGGCAATGAATGCCAATCCAAAATTAGATGCGCAAAGACAACAAGCGCAATCTGCGGTGGCGGCAATTGATGCTGTGAAGGCAGATAATTATCCTTCTTTTAACCTGATGGCTCGCAATGATTGGAACGACGACTCCTTAGGTTTGGGCAGCAGTGCTTATACGGTAGCGGGAGTGGTTTCTTGGAAACTTACTGACTTTGGTGCCACCAGCAGTGCAATTGATCGCGCCGCTGCCGCCGCAAACGAAAAGAAAGCGGCTGTTCGCTCTGAAGAAAACAAAACCCGTTTAGAGGTTTTGACCGCTTGGAAAAGTTTACAAGTGGCCATTAAGCAAGCAGATTCACAGCGTGTTGCCGTGGGTCAAGCGGATGAAGCCCAGCGTTTGGTCATGAAGCGTTACGAAGGTGGTATTGCAACCATGACCGAAGTGTTGGTGAGCCAAGCACAGTTAGATAAGGTGCGCGCAGACCTAGTGAAAACACAATACGAAATTAATATTTACAAAGCGCAACTGCGTTTAGCCACCGGCACTTTGTCATTGGCACAGCTTTAAATCTAGGTTTTTAGGTAAAAATAATGCCTAAAACCTCCTAAAAATGACCAGGCCTGGTCATTTTTAGTCTTGAAATTAATCAATTTGGCGCTTTTGTAAAGCTGCTGTTTAAATCGTTTTTAAATTAAGGTATAGGAAGAAACATGAAAGCCCTATTAAGTTTATTTGCCATGGGATTTTTAATGCTGTCATTGTCAGCATGTAATCAAGAAGAAGCGGCTAAGCCCGTTAATAAAGCGTTAGCGGTGCAAACCATTCAAGCTAAGGTGCAAACGGTCGAGCTTGGCAATGTGCCCTTAACGGCGGTGGTTCCTGGGGCGGTTGTGCCAGACCAAAAAGCCAAGATTGCTTCGCGTTTAATGGGATACATCAAAGACTTGGATGTTAAGGTTGGGCAAAAAGTTCAGCGTGGTGATTTGTTGTTCTCGATTGATTCGAGTGATGTAACCAGTGGTATCAACCAAGCCAAATCGGCTTATGCACAAGCCAAAGCGGCTTTGATGGATGCAAAATTAGATTACGACCGTTTTGAAAAATTGTACAAAGATGCTTCTGTGTCTAAGCAGCAATTTGACAAAATCAGTTTGCAATATAAGGTTGCGCAAGAAAACTTAGTGGCCGCGCAATCTGGCTTAAATCAAGCCGAAGCGCAATTAAAGTATGTGAATGTGCGTGCGCCGTTTGATGGCGTTATTGTTGAGAAAATGGCGGTTGCGGGCGACTTGGCGGCACCTGGCAATCCAATTGTGGTCATTGAAAACTTAAAATCTTTAAGTGTGCAAACGCAAGTTGCTGAAGACTTGTTTGCGGTATTGCGCCCTGAAGATGAAGTGGATGTGGTGATTGATGGTCAAAAAGAATTATTGAAAGGGACTATCTATACCTTGGTGAGTGCGGCAGATCCAAAAACGCGTACGCATACCGTTAAGTTAAGCTTGCCGGCCATTAACAATGTCAATTCTGGCACCTTTGCGCGCGTTAACTTCCATCGCGGTGTTAGACAAACCATGATGGTGCCAACTTCTGCGATCGTTGTGCGTTCTGGGATTCAGGGCGTGTTTGTGGTCGAAGACCAAAAAGCTTCATTTCACATGGTGCGTTTAGGTGAAACCATTAACGATAAAATTGAAATTCAATCTGGCTTGTCTTTAGGGGATGTCATCGTTGTTGATAATAATGTCAGTATGTTGAATGGCGATATTGTTGATGTGGTTAAGTAACAGTTGGTGATAGGAGCTTAAAGCATGTCAGAAATTCAAAACTCAAATCCCGCTAAAGAAGAAAAACTCAATATTGCGGGTAAATTAGCTAAGGCGTTTATCCATTCAAAAATCACTTTGATGATTATGATTGCAGTGACGCTTGCGGGAACCTTGGCTTATGTTGTAACGCCAAGAGAATATAATCCGCAAATCATTGTGCCAGCGGCCAATATTATCGTGCCTAAAGGGGGGGCTACCCCTGAAGAAGTGCAAAACATGGTGGTTAAACCTTTAGAAACCATTATGGGCGCTTTGCCTGGGGTGGATCATACTTTTGGTTACGCTTCGAACGATTTTGGTGTGGTCACGGTTCAGTTTAAAGTGGGTGAAAATCAGGTAGATAGCTTGGTTAAACTTTATAACCAGCTCATGCAAAACCTTGACAAAATGCCACCGGATACCCAACAACCGATTGTGCGTCCGATTAATGTTGACGATGTGCCTATTATGACCTTGGCGGTGACTTCTAATGAACTTTCAGGTTTTGATTTGCGAGATGTGTCACTGAAGTTAATCGAAAATCTTCGTAATATTCCTGGGGTGTCTTTCACCGATGTGGTGGGTGGACATCGTCGTGCCATTAATGTTTGGTTAGATGCGCGCAAGATTGCCTTAACCGGTTTATCTTTAGAGCAAGTCAGTGACATGCTGTTAGGCAGTAATGTGTCCTTGCCCGTGGGTAGTTTGGTGAATAACAATGTTAACCATTTGGTTCGTGTGAATGGTTATTTGGGCAGCGCAAAAGAGGTAGGCGAGATAATTATCGGTGCTGATTTAGGGCGTCCAATCTATCTAAAAGACATTGCCGAAATTACTGACGGCCCCATGGAAATGGATATAGATACCCGTATCGGTTATGGCCCTGCATCTGATCATGTGGTGCGTGGCGAACAACCTGCCGTCACCATTACCATTGCTAAAAAACCAGGGACCAATGCGGTTACCGTGGCGAATGCTGTTTTAGAACAATTAACAGAATTAAAACGCAGCGTTTTGCCAGCCAATGTTGAAGTGTCGGTCACTCGTAATGACGGTGAAAAAGCCAATGCTGCGGTTAATTTGTTGATGGAGCACTTGGGCATTGCCGTAGGTTCGGTCATTATTATTTTGGTGTTATTCTTAGGGTGGCGTGAAGCAGGCATAGTGACTTTTACCGTGCCGTTAATTTTATTCATAGTGTTGTTTGTGGGCTATATCTCAGGGCAAACTATTAACCGTATCACGCTGTTTGCATTGATTTTGTCTTTAGGTCTATTGGTAGATGCGGCCATCGTGGTGATAGAGAATATCCACCGGCACATTCATAATGGCTTTGACCCAGAAAAATTTGACGAGGTCATGATTAAGGCAACCAATGAAATTGGTAACCCGACGAATGTCGCGACCTTTGCGGTTATCTTGGCTTTTATCCCGATGATGTTCGTAACCGGCATGATGGGGCCATTTATGGCACCGATTCCCTTTAATGTTCCAGTTGCCATGATAGCCTCGTTGGTGATTGCATATATTTTAGTGCCTTATGCCGCTTACCGTTGGTTGGGTAAAAAAGCCATTCGCGAAATGCAAGAGCGCGAAAGTATGATGGAGCATCATGTTCACAAAGAAGATTGGATGCAGAAACTCTATGTCAAAGCCATTGTGCCTTTGATAGAAAGTCGCACCAAGCGCAATATCTTCTTGTTTGCGGTCTTGATGTCTTTGTTTGCTGCCATGTTACAACCCGCTTTACAGTTCTTGCGCAGTGATGGCATGAATAATCCGCTGCACCCATTGGGTGTTGAAGTCAAAATGTTGCCTTATGACAATACCAGTACTTTCCTAGTGCAAGTGGATATGGATGAAGGCACGGCGCTCGAGGCTACCGACCAAGTGGTTCGTAAGGTGAATGAAGTGATTAAAACCACTGAGCATGTCACCGATTACAGTGTGTATTTAGGGCAAGCGGCGCCAATCGATTTTGCGGCATTGGTTCGTGGGGACTTGATTAAGCAAGGGTCAAATTTCGCGCAAATTCGAGTCAACTTGGTGAATAAGCATCGTCGAGATGAATCATCGCATGAAATTGTAATGGGCTTAAACGAACGACTAGAGTCTGTGCGTAAAGTTTATCCTAAAGCCAATATCAAACTTTATGAAACGCCGCCAGGGCCACCAGTCACAACTCAAATTATGGCTGAACTTTACGGTCCAGACTATGATAAGTTGCGCGAAGCTGCACTTGAGTTAAATGGTACTTTCAAAGGTATTTACGGTCTAATCAATGTTGATGACTCGGTGAATGCGGATACGAAAACTTATGAAATTAACATTGACCGTGTAGAAGCCAATCTTTTAGGGGTTGCTCCGGCAGCGGTTTCTAAAATGTTGCGCGACTATATCAATGGGTTTGAGTTAGGGTATATGCACTTAGACAATGTGCGTGAGCCAGTGAATATCGTGGTGCGTTTACCTCGTTCTGAAAGAACGGTCCCCGAGCAGTTATTGTCTTTGCGTGTGCAGTCTCGTGCGGGGGCAGCCGTGCCTATC
Source organism: Thiosulfativibrio zosterae (assembly GCF_011398155.1). Lineage (NCBI taxonomy): Bacteria > Pseudomonadati > Pseudomonadota > Gammaproteobacteria > Thiotrichales > Piscirickettsiaceae > Thiosulfativibrio > Thiosulfativibrio zosterae. The sequence continues at coordinate 753,972 of NZ_AP021888.1, forward strand.
TCAGCTTTAGCCAGTATCAAAGAAGTGGTTCAGGCCAAACCGATTATTGGTAGAGATCAGCACAGAATGGTGATGATGGGTGGTGAGTTATTAAAATCATCGCCTGTGTATGCCGTGCTGTCATTAGATAGCATGATTGATGAAGTGGCCTTGCCAAAATCAGGGGTTACTTTCCATACCGCAAACCTAGGGTTTGTAACGGCGCAACCGAAAGATGTGATGGATTACACCTTGTTATGGGGCGGCGAAATGCGCTTAACCTTAGATGTGTTCCGTGATATGGGTAGTGCGTTCATCGTGGCATTGATTTTCATCTATTTGATCTTAGTCGGTTACTATAAATCCTTCATGATGCCGGTGATTGTAATGGGTGCTATTCCGCTAACCATGATTGGGGTTTTCCCTGGGCATTGGGCAACAGGGCAAGCGTTTACAGCCACTTCAATGATAGGGGTGATTGCTTTGGCGGGTATCGTGGTTCGTAATTCGCTGTTGTTAATCGACTTTATCTTGGATTATCGCAATGAAGGCTACAGCCTAAAAGATGCGGTTATTGAAGCTGGTAAAGTGCGCTTTAGACCGATTCTATTGACAGCCTTAGCCATTATGTTTGGCTCCATGATTATGGTGACCGACCCAGTATTTGGTGGTCTAGCGGTTGCACTGATTTTTGGAACGCTGTCTTCAACCGTATTGACGCTGTTGGTCATTCCGTTGATGTATTTCATCTGGCAATGGCACGGTGGGGTTAAATACATCGAAGGTGATGTTAAACGCTGATTAAAGCCTGTTCATTAAGAAACCCGCTGCGAGCGGGTTTTTTATTGCCGCCTCTAAAGCATCAGGCTGAAGATTAAATCGTTTGGTTTAGATGCAAACCAACCCTTTGTCTATAGTTGCTAAGAGAGAAGCGGGGTTGCTGATAAAGTTAACGGCTGTTTGCTCAATAGAAAGCCCTATTTGAAACAATTTAAGCCTGCTGGTGCGTCTAAATTGTTCAGGGCGTGCGGATAAGTTAATTGCCATGGACAAGGCTTACTCGGAGCAATAAAAAACCCCGCAAGCGGGGTTTTTTAAGTTTCAACCAATAGGTTTGAAGAGTAACTCTTATAAAGAGTAGTACATATCAAATTCAATTGGGTGAGTAGTGGCGCGGAAACGAGTCACATCTTTCATTTTTAATGCAATGTAAGCATCAATCGTTTCATCATCCATTACGCCGCCCATTTTCAAGAACTCGCGGTCTTTATCTAAGGCGTCTAAGGCTTGATCTAAAGAAGAACAAACCGTTGCATAGGTTGCTTCTTCTTCTGGCTCTAGATCGTATAAATCTTTTTCAGAAGGAGCACCTGGATCAATTTTGTTTAAAATACCATCTAAACCAGCCATTAAGCTTGCAGTGAAAGCTAAGTATGGGTTTGCTGTAGGATCTGGGAAACGAAGTTCTACACGACGCGCACGCTCAGAAGGTGCATAAGGAATACGAATAGAAGCTGAACGGTTTTTACCAGAGTAAGCTAACAGGATAGGAGCTTCAAAACCTGGAACTAGGCGCTTGTAAGAGTTAGTTCCTGGGTTGGTGAAAGCGTTTAATGCACGAGCGTGCTTGATTAAGCCACCAATGTACCAAAGAGCTTCTTGTGAAAGACCTGAGTAAACATCACCAGCAAAAATGTTTTTACCATCTTTAGATAAAGATTGGTTAATGTGCATACCAGAACCGTTATCTCCAACGATTGGCTTAGCCATAAAAGTTGCTGTTTTGCCTAGAGCGTGACAAGTGTTGTGTACAGCGTATTTTAGAATTTGCACTTCGTCAGCCTTAGCCGTTAAAGTGTTACCACCCACCGCTAATTCACACTGACCACCGTTTGCAACTTCGTGGTGGTGAGCTTCAATTGTCAAGCCCATTTGTTCAGCCATGGCACAAATGTCAGCGCGTAGTTCATGTAATTGATCTACTGGAGGCACTGGGAAGTAACCGCCTTTAACTTTTGGACGGTGACCCATGTTACCGCCTTCAAATACTTTTTCAGAGTTCCATGCGGCTTCTTCAGAGTCAATCTTAACGAAAGAACCTGTCATGTCAGCGCCCCAACGAACATCGTCAAATACGAAGAATTCTGGCTCTGGACCAAAGAAAGCTGTGTCAGCAATCCCAGTTGATTTTAAGTAAGCTTCAGCTTTCTTAGCAATTCCACGAGGGTCTTTGTTGTATGGCTCTAAGGTTGAAGATTCTAAAATCATGCAACGGATAATGACAGTTGGGTCGTTAGTGAATGGGTCCATAACCCAGCCATCTGTTTGAGGCATTAGGATCATGTCTGAGTTGTGAATGTCTTTCCAGCCCGCAATAGAAGAGCCGTCAAAAGTAGAACCTACTTCAAAAAAGTCTTCCGTAATACGAGATGCAGGAATGGTTACATGTTGTTCTTTTCCGATGGTATCAGTAAAGCGTAAGTCCGCCCACTTAACATCGTTTTCTTTAATGGCATTGATAATTGCTTGTGGCATTGTTCATCCTTTATTGCGTTGTGACTTTTAAAAAGTAAAAAATATCGTTATTGATAATAGCGTGAAACATGCCAAATTTCCAATAATTTTAAGAAAAAATTTAACTTGTTGTTATTAAAGATATTGTTTTAGGTGGGGGTATTTCAAGGGGCTTAATCAAGCTTGATTAACTGCACTTGTTTGGTGTTTTTGCACTTAATTGGCGCACTGAATAAGTGAGGGGTTTCATCTAGTTGTCATATTGCATCAGTAAAATTGGCAAAAATTTCAAAGTACTAGGATCTATTATGTCAAACCAGGTTCATGAAGCATTAGACAAAGCCTTGAAAGGCCCGCTTTTCGATCGAAGAGTGAGAAGACGCAACCTTAAAGATTCGTTGTTGGGTAGCGGTATCAAGATTGGGGGCGTTGCTATTATTGCGGCAGTGCTTTTAATTATGTTTTTTCTGATTTATGTTGTTGGGCCCTTATTTACTTCAGCCAAAGTTGAAGAAGTGAATCATTATGCCGTGCCGGGTGGTAAAGAGGCTAAAACACTTTATTATGGTGTTGATGAATATAAAAGTACTGCTTTGCGTTTTACGCAATCAGGCAAGCTATATGGCTTTAATTTGCAAACGGGTGAAGCAACCACCGAGGCCACTTTGCCTTTAAAGGGCAATACGATTACCAGTTTCTCGATTATCAGTGATGTCAGCGATTTATTGGCTTTTGGTTTGTCAGATGGTTCTGTATTGTTTGCCAAATATTCTTACAAAGTGAGTTATCCAAATAATGTTAAAACCATTACACCTGCGGTTGAGTTTCCTTTCGGTAGTGAGTCTATTACCTTAGCAAAAGGCGCCATTACAAAATTAGCGGTTAGAGCAAATGATTCGGCGGTGGTCATAGCTTTTCAAGAAGCCAATTCAAAAAACATTCATCTTAAAAGTCTAGCCAAAGAAACTTCTATGTTTGGCGATGATGTTACGCTGACAGAAGATACTGAAAGCGTATTTGAACAGCAAATGATGCCCGATTATTTAATGCTGGATGGCAGTATGCGTAATCTGTATTTGGTGAATCAACAGGGCGTTATTAATTATTACAATGTAGCCGATTTAGAAAATCCCAAACTGCTACAACATATCAACGCCTTGTCTGGCGATGAAAAGATTTCGTCAATTCGTTTTTTGTTGGGTGAATATTCTTTAATGATGGGAACCAATGAAGGGCGTGTCTATCAATATTTTCCAGTACGTAATGCCGATAATATTTTTCAATTACAGTTGATTCGTCAATTTGAAAAATCAAACTCGCCGATTGAAATGATTACCATTGAGCAAGGGCGTAAAGGCTTTGCCACGATTGATGGCACAGGCAGATTTGATTTGTTCCACTCCACTTCAGAAAGACATTTAGAGTCAATGGAAGTGGATGAAAAAGGTTTGTCTTTCGTGACCTTAGCACCGCGTTCAAATGGTGCTTTGGTGGAAACCAAAGACGGTCACCTTAAAGTGTTTGATATTGAAAATGAACACCCAGATGTGTCTATGAGCAGTCTGTGGGGCAAGGTTTGGTATGAAGGTTATGAAGAACCTGGTTATACCTGGCAGTCTTCATCAGCCAGTTCAGACTTTGAGCCTAAGTTTTCGATGGTGCCTTTAACCTTTGGTACTTTAAAAGCGGCTTTATATTCCATGCTATTTGCAGTGCCGATTGCCGTTTTGGCGGCAATCTATACGGCATTTTTTATGGATACCAAAACGCGTCAGTGGGTTAAGCCCTCAGTAGAGCTCATTGAGGCTTTGCCAACAGTTATCCTCGGGTTTTTAGCGGGTCTGTGGTTGGCACCACACATGGAAGCGCACTTGTCGGGATACTTTGCCATCATCCTGTTGGTTCCGTTAGGCGTTCTTTTGTTTGGTCTTGCTTGGTCAAAACTTCCTGAGCCTATTCGCTTAATGGTTCCAGAAGGCAAGCGTGCCGTTTTAATGATGCCCGTTGTGGTGCTTTTGGCCTATATCGCATTGCAATTAAATTCGCCGATTGAAAACCTGTTCTTTGATGGCGATATGCGCCATTGGTTAACCGCATCTGCCGGTATAGATTTTGACCAGCGTAATGCATTGGTTATCGGCTTTGCGATGGGCTTTGCTTTAATTCCTACCATTTTCTCGGTGGCTGAAGATGCTATTTATAATGTCCCTAGCTATTTGGTTAATGGCTCTTTAGCCTTAGGTGCCAGCACTTGGCAAACCATGGTTGGTGTAGTTTTACCAACAGCCAGCCCTGGGATTTTCTCAGCGATTATGCTCGGGTTTGGGCGTGGTGTGGGTGAAACGATGATTGTCTTAATGGCATCAGGCAATACGCCTTTGATGGATGCCAACATCTTTGAAGGCATGAGAACGCTGTCGGCCAACCTTGCGGTAGAAATGGCAGAAGCCGAAGTTTACAGTTCGCATTATCGAGTTTTGTTCTTGTCGGGGTTAGTGTTGTTTATCTTTACCTTTATGTTTAATACGTTGGCCGAGGTTGTGCGTGAGCGCATGCGTCGTAAATATGGTTCACTGTAAGGAGTTTCGTCATGAAAGATTGGTTTAAAAAGGGCGAACACTGGATTTGGTTTAGTGCCTCTGCCGTGAGTATCAGCGTTGTTTTGGTTTTTGGTCTGTTGTTGATGATTTCATACAAAGGATTGATTCACTTTTGGGCGCATGACGTTTACACCTATAACATTACGCAAAGTAATGGTCAGCTAGAAAATATTGTGGGTGAGTTGCATGACACCAAGCTAAAAGAATTTACGCAGGCAAATGGTGAAGTTAAAAAGATTCCACAGTTTCTCATGAAAGTGGGTAACCGTGACATTTACGGTATCGATTTCCGTTGGATCAACACGGCAGATATCGTGGGTCGCCAAGATGTTTTGGATGATGGTGTCACCGTGATTGAAAGAACTGAGTGGGGTAATGTTTACGGCCATTTGGTTGAGGTGCGTAAAGCCGGTGCGGTGCTTGCCAATCAAGATAATGCCAAAGCGGTACTCATGGATTTAGTTGACCAGGGAACGGCGCTGAATGCAGAAATTGCTCACCTTGAAAAGGTTGTGATTGGCGGGATTAACTACAAGCTAGAACAATTGCGCTTAACGCAAAAGAAACTAGAAGCTAAAAATGCCTTTACAGCCGAAGCCGCTCAAGAGTTGGCCGACGAAAGTGCTCAGTTGAATGCGCAATTTAAAACAGAACAAGACAAGGTTAAGTTGCTCTATCAGCAATCAAATGAATTAGGTTCTGCCGTTTTAAAAATTGCTGGCGGTCAAGCGCTGAATGTACCGATTAAAAATATCGTCAGATTTTGGCAGCCTAATAATATGAATTATGGCGAGAAGGTCGGTTTCTTCTTTAGCTCTATCGGACATTTTTTACTAGACGATCCTCGTGAAGCCAATACAGAGGGGGGCGTGTTGCCAGCCATCGTGGGAACCATTACCATGGTAATGTTAATGGCGATTTTGGTCACACCTATGGGGGTGATTGCCGCGATTTATATGTCTGAATATGCCAAAGACGGCACAGTGTTGCGATTGGTGCGTATCTCGATTAACAACCTAGCGGGTGTACCCTCGATTGTGTTTGGTATTTTTGGTTTGGGCTTTTTTGTGTACATTATCGGGGGCTCGATTGATGACTTGTTTTTCAGTTATGCCTTGCCCAGCCCAACCTTTGGAACGCCTGGTTTGTTGTGGGCGGCGTTAACCATGGCTTTATTAACCTTGCCAGTGGTGATCGTGTCCACTCAAGAAGGGTTGTCGCGTATTCCTAGAGCTTTACGAGAAGGTGGTTTGGCGTTAGGCGCAACTAAGTCAGAAACCATTATGCGTATTGTTTTACCAATGGCGACACCGGCTATTATGACAGGATTGATTTTGGCGATTGCCCGTGCTGCAGGGGAAGTTGCGCCTTTAATGTTGGTTGGGGTTGTGAAATTAGCGCCTGCCTTGCCAATCGATTTGAATACACCCTTTATCCATTTGGATAGAAAATTCATGCACCTAGGTTTCCATATTTATGATGTCGGCTTCCAGAGCCCGAACGTTGAGGCGTCGCAACCTTTGGTGTATGCAACCTCATTACTCTTGGTGCTAATTATTGTCGGATTAAACTTAGGCGCCATTACGATTCGTAATCGTCTCAGAGAAAAATACAAATCGCTAGATAATTAAAAACCTTTGCACGAATCAGTATCAATAAATGTTTACCCAGATGAAACGGGTAATTGAGTTAAAAATTTTTAATAGTTAGGGTAGTCAAATGGCCACAGAAAATATGAGTATTGCAATGGACCGAAGCCATCGTGGTTTATCATTGCAAGATGAGAAAGTCGCAATACAAGTGCGCGATTGGAATTTATATTATGGTTCAAAGCGTGCGCTCAATTCAGTCAGTATGGATTTACCAGAAAACCGAGTGACGGCATTTATCGGGCCATCAGGGTGTGGTAAATCGACTTTATTGCGCTGTTTTAACCGCATGAATGATTTGATTGATATCGTTAAGGTTGATGGCCAAATGCTGTTACATGGCGAAGATATGTATGCCAAAGAAATGAATGTGGCAGCTTTGCGTCGTCGTGTGGGCATGGTGTTTCAAAAGCCAAATCCGTTCCCTAAGTCGATTTATGAAAATGTTTGTTACGGCTTAAGATTACAAGGCATTAATGATAAGCAAATCCTTGATGAAACGGTTGAGTGGGCTTTAAAAGGTGCCAATCTTTGGGATGAGGTCAAAGACCGCTTGCAAGAAAATGCCCTAGGCATGTCGGGTGGTCAGCAACAAAGATTATGTATTGCTCGCGCCATCGCAATTAAGCCAGAGGTTTTATTGTTGGACGAACCCACTTCAGCCTTAGACCCCATCTCAACTCTCGCGGTTGAAGAGTTAATTTTTGAGCTGAAAAAAGACTTTACCATTTTGATTGTGACCCACAATATGCAGCAAGCAGCGCGTGTTTCTGATTACACTGCTTTTATGTATATGGGGGATTTAATCGAATATACTGACACTGATACGCTGTTTACCAATCCACAAGTTAAGCGTACCGAAGATTATATTTCAGGACGCTACGGCTAATAATAAGGGAGTTTTCTCATGGAAAAAAAAGAGTTTAACAGCCATATTTCAAATCAATTGAATCGTAATTTAGAAGATTTGTTTAATCATATTTTAGAAATGGGTGGATTGGTTGAAGTTCAGCTAGAAACAGCGTTGCAAGCCTTAGGCGCAGGCGATGTTGCCAAGGCCAAAGAAGTGATTGTTTTAGATAAGGTGGTCAATCAAGCCGAAATGGAAATTGACCGATTATGTGCCAGAGTGTTGGCGCGTCAACAACCAACCGCTTCCGATTTGCGTTTAATTTTAGCAACCATTCGTATCGCCATCGACCTAGAACGCATGGGCGATGAAGTGGTTAAAATTGCTAAGATGATTATTAAGTTTAATGAAGAATATGCCACGGCTTGCAGAGATTATTCTGGCTATGCAGAATTATTAGATATTGCAACACGCTCTAATAGCATGCTCAAAACTTCATTAAATGCCTTCGCAAGAGTCTCTACCGCAGAAGCCTTGGATATAGTGAATCAAGAAGAAGAGATAGATGTTATTTATAAAAATGCCTGCGACAAAGTGACCAATGACTTCAAAGCTAAGCCTGATCAGGTGGAATGTTTATTAGAAGTGATTGGCGCCTTAAGAGCAACCGAAAGAGTCTCTGACCATGCGCGCAATATTATGGAAAGCATTGTGTATTTAGTGCAAGGCCAAGATGTGCGTAGTATGGACGAAGAGCGCTTAATGGCTTTTTTAGCTGAAATTCGTGAAGATTAATTTCTTAATCGAGAGCGGGAGTGGAATGAATGTCTGAACAAACCATTTTAGTGGTTGAAGATGAAGCGGCAATTCGTGACATGTTGAACTTTACCTTGTCTGCTGCCAATTACAAAGTAATGGAAGCACCGAATGCCGAAACTGCCTGGCAAATGCTCAATCAAACTCAGCCAGATTGCGTGTTATTAGATTGGATGTTGCCTGGTGTGAGTGGGGTTGCTTTGGCGCAGCGCATCCGTAATCATGAAAAATTTGCCACCATGCCCATCGTTTTATTGACGGCACGCGGTGACGAAAGTGATCAGGTGCAGGGCTTTGAAGCGGGGGCGGATGATTATGTGGTTAAACCTTTTTCACCTCGCGCTTTGGTGGCACGCATTAAAGCCTTGTTGCGCCGCCAAACCTCTGAATTAGAGTTTGTGGATGTGTTAGCCCAAGGCGCTTTACGATTAGATTTGTCAAGTTACCGTTTTACCGCAGGCGACAACGAGGTTAAATTGGGGCCAACAGAATTTAAGTTGATGCAATTTTTCATGAGCCATCCCAATCGGGTTTATACGCGACTGCAGTTGCTCGACCAAGTTTGGGGAGAGCATGTGGTGGTAGAAGAGCGCACGGTGGATGTGCATATTCGTCGTTTGCGTAAATTGTTAGAGCCAGTCGGGCAAGCCGATATGATTCAAACTGTGCGTGGAGCGGGTTATCGATTTTCAGCTTCAGAGTAACCCAAACTTTCGCTGATACTATAAATCTCACTTTTAGCTTCAAAAAAGCCCTAAAATTAACCAGGCCTGGTTGTTTTTAGGGCTTTTTTGGTTTCTAAGACCCTTTAAATTATGATCAAAAGGACCCTGTGTTGGAATTTAAAATATCAAACGGTATCTCTCGCGAGCTGACTTGGATTATTGTTTCGTTATGGCTGTTTTTGTTGTTTGCCTGGATAACCGACGCTTGGATTGAAACCTTAATTGCGTATGTGTTGTTTTATGTGGCGCGTAACCTCTGGAGTATGCTGAAGTTTGAGCGCTGGATGCGCGGTGGCACCCAAGCGTCTTACCCGCCAACATCAGGGCTTTGGGGCGAATTAAGTTATTTGGTGTCTAAGAAGCAGTTGGCATTGGAGAAACATGCCGATTTAATCAACTATAAGTCAGAGCAATTTCGTGCGGCGTCGATGAGTTTACCGACCGCAATCTTGTCCTTAAACAATCAGCATCAGATTGAATGGTTTAACGAATCGGCACAAAAGATTTTATCCATTCGGCACAGCGATGTTGGACGCAAAATTGAAACCCTGTTGCGTTATCCTGATTTTATTCGTTACTTAAAGTCGCAAAACTATCAAACCCCGATTTTTCTAGATGCGCTGTCTTCGCAAAAGCGGGTTTACAGTTGTCAGATTTTTGAGTATTACCACAATCATAAATTGGTGGTATTTGAGGATGTTAATGAGCTTTACAATCTGGCACAGATTCGCCGTGATTTTGTGGCGAATGCATCTCATGAGTTACGCACGCCCTTAACGGTTTTGAGTGGTTATTTAGAAATGATGATCGATATGCCATCTGAAGAAACCCAAATGTGGCAAAAACCACTCGATCAAATGTTCCATCAAGCCAAACGGATGCAAAGCATTATTGAAGATTTACTCACCTTGTCATCCATTGAATCAGATGTGTTATTAAAAGCGCCGGAAGCGGTGGCGGTTGATGACATTTTACAAATTATGGCGCGCGATCAATTAGCCATTTATGGTGAAGACTATGAGTGGCATTTTGAGATAGCCGAACATTTAGGGCTTAAGGGGTATGCAGAACCCTTGAAAAGTGTTTTTTCAAATTTAATATCCAATGCGGTGCGTTATACCCCGAAAGGCGGAAAGATTCAGGTGCGATGGTATCGTGATCAGCAGGGGGCGCATTTTGAGGTACAAGATACGGGTATCGGTATTCTCAAAGAACATATTCCGCGTTTAACAGAACGCTTTTATAGGGTGGATACCGCGCGGTCAAGAGATACCGGTGGAACAGGATTGGGCTTGGCAATTGTAAAGCATGCCTTAGAAAAGCAGGGCTCGTTTTTAGCGATTGAAAGTCAGATTGGCAAGGGGTCTATTTTTAGCTGCGTTTTTCCAGCAGAGAGGGTACTCACCTTAAAGGATTAAGGTGAGTGAGCTTTCAGGCAGTGAACGGATTAGGGCAACATCATGCCACGAATCATAAAGTAAATCAGTGCGGCCAACAGTGCTGACATGGGCACGGTAATCACCCAGGCAGCCACAATTTTTAAGAAGGCAGAACGCTTAACCAATTCTTTTTGATAAACCTTGTTTAAAGATTTACGCTCTTTTTTCGACAGCTGAACATCCGCTTCTTTTTGTTTAAGTTGTGCCAACATTTCTTTTTTCTGAATCAATGAGGCTTTTTCGAAGCGTTTAATAAAGGCTTCGGTTTCTCGTTGGTCAGCGCCCATGTGATGGTCACGGATTTCTTGAATGGTTTTGGCGTAACTACGCTTGAGGTATTCTCTTAAAAAGCCCACCCCAAAAATGCCCCCCACAGCGATGTGCGTTGAACTCACTGGTAAGCCTAACTGTGATGCCACAATCACCGTAATCGATGCCGCCATGGCAATCGAAAAAGCGCGCATTTGATCCAGCTCGGTAATTTCAGAACCCACGGTTTTAATCAATTTAGGGCCAAATAACAATAAACCTAAAGAAATTCCGATTGCCCCAATCAGCATAATCCACAGCGGAATGCCTGCTTTACTGGACACTTCATGAGAGTTAATGGCATCGTTAATGGCGGCTAAAGGACCAACGGCGTTGGCCACATCATTGGCACCATGTGCAAAACTTAGCAGTGCTGCGGCAAAAATTAAAGGAATGGTGAACAGGCTGTTAACACTGTCTTTTTCATTTTTTAAGTTGACGGATTGTTTAGCCAGTACCGGTTTTACGATTAAGTAGGTCGCTATGGCAATGGCTAAACCGATGGCTGATGCGGTGTAAAAATCGGTTTTCCAAATGTGTTTAAGGCCTTTCATAATCAGATAGGTTGAAAACGCCCAAGCCATAATGGCAATTAAAATAGGAACCATTTTCCTAGAGGAAGCAATCATGTCAGATTGATAGGTGATGCTGCGTTTAATCCAGTATAAAAAGGCTGCGGCAATAATACCGCCGATAACGGGCGAGATAACCCAGCTGGCAGCAATGGCACCCATTTTGTCCCAGTTGGCAATGCTCCAACCTGCTGCGGCGATACCTGCACCTAAAACACCACCGACGATAGAGTGGGTGGTGGAAACGGGCGCACCCATCGCGGTGGCAATGTTCAGCCAAATCGCACCCGCCAATAGGGCGGCAATCATTAGCCAAATAAAGGTGTCGGCATCGCCAATCATAGCAGGGTTGATAATGCCATTTTTAATGGTGCTAATCACTTCGCCACCCGCAATCAGCGCGCCAGCAGATTCAAATATGGCGGCAATAATGATGGCGCCTGTTAGGGTCAAGGCTTTTGAGCCGACCGCAGGCCCTACATTGTTGGCGACATCGTTTGCCCCAATGTTCATTGCCATATAGCCGCCAATCATGGCGGCGATGACCAGTTCAATGCTAACAGTGCCATCGCCAACGGTCAGGTTGGCTGAAAAAAGCATGATTAAAACAATGAAAAGCATGGCAACACCAAAGCGAAACATCTCTTTGCGGCTGACCTCGGTTGCATCTTCAATATCGTTAATGTTTTTAAATTCCATGGTGTCATCTCTTTGTAATCTTTTGACTTGCCGTATTTTATGTCAAAAGCGCTCTAAAATCCCTTTATATTCCAGTAGATTTTGTGAAAGTGACAGAAATTTTTTTGAGGTTGGTTGTGAAATTAATGAGATGTTTGGCTTTTGTCATTTAACTGTCATATTTGTTTCATGTATCTGTTAAGTGCGCTCGCCATAATTTGCACTGTTCAAAACAACTTACTTTCACTTTATGGAGCTTTTTAGCATGAAACATAAATTATTAATGGCAATGGGTTTAGCGACTGCATTGACTTCTCAGATTGCTTTTGCATCTTCAGTTGACGCGGCATTACCTGAGTACAAAACGGTTTCTGGTATTTCTGGAAACTTGTCTTCTGTGGGTTCTGATACTTTGGCTAACCTAATGACTTTATGGGCTGAAGAATTCAAGCGTACTTACCCAAATGTTAACATCCAAATTCAAGCAGCGGGCTCTTCAACTGCACCGACAGCTTTAACAGAAGGTACTTCTAACATTGGACCAATGAGTCGTTCAATGAAAGATAAAGAAGTGGCTATGTTTGAAGAAAAATATGGTTATAAGCCAACAAAAATTGGGGTTGCGATTGATGCCTTGGCCGTTTATGTGCAAAAAGATAATCCAATTAAAGGGTTAACGATTCCACAAGTAGACGCGATTTTCTCTTCAACCCGAAAGTGTGGTGCCGATGATATCTCTACTTGGGGTCAAGCAGGTGTTCAGGGTGAATTAGCTGATAAGTCGGTGCAGCTTTACGGTCGTAACTCGGTTTCTGGGACTTATGGTTATTTCAAGAAGCATGCACTTTGTAAGGGTGACTTCAAGTCTTCTGTAAACGAGCAACCTGGTTCTGCATCGGTTGTCCAGTCAGTGTCTGCATCGGCAAACGGGATTGGTTATTCGGGTATCGGTTACAAAACGGCTGGTGTTCGTGCGCTTCCTTTAGCGAAGAAAGACGGTGCAGCGTTTGTTGAAGCAACGCCTGAAAATGCGTTAAACAAAACTTACCCTTTGTCTCGTGTACTTTATGTTTATGTCAACAAAGCACCTAACAAGCCTTTAGAGCCAGTGGTGGGTGAGTTTATTAAGTTAGTACTTTCTAAGCAAGGTCAAGAAGCGGTTGTTAAAGATGGTTATATTCCGCTACCTGCAGCTGCAGCTAATAAGTACCTTTCTGAAATCAACTAATATCGGTTGAACGCAAGAAAGACAAAACCCCGCAAGCGCGGGGTTTTTTATTGTCTTAATGAAAACTATAAAGCTCAACACAACTAAAACCGATTTTTGCAAAAGGGTTTTAGTTATATTGAGTTTTTAGAGTTGTTTTAATCAGCGCTTAACCAACAAAAACTCAAGTAGCGCTTTCTGAGCATGCAAACGGTTTTCGGCTTCATCCCATACCACGCTTTGTGGTCCGTCCATCACTTCTGCAGAGACTTCTTCGCCACGGTGTGCTGGCAAACAATGCATAAAGAGGGCATCTGGATTGGCTTGTTCCATTATTTCTTGATCCACTTGATAGTCTGCAAAGTCACGCAAACGCTTGCGCATTTCTTCTTCGTGACCCATGCTGTACCAAACATCCGTCACTATCAGGTCAACGCCTTTCGCTGCTTCTAATGGGTTGCGGATAATTTCGACACGGTCTTTGTGTTGTTCCATCATAGCGGCAATTGGCTCGTAACCCTCTGGGCAGGATATACGCAATTTAAAGTCGTATTGCGCCGCCGCATTAATATAGGAATTACACATATTATAGCCGTCACCCACCCACAAAACCGTTTTGCCCTGAATGCTGCCACGGTGTTCGTGAAAAGTTTGCATGTCGGCTAATAATTGGCAAGGGTGATAATCATTAGTGAGGGCATTAATGACCGGCACGCTAGAGTATTGCGCTAAAGATTTCACCATGTCATGTTCGTAGGTACGAATCATGATGGCATCTGCCATGCTAGAAATGACGCGGGCAGAATCTTCTATCGGTTCGCCACGGCCAATTTGCGTGTCGTTGGGAGATAAAAATAGTGCATGACCACCCAGTTGTGTCATACCGATTTCAAAGGACAAGCGCGTGCGAGTGGATGATTTTTCAAAAATCATCGCCAGGGTTTTATGAATTAAGGGTTCATAAACAACACCTGATTTTTGCATGGCTTTGAGTTCAATCCCTCTGTGCAAAACTTGTTGAAGTTCTGCGGGACTTAGATCTTTAAGGGTTAAAAAATGTCTAGTTTGACTCATAAGATTTCTTTTTATTGGTAAAAATTGGTCACCAGTTGCGTGAGTTTCTCAACCAGTTCGTTAGTTTGCTCATTATTCATAATGAGCGGCGGTAATAGACGAATCGTATCACCACGAGTTACATTGATTAATAGGTGTTTTTCTAAAGCCATTTTAACCAGGTCACCACAAGGGCGGTCTAGTTGAATGCCGATCATATAGCCTTTGCCTCTGATTTCTTTCACGCCAGGTATATTGGCAAGTGCCTCTTTAAAGCGTTGCACAATCACAGCGCCATTGAGGGCGGCTTGTTCAATCAAGTTGCTTTTTTCTAGGGTGTTTATAACGGCTAAAGCGGTTGCACAAGCCAAGGGATTGCCACCAAAAGTGGTGCCGTGATTGCCCGGTGCAAACACTTCTGCCGCTTTGCCTTTGGCAAGACAAGCACCAATCGGGAAACCATTGCCCAGCGCTTTGGCGAGGGTCATAACATCGGGTACGATGTTGGCGTGTTGGTGGGCAAACCATTTGCCGGTTCTACCCACGCCAGTTTGAACTTCGTCTATCATCATTAACCATTCGTTGGCATCGCAGATGTCACGAATGTGGGTGAGATAATCATCCGCTGGAATAAAAACTCCGCCTTCACCTTGCACCGGTTCAACCAAAATAGCAACAACTTGTGGGTTAGTGCTGTGGGCACGAATGGCTTCTAAGTCATTAAAGGGTACACGAATAAAACTGTCAACTAAGGGGGCGAAACCTGCATGCACTTTTTCATTACCTGTGGCGGATAAAGTTAGCAGAGTACGACCGTGAAAACTGTTTTCCATCACGATGACTTTGCCGTTTTGAATGCCTCGGTCATTACCATATTTACGCGCAATCTTCAGGGCGGCTTCATTGGCTTCTGCCCCAGAGTTGCTGAAAAATACGCGGTCCATGTGCGAGTGTTGAATCAATTTATCGGCTAAGGCTTCTTGCAAGTCAATGCTATAAAGATTCGAGGTGTGAATGAGTTTGTGGCTTTGCTCGCAGATGGCTTCTGCAACCGCTGGATGTGCATGCCCTAAATTGCAAACGGCAATGCCGCTAACACTGTCAAGGTAAGCTTGCCCATGTGCATCAAACAGTTGAGCCCCTTTACCGGTGACAAAAGCAACGGGAAGTCTGGCATAAGTATTCATTAAATGGTTCATTATTTTTAGCCCGAAAATAAATAGAAGAGTCCATGGTAGAGCGAGTGCAAGCCACGATACGCATTGCGTTAAATAAAAAAGCAACCGGAAGACATGCTTGCGATTGCTTTTTTTGAAAAAGTGCTTTCAAAACAACGATTGTAGCTAACTGGCCGATAATTTCAAGTGAATCAGTTAAATAACCACTAATATTTTGTTTTAATGTTTAGCTAATAGGTTTTTGAAGATTTTTAATATAAAATATGACGGTTTAATTTTACAAAAAAATCAAAGGATTTCGAATGAAAACAATGGATGATCGTGATGGCGTGATTTGGTTTGACGGTGAAATGGTGAACTGGAGAGATGCCAAGACCCATGTTTTAACACATACATTACATTATGGTATGGGTGTGTTTGAGGGGGTTCGTGCTTATGAAGCGGAGCAGGGCACTTCGATTTTCCGTTTAGAAGCGCATACCAAGCGTTTATTCAACTCAGCAAAAATCATGAATATGCCGATGCCTTTTACGCCAGAGCAAATCAATGAGGCGCAAAGAGCTGCGGTGCGCGAGAACGGCTTAAAGTCAGCTTATATTCGCCCAATGGTATTTTACGGTTCAGAAGGTATGGGATTGCGTGCCGATAACCTAAAAGCGCACATAGTGGTTGCGGCTTGGGAGTGGGGTGCTTATATGGGTGAAGAAAATTTAAAGCGTGGTATTAAAATTGCCACTTCTTCTTTCACTCGTCATCATCCAAACATCACCATGACCAAAGCCAAATCAAACGGTTCTTATATGAATTCTATGTTGGCTTTGCAAGAAGCGATAAGCCACGGTTGCGATGAAGCCTTATTGTTAGATACGCAAGGTTATGTGTCGGAAGGTTCTGGTGAAAACTTCTTTATGGTTCGTGACGGAGTGATTTACACCCCAGAGCTTACTTCGGCATTAGATGGTATTACCCGCAATACCATTATTCGTTTAGCGCATGAAGCGGGTTATGAAGTGCGCGAAAAGTGCATTACGCGTGACGAAGTGTATATTGCGGACGAAGCTTTCTTTACCGGAACGGCTGCTGAAGTGACGCCAATTCGTGAATTGGACAATCGTAAAATTGGTTCGGGATCTCGTGGCCCCATTACTGAAATCTTGCAAGCTAAGTATTTCGATGTGGTACACGGTCGTTCAGCGGAGCATTTAGGTTGGTTAACGACGGTTGCTTAATCCGCATGGTTTTATCCGATTAATTTGAAGAGATGATGAGTATGTCAAAACAAAAAGTCGTGGAAGTTACTTATGATGATTTACCGCTGGTGTGCCCAAGACCCGGTGATGAAATTTGGAACAGTCACCCAAAAGTGATGTTGCCAATTCAGGAAACCGGTAAGTCAAAGTGCCCTTACTGTGGAACGGATTATGTTTTAAAAGACTGGGATCCAAAACGCAAATTGCATTAAATTATCAATGCTCTAGAACCAAAAAAACCATCGTAAAGATGGTTTTTTTATGCCTAAAATAACCAGGCCTGGTTATTTTAGGGTTGTTTTTTTGGGGTAAAAGTTAGAGCTTACAAGCCCCGCCGGCACAGCCGTCGTCTTGCGAATCATCTGCGCCATCACGCGTGTTGTGGTAATACAGCGTTTTTAAGCCTAGTTTATAAGCCATCAGCAAGTCTTGTAATACCAATTTAATCGGCACTTTGTCTTCATCAAAGCGCGCTGGATCATAATTGGTATTGGCAGAAATTGCTTGGTCAACAAACTTTTGCATAATACCCACCAGCTGCAAATAGCCGCGGTTATTGGGAATATGCCATAACAACTCGTATTGATTGCGCAGTTCTTTAAAGCCTGGAACAACCTGCTTTAAAATACCGTCTTTAGACGCCTTAACCGACACATAACCACGAGGTGGCTCAATACCATTGGTTGAGTTAGTGATTTGTGAAGAAGTTTCACAAGGCATTAACGCGGTTAAGGTTGAGTTACGCAGACCATGTTGTTTGATGTCTTCTCTTAGGGTTTCCCAATCTAAATGCAACGGTTCTTTACAAACTTCATCCAAATCTTTCTTGTAGGTGTCTATGGGTAAGATACCTTGTGCATATTTGGTGTCACCAAAATAATCACACTTGCCGATTTCTTTGGCGAGTTCTAAAGAAGCTTGCAATAGGTAATATTGAATGGCTTCAAAGGTGCGATGCATCAGTCCATTGGCTGAGCCATCTGAATATTTAACGCCATTCTTTGCGAGGTAATAAGCTAGGTTTGTCACCCCGACACCCAAAGTACGACGCCCTAAACTAGAATGTTTGGCCGCCAAAACAGGGTAGTCTTGATAATCTAATAAACTGTCTAGCGCACGAACAATCAAATCTGATAAGTCTTGCAGCTCACTGAGGTCTTCAATAGCCCCTAAGTTAAAGGCTGATAGCGTACAAAGCGCGATTTCACCATTGGGGTCTTCAATGGAATTCAGAGGTTTAGTCGGTAGCGTGATTTCCAAGCAAAGGTTTGATTGGTGAATCGGTGCTTTCAGCGGATCAAAGGCACTGTGGGTATTTGAGTGGTCAACATTTTGAATGTAGATACGCCCAGTTTGCGCTCGTTCTTGCGCAATTTGAGTAAATAAATCCAACGCCTTAACTTTTTTCTTGCGAATTGATTCATCGACTTCATAAATTTTATAAAGGCGCTCAAACTCGTCTTGGTCTGCAAAGAAAGCTTCGTAAAGACCAGGCACATCTGATGGGCTGAATAAGTGAATATCGCCACCTTCAATCATGCGTTGGTACATCAGCTTGTTGATTTGAACACCATAGTCTAGGTGGCGCACACGGTTTTCTTCAACCCCACGGTTGTTTTTTAAGACAACGAGTGATTCAACTTCTAAGTGCCATATTGGGTAGAAAAGGGTTGCGGCACCACCACGCACACCGCCTTGTGAACAAGACTTAACGGCCGTTTGAAAGTGCTTAATAAAAGGAATCATGCCGGTGTGGAAGGCTTCTCCGCCACGGATTTCACTGCCGAGTGCGCGAATACGCCCAATGTTGACCCCAATTCCAGCGCGTTGCGAAACATATTTAACAATTGAGGATGAGGTTGCATTGATGGAGTCTAGTGAGTCACCGCATTCAATCAATACGCAAGAGCTGAATTGACGCGTAGGCGTTCTCACACCCGACATAATGGGTGTTGGCAAAGACAGTTTGAATAGGGATGATGCATCGTAGAAACGCTTAATATAGTCCAGACGATTTTCAGCCGGGTAATGGGCAAATAGGCACATTGGAATCATCATGTAGATGAACTGTGGGCTTTCATAGATTTGTCCAGAAACGCGGTTTTGAACGAGGTATTTACCTTCTAGTTGTTTAACTGCCGCATAACTGAACGTCATATCACGATCATGGTCGATGTAACGGTCTAGCTCATCAAATTCTGCTTTGGTGAAATCTTCCAAGAGTTGAGCGTCATAAAGGCGGTTGCGGACCATTTTATTAACATGCTCAAACAAAGACGGTGGCGTGTAGCGTTGAAAGGCCTTTTTACGCAAATGAAAAATCGCTAGACGCGCCGCAAGGTGCTGGTAGTCTGGGGCGTTTTCAGAAATTAAATCAGCCGCCGATTTAATAATGGTTTCGTGAATGTCTGAGGTGGACATGCCGTCATAAAATTGAATATGCGAACGCAATTCAACTTCGGAAACTGACACATTATCTAAGCCTTCTGCAGCCCAAGTGATGACGCGGTGAATTTTTTCTAAATCAATGGGTTCTTGGGTGCCATTGCGCTTGGTAACTTGAATATTTTGAGTGGACATATGAAATTTTTGCAACCTGTGAATATTATGATCGTTCAAAATAAATTAACAAAACACTCCAACCCCTTTTTAATCATTAAGTTAGTGCGGCTTTGCACAAAATGATTTAAAAAAGTAAGACAATTGGTAGTGTTCAATAAGGGGTGTTGCCACTATATCTAGTGATATGGTTTTGGCTCGAACGCAAAATATAGTGTATTTTGGGTTTATGTGCAAGTGACAAAGTTTGCGTAATATTCACAGGTCACCAGAATGTTTGCTGTGGTTAACTTCAGCGAAAACCATGTAAAATCCGGCGTTCAGGGTGTGGATAAGTTTGTGGTCAAGATAAAATGCGTAGTGAAAAAAATCTTAATTTTCAGCTTAAATTTTTTATGACTCGAATAAAAAATTATAGGGTAGTTTTTGACAGTTATTAATGGAAAAATTGAGAGTTTTGTGGCAAGGCGTTTGTTAGTCTTTGATTTCTTTGATGCAGGACATGAGTAACTTTTCAAAACCGATAAAATCAAAGTCTGCAGGAGACTCTAAAAGCAGTTCTAAGCGACTGTCTTGTCGATAAGCAATATATTCGCGCGTCACTTCGCCCGCAGCGTATTGAAAGAGCATCCAGGGGGCGCCTGCACGCAACACGCCCTTGGCTCTTTTAACCAGGCCTGGTTGTTTTTGGAGGTTTTCAAAGAGATTTTTGAGTGCCATCCAATTAAAAACCAGCTCGGGTGTAAATATCCAGCCAATTGAGGCGACACCTAACTGGTGCTTATAAGCTCTATTCAACAGACACGGCAGTTCTAGGGGTTGATAGGGTAGTTCTGTGCTAACTTGGGTTGAGGCGTGTTGGTGAGCTATTGTGTTGATGCTTGTAGGTGCATGAGGTTGCAAACGAAAGCCAGAAATAAAACGGTGGCTATGGCTAAGGTAGCTTGGGTCGAGCTGGCTATGGCTGGTTGTGAGTATCGCTTGTTTGGGTGGATAGAGAGTTTCGCAATAGTGTTTGAGTGAGTCCGTTTGTTCTGGGGTTGCGAGGTCTTGTTTGTTTAACACAAGAATGTCAGCCATTGAGAGCAAACTTTGCATAATGGTCAGAGACTTCAGTTCTGAGATGGAGGTGTGCGCAATATCAAAGACGGAAAATAAGGTTTGTACTTCAAAGTTTTTGGATAACTCAGCATCTTTGAATAAGTCCACCAAACTATCAGGTTCTCCCAGTCCTGTGGGCTCAATCAATAATCTATCCAAATTGGGCATTTGCTGAATCAGTTGTTCAATGGTGGTTTTGAGTTCACCTTTGGCCGAACAACAAATACAACCGCCCGGCATTTGGGTAACCATCACTTTGGGGGCATCCGACAAAATGGCGCCATCGATACCAATCGAACCAAACTCATTCACCAAGACCGCCCAAGATTCGTCAGATGGTTTTTGCTCGAGCAGTTGTTTGACTAGGGTGGTTTTTCCAGAGCCTAAAGGGCCGCAAATAATATTAACTTTGATCATGATGTTGAGGTGTTGTGTGTAATAAAGTCGGCTAGGTGTTCAAATGGCAGCGGTTTGCTGAAATAGTAACCCTGGATTTTGTTGCAGTCCATGGTTTGCAAGCTAATCAATTGCGAGGAATCTTCGACCCCTTCAGCAATTGAAGAAATATTCAATGCAGAGGCGAGGGCAATAATGGTTTGAATAATGGCCGAGTCTTTGGCGTTGTGAATATCATCAATAAAAAATTTATCAATTTTCAATTCATCAACGGGCATATTTTTGAGATAAGCAAAGGATGAATAGCCTGTGCCAAAATCATCAATCGCAATTTTACAGCCTAGGCGTTTGAGCTCATGCAAAATGGCCAGGCCACTTTGCATATCGGCCATTAGTGATGATTCAGTGACCTCAAGCATGAGGCGCTGCGCCGGAAATTGCGTGGATAATAAAATTTCTTTGATGGTTTGAACCAGTTTTTTGTCACCAAATTGCACGCCAGATAAATTCACTGAAACCGTATAGGTTTGGTTGGCAAAGTCAGGCAGTTGTTGGGTCTGCTTGAGCACTTCTTCTAATAACCAATACCCCACTTTGATGATGAGGCGAGTGCGCTCTAAAAGCGGAATAAATTTATAAGGTGGAATCAGTTCATTATTGGGGGTGAGCCAGCGTATTAAAGCTTCTGAACCCAGATAAGCGCCGGTTTGGGTGTCCACTTGTGGTTGGTAGTACATCACAAACTCTTTGTTATTAAAGGCGTTGCGCAGTGCGGCTTCGAGTGCAAATTCTTCCTGTGCGATGGATTGCATTTCTTCAGCAAAAAATTGAATATGGGATGTGGGATTGAGCTTGGCACGGTGCAGAGCGGTTAAGGCTTGTTGGTAAATGTCGATAGGCTGCTCTTTTTGTCCGGCAGAAAATACGGTCGCACCAATCGCCATTTCAACATTAAGGCTGTTGTTTCCCACTTGGAAAGGGGTTTTGAAGGCCTCTTCTATTTCATAAATAATTTGATTAGAAACCGTTTGCAAGGCCTCATGGGTTTGGGTTTCTGTTAAGCAAAGTATGGCAAATTCATCGCTGCTGATTCGGGCAAAAGTTTTCTCAACAACATGCTCTAAACTTAATAATGTAAGGCGTCGGCCAACTTGAATAAGCAGTTGATCACCGGCTTCATGTCCCAAAGATTCATTGATGGATTTAAAGCGTTTTAAGTTTATTAAACTTAAAAAATTGTAATAACTTGAGGTTTGCTCCAGTTGTTGGGTGATGCGTTCAATCAATAAAGGGTGGTTGGCCAGTCCGGTTAATTCGTCATGGTTTTGTAAAAAAGAAATTTTGGCGGCGTCTTGTTTCTGTTTGGTTAAATCTTGCGCGTGCGAAATATAGTTAGAAACTCGATGATGTTTGTCATAGACCGCATTAATCTGTTGATAAACCGGGTAGATGGTCCCATCTTTTTTGCGGTTACGAATTTCGCCATGCCAGTGACCCGTTGAAAGCAAACTTTGCCAAATATCTTGATAAGTTTGCGGCGCTTCAAGCCCTGATTTTACAATGCGAGGCGTTAGTCCGATGACTTCTTCTGGCGTATAGCCGGTGGTGTCATAAAAGGATTGGTTGGCTTTTAAGATAATACCTTGCGCATCGGTGATGATGATGTTTTCTTGTGATTCAAATGCAATCGCGGAAACCGCTAAATCGGCTTCTTGGTTTTTTTGGCGTTGAGCCAAACTTAAGCGTTCTATCGCCAAAGACAGGTCATTGGAAAAGGTGGATATCACCTCTAAGACTTCCTCGGTAAATGCATTATTTTGGTCACTATAAAGCGTCATAATGCCATAGATTTTGCCCTGCTCAAATAAGGGTAAACTGGCAACCGACTGTAAGTTAAAAGCCTTAGCTTGTGCCATCCAATACTGCGCTTGTTTTGAGTTTAGGTAATCGTGAATGATAATGGGCTGTTGAGTTCGATAGGCAAGGCTGATAGAACCTTGACCTGCGGGGTGGTTGGCATCCACAGAAATCGGGAGGTGTTTGAGCAAATCTTTGCCCACTCCAGAAACAGCCAGCGCTTTAATCATGCCGTTTTCAGAGGGCTGACTAATCATGCAGCTGGGGACTTTAACGCGCTCATGAATAATGTCTACAATCGCTTGGAAGATTTCTTGGGCATTGTTTAACTTAGCAATGGCTTGGTTGGCCTCACTTAAGCCATGGTAAAGATTGCGCTGTTTTTCCAGTTCTTGGCTGGCTAAGATGAGCTGATGATTTTGCTTAGACAGCTGGTTTAGCACCCACAAGATATAAATCATAAACAGCAAGTTTATGGCGAGCAGCAGGTAGTTAAACTCTTGGCTTTGTTGAACATTTTGTTGCGAGTAGTGTTCGTATCCATCATAAAACTCTAACAACTTGCCCTTGATTGGCGCATTTAGAATGCTTTGGTATTGATAGTGTCTTTTAAGCAAATACTCATTGAGAATTTTGCCGTGTTTGAATAAATCGTTACATTGGTCGGTTGATTTTGCGAGTTTGTCCATGGCTTGCTGAAACTTTAATTGGTTCAGCGATGAGGGTTGAGTGATGTTGTTAATGCCTAAGATATACACCTGTTTTATGATGTCTGAAACCTCTGGTGACGAGTTTTTGTTGGAGCAGTCTTGAATCAGTGTCGGAAAATATAAAGCTGAGTTTTGGAACACGGCATTACTGGACTTGAAGGCATTAACCAAATGAAATTGTTCTTCAAAACTTTGCGTTAGGGCAGTAAAGCGTTTGGCAAGCTGCGGGTTGCTTGGCAGGTTTGCTTGTATTTCAGATAAATAGCGTTGGTTGTCAAGGTGCAAATGGTTGATGCGGTCTAAGTTCACTTGGTTTTGTGACAAGGAAAGGGATAAAACTTCACGCAATTCAGCTTGATTAGCAATCACTTTAACGGTTTGCTGCAAAATTTGGGTGCGGTTTTTGAGCTCATCGACATTACTGAGTAACAGCCAAGCGCTCAAGAGTAAGGAAGAGATAAATAGGGCAGGAAAGCGCCATTGTCGAAAGCGGCGTTTCATCTTTGAGCGGTTAGCGGTAGCCATAAATTAATGATTGCCTGTGCGAGCGTTAGACGCTACTGACATGAGAGGCTTTCCTTGGTATTCACCGGTTAAGGTTTTTAGAAAAGCCTCTAGAAGTTCTAGGTCTTGTTGCCCAAGTTCTTTACCCAGTTGAGCGCGCCCCATTTTGAGAATCGCATCTTGTAATGTATGAGATGAGCCATTATGAAAATAGGGCGCTGTTAAGGCAATGTTTCTTAAAGTGGGCACTTTCATAAAACCTTTTTCGCTGGGATTTTTGGTGACCGTAAAACGATCAGGCGCGCTGGTATCATTTGGAGAAGAGATGTCATCTGAAAAAATCCCCACTTTTTGATACATATTGCTACCTAGGTTAATGCCGTTGTGACAAGCAATGCATCCAAGGTCATTAAAGCGTTGGTAGCCTGCGAGCTCAGTGTCAGTCAGTGCAGAGGGCAAGCCTTTTAGGTAGGCATCAAATTTAGAATTGGGGGTGATGAGGGTTTTTTCAAATTCACCTATGGCATCTACTAGGTTATTTAAGGTCACACCATCTTGATAAAGATTTTTAAAATCATCTAGGTATTGTTTTTTAACATAACTTAAGAGCGTATCTGCTTTTTGGTTGCCCATTTCAATAGGGCTGAATAAGGGGCCTAAGGCTTGAGCGCTGAGGGTGTCAGCTCTTCCATCCCAGTTTTGCGAAAGATTAAAAGCCGCATTAAAAACCGTTGGGGTGTTCAAAGAACCCAGTTGATTGTGAATGCCTTTGGCGGTTTTTAGGCCATCTGTGCCGCCTAAGTTTAACTGGTGACAAGAAGCGCAAGCAACACTTTGATCAGCAGACAGACCTTTGTCAAAAAAAAGCTTTTGACCGAGTAATACTTTTTGAGGATCAGGGTGAAGCGTTTGGGGGATGGGGCTGATAATGCTCAGCTTAATGGTGTCTAGTGTTTCAGAACTTTTAACGGTTTTTTGTGGCTTAGAGTCAGCTTTACTCAGCCATAGAAATGCGAATACAGCAATGGCCAAAATGCTTAACATCGCAGATATCACTAAGGTTGAGCGCATTGATTGAGGCATAAAAGTTAAATCTCTGTTTCACCACAGACTTTGTTCCGGCCGCGGTTTTTGGCTAAATAAAGCGCTTTATCGGCACGATTAAACAGCGTTTCGTAGCTTTCGCCCATTTGGTAAATCGCAACCCCAGCAGAAATAGTGATGGTGAGTTGTTGTTTTTCGGTGCGAATTTTAAGGGGTTTGTTCGCCAGTTTTAGCCGCAAGTTATTGGCAATTGTCATGCCATTGTCGTAGCTGGTGTCGGTTAAAACCACCACAAATTCTTCGCCACCCACTCGGGCAATAAAGTCTTTGCCTTTGGTTTCTTGTTTCAAAAATCTGGCTAAAAATCTTAGGATGCTGTCGCCTAATAGGTGGCCATAGGTGTCATTCACTTTTTTGAAGTGGTCAATATCCAAAACCACCATCACAAAACTATTACCTGATTCATGAGCCGTATTAATCACATTGGCGATTAATTGTTTAAAGCCACGGCGATTTGGAATGTTGGTGAGTTCGTCGGTAATTGAGATATTGGTGGCTTTTTCAAGCTCTGCTTTTAAGCGCACCACTTCATTTTGCGTTGTTTCAACGGTTTGCGCTAAGGCAAGGGTTTCTTCGTGTTGTAATTTTAGTTTGGGCAAAATGATGTCATTAAGCTCGGTGATTACCCCAGGAACCAGCCCTTGTTTGGAAAGGGTGTCAGAAAGTTGAACTAAATGATCTTCAATTTCATGATTGTTCTGTGAAGAATTTTGTAGCCATGCCCGCATATTTTCGACTAATAGATTAATCATATTAGTGAATTCTTCGGTCGGCAGGTTTTTGTGAATAATGTGGCTCAATAGATGGTGGAACATTTCTTCCGCCGTAGCATCGTTGTATTGTTTGAGCTTAATGGCGGTGTCGATTTGTTCTGCGGCAAATGGATCAATTTTGCTAAGCCATTCAAATATGAGTAAAAAATGTAAAGGCGTAGGATTACTGCCTAATTGATTAATTTGAGTGAGTGTATCTTGAGCCAATTGTTGAGATTTTTTAAGGCTCATTGCGTAGCGTTCAGCAAGGGTTGCTGCGTCGGAGCGTTCCATAACCAAAATTCCTTGATTTAATCTCACCGATTATAGTGTTTTTTATTGAGCTGTTGAAAAATTATGATATTTTTGAAATGAATCAATGAGTTCGATGACTTGTTGAGGGATGGCTTGTCATTTTTCTGTCATTTTTACTTCATTTAACTGTTATTTTTAAACATTAAACTTTGTTCTGTTATTTTTAATCTAGGAATTGAGAGTCTTAAAATGAAAAAACTACTAATTGCAATGTCTGTTGCCGGTTTAATGGTTGGTTGTTCTAACGAACCAAAAAAAGTTGAAGTGCCTACTGTTCAGCCTGAAGTGGTTGCGCCAGCTTCTTTAAATAATGAAGATATGTATGTGGCTTATGTTGATGGTCGCGAAAATGTGTTCTACGACGCTGAGCTATTTGTTAAGTTTTTAGAAGAGGGTGAAACTTCTTTCCGCAAAACTTACATAGGTGAAGGCACTAATGGCATGACTTTGGTTTATGGTTTAACCAAAGATGACAAGAAAAAATCAACCAATCCCGCAGAGCAAATGCTTAAGGGTGAGTTAAAGCCAGCAGAAAGTTTTTATGCCGAAGTCTATAACGCTGACCACAATCGCTTTTATGTTTTCTCTGCGTGGGAATCTTTTGATGCTTATCTAAAAAATAGCATTGATAACTTCCGTTATTCAGACATTGCGGCAGGTCCAAAAGGTGAAACAGTGGTTTATGTAGCGGCTGATGAAGCAGCGGCTAAAAAAATACCCGTTGAAGCCATGGCAAAGTTTAAAGCAACACATGGTTTGAAATAAGTAAATTTCTTTAAGTCAAAGTTGTTTAAGCCCGCTCAGCATTTGCTAGCGGGCTTTTTGCATTTAGGGGTATTATAATGAGTAGTATTGATTAGACGATTGTCTAATCAGCGTAATTCTATTAAGAGTAGCTGAATGTCTGGAAGTGTTGATTTAAAATTACCCGGTGAAGCCTATTCGCCCAAAATTCGTGCTCGTTTTTGGTTAACGGGTGACCAAGAAGGCTATTTGGGGATAGGTCGTGTTACCTTATTAGAAAAAATTCAGCAGTTGGGTTCAATGAATCAAGCCGCTAAAGAGATGGGTATGTCTTACAAAAAGGCATGGAAGCTGATTGAAGAATTAAACGCCATGTTTGATGAGCCTTTGGTCATTAAAGAGCAGGGCGGGAAGTCGGGTGGTGGCACTCAGCTGACCCCAAGAGGCATTCAGGCGATTCAACAGTTTAGAGGCATTGAAGAAAGATTAGTGGCCTTTTTAGAAGCCGAATCTAAAAAGCTTCAAAATTAAGGTATATTTAACCAGGCTTGGTTAAAATTGACCTGTAAATTGCTGAGTTTCTAAAAATTCATCCCTTTCATTAAGTTAAGCCAATTTATCTGATAATTAATTTGCTAATTAACTTGCACTTTGTAATTAAATCATTACAATTCCTCTTTTTGATCCTTCCCCTTTTATTGCCCGTTAAACAGTGAAGGAAGTTGTTGTCAAAACAACTGGATATGGATTAGTTAAATTTTTTAGGAAAATGTTATGAGTACATTTGTTGCAAAACCAGCTGAAGTAAAACGTGACTGGTATGTTGTTGATGCAGAAGGTAAAACACTAGGTCGTTTGGCTTCTGAAATTGCTGCGCGTTTACGCGGTAAGCACAAGCCAGAATACACGCCTCATGTTGATTGTGGTGATTATATTGTTGTTATCAATGCGGGTAAAATCGCAGTGACTGGTAACAAAGCAAAAGATAAAATGTATCACCATGTGACTGGTTATGTAGGTCATTTAAAGTCAACTAATTTCACTAAGTTAGTTGATGAAAAGCCTGTGCGTCCACTAGAATATGCTGTTAAAGGTATGTTGCCTCGTGGTCCTTTAGGGCGTGCGATGATGAGAAAGTTGAAATTGTTTGCAGGTGCTGAGCACACGCACGCAGCACAGCAACCTAAAGAACTAAGTTTGTAAGAGGAATAGAAGATGGCAGTAGAACAATATTACGGAACAGGTCGTCGTAAAAGCTCAGTTGCTCGCGTTTTCTTACGAGCAGGTTCTGGCAAAATGACAGTTAACGGTCGTGACATCACTGAGTATTTTGCTCGTGAAACTGACTTAATGGTAATCAATCAACCAATCGAAGCAACTGAAAATGCAGCTAAGTTTGATGCTATGATCACTGTTGTTGGTGGTGGTACTACCGGTCAAGCAGGTGCAATTCGTCACGGTTTATCTCGTGCATTAGTTGCTTATGATGAGGGCAATCGTATTGCTTTGCGTGCTAAAGGTCTATTGACTCGTGATGCGCGTGAAGTTGAGCGTAAAAAAGTTGGTTTACGCAAAGCTCGTCGTCGTCCACAATTCTCAAAACGTTAATCGTTTTTGGATTTGGCTACAAAAACCCGCTTCGGCGGGTTTTTTATTGTCTGAAGTTTGGAACGGCTTGAGTTTAGTTGGACTTTAGTAGGGTTTTTCGGTAAGCTTTGCGCCGAAGTGAATTGGACAATCGCGGAACTGCAAGGTTCGGAGGAAAGTCCGGGCACCAAAGAGCAGAATGCCAGCTAACGGCTGGGCGGTGAGAGCCGACGGAAAGTGCAGCAGAAAATATACCGCCGATGGCTTTGTTTACAAAGATCAGGTAAGGTTGAAATGGTGTGGTAAGAGCGCACCGCGCCACTGGTAACAGTGTGTGGCATGGAAAACCCCATTCGGTGCAAGACCAAATAGGAAAACGCGTTTTGACTTGTCAAAACAAGGTGTTGCTCGCATCTGATTTTCGGGTAGGTTGCTTGAGGAATGCAGTGATGTATCTCCCAGATGAATGATTGTCGCTCGCAAGAGTACAGAACCCGGCTTATAGATTCACTTCTTCTTAATTCTTCAAAAAAGTGGTTTTTTTGAAAAAAATTTCCACTTTTCCCCACTTGGTTGTAAAAACCATGCTTTTACTATATATAGTTGTTGTTAGTTGTAAAAATCTATATATAGTGGATTGTCTTAATTTTGTAAGTCCTGAACTATTGCGATTTTTTTCAACTCCCTAACCTCTTTTTCTAAAGTTGTTTGTACAACCTTTCTCCTAAGTGTTTGAAAAGTATGCGTATCAAAGTTTCTATATTTTAAATTTATGGCGTCATAAAGCTTCGCTAAGTTGTTGGTCTATAAACTAAAATTCAAATTTTCGTGAGGTAAAGTGGGTTGACACTGGCTCGTTGATGCAATATAGTGGCGTCAAGTGGAAAAAAGTGGTGGAAAGTGGTTATCCCATGTTGTTTTTTCGAGGCATCAACTCAATCAGTGTAGACCCAAAAGGGCGTTTGGCTATTCCAAAGCGCTATAGGGATACGATTGCCGAAGCTTCAGAAAATCAACTCATTGCCACAATTGACCTACATAGCCCTTGTTTACTCATTTATACCCTTGATGAATGGGAGATTATAGAGCGTAAACTCATGTCATTACCCAATGTTGACCCCAAAACCCGTGAAGTGCAAAGACTCTTGTTAGGTCATGCAACTGAAATGGAGATGGATGCGCAAGGTCGGGTTTTGTTACCCAGTTTATTGCGTGATCACGCTCGTTTAGATAAGGATGCAATATTGTTGGGTCAAGGTAATAAATTTGAATTGTGGTCACAAGAAGCTTGGGATGCCAGTCGTCCAGAAATGTTGGTATCTGCCTCAGCAGGTCAAGTGTCTGAGTCCTTGGCCAGTTTGAGTTTATAAGATGGAAGAGACCCAAACGATTCATTATTCGGTGTTATTGCATGAATCCATTGAAGGCTTGGCTATCAAGCCTGAAGGTATTTATATTGATGGCACCTTTGGGCGCGGCGGCCATAGTCGCCAAATTTTAAAGTATTTAAATGACAAGGGTCAGTTACTGGCCATTGATCAAGACCCGGAGGCGATTGCTTTTGCCGAGCAAATGACCCATCCGGGGTTCCAAATTCAACACGGCAGCTTTGAAGCTTTAGAGGAATTTTGTGAAGCCAGAGGCTGGGTAGGCCGTGTTGACGGTATTCTCCTTGATTTAGGCGTTTCGTCCCCGCAGTTAGATGATGCAGAAAGAGGTTTTAGTTTTATGCGTGAAGGACCTTTGGATATGCGGATGAATCCGCAGCAAGGTTTGAGCGCCAAAGACTGGATTGCACAAGTGGATGAAAAAACGCTTTCTCAGGTATTAAGACAATACGGTGAGGAAAAATTTTCGGGTCGTATTGCGCGCGTCATCAAAGAATGGTCGGATGCAGATAAATTGCATACCACTTTGGATTTGGTAGAGGCAATAAAAATCGCTGCTCCTAAGGTAGATAAAAACAAGCATCCTGCCACTCGAAGCTTTCAAGCCATTCGTATCGCAGTCAATCGTGAGTTGGATGTTTTAAAGTCTGTTTTGGAGAGCGCTGTTAAGGTTTTGGCGACGCAAGGACGCATGAGTATCATCAGTTTTCACTCGCTAGAAGACAGAATTGTGAAGCAGTTTTTGCGAGATCAGTCCACTTTAAGAGATTTATTTCCAGATTCACCGGTTCAATTGGCTGTGGTTGAGCCAGTTTTGAATCGGATTGGCAAGCCAATTTTTCCATCGGATGAAGAGTGCCGATTGAATCCAAGATCCCGCAGTGCGGTATTGAGAGTGGCAGAAAAAATTTAGCGTTTTGTGGCGAAGTGGCCGCGAAATGAAGTTTAAGTTAATCATTATGTTTTAAACATGTTTTATGGTCGGTAGGGGAGTCATCATGAAATTTAATTTACAAGAAACAACGGTACAAACCTTTGGTATGCCAAAGATTATGGTCATAGGATTGGGCGGTGGCGGCGGCAACGCAGTGGACTATATGGTGCGTTCACAAGTAGAAGGCGTTGATTTTATTTGCGCCAATACCGATGCTCAAGCCCTAAATAACTCATTGGTCGAAAACTGTATTCAGTTAGGTTCAAATGGTTTGGGTGCTGGCGCAAATCCAGAAAAAGGCATGCAAGCCGCTCAAGAAAATATCGAACAAGTTAAGCAAGCCATTAAGGGTGCTGACATGTTATTCATCACTGCGGGTATGGGTGGTGGAACGGGCACTGGCTCAGCGCCTGTGGTTGCTAAGGCAGCACGCGAAATGGGTATTTTGACCGTAGGTGTTGTGAGTAAGCCTTTTAATTTTGAGCGTCGCACCAAAGTTGCTGATGCTGGTATTGAAGCCTTAGCGGCAGAAGTCGATTCTTTAATTACCGTTCCTAACGATAAATTATTAAAAGTGTTAGGTCGTGATTTTGTGCTAGCGAAAGCATTTGATTATGCGAATGAAGTTCTTTTTGGCGCAGTACAAGGGATTTCAGAGTTAGTGACTCGTCCAGGTTTAATGAACGTGGATTTTGAAGATTTGCGTACTGTGATGTCAGAGCGCGGAATTGCAATGATGGGTGTAGGACATGCTAAGGGCGAAGATCGCGCCATTAAAGCTGCCGAGAAAGCCATTGCCAACCCTTTGTTAGAAGATATTTCAGTGGCTGGCGCTCGTGGAATTTTAGTTAACATTACCAGCGGTTTGGATTTCACCATTGGTGAGTTTAATGAAGTCGGTGATGTGATTGATTCAGTTGCTTCGCCAGATGCTAAAGTCATTATTGGGACATCAATTGATGAAACCATGCAAGATGAAATTCGTGTGACTATTGTCGCCACAGGATTAATGAGTTCTGAAGCCGTCAAGAAACCAGAAGTGGTTAAGCCTAATATTGCCGCGGTACAAGCGATTAAACAAGAAGAAATGCAATTAGAGCCTGTTAAAGTTGCACCCAAGGTTGAGCCTGAAATCGTTAGACCTAAAATGGTGGTAAACGGTGGTGTTACGGGTAGCGTTGATGGAAACTCCAATTACTTGGATATTCCAGCATTTCTTCGCCGTCAAGCCGATTAAGTGAAACCTCTAGGATTGTTCTAGAGGCATAACCTAGCGACGAACGCGTGAATTTGTCATCCCCATCAAAACCCAGTCGACCCTTATGGCGTCGGTCTGGGTTTTTTGCATTCATACTTTTAGGAATTTCGATGATTTTGCTGTTGGCGGTTGTTCAGGTTCAGCATCAAGTGCGCTTATTAGAAACAAAGTATTCTGATAAATTGATGCAACAAAAAAACTTGCAAGAAGAATGGGGGCGCTTAAGTCTTGAGCGCAATCATCTAACGGCACCAGCGAGAGTTGAGCATTTGGCAACCCAAAAATTGGGAATGCATTTAATCTCTAACTCAGATAATCAAGCGCAAGTTATTTTCATTAAGCCTGTTATGTCTGATATGTCGGGTGAGCCAATGGTCGCAGGAACTCAAGAAATCGTGATCCCAACGGTTGAGCAGGAAACTGTACCGAAATGAGTTTATATCAGGCCAATCGTCGTATCAAAAGAGATTCGGTTGTCTTTGTGATGATAGCCATTATTGCGTTATTGGTTTTAGCAAGAGCTTTTTATGTGCAGATTCTTCAGGCTGAATTTTTACAGTCCGAGGGTGATAAACGTCAAATACGCACCTTGGAAATTCCCGCGGCACGCGGCACTATCTTTGATCGACAAGGGTCTGTTTTAGCTTTAAGTACGCCCATGGCATCCGTGTGGTGCGATCCCAAAGTTTTGGCACCTTATTTGGATATACAGGCGCATTTGTCTAAAGGGGATTTGAGTGTATTGGTTGAACATAATGAGAAAGAAATTTCGCGTTTGAAAAAACAACTCGCTAACTATCAACAGGTCATGAGTTGGTTGGGCTTGTCTGCGAATATGGTTTCTCAAAAAGTGGCAGGTCAACCGGATAGACGATTTTTATATTTAAAGCGTTCCATTCAGCCAACACTGGCACAAAAAATAGATGACCTTAATATTCCAGGAATTTACGTCGAAAATGAATATAAGCGCTATTATCCTGGTGGCGAAACCACTGCGCATTTAGTGGGTTTTACAGACATTGATGGCAAGGGTTTGTCGGGTGTTGAATCGACTTATCATGATTGGTTGACCGGGCAATCGGGAAAAAAACAAGTCATCAAAGATCGTGCGGGGCATGTGATTGATTTTGTGCAAGACATTACTGAAGATAAGCCCGGTAAAGATTTGGTGTTGAGTATTGATAAGGATGTGCAGTTCTTTTTAGAGCGCGCGTTAAAGCGTGCCATGATTGAACACCAAGCCAAGGCTGCTACGGCAGTTGTGTTAGACGCTAAAACGGGTGAAATTTTATCCATGGCGAGTTTGCCTGCGTTTAATCCTAATGATCGGTCACAGTTAACCGGTGAAGGCATTCGTAATCGAGTGATTACAGATGTGGTAGAGCCGGGTTCTACAGTCAAACCAATTGTTATTGCGAAAGCGCTAGACTTGGGTTTGGTTTCGTTGGATGAAGAAATAAACACCAGTCCAGGCTCGATCACCATTCAAGGTCAAAGAGTCACTGATCCCAAAGATAAGGGGCGTTTAACACCCGAGCAAATCATCGAAAAATCAAGCAATGTCGGTATGGTTAAGGTTGCTATGCGTATGAAACCTGAGCAGCTTTGGCAGCTTTATCAAGATGTTGGGTTTGCGCAAGATTTAGGTATCTTTTTGCCGGGCGAATCTCTAGGGTTTATGAAGCGTTATAGTGAATGGCAAAAAATTGAACATGCCTCGGCGGCTTACGGTTATGGATTTAACATTAACCTATTACAGCTGGCCAAGGCTTACACCATCTTTGCAAACGATGGTCAGCTGGTTCCTTTAAGCATTTTAAAGAAAACGCAGGGTAATGAAAATGCTTTAGAAACCCGAATTCAAGTCGTGTCACCCGAGTCCGCTCATGAAGTGTTGGAAATGATGGAGAAGGTTGTCGGTAGCCACGGTACTGCTCCGCAAGCGCATATTGCCGGTTACCGTGTGGCGGGTAAAACGGGAACGGCGCATAAAACCAAGCGTGGTGGTTACGAAGAAAACCAATATTTTGCCTATTTTGCAGGATTGGTTCCGGTTTCTGACCCAAGATTTATCATGGTGGTGGCGGTGAATGAGCCGAGTCGCGGTATTTATTATGGCGGCAGTGTGGCGGCACCTATTTTTAAAGAGGTCATGACTGAAGTGTTGCGTTTATACAATGTGCCAACAGACATAGTCAAGGAGGTGATGAATGCGCCCTCTTTATGATGTTTGGCAGTTTATCAGCCAATCCACGGATCTCGTTATTCTGAATGGGCATCTTGGGGATGCTGCGAATTATCCCATCCAAGATTTGTTTGATGATTCTCGTCAAGTACAAGCCAACAGTGTTTTTATCGCTGTTTCTGGAAATAAGCTGCACGGCAATGCTTTTATCGAAAAGGCCATCACACAAGGTGCAATATGCGTCATCACAGATGAGAAACCCTGCGAGGAAGTCTTAAGCCAAATGCCACCAGCAGTGGCCATTTGGTGGGTTGCCGATTTGGTCACTGTCTTACCCAAATTGGCCGCCTGGTTTTATAACGCACCCTCAACACAATTAAAACTGATAGGCATAACGGGCACCAATGGTAAAACCTCAACGGCGTTTTATACCGCCCAATTACTAAGCCATTTAACCCATGAACCCGTTGCCATGATTGGCACTTTGGGAAATGGTCTTGTGACTTATGATGCCAATGTAGCCTCTAATCCGCTGAAAGTCGATTTGGAAGTGAGCCCAAATACCACACCAGATGTCATCGTATTGAATCGTGTGTTGGCAAAGTTTGTGGCGCAGGGCATTCGTTATTGCGTGATGGAAGTTTCATCGCATGGCATTGTTTTAAATCGTATCGCGGGACTGATTTTTAATGCGGTCGCTTTAACACAGGTGACCCGAGATCATTTAGATTTTCACCAAACGGAAGCGGCTTATCGTCAGGCAAAGCAAGCATTATTTGAAGACTACTCCGCAACTTATCAAGTGCTTAATTTAGATGATGCATTGGGTCAAGCGCTTTATGCTTCGGATGCTCAGCCATCTAAAAAGTTTGGCTATTCCCTGCAAGTTGCAGCCGATTTGTCACTGTTAAATTTAAAGCTAAATGCGCAAGGCATGATGTTTGATATTGCAACTGAGCATGCCAAATTTGCAACGCATGCCGCGTTAATGGGTAGATTTAATGCTGAAAATCTAGCCTGTGCGGTTGGATTGAGTTTGGTGAATGGTTTTGAGCTGTCGGCCATAGTAGAGGCGCTTCCCAAGTTGCAAGCAGTCACGGGGCGTATGGAAAAAGTTCGCAGTCTGCCCAGTGTATTGGTCGATTATGCCCACACGCCGGATGCTTTGCAGCAGGCATTGTTGGCGGTGCGCCAACACATGGCGCCGGTCGAAACTACTGGGCAGTCCGACCAGAAACTTTGGGTGGTGTTTGGGTGTGGCGGCAATCGTGATAAGGGCAAGCGGCCTTTAATGGGCAAGGTTTCTCAAAATTATGCAGATGCGGTGGTTTTAACCGATGATAATCCGCGTTGCGAAGCCTCTTATGATATTTTGAGCGATATTTTGCAAGGCTTTAATCCGACAAAACATCCGCAACCGCTGATGATTCCTGATCGCCAAACTGCCATAGAAACCGCATTGTCGCAAGCCAATCCGCAAGATATTATTCTCATCGCGGGTAAAGGGCATGAAACCTATCAAGCCTTTTGCCAAGAACAAACCTATTTTAGTGATCAAGCTACTGTGCTGGCGTGGAAGAAAAAAGATGACATGGACTCTTAAACAACTTAGTGATGCAGTAAAAGGGCAGGTAATTAGTGCAAGCGCTGATGCTGAATCAATTACATTTGAACGCATGATAACCGATAGTCGTCAGATACAAGACGGGGACTGCTATGTTGCCCTGCAAGGTCAGAAATTTGATGGCCATGATTTTATTCCTCAAGCCATCAAGCATGGGGTTGCTGTTATCTTGGCGTCTAATCCAGAAGTGGCCCAACATTTGGATATTCCAGTGGTGCTGGTGTCAGATACACGCATCGCCCTAGGGCAGTTTGCGGCATGGCATCGTTTGCAATGCCCATTGAAAACTTTGTTTGCCATTACGGGTAGCAATGGCAAGACCACTTGTAAAACCATGTTGCACAGTGTGTTAGCCCATTTAGGTCATACTTTAGCAACCGAAGGGAATTTAAATAATGATTATGGCGTTCCCAGAACGCTCTTAAATATTCAACCCTCACATGATTACGCGGTGATTGAAATGGGTGCCAACCATGGTGGGGAAATACAGTATTTAACCCATTTAGCTCAGCCCAATGTGGCGATGATTACGCAAGCTTCAAAAGCGCATTTGGAAGGCTTCGGGTCTTTGCAAGGCGTGATTAATACCAAGGGTGAAATTTTTGAAGGGTTATTGCCCGGTGGCAAAGCCATTATCAATTTAGATTCTCCGGGGAGCGAGCAATGGCTGGCATCTTGTCAAGCCCTCGATCGCCAAGTGCTTAGCTTTGGTCGTTCAGAACAAGCAGATGTTCGAGTGCTGAAAGTGACACAAAATGACATAGGTATTCAAGTCGATCTCAAATTACCGGATCAATCTCAAGTGCAAGTGCAGTTGTCCGTATTGGGCCCGCATAACGCCATGAATGTGGCGGGCGTGATTGCTTGTGGTTGGGCGGCAGGCTTAAATTGGGCGCAAATTCAACCAGGCCTGGTCAATTTTAGAGCCGTTTCGGGGCGTTTAATGACTTATCCGTTAAAGCAAGGTGTTCTGATTGACGACAGTTACAATGCCAATCCAACCTCGGTTAAAGCCGGTATTGATACATTGATGGGCTTGAATGGACAGCATTTAGTCTGCTTGGGGTCTATGGCAGAATTGGGCGAACAAAGTTTAGCGGCGCACCAGTCGGTGATTGATTATGCAATGAATGCGGGTGTTGAGTCTATTTTTGTGATGGGTGCAGGTTATGCAGAGTGTCAGTCGAATGATGCAAAAGTTCAGTGGTTTGCCAGCCATGATGCCATGATTGAAGCGGCGCAAAACACGATTCAACAAAATGTAGAAATCAAGATGAATATTCTGGTGAAAGGCTCGCGTTCTGCAGGCATGGAAGTGGTCAGCCAGACCTTGATTTCTAATAACAAACAAACACACAACGGCTAGGAGCAACCTGTATGTTGATTTATTTAACGGAATATCTCACCCAATATGTCTCCGGCTTTGCGGTATTTAACTACATCACCATGCGAGCCATCATGGCGATTCTGACCGCCTTATTGATTTCATTTTTTATTGGTCCAGCCGTTATTCGCTGGTTGATACAACTTAAGGTGGGTCAAGCGGTGCGCTTAGATGGGCCGCAAACCCATTTGGTGAAGCACGGCACACCGACCATGGGCGGAGTAATGATTTTGTTTTCTGTGGCGATGGCCATTTTACTCTGGGGTAATTTAACCAACCATTATTTGCTGATTGTTACCTTGAGCATGATGGGGTTTGGGGTGATTGGCTTTGTAGATGATTACAAAAAGGTGGTTTATAAAGACCCGAATGGCATGCGTTCTCGTACCAAATATTTTTGGCAGTCGCTCGTAGGGTTGGTCACAGCCTATAGTTTATTTGCGTTTGCCAGTTTGCCAGCAGAAACTCAGTTGTTAATTCCCTACATGAAAGACACCTTTATCACGCTGGGGGCTTGGTCGATTGTATTGAGTTATTTTGTCATAGTAGGAACCTCTAACGCCGTTAACCTGACCGATGGATTAGACGGCTTAGCCATTATGCCAACGGTGATGATTTCAGGGGCGTTAGGTGTGTTTGCCTATTTGTCAGGGCATGTGTATTTTGCCAGTTATTTGAATATTCCTTATTTGCCAGGCGTGGGTGAATTGACGATTTTTTGTGCCGCTCTAGCCGGTGCAGGTTTAGGGTTTTTGTGGTTTAACGCGCATCCTGCTCAGGTGTTTATGGGCGATGTTGGGTCTTTAGCGATTGGTGCTGCTTTGGGTACGGTGGCGGTGGCGGTTAAGCAAGAGCTGGTGTTTTTTATTATGGGCGGCGTTTTTGTCGCTGAAACCTTATCGGTTATTTTACAGGTGGGCTCTTTTAAATTACGCAAAGGTAAGCGCATCTTTTTAATGGCACCTTTACATCATCATTTTGAGCAAAAAGGCTGGCATGAATCACAAGTCATTGTGCGTTTTTGGGTCGTCACCATTATTTTAGTGTTGATTGGCTTGGCCAGTTTAAAACTTCGTTAAGAAAGGAAATATCTATGCATCTGGTGGCAGGCTTAGGGCTGACAGGGTTGTCAGTATTGCGCTATTTTGACCGTTTGGGCGAGGCCTGCTTTGGGTTCGATACCCGAGCAGACTTTGATTTGTCTGGCATACAGGCAGAGTTTCCTGATGGACAGTTTGCCGTTGGCAGCTTACCGCCAACTTGGGTTAAAAAGATAGATGCCATTGTATTAAGTCCTGGCATTGCCAAATCTGAACCTTGGGTGTTGGAATTGATTCAGCAAGGTATTGAGGTGATTGGTGACATTGAATTGTTTGCCAGAACCGTTGGGCAACCGATTATTGGGATTACCGGTTCTAATGGCAAAAGCACGGTGACAACGCTGGTCACTGAAGTACTCACCCAAGCAGGTTATCAAGTGGGTATGGGGGGGAACATCGGTACGCCAGCCTTAGATTTATTGGCCAGTGATCAGCCTGAATATCAAGTGTTTGTGTTGGAGTTATCCAGTTTTCAACTGGAAACGACCTATTCTATGCATACCATCGCTTCAACCATCTTAAATTTGTCCGAAGATCATATGGATCGTTATGCGGGTTTAGAGGACTATTTGCAAGCCAAGATGAATATTTTTAATCACACAGAATTGGCTGTTTTACCCAGTAACTTCCCCAGTCATGTTTTTGTGCAAGCGCCTAAGCTTGTGCGCTTTGGTGACGGGAGTCCAAATGGGGTCATGCATTTGGACGGCGAAGATTGGTTGGTATTTGAGCAACAAAAAATAATCAAAGTTTCCGACATGGCTTTGCAAGCGGAGCATCATTATATGAACGCCCTAGCCACCATCGCTTTGTGTAGTGTGTTTGGCATTGAAACATCAGTTTATCAAACGGTGTTTAGCTGTTTTAAAGGATTACCACATCGCACCCAACTGGTTGCACAGCAGGATGGCGTGAGTTGGATTAATGATTCTAAAGGGACGAATGTGGGGGCGACGGTGACTGCCATTCAGTCGATGGGTAAGTCAGCTAACGGAAAAGTGATTTTATTAGCCGGTGGCGTTGGCAAGGATGCCGACTTTAGCGATTTAGCGCCAGTGATGCAAACCTATGGTCGCCACAGTATCCTCTTTGGGCGAGATCAAAATTTAATCGCTCAGGCATTAAGTTCAACGCCTTACACTTGTGTCGAAGACTTGTCGCAAGCCTTAAAACTGGCAAAATCCTTAGCTTTGCCAGGTGATGTGGTGTTGTTTTCGCCCGCATGTGCCAGTTTTGATCAATTTAAAAATTATGCGCACCGTGGTCAAGTGTTTGAAGCCAGTGTGATTGAGCTGTTGCAAAATTGCCATCTGCAGGTCAGCGCATGAGTCCATTGCGTCACTGGCAACATCAAAGTCGACAATGGCCGATTGACTATTGGTTGATTGGGCTGGTGTCGGTATTGATGGTGATAGGGTTGATGATGGTCATGTCCAGCTCCATCGCCATCAGTGAAAAACGCTTTGATCATTCATTTCACTATTTCAGCCGCCAGGCGTTTTCAATGACCTTGGGTATTTTGGTGGGATGGATGATTTTTAAAATCCCTTTGTCCTTTTGGGAAAAGCATCGCGGTAAATTGTTTTTAATTGGCATAGTGCTGCTCATTTTGGTATTGCTGATTGGACGCGACATCAATGGGAGTAAGCGTTGGCTGCCATTGGTGGTTATGAACTTCCAGGTTTCAGAGTTTATGAAAATGGTGGTGGTCATCTTTATGGCAGGCTATTTAGAGCGCCATGCCTCTGCGGTGAGAGAGAATATTTTTGCGGTGATTCGACTGGCATTACCCTTTGGTTTAATGGCGGTGTTGTTATTGCTAGAGCCAGACTTTGGCAGTACTTTTGTGATTGCCGTTATTATTACCGGTATGTTGTTAATCGCCGGCGCACCTTGGTTGTATTTTGTGATTACCGTTTTCCCAATTGCTGTATTACTGATGGTGATGGTCATTGTTTCCCCTTATCGTATGGCGAGGGTAACCAACTTTTTAGACCCCTGGTCTGACCCGTTTGGTAAAGGTTATCAGTTGACTCAAGCGCTCATTGCCTCTGGCAGTGGCGAATGGTGGGGGCAAGGCATAGGGGCGAGTGTTCAAAAGCTATTGTATTTGCCAGATGCGCACACCGACTTTTTGGTGTCGATTTACGCAGAAGAGTTTGGCTTTATAGGCATTGCTGTATTGGTGATGTTGTATTTAATGATTTGCTATCGACTGTTTCGGATTGGCCGCAAGGCGTTTGAAAAGTCCGCCTTTTTTGGCGGCTTAATTGCCTATGGCGTGGGCATTTGGATTATGTTGCAAGCCTTAATCAATTTGGGTGTTAATTTTGGCTTGTTCCCAACCAAAGGATTAACCTTGCCGCTGATGAGTTATGGTGGCTCAAGTGTGTTAATGCTGTGTATTGCGCTGGCGGTGGTTTTACGCGTGGATTATGAAACTCGCAAACCCGAAATTCATCAAACTGACTGACTTTGAATATGAAAAACGCAAGAAAAAAAATCATGATTATGGCAGGTGGAACAGGAGGCCATGTGTTTCCTGGGATTGCGATTGGCCATGCTTTACAAGCTGAAGGGGTCGAGGTCATCTGGCTGGGCACTCAGGGCGGTTTAGAGCAGGGATGGGTGTCGCAAGCCAATATTCCACTGTTTAATATCGCCATTCGCGGCTTAAGGGGCAATGGGCTGTTAGGTTGGTTGGCAGCGCCCTTTAGAATTTTGCGGGCTTGGTGGCAGGCTCGTAAAATTATGCAACAACATCGGCCAGATTTGGTTTTGGGCATGGGCGGTTTTGTGTGTGGGCCAGGCGGTTTGGCGGCAAAGTCTTTAGGGGTTCCTCTAGTGATTCACGAGCAAAATGCCATTCCGGGCTTAACCAATAAACGCCTTGCGCCTTGGGCGGTTAACATCATTACGGCTTTTGAACAAAAGGTTTGGACAGGCCAAAAGGTTTTGCTGTTAGGCAATCCCGTAAGAGCAGGGTTTGAGCAAATCCCTGTTCTACATTCACAAAAACCGCTGCATATTTTAGTCGTTGGAGGCAGTCGAGGCGCTTTGGCGCTTAACGATACCGTGCCAAAGGCTTTGGCTTTATTACCAGCTGAAATCCGCCCAACAGTTACCCATCAAACGGGCGCGGCTTTGCTGGCGCAAACTCAGCAGGCTTATGCCGATGCCAGTGTAGATGCTGAGGTGGTCACTTTTATTGATGATATGGTGAGTGCTTATGAGGCCGCCGATTTAGTGGTGTGTCGTTCTGGCGCTTTAACGGTCAGCGAATTGATGGCCGCGGCACGACCTGCTTTAATGGTGCCTTATCCTCATGCGGTTGATGATCATCAAACGGCCAATGCACAAGCCTTAGTGGGGTTGAATGGGGGAGAGGTTATTTCGCAAGCGGTGATGACCCCAGAATTATTGGCGGAAAAATTGATGCTTTGGTTAGATGTTGAAAAATTAAATGCAGCATCTAAAAGCATTAGGGAGCAAACCCCACAACAAGCGACGCAAAAAATTACGCAACTTTTATTAAATCAACTCAGTGAAAATTCAGTTAAGCCTTGCTAACCTCAGTAAATAAGGCGTGTTTGGATTCTTTGTAGTCAATATTTAAGACTTTGTAAATGACCCTTAAAAGGCCAATTGGGGTAAAAGGTTTTTTAATCCAAGCACTGACTTGATAGGTTTTAAGTATATCTCTGTGGGCGTTACTGTCTTCTGCGCTCAACATGACTATGGGCGTGTTTTTATTTAAACTCTCAGTGCGAGCAGCTTTAATAAAGTCTAATCCGGTTTCCCCATCATCCAACATAAAATCACACAAGATTAAGTCGTAGGATTTGCTTTGCGCAAATTCAATGGCGGTATCAACGGTCTGCGCCTCGTCAACCACATGATCATCACTGGTTAAGGTCAATCTCAATAAAGAGCGAATGACGACAGCGTCATCCAATACAAGTATGTTTAGCATGTTTCGGCTCCGAAAGAGGGGCTGTAAAGGGTCACAAAACCATCAATAATTTTCATTACAGAATCAATGTTTAAAACATTTTGCATGACTTAAGGGGTAAAAGCAATTATGTCGCGGTAATTTGGGTGTAATAACTTGATTTAAAGTTAGTTTTTAGGTGTTAAATGTTGAGTTCTAATTTTTATTTAAGTAAAAGTTCGTAAAAAATTAAAAAGTCCTCGCTTGACTGGCGCATTGCTTTGGCATTTATATTGCTTGTTAAGTTTTACATAAAAATATGACTCATAAGAAGATACCTGATATGGAAGCATTTCTTAAAAAACTGACCCTTAAACAGAAAATTCGCTTTGGATTTGGCGTCATTTGGATTGTTTTAGCCATTATTACCCTACAAGCTGTCATTAATTTGTCAGTGGTGCGGATGAATGTGCAAGAAGTGGTAGAGATAAAACAACCGATTGCTGTCAAAAGTAATGAGATGGCCTTTAGCTTAGAGCAAAGCCTGAGTGAGTTGGTTCAATATGTTTTTACCGGTGATGATCAATCAATGCTGGCTTTTGAAAATCGTTTCAAGCAGGCTGCAGGTCTGTTAAGCGCCTTAAAAGCAGAGTTTAGCAGTGAGCTGGGTCAAGAAGAGCGTCAACTTATTCAAAAATTAGAGTCCTTATTTGAAGGCTTGCCTAGCTTGATTGATGAAGTTAAAACATTGCAAGCGGATAAGTCTAAAAATTATCCGGCGTTTGCGTTTGTGGATAAAAATATGTTGCCTTTAGCAACGCAAATGACGCAAGAAATTAATCTTATGCTGGCATCTGAGTTGTCTAATCTTAATCCTGCACGCCAAAAAGTCATTGAGGATTTGCTTAAAATCCAGTCTAACTGGCAAAACATTATGAGCGGTTTGCGAGGTTATGTGGCTTTCCGTTCGAGTGCTATGGCTGATAGCATCGATATGTATTTAAACCAGTTTGAAAGCTCGGTTTATCAACTCAAAAATCAAACCAAATTTGAACTGACTCTTGAAGAAGAAGATGGTTTGGCAAAATTGCCAGAGATTTATGAAGCCTACCGTGAAAACTTTATGCAAGTGCGTGTGATCCATGAAGGTGAACAGTGGCGCATGGATAACTGGTTGATGATTCACAAAATTAAACCCTTATTTGTCGAAATCGAAAATACCTTAATCAGCTTGTCACAAGTGAGCAACCAAGAAATGGAAGAGCTAGGTTTGGATGTGGCAGACAGCAGCTTAAGAAACCTGATCTTGTTGTTGGTGTTGTCATTACTTGGGCAAGCGGTGGGCATGATGATTTCAAAACGCGTTACTCATTCGGTGGTACAGCCGGTGAAAAACTTGGCAGCGGCCATGCGTGATATTGCCGAAGGTGAAGGCGATTTAACGCGCCGTTTGGCTTTGGCAGGTCAAGATGAGTTAACCGATTTGGCGAGATACTTTAATGCCTTTATCCACAAAATTCAGACGACTCTTAAAGATGTGATTTTAACCGTCGAAGAGTTAGAGAATTCATCAACCAATTTATTACAGGTGACGCAAAATGCCAAATCTGGCGTTGAACAACAAATGCGTATTGCTAAACATTTAAATGGTTCTATGATGGAAATGGCCAATCAAGCCAAACAAGTTGAAGGCCACTCTTTGAACAGCTCAAATGCCACCAAGCAGGCGGCAGAGCGTGTGCGAGAAGGCGGTGAAGTGGTGCGTGGTTCGGCAAGAAATATTCAATTGGTTTCTGAAGAAATGCGCGAAATTA
This sequence comes from Thiosulfativibrio zosterae, assembly GCF_011398155.1. NCBI lineage: Bacteria > Pseudomonadati > Pseudomonadota > Gammaproteobacteria > Thiotrichales > Piscirickettsiaceae > Thiosulfativibrio > Thiosulfativibrio zosterae. Next base: position 798,038 of record NZ_AP021888.1, read on the forward strand.
CCGCTTCTGTTATGCAGTTGAATGAAGACAGCAAAACCATCAGTACCGTTGTCAGTGTCATTAGAGATATTGCAGAACAAACCAATTTACTGGCATTAAATGCGGCAATTGAAGCGGCAAGAGCTGGCGAACATGGCCGAGGATTTGCCGTGGTTGCTGACGAGGTGCGTGGTTTGGCAAAAAGAACTCAAGAGTCTACGCTCAAAATTGAGAAAGTCATCGCTAAAATTCAAGAGGCCACGCGCATTACCGTGAAAGTTGTCGATTCAGGACAGGAAACCACTCAAGCGGGGCATGATTCTGTGATGCAAGCGCAACAGGTGCTTAATCCAGTGGTGTTATTGATGGAAGACATTAATCAAATGTCGAATCAAATGTTGGCGGCTGCTCAGTCACAAACCACCTTGACTCAGGAAGTGAATCATCAGATTAATGACATTTACAGCGTGTCGGAACAAACTGTGCAAGGGACACAAAAAACTGAAAAAGCCGGGCATCATTTACAAGGATTAGCCGATAAACTCGAAAAGCTGGTACATCAGTTCAAAATTTAACGCGAATAGTTTTAATCAATATCATCAAACTAAGGGGCTTAAAAGCCCCTTTTTTGTTATCATTCTGCCTTTAAGTTTTAGAGTAGGTGGCTGACTTATGTGGCAGTATCCACACATTGATCCCGTAGCCCTGTCGTTGGGGCCATTGCATATTCACTGGTATGGCTTGATGTATTTAGCGGGCTTTGCCAGTTTTTATTTTTATGGCAGCTGGATCGCCAAAAAAACCAACGATTGGAACAGCGATAAAATCAGCGACTTTCTGTTTTATGGTGCGATGGGCGTTATTTTAGGCGGTCGAATTGGTTATATTCTGTTTTATGACTTAAGCCATTATATTGACGCGCCCTTAGATGCTTTGAAGGTTTGGCAGGGTGGAATGTCCTTTCATGGCGGTTTGATCGGGGTGAGTATTGCCATGTGGCTCTATGCCCGTAAGGTTCAAATGTCGGTGTTGGCGGTGGCTGATTTTGTGGCGCCCTTGGTGCCCTTTGGTTTGTTCTTTGGGCGCATAGGTAACTTTATCAATGGCGAACTGTGGGGGCGAGTCACCGATTCTCCTTTGGGTATGGCGGTTTATGATGCGCAATTAGGCCAAGTGGTGACAAAATATCCGACTCAACTGTTAGAAGCCTTTTTAGAAGGGATTGTCTTGTTTGTGATACTCGCCATTTATTCCCGTAAAGAACGTCCTTTGGGTTCTGTGGCTGGGGTGTTTTTATTGGGCTATGGCTTCTTCCGTTTTGTCGTGGAGTTTTACCGAGTTCCCGATTCACAACTGGGTTACCTCTGGTTGGATTGGGTCACCATGGGGCAAATTTTATCTTTGCCGATGATGTTAATAGGTTTGTTCTTGATTTTTTATCGTTCTTTTTCGGTTTCCAAAAAATCCTAAAATCACTTAAAAAGCCCCTAAATTTGACCAGGCCTGGTTAAATTTAGGGCTTTTTGAGGATTAAAATTCATTTTTAAGAGGCTTGGCATGCAGCAATATTTAGACTTACTGACCCATATCATGACCCAAGGTTATGAAAAGGGTGACCGCACCGGCACTGGCACGCGTTCTGTGTTTGGTTATCAAATGCGCTTTAACCTACAAGAAGGTTTTCCGTTGGTCACCACGAAAAAACTTCATTTAAAGTCTATCGTGCACGAGTTGCTGTGGTTTTTAAAAGGCGATACCAATATTGCTTATCTTAAAGAAAATGGCGTGCGCATTTGGGATGAGTGGGCCACTGAAGACGGCGAACTAGGCCCGCTCTATGGCAAACAATGGGTGTCTTGGGAAAAGCCCAATGGCGAAACCATTAATCAAATCGCTGAAGTGATTGAAACCCTTAAGAAAAACCCCAACAGTCGTCGCATGATTGTTTCTGCTTGGAATCCAGCTGACTTGCCAGATGAAACCATTTCACCGCAAGAAAATGTTAAACAAGGTCGCATGGCGTTAGCAACCTGTCACGCATTTTTCCAGTTTTATGTGGCGGATGGCAAATTGTCTTGCCAGTTATATCAGCGTTCGGCAGATACTTTTCTAGGCGTGCCATTTAATATTGCCAGCTATGCGTTATTAACCCATATGATTGCCCAACAAGTGGGTTTGGATGTGGGGGATTTTGTTTGGACAGGTGGCGATGTTCATCTCTACAACAATACCCTAGAGCAAGCGCAATTACAGGTCACCAGACAACCTTATCCTTTACCTAAACTGGTCATTAAACGCCATCCCGCCAGCATTTTTGACTATGTGTATGACGATTTTGAAATTGTGGATTATCAATGTCATCCACACATCAAAGCACAAGTGTCTGTCTAGGCAAAGGGGTTAAAAAATGATGATATCGATGATTGCTGCGATGGATAAAAACCGTGTGATAGGCGCAGACAATACCATGCCTTGGCATTTGCCAGATGACCTTAAATTTTTCAAAGCCAAAACGCTGGGCAAAACAGTCATCATGGGGCGTAAAACATTTGAATCCATTGGGTCTAAGCCCTTACCAGGACGGCGCAATTGTGTGATTAGCCGCAACACTGCTTGGCAGCCTGTTGGGGTTGAAGTTTTCAGCAGTGTTGATGCGGCTATCAACAGTTGTGCGGATGAGGCTGAAGTGGTCATCATGGGGGGCGGGCAGCTTTACGCCCAAATGTTACCTTTGGCACACAAACTCTACATCACGCAAATTGAAGCAGAAGTGACGGGCGACACCGTTTTTCCCGTATGGGAATCCTCAGAATGGCAGGAAATTGAGCGAGCATTTCATCCTCAGGATGAGCGTCATGCCTATGCGTTTTCGTTTATCACCTTGCAACGCAACTGACTCAGTGAGTCAGTACGAATTGAGCGAATAGAATAACCGAGTCAGTTGATAAGAATTATTAATCAACAACCCCTAAAAATTTCGATAGAATTCCGGTATAAAAACATAAAAAAACTGGATACTCATGAAAATCAAATATCGTATGCTGATAGGTATAGCGGGCGCCATACTCTTTCTCGTCATTTCTAATCTCATCACCCTACAAATCATCAATGCCACCAATCAAACGGTGAGCGAGTTGACCGATGTCAACTCGGTCAAAATGAGCGTCTTGAATCGTTTAAAGCATCTGTCTGATGAGCGTGCCATTTTATTTAGAAATTTAATAGTGCTGACCGAAGAAGATGCCGTCAAAGCATCGCGTGAAAGATTAGCGGCCACTTCTGATGAAATTGCACAAATCTTCACCGAACTTGATGGCATGAAACTCGATGCTGCCGAAGCCGCGTTGTATGCCAAAATTCGTGAAAATGTCGTGAGTGCCTATGCTTCATTTGGCAGCTTTATTATGGCCATTGATGAAGATTTTAAGGATGAGGCCACCAATATTTTGGTGACGGATTTTCAAGATAAGTACCAAGGCTTTTCGGATATTGTGAACCAGTTTGTTCATTCGGTTGAAGACAGCAATACTCAAAAAATTGCGCAACTTAAGCAAGAGCAATCCGATGGCTTGTTCAAGATTATTGCGGTTTTAGTCACCAGTATCCTGTTATTTTCCGTGATAGGTGCTTTGGTCGCCCGCAGCTTTTTGCGCCCCATTGATGCTATGCGCAAAACCCTACATTCTATTGTTCAAAGCGGTGAAATGAATCATCAAGTGCCAGTTTTTTCAAAGGATGAACTGGGACAAGTGGCGCAAGACATCAATTTATTGTTAGGCACCATTTCTTCTGCCATTAATGATGTGAATTCGATGATGCATGATGTGTCGAGCGGTAAGTTTGAGCGTGAAATAGACAGTGAATATAAAGGCGATTTCCTAGTCTTGAAAAATGCGGTTAACGAATCCGTGAGCCAAACATTTAACTTGGTGGTGGTATTACGCGGAACTTTAACCGCATTGCAATATGGTCAGTTTTTATCCCTTAAAAATGAAAAAATTGAACTGCGTGGTGACTTTTTAAATGTGTTTAATGATTTGCAAAACGCCATGAATGCCATGTCGGGAACGGTTAGAGATATTTCAAGAACCGTGCAGGGCTTGTCGCAAGGGGACTTTTCAAAACGCGTTACCGTGGATGTGAGTGGCGAGTTTGTTGGCCTTAAGGATGCGGTTAATACCACAGTAAGTAACCTTGAAAGTTTTGTAGAAGAAGTGGTGTCGGTTCAGGTTTCTATCAGTGAAGGGGATTTAACCAAACTGGTGAAAGGCAAATATCACGGGAAAATGGCGGTTTTGAAAGACAGTTTGAATGCCTCTACCAGTAATATTTCAGCGATGATTGCCAAAGTGGGTGCCGTCACGCAAATTGTTGCCGAAGAAGCCGATGCCATCGCCCATGGTAGTCAAGAAGTTTCTGCCAGAATTCAAAACCAAGCCCAGTCACTCGAGAGTTCGTCAGCCCAAATGGAGCGCATGACCTCAACGGTTAAAGGCAATGCGGAAAGTGCGCATCAAACGCGCGATATGACTCAGGCGGCACAGGCCAAATTAAGCTCTGGTGTGGATATCATGAAAAACGCCCTGGTGTCTATGGACGACATGGCGGTTGCCAGTCAAAAAATTAACGACATCATTACCATTATCGATGGGATTGCATTTCAAACCAATCTCTTGGCACTGAATGCGGCGGTAGAGGCCGCTCGCGCTGGAGAGCATGGCCGCGGTTTTGCAGTGGTGGCTGGAGAGGTGCGTAACCTAGCCGGTAAATCAGCTGACGCCGCTTCAGAAATTAAAAAGCTGATAGAAAACTCGGTTCGTATCAGTCATCAAAGTGGTGACTATGTGAAACAAACCAGTGAAGCCTTGATCGAAATTAACCATTCGATGGGCCAAATGGCCGGCATGATTGCCACAATCGCCGATGCCAGTGCGGAGCAATCAAAAGGCATAGAGTTGATGAGTCATTCAATGAATGAGATTGACCGTATGACCCAACAAAGCGCTGGCTTGGTCGAAGAAACGGCTGCCGGCAGTCAAGACTTGAAATCGCAGTCTGTTGAGTTGCTCAATCTGGTTTCAGGCTTTAAGGTCGATATGACCATGGTGCAACGCATTCAAAAATTGCAAAACTCTGATCAAGCGAAACAATTTCAAAAAATGATAGAAGCGCATTTGGCTTGGAAGGGCAAAATTCGTGCGTTTGTCGATGGTATGGATATTGGCGTCACCTATGCTGCTGCAACCGATCACACCGCCTGTATTTTGGGTAAATGGTATTACGGAGAGGGGCGTGAGTTGATGCATATGCCGTTGATGCAGCAATTGGGCAAAGAACAGGAAGAAATGCATCAAGGTATTAAAAAGGTTATGGATGCTAAAAACTTGGATGACAGCACAATGGTTGAAGCTGGCTTAGAGCAAGTGGATACGCAATCTGAAAAAGTGGTTCATATTCTGCATGAGTTGATAGATCAAGTCGCCTAACGCCGCTTTAGCTGATAAATAGCAAATCAATTAAATGCCCCACTGGGGCATTTTTTTGCGCTATTGAACAGAGAATTTTAAGTTCTAGCGCTTTTTAAAACCTCAATAGCCTCATCAAATTCAAAGTTTTCAATCATCGTTTGAACGGTTTGGAATAAAGATTCATTCAAAAACGCTTGAGTAATCGCGGCATTTTCTTGCCAATAATTCAGCGTATCACCGTTATAGTCTTCCATAAAATTCAGTAAGGATTGGCGAACATCTTGCCATTGCTCAAGGGTTGCCTCTTTGCTGGTGGGTTTGCCGTCATTCAGTTGTTGCTGTGCGCAATAGCTTTGCAAATGGTTAATGATTTGACGGTACTCAGGAGCAAATCCCAGTGGCAGCGGAATGAGGGCGGCGGATGGGTTTTGAAGGAGTTGCATTTCTAAAACGCCCCAGTGTTCAGCGAGTTGATCCATTCCTAAAGTGGCGCATAATCCTTTAACGGTATGACTTAAGCGGCAAGCTTTGTCGTATTCTTTTGTCATCAGCAAGGTTTCAAATTGAGTGGTTGCGTTAGCGTAACTTTTTAAAAATTGGCACGCAATTTTGGTAAATCTAGGTAAAGAACCACCTGATAGTAATAATGCTTTTCTCAAATTGACGCCTTCAATATGAGGCAAGTCAACAGGTACAGATGCTTCAGGGTTGGCGAGTGCTTCATTGGGCTCTATTACCCTATTGTTTGCTTTCAAGGTGGTTTTAAGCAGTTCATACAGCTCATTTGGAATGATGGGTTTACTGAGGTGGCCATTCATACCTAATGCCATGCAGCGTTGCTTTTCTTCTTCGAAAGCATGGGCTGTCATTGCAATAATGGGCATATCGGTATCGGAATAAGCTTTGCGAATTTTTTCAGTGGCGAGATAACCATCCATTACAGGCATTTGTAAGTCCATTAAAACGATATCAAAGCCAGGTATTTTAATGATGGCATCTAAAGCTTCTCGGCCATTATTGGCAACCGTGACCTCTGCTTGGGTCGGTTCTAAGAATTCAGTTGCGACAAGTTGATTGATTTCATTGTCTTCTACCAATAGAATTTTTCGACCTTTTAAATCAGGTATTTCTGATGTTTTAAGGCGCTTTTTATCGGTGGTTTCCGTCTGCTCGTTAAAAAATAAAAAGTCAAAAAGTTGGTTAGGAAAAATAGGCTTAGATAAATAGTTATTGATCTGGTTTTTAATGGCCACTTCATACAATCTGTAGGGATCGGCAAAGGACATTAAAATACAGTGATTTTGTAAGTGGGGAAACTTTTCAGTAATGCATTTATAAATCTCAACCCCATCATCGCCCGGAATTAACCAGTCAATAAAAATCCAATTAACCAGTTCAGATTTATGCGCTAGGAAAGTCATGGCTTGCTCTAGATTAGACGCATGGCTGGTGGTAATGCCAAAGGTCGATAATTGTGAAGATATTTGTTTATAAGCCAATTCAAAATCATCAATAACCAGGGCGTGTTGTTGGTCAAACTTTTGCAGACTGATGGCCTTGTGGGCGTGAAACTTGAGTGGCAAGGTCAGTTTAAACGTGCTGCCAACATTGGGCGTGGAAGAAACTAAGATGTCACCTCCCATCAGCACCGCTAAGTTTTTCGAGATGGCCAATCCTAAACCGGTGCCTCCGTATTTGCGGGTGGTGGAGTCATCTGCTTGATTAAAATCGGTAAACAATTTGTGGAGTTGTGATTCAGTCATGCCAATACCGGTATCGTTCACGGCAAACTCTAAGAGCCATTCTGTATCGGTTATTTTGATGGGTGCAACCGTGACAGTGACATAACCGCTTTCAGTGAATTTGACGGCGTTGTTAAGTAGGTTTATTAATATTTGCGTAATACGATAGGGGTCACCTAGCAATTGTGGCTGTTTTAGAGATGCCAGGTTGGGGGTGAGTGTCATAACCACTTCTAAATTTTTATTTCTGGCGAGTCCTAAAATGGGCAAGAGTGAATTTTCGAGGATGTCTTCGATGTTGACATCCGTTTCTTCGATGTTGAGTTTGCCAGATTCAATTTTTGAAAAATCTAAAATATCATTAATGATTTGCAGCAAACTTTCGGCAGAACGATGAATTTTATTGGCATACTCATGGGGTTTGCGCTCTAGATTCATATCGAGCAATAAGTGAGAAAGCCCTAAAATCGCATTCATGGGGGTGCGTATTTCATGGCTCATATTGGCCAAAAACGCCGATTTTATCTGTACCGCTTGTTCAGCTTCAATTCTGGATGCATTTAAACTGCCCATGAGTTCTTGGCGGCGTTGTTCTTGACGTAAACTGTTTATCATGACCCCGCAAGTGCTGTTAAAAGGTTCAAGAAATTCAGCTAATTCTGGTGTGTAATCTTGTTTGGCATTGGCAATGCCGTACATGCCAATCATCTCTTTGCCCCTAAAAATAGGGACGCCCATATACCGAAATAAAGGCGGATGTCCGTGGGGAGTATGTCCACCTCGTGGATCGGTTTGCATATCATTGCTGATGATCATTTTTTCTTCATAAACGACCTTGCCAATCATGTTTTCAGAGCCGCATAACAACATATTTTGCGATTGCAGCTTTTTGAAAAGTTCATCAGAGGCGTCGTCCCAAGATAAATCGGTCAGCGTCCAGAGCTTTAAACAGCGTTTATTATCTTCATTGCGAACGACTTCCCCAATAAATCCATACTCACTATCAGTTATTTTAAGAACCGACTCGAGCAAGTCCTTCCAAACCATACTTTGATTTGAAATGTCGGTTACAAAAGTTTCTGTGGCTTTTTTCAGGGCGCCTAACAAAAGGTTGCGGGTGACCGTTTCAGCCCTTTCTCGGTTTCGTTCAGTTAAATCTGTTAGCAGGCCAATATAGGTAGTTTCACCCATAGAATCTATGCGGCTAATAGCAAGATGCACGGGAAAGGTTTTGCCATTTTTGTGCTTGGCAATCACTTCGCGACCTGTGCCGATGATATGGTTTTCACCAGTATTGATTTGACGTGCGATAAAATCATCATGTTTTACGGCTAAATCTTGTGGCATTAAAAGGGCGACATTTTTGCCCAACAGTTCGTCTGTTTGATAGCCAAATAAGTCCAATATTTTAGGGTTTACGAGTTCTATGGAGCCCTGGCGATTTATTTTAATAATGCCTGATGCAGCATTATTAAGAATGGCTTGATTTTGTTCACTAAGTTTTTTAAAGGCTTGTTCTTGTAAAACGCGCGATGTGATATTGCTGGCAAATTTGATGATTTTGGTGACTTGTCCTTCACTATCAAACACTGGGTTGTAAGTGGCTTCAATGTATAAAACTTGCCCGGCTTTATTGATACGTTCAAAACGGTCGGCAACAAATCCGCCCTTGGCGAGTTTTTGCCAAAAAATTTGGTAATCCGCAGACTCTGCCGTTTCTTTAGACACGAAAATACGATGACTCTTGTTTAAGACTTCGTTTAATTGATAACCGAATAAAGCTAAATAATTGTCGTTTGCAAAGGATAGGTTGTGGTCAAGGTCAAACTCAGCAATTGCCATAGAACGATTTATGGCTGCAACAGCTTGGGTTTCATTGGGAAGGGTTGCTGATGGTAACATAGGGTGTTCCTATTGCGGATTACTTAGGGTTGTTTGATTAAGAATTGGCACAAATCTGATACGCTTGGTGCAAGCATTTTGCAGGCATTTTTTTGCCTTGAAGCAAGCAATGTTTTTTAATGCCTGTCTGACCAATTGTTATGAATGACAGGGAGTTTAGCTTCAATGTTGATGAAGCACTCCAGTAGCTCGGGATCAAAATGTTTGCCTGATTGCGCTTTCATTATGTCCAAAGCCTCCTCATGGCTAAAGCCCTTTTTATAAGGGCGCTCGCTACGCAGAGCGTCATACACATCCACTATGGCCATTAAGCGTCCGGGTAGTGGAATCTCTTTGCCAGCTAAACCATTGGGGTATCCTGAGCCATCCCATTTTTCATGGTGGTTCATGACGATGACTTGTGCAACATGCAAAAATTCACCGTAGTAGCCCATGTTTTTAGAGGCGGATTCCAAAATGTCATAGCCTTTTTGTACATGAAGTTTCATGATTTCGAATTCATCATGATCGAGCTTGCCAGGCTTGAGCAAAACACTGTCTGGGGTGGTAATTTTGCCAATGTCGTGCAATGGCGTGCATTTACTGATGAGATTGACTTCTCTGCTATCCAGTTGATATTCGGGCAAAGCGGCGGCCACTTCATTCGCCAATTCGGTGATATAAAGTTGCGTGCGTTTGATATGGTTGCCGGTGCATTCATCTCGAAACTCCGCCAAAGAAATCATAACCCCCATGCTAGCATCTTGTAGCTTGAAAATATCTGTCAGGCGCTTCTCAAGTTCTTTTTCTAAGAGTGCGTTTTCATTTTGCAGCCAGTCTTGGAAGTTTTTTAAGTCCAAGTGCGTTTTGATACGCGCCATTAATACTCTGGGATTGATTGGCTTTGAAATAAAGTCATTCCCACCAGCATTTAAGGCTTCTTCTTCATCTTCTGGCATATTTTTAGCCGTGATAAACAAAATCGGAATGTGTGCAGTCGTCGCATCTTGGCGAATGTGACGACAAACTTCATAGCCGTCTAGGCCGGGCATCATGACATCTAATAAAATAAGGTCTACACGCTCTTTTTTTAGAAAGGCTAAAGCTTTTTCGCCAGAGTTAAGAAGTTTGACTGTGTAGAGCGAGTTGAGGTGTCCATGAAGAAGGGTGAGGTTTGCGGGTGTGTCGTCAACACACAAAATGACGGGCTTCATATGTATTAGCCTTGTTTAGATTAATTCATATGAATAATACCGACTAATTTGATTTGTGTCAATTAATTATTTAATTAATTCGAATTGTTTGATTGATAAGCTATTTTGACCTAATTGTTCCTTTTTTAGTGTTTGGCTTTGATTAAGCTCACTAAGAAGAAGACGCTGGCGGTTAAGACGATGGCTGGGCCGGTAGAAATGTCAAAGGTGGCTGAAGTGATTAGACCGATAACAACGGATAGCAGTCCGATTAACCAGCTCATGAGTAACATTTTAAGTGGTGTGTTGGCTAGGCGTCTTGCGGCGGCTGCCGGTATGATTAACAGCGATGTGACTAGTAATACGCCGACCATTTTCATGGCTAAAGCAATCATCAGTGCCAAGAGCATAATATAAGCCAGTTGCACGCGTTGCACAGGAGTGCCTTCAACGGCGGCGAGTTCGGGGTTGAGGGTGACATTAAGTAGGTCTTGCCAGTAATTTAAGAAAAACACACCCACCACTAAAGCTAAACCACCAATGAGCCATAGGTCGTTTTGTTCAATGCTCAGAATGTCGCCAAACAATAGGCTCATAAAGTCCACTTGCACTTGTTTTTGCAAACTTAAAATGACCAGGCCTAAAGCCAAGGTCGAGTGAGCTAACAAACCCAGCAGGGTATCTGAGGAAAGTTGTAAACGGCGTTGTAGGCTATAAATGCTCAGTGCCATGAGTACTGAAACACCCACAATACTTAGGGTAATGTTTAACTGAAAAAACACCCCTAAGCCCACACCCAATAAGGCAGAATGTGCCAGCGTGGCGCCAAAATAAGATTGTCTTTGCCAAACCATGAACACACCCAAGGGCGCAGAAATAAAGGCGATACCAAGTCCGCCGAGTAGGGCATAGATTAAAAAACTGGGGGGCGAAAGTAAGAGTTCAAGCATCGTGTATGTGGCTGCAGGTTTCGGGGTTGTGATGATGTTCGTAAAGCGCGATTTCTTCGTTGGCGATGCCAAACAATTTGAGATACTCAGGTGCTTGGTTAACCGTATGAGGGTGCCCAGAACAGCAAATATGTTGGTTTAAGCAAATGACCTGGTCGGTATTTTTCATAACGATGTGCAAATCATGGCTAACCATCAAAATGCCGCAATGGTAATGTTTGCGAATGGCATTAATGTAATGGTATAACTCAGTTTGCCCTTGCAAATCGACACCTTGCACGGGTTCATCGAGCACTAACAGGTCTGGTTTTTTGAGCAAAGCGCGGGTGAGCAAGATGCGTTGCATTTCTCCGCCAGACACCTTTTGGATGGGTTGTTGTAAAAGGTCACTAATATTGAGTTCTTGGATAATCTGCTCATAATGACTTAAATCCGTTTTGCGGCTAAACAATTTGCGGCGCGGTAAGCCGAGCTTTAAAAAACTTTCAACCGTCATGGGAAGCGTGGGGTCGACTTGAATTTTTTGAGGCATAAAACCTATGGTGAGTCCTGGTTTTTGAGTCACCACGCCTTGAGTCGGTTGAATGAGTTTGAGTAGAATTTTAAGAAGGGTTGATTTACCTGCGCCGTTAGGACCAATTAAGGTGATAATTTCATCGCTGTGAATCTTGAGCGAAATATCTTGCAATACCGTTTTATCTCCATAAGAATGGCTGACTTTGACAGCTTCGATGAGCGGTATTCTAAAGTTAAGAGCGAGTTTGGACGGTTTAAATTTAGGTTGCAGAGGCATTTGGATAATCAATAGTCATTAAGTTTTATTATTGTACCTAAACTGTTGCCCAACTCCCGAAGTGTTTTGACCAAAAAGGAAAATAACAAAATCATGTTGCCAGTTATCCAATTATTGAGCGGTTTAAGTTTAAGTATATTCAGCGTGTCCGTTTGGGCCTTGACGATTGTCGCAACCATTCCACCTGTGGGCAGTTTAGCCTTACCTTTTATGTCTGACAAAGATCAATTGTCAGTGATCTTGACCACTGGGCAATCGCCACACGGATTTCAAATGCGACCCTCGCACCGATTGCAATTGGAACAAGCCGATTTAATTTTGGCGGTGGGAACCGGTGTGGATGCTTGGTCAGAAAAGGTGCTTAAAACCATGCCTGAAAAGGTTATTTGGATGCAAAAACAACCAGGCCTGGTTAAATTTAGCCAAAGAAATGATGAAAAATGGCCAAAACATTCGCATCCAAGCAATGCGGCGGCAGAACATCACGAGGCCGGGCATGAGGAACATGAGCATAAGCATGAACATGAACATGAACAATCTACAGCTGATTATTACCAAGATCCGCATATTTGGTTGTCGCCTAAAAATGGTGAACTGATGGGCAGTGCCATTGCGAATCGATTAATGACCTTGGAGCCGCAGCGTACTTTAGACATTCAGCAGAAGTTAGTGGCTTGGCAAGAGAGTATGGCAGCACTGGATAAAAAAATTGCACAGCAATTGGCAGCGGTTAAATCCCAACCTTTTTTAGTGTTGCATGATGCGTTTCAATATTTTGAAAAACATTATCAACTTTATGGCGTGGGGGCGATTCAAGTTAATCCTGAGTTAAAACCCAGCTTGAAAAAAGTCTTGGCTTTACGAGCGCAAATCCAAAAAGACGGGGTTGTTTGTGTGTTTAAAGAGCCGCAGTTTCCAGAAAAACAAGTCACCTATTTAATTGAAGGCTTGGCGGTGCATATGGGGCAGCTTGATCCCTTAGGGCGTCAAGCGCAACTACAACCCTATGCACAGCTATTGCAAGGCTTGGCTGACAGCTTCAGTGAGTGTTTGCAAAAGGGCTCTGGGTCAAGTCAGGGTAAGTAAGCGTGGCGCATAAACCTAGTTTTAATCATCTGTCTTTGGTGGGGTTGCCAGGTTCGGGAAAAAGTCGTTTGGCAGCGCATCTTTTGCATGTCTGCCAAGAACAAAATATTCCTTTAAGTATTGTTGAATCGATCTTACCTGATCTATTGGATAAGAATGCTCGGGTTGTGTGTTTGGTGGATGTGCGTTCACCTTGGCCAGACACTTTAAATGCAACAGAATTGCCAGATTATTTTTTAAAGTTGCTGGCGGTTGCCGATGCGGTCATGCTGATGTTTTTGGCCTCCAGTGACTTGGACTTGCAGATGCATTGGCAAGCTCAAATTCAAACGAGACTTAATCAAATAGGGGCTGCTAAACTCCCCATCTTAAGAAGTTTTGAGGGTGAATTGTCTGCCAGTCAACTTGAAAAATTATGGCAACTACCGCAGAATACCCCCGCTTTAAAAAGTGATCATTTAAACCCTCTTCAAATGCCTCCTTGGCAAACGCTGGTTTTTAAAGTGGGTCAGGTTAATTTAACCCATTTGCAAATGGGTTTAGAAGGTTTGCGCCACAGTGGCTTAGGATTGATTTGGCGTATAGTCGGCAGTTTTGAAACACCTGAATACAGTCATCCCGTCAGCTTGGAATTTACGCCTTTCAGATTGGATTTTTACCCAGCGGAGCAGTGCACGCATCAACTCACTTGCTGGGTGAGTTCACAAAATGTCTTAGTTTTAGAGCCGCTTTTACAAGATCTTTTTAAGGCGTGCTCGGTTGAGTGTCGCCATTCAACATAGACTTTTAATCTATTTCCGACTAAAATACTCAGAAATTAAATAACGAGCTGTTTTGCCGAGTCAGCAGATGCTGAAAAACTCAAGCAAACAGCGCCTTAATAAAGAAACTCATATGTCTGAAGCCCTACAATATCAAGAAATTAATGACCTTTTATCTAAGCACAGCGGTTACAAAGAAGGCTTTGTAACCACGACGGCGGTAGAAACCTTTGACAAAGGCTTGAATGAATCGGTGGTGCGTGCCATTTCTGCTAAAAAAAATGAACCCCAGTGGATGTTAGATTTTCGGTTGAAAGCCTTTAAACATTGGCAGACCATGACCGAACCTCACTGGGCAAAAGCGGATTATGCCCCCATAGACTATCAAGACTATTCTTATTATTCTGCGCCAGAATGTGGCAGTTGTGCATCATCTTGTGGAACTGAGGAAGACGCGGCAAACAATCAAATTGACCCTGAAGTTGCTAAAGCGTTTGCCGCCTTAGGAGTGCCGATTGCTGATGGTTTAGATTCACCGAATATTGCCGTGGATGCCATTTTTGACTCTGTGTCTATTTCCACCACCAAACGCGATGATTTGGCAAAACTTGGCATTATTTTTTGTTCTTTCTCGGAAGCCGTTCACGAATATCCTGAATTGGTTCAGAAGTATTTAGGCACAGTCGTACCTTATCACGATAACTTTTTTGCCGCCTTAAACTCTGCCGTTGCATCGGATGGCACCTTTGTTTATATCCCAGAAAATGTGCGTTGCCCGATAGACTTATCTACTTATTTCCGTATCAACGAAGCCAAAACTGGCCAATTTGAACGTACCATTTTAATTGCCGATAAAGGCAGTTATGTGAGTTATCTTGAAGGTTGCTCTGCGCCTGTTAGAGATACCTATCAGTTGCATGCCGCTGTAGTTGAAGTCATTGTTTTGGATGATGCCGAAGTGAAATATTCAACGGTTCAAAACTGGTATCCAGGAGATGAGAACTGCGAGGGCGGTATTTTAAATTTTGTGACCAAGCGCGGTATTTGTGAAGGTAAAAACTCTAAACTGTCTTGGACGCAAGCGGAAACCGGTTCTGCCATTACTTGGAAGTATCCCAGCTGTATTTTGAAGGGCGACAATTCTATTGGTGAGTTTTACTCTGTGGCATTAACCAACCATCGTCAACAAGCCGATACCGGTACCAAAATGATTCACATTGGTAAAAACACGCGCAGCACCATTATCTCAAAAGGCTTGTCGGCTGGCAGAAGTGACAATACTTACCGCGGCTTAGTGAAGGTATTGCCTTCGGCAGAAGGGGCGCGCAACTTTACCCAATGTGACTCTATGTTAATTGGTGATCAGTGCGGAGCTCATACTTTTCCTTATATTGAAGTGGAGAATCCGACCGCCAAAATGGAACATGAAGCCACCACTTCACGCATCGGTGAAGACCAGTTGTTTTATTGCCAGCAGCGCGGCATCAGTGAGCAAGACGCTATTTCGATGATAGTGAATGGGTTTTGTAAGGATGTGTTTAAAGAACTGCCTTTGGAGTTTGCTCAAGAAGCCGAAGAATTATTGGCCATCAGTTTAGAAGGGTCGGTTGGTTAAGCATTTTTAACCGACACCGCAACAGAATTTTAGATAGGAAATGAGATGTTAAATATAACGAACTTAGAAGCGCAAGTAGAAGAAAAGCAAATTTTGAAAGGCTTAAACTTAACCGTTAACCCAGGTGAAATTCACGCCATAATGGGGCCCAACGGTGCCGGAAAAAGCACCTTGGCAAGCGTGTTAGCGGGCAGAGAAGATTACGAAGTCACCGCTGGCAGCGTGTCTTTGGATGGTGAGGATTTGCTAGAGCTTTCCCCAGAAGATAGAGCGCGTAAAGGGGTGTTTTTGGCATTTCAATATCCCGTTGAAATTCCGGGGGTGAGTAATAAGTTGTTTATGCAAACGGCGTTAAATGCCATTCGTGAAGAGCAAGGATTACCTGCATTGGATATGTTTGATTTTGATGAATACGCCCAAGCCAAAATTGAGTTGTTAGGCATGCGCAAAGACTTAATGGATCGTTCGGTCAATGTGGGCTTTTCGGGGGGTGAGAAAAAGCGTAACGACATTTTTCAAATGGCCTTATTAGAACCTAAGTTGTGTATATTGGATGAAACCGATTCTGGTTTAGATATTGACGCTTTGAAAGTGGTTGCTAATGGGGTAAATACCTTACGCTCGCCAGACCGTAGTTTTATTGTGGTGACGCATTATCAAAGATTGTTGGATTACATCAAACCCGATTTTGTGCATGTGCTTTACAACGGTCAAATTGTGAAGTCTGGTGGTTTTGAACTGGTGCATGAACTTGAAAAGAATGGCTATGATGACATTGTTCAAGCCCATACAGCCGCTTAGGAGTCGCAGATGAGTCTTACCCCTGCGATGCCACAAAAGCGCATGAGTCTTACCGCTCAAAAAGCCATGGATTTTTATGTTGATGTTTCGCAACAATTGATCGATAGCGAACAAAATACACTGGTAAAAGTTGAGCGTTTGTCTGCTCAAGCCGCCCTAGTTCATAGAGGTTGGCCAACCCGTCGAGATGAAGCTTGGCAATACACGCCTGTGAATAGTTTTTTACAGCATGAATTTTCACCCAAAGGCGTTAGCGAGTTAGATATGGCTAAGCTGCAAGCCTATTTGCCCGAGCATGATGTGATTCGTTTAGTGTTTGTTGATGGTCATTTTGACGACAGTTTGTCTGACAGCTTAAGTGACTTGCCTAAGGGGCTGATGATTGAAACCACGGCTGATGTGATTGCTTTGGCTGACCAGCCTCGTCAACTCGAAATCAATACTGATAAAATGGCACAAGAGCCCTTTGCTTTACTCAATACCATGCTTTACCAA
The DNA here is from genome assembly GCF_011398155.1 of Thiosulfativibrio zosterae. Taxonomy (NCBI): domain Bacteria; kingdom Pseudomonadati; phylum Pseudomonadota; class Gammaproteobacteria; order Thiotrichales; family Piscirickettsiaceae; genus Thiosulfativibrio; species Thiosulfativibrio zosterae. The sequence goes on from NZ_AP021888.1 coordinate 814,802, forward strand.
GATGGTATTAATATTGAAGTTGAAGCGGGTGCGATGATTGAACTACCGGTTCATTTGGTACATGTGCAAACCGTTGCAAACCATGCTTCAGTTTTGCGCCATAGAGTTGTTTTGCAAAAAAATAGCGCCTTAACGTTGGTTGAGCATGCCATTAGTTTAGATGATGAACTGGTGCAAATGACCAACCATTTGACTGAATTGGTGGTGGGCGAAAACGCCAATCTTAAGCAGGTTGTTGTTCAGGATTTGAATTTGCAGAGTTTCTATTTCGGACACCAATGGATTGAACAAGCAGCTAAGAGTGTTTTTGAAACGCTATACCTCGGTTTAGGTGGTCAGGTTGCGCGTCATCAAAATGCATTAGATATGGCTGGGGAACACGGATTTTCACAACAAAATAGTGTGTGTTTTGTGCAGCAATCCCAAATTCAGGATTCCAGAACAGATACCCAGCATTTAGTGCCTAATTGTCAAAGTCAGCAGTTACACAAGTATGTCTTAAAAGACAAAGCGCGTGGCGTGTTTAATGGCATGATTAAAGTGGCCAAAGACGCTCAAAAAACCGATGGCCAAATGGATAACAAGAATTTGGTTCTATCCAATGAAGCCAAGATGGATACTAAACCTCAGTTGGAAATTTATGCGGATGATGTGAAATGTTCGCATGGTTCTGCAACCGGGCAATTAGATGAAGATCAGGTGTTTTATTTGCAGGCTCGTGGTATTCGCAAACCCCAAGCCATTCAGCTCATCACCGAAGCATTTTTGTTAGAACCTTTGGAAGTGGTTTCAAATCCTAAGTTGGCTAACTGGTTGCAGTCTTTAGTTCAGCAACGCATCAATCACTTAGCTTAAGTCAACGGAGTCTTAAATTGTCTGATATCTCATTGTTAAGAGCAGAATTTCCGATTTTAAAACAGACTGAAAATGGCCAGCCTTTGGTCTATTTAGACAGTGCAGCCACCACTCAGAAACCGCAAAGTGTGATTGATGCCATTACGCAATATTACACTCAAGAAAACGCCAATGTGCACCGTGGTGTTTATGGGTTAAGTGAGCGTGCCACAGAAAAATATGAGGGCGCCAGAGAAAAGGTGCGGGCTTTATTAAATGCCAAATCGACCCAAGAAATTATTTTTGTTAGAGGGGCGACTGAGGCGATTAATTTGGTCGCTGCGACTTGGGCGAGAGATCAGTTGCAAGCGGGTGATGAAGTGTTGATTACCGAAATGGAGCATCACTCAAACATTGTGCCTTGGCAATTGCTGCGAGATCAGTTGGGTATTCGTTTAAATGTACTCAGAATTAATGCCCTGGGCGAGGTTTGTTTAAATGCCATGGCCAGTATGTTGACGCCAAAAACAAAATTGGTTTCGATTACGCATATGTCGAATGCCTTGGGTACTATCAATCCCGTTAAAGAAATGATTGCTTTGGCGCACGGTGTCGGTGCAAAGGTGATGGTTGATGGCGCTCAAGCCGTTGCGCACATGAAAGTGGATGTGCAAGATTTGAATTGCGATTTTTATGCATTTTCAGGGCACAAAACCTATGGGCCAACCGGCATTGGAGTGCTTTATGGTAAGCAGTCATTGTTAGAAGCCATGTCACCTTATCAAGCAGGTGGCGATATGATTTATTCGGTGACTTTTGAAAAGACGCAATACAACGTCTTGCCTTATAAATTTGAAGCAGGCACGCCTAATATTGCAGGTGCTATTGGCTTGGGTGTGGCGGTCGATTTTTTAAATCGGGTCGGTCAAGATGCGATTGGTGCTTATGAACATGAATTGATGGTCTATGCAACCGAGCAATTACAAACAATTGATGGACTTAGAATTATTGGTCAGGCAAAAAACAAAGGCGGCGTAGTGTCCTTTGTGGTGGAAGGTGTTCATCCGCATGATGTGGCCACTTTAATGGATCAAGACGGCATAGCGGTGCGCGCCAGTCATCATTGTGCTATGCCAGTCATGCAACATTTTAAAGTCCCCTCAACCATTCGAGCGTCTCTTGGCATTTATAATAATTTTGAGGATATTGACCGTTTGGTTGCATCTGTTCAAGAAGCGATTCAAATGTTGCGTTAAAATACCAGCAATGGTTATAAACGCAACGAGCAAAGAGGTTAATTTGTCTGATTTAGAAAAAACTCACTCCGAAACGCCTCTGAAACCCTTAGAGTGGATTCGCTTAGAACTTGTGCCACTGTTAGATTCACAAGTGACTGAAAAACTGCTTTATTGGAATCCTAACCAAGGTGAGCTGGTTGGAGAAGGCGCTGAGGAAGTTTTGGCGTGGGTTCAGCAGGCGGTTTCGAACGGCAATCTTTCTGGCTCAACCCTAAGTCAATTTGAAATTACCGATCCTTTACACAAGCCTTCAGAGCTTGCAGCTATTTTGGCGCAATATTATTGGGTAATTCCACAGCCCGTAGAAGCCCCAGGCCTGGTTAATTCTGAAGTAAAAAATACCTTACAATAGTAATTAAGTTTTAAGGTGCTATAATTTCAACAGGTTTAAAGTGGGTTTATTTCAATACATGTCTGTTAAGGCGAAAATTTAATTTAGAGCGTGCCTTAAAGGTGCGATAAGGTTAAAGACTAGTGGCTTTGTGGTTTCAAAAAGGTGAGTATCGTCGTTTTAGGCGGATTAATATGCCGATTCGTGTTTTCGTTACGCCTGTACAACCCATTAAAGACCAGCAGATTTTTGCTTTAGGTATCGATTATTTCCCGCCAACCGTTCAAAAAAAGATACAAGCCAGTCACGAATCTTTAAATTATTGGGTGCGCCATATTCAAGAGCAACAAGAAATCTTAGCGCCTGTTTTTGGAGAAGTTGAAGATTCTGTGCAATATTTTGGGCGTTGTGTTGAAGGTCTTTCTGTGGGTCGTTCTCCAAAGTCTGAACGTTTGGAATGGGCAGAGTTCAATCGCTATTCTAAAGGGGTTGAGAGTATTCTTGCCTTGAAAGTTACCGCACCAAAAACCTTCCAATACTTTGAGCAGATGAATCAAAAGCTGAAAGTCTATTATCATAATTTGTTCAATCTTTTTGAGGGTTCAACCCCAACTCAGCTGAATTTAGAAAGCGAATTACCGGATTCAATGCTGGTTGATGAGATGATGAAACGATTTGAATCTAAAAGCTTTGCCAAAATTCCTCTGGTGCAATCACTTTTTCATCTACATCAACTGATGGGGCATTATTTCAGTGCCTATACCGAATTGCTGAAAGATGTTCGACTGCGCCAAAACCCGAATGCTTGGGAAGAGATTGATGTCAATTTGAGTGCCTGTGGCTTGTCGTTGGTCTTGGAAAAACGCTTTAAACCCAATACCCGTTGTGATGCTTATTTTTATTTTGCCGAAAAGGGACGAATGCTCAGTGTTCGTGCCGTTTTGATTCGAGCCAATTCAAGTATGTCTGATTATCGTGAACATAATTCATTTAACTTTGAATTTCCTGATATTCAGGATCAAAGATTTATTCAATTAGAGATTGAACGCTACGAAATTCAATCGAGTTTAAATGTTCCCTTGTCTTAAACAGGGTTACATGACGTTGATAAGAAGGTAACTATGGGTCAGTTGGATAATCAATTAGAAGCGACTTTTATGAATAGCTTGCCATTTTCTTTGCGTGGTGCTGCCGCTGAAGTTTATCGGTACATGAATTTAAAAGAAATGCTAGAAATTCGGCTGGGAAAAATACCTGCTGCTTTGGCGCTTCATCACCATTTTAATGAAGCGCAATGGCGCGAAATCGGTAACGCCGTTGTATTGACGAAATGTTCTCAAATTCACCTTTCAAGCCACCTCTCAAAAGCCTGCTTATTGCATTTACACAAAATAGTGGCCAGTGCATTGGATTTACCTCAGTCTACATTAGAAGACATTCACCTTAGCATAAAAGACGAAGCGCCTTTTTTAGCGGCATGGGTTTTACGGCTTAATAAATTGTTGAAATAGCTAAACGTCTGTTGACTGTTGATAACAGGCTGAATAGTTTTCTTAATTCTCATCTCCAAAGACCTAAATTAGGTATCATATTGCAATATTCATAACGAACAGAACTCATGAAAGATAAAGTAAAACAAATTCATTTTGTAGGTATAGGTGGTGTCGGTATGGCTGGCATTGCAGAAGTTTGCCTTAGTTTAGGCTATTTGGTGAGTGGTTCGGATATTAATGAAAATCCTACCGTCGAACGTCTCAAATCCTTGGGTGCAAAAATTCAAAATGGTCATGCTGCCGCCTTTGCAAAAAGTGCAGATGTGTTAGTGGTTTCAAGCGCCATTCCTAAAAATAACCCTGAAGTCGACTGGGCGAGAGAAGCCAGAATTCCAGTGATTCCAAGAGCGGCTATGCTGGCTGAACTGATGCGAATGCAGTATGGTATCGCCATTGCAGGCACCCACGGAAAAACCACCACCACCAGTTTAACGGCTGCTGTTTTAACCCAAGGTGGCGTTGATCCAACTTATGTTATCGGTGGTAAATTGAATAAGGTGGGGTCTAATGCGCGGCTAGGTTCAAGCAAATATTTGGTTGCCGAAGCAGATGAATCCGATGCGTCTTTTTTACACCTCACTCCGATGGTTTCCGTCGTGACTAATATCGATGAAGATCACATGGAAACCTATCAGGGCGACTATCAACAGCTCGAAAACACGTTTGTTGAGTTCATTCATCGCTTACCTTTTTATGGGCTGGCCATTTTATGTATAGATGATGTCAATGTTCGCCAAATTTTGCCTAAGCTGAGTCGTAAATTAATCACCTATGGACTCAGTGAAGATGCTGACGTGCAAGGGTTTGCACTAGAGCCTTTAGGGTTAAAAACCCGCTTTAAAGTGCGTAGTACATTTCAGCCAGACTTTGAGGTGTTATTGAACACGCCTGGAGAGCACAATGTCCGAAATGCATTAGCCGCAATTTCCATTGGCTTAGAGTTGGGCATTGCCATAGAAGATATTCAAGTTGCGTTATTAGAGTTCTCGGGCGTGGGGCGACGCTTTGAAGTGTATCCCAACCGTCTGATTGGGCAGTCGAATGTCACTATGGTTGATGATTATGGTCATCATCCAACTGAGCTTTTAGCCACTTTACAGACGGCTCGGGTTGCCTTTCCTGATAAACGCTTAGTATTGGTTTTTCAACCGCATCGCTTTTCGCGGACCCGAGATTTGTTTGATGAATTTGTTCAAGCGTTTGTTCAAGCCGATTTATTAATTTTGTTAGATGTATATGCGGCAGGCGAAGCACATTTGCCAGCATTCGATTCAAAAGCCTTGTTGCAAGCCTTGAGATTGAGGGGCTACAAAAATAGTGTACATGTTGAGAGCGAAACGCAGTTAAATGAAGTGGCAAAAGACATTCTAGTAGATGGTGATTTGGTGTTGGTGATGGGCGCCGGAGATGTGGGGCAAATCGCTAAGCATTGGAAGGAACAAGCATTTACCCTTTTGGAGCAAGCACAATGAGTCAGGCTTTGAATGATATGATAGAAACATCCATTGACCTCAAGCAGTCCTTAGGAAAAGTGGCAGTTTTAATGGGCGGTTGGGCGGCAGAAAGACCCATTTCGTTAAAAAGTGGCCAAGCAGTTACCCTGGCTTTAAAAGCTCAGGGCATTGATGCCACCGCTTGTGATGTTCAGTGCCTTGAAGATGTCATTAAGGTCACTGAAACCTTTGATAGAGCCTTCATTACCTTACATGGTCGTTGGGGTGAAGATGGCACTGTGCAAGCCTTACTGGACTCGTTAAAGTTTCCTTACACGGGCAGTGGCATGGCGGCATCAGCCATCGCTATGGATAAGTTACGCACCAAATGGATGTGGCGAGGTGCGGGTTTGCCAACGCCTAATTTTGTCTTAGTTTCACCCACGCAACCGCTCAACCTAACGCACTTTGAATTAGAGTTTCCAGTCATTGTTAAGCCCATTCATGAAGGCTCTAGTATTGGTATGCGCAAGGTCAATGGACTTGAAGCCTTGGCGGAAGCTGTAAGTTATGCGCAGCAGTTTGACAGTGAAATCTTAATTGAGCAGTGGGTCACTGGCCGAGAGTTTACCGGCGCTGTTTTGTTAGGGCAGGCTTTGCCTTTGATTGAACTTAAAACCACGCATGATTTTTATGATTACGAGGCAAAATATTTTGCCAACGATACGCAATATTTATGTCCAGCCAGTTTGCCAGACGAGTTGGTTAAAACGCTCCCCGACATGATTATTAAAGCCTTTGAGGTGGTCGGTGCCAAAGATTGGGGGCGAGTGGATTTTATGTTGGATCAAAACATGAACCCTTGGTTAATTGAAATCAATACCGTGCCGGGCATGACGGACCATAGCTTAGTGCCAATGGCGGCAAAAGCGGCGAATATTTCGTTTGAGGCGTTGGTTTTAAAATTGATTTCCGCCACTTTGCTGCCCGCCACTACTACATCAGCGAAAGTGTAATGGTTGCTTGGAAACCTTCAAAAAAATGGCTTTTGGCAGCGCTGCTGTTGCTCAGTCTAGGCATTTTTGGAGTGTTGGTCATTTTGCCAGCTGATTTCAGTCAATCGATTAAGTCTGAAGCTGAGGTGTCATCCGAGTTTTATCCCATCAAGCAGTTTAAAGTTGTTTCTACCATTAAAGAGTTGAATCAGGCAGATATAGATCAAGTCATCCAACCCTATATCGGCCAATCTTTTTGGCGAATCCCTTTGCAGCAAGTTCAAGCTGAATTGACTCGATTGGATTGGGTTTTTAGAGCAGAGGTTCGTCGAGTTTGGCCGGATACGCTTTTGGTTAGGATTCAAGAACAAGAGCCCGTGGTGCGTTGGAAAGAGTTTGGTCTGCTGAATAATCAGGGCGAATTGTTTTATCCCAAATCGATAGACCCTTTTGAGCGGTTGGTGGTTCTCAGTGGCGATGAATTACGCTCGCGAGACTTGTTAAAGGTATTGGCGCAGCTTCAACAGGCTTTAGATGATGGGGGATGGATTATTCGCCGCCTCAGCGAGCAAGCCGATGGCGTATGGCGCTTGGAGCTAACCCAAGGCTTGGTTTTGTGGCTTGACCCGGAGAATTGGCAACACAAAATTAAGCGTTGGTTGATTGCTTATCAGCAAGTTTCTAAGGAAACTAGAAAAGTCGCAGAGGAAATTGATTTGCGCTATAGTAATGGGTTTGTTATAAAGCAACATTCAGAGCAACAATTGACCTCATCATAGCTGACTATTTTGTAGTAAAACGATATTAGAATTAAAAACAGGGTGATTTTACACATGGCTCGTAAACAAGCGACAACCGAAAATATTATTATTGGATTGGATATCGGTACATCCAAAATTGCGGCGATTATTGGTAAGGTCAAGTCGGATGGTGGAATTGAAGTTGTCGGTATGGGGCGCTATCCATCTAAAGGTCTTAAAAAAGGCGTGGTAGTTAATATTGATGCTACGGTAGAGTCTATTCAACGCGCCATCGACGAAGCTGAAAGAATGTCTGGTGTGACAGCGCATTCTGTTTATGTGGGCATTGCTGGTAGTCATATTTCAAGTTTCAACTCTAATGGTATGGTGGCAATCAGTCATAAAGAGGTGGGTGAAGAAGATATTGCCCGCGTGATAGATGCTGCCAAGACGATTGCGATTCCCAGTGATCAAGAAGTGTTACATATTTTGCCTCAAGAATTTATGATTGACAGCCAAGGTGGTATTCGTGAACCCATAGGTATGTCTGGTGTGCGTTTAGAAGCAAAAGTACACATGGTGACGGGTTCTGTGAGTGCCGCGCAAAATATCACTAAATGTGTTGAGCGCTGTGGGCTGGTTGTTGCTGATTTGGTTTTAGAACAGTTAGCGTCCAGTGAAGCGGTGTTATCTGAAGATGAAAAAGAATTGGGTGTTTGTCTGGTTGATATTGGGGGCGGCACAACCGATATAGCGGTTTTTCAACAAGGCGCTATTCGTCACACGGCAGTCATACCCATTGCCGGAGACCAAGCGACCAATGACATTGCCCATGCTTTCCGTACGCCAACCAGCGCCGCTGAAGATATTAAAAAACGCTATGCTTGTGCAATTAGCCAGCTGATTGCCAACGATGAAGAAATTGAAGTGCCGAGTGTGGGGGATAGACCCGCACGCTGTTTGTCGCGCCGTTCATTGGTTGATGTGATTGAGCCGCGCTATGAGGAGCTTTTTCAGCTAATTCAAGCAGAGCTACGCCGTGCAGGATTTGAGAATAAGTTGGCCGCTGGCGTGGTCTTAACTGGCGGCAGTTCTTTAGTTGAGGGGGCTGTTGAGTTGGCAGAAGAGGTGTTTCATATGCCAGTGCGCTTAGGCCTGCCTCATGGTGTAACGGGGCTGAAGGAGGAGGTAAATAGTCCTTCTTATGCAACAACCGTGGGATTGTTAATGTTTGCACAGCGCCATTTATCTGCCGCTAAGCCTGAAGAAAATCGTCCTAACAAAAAAACGCAAGATGTTCAGTCTGTTTTTGACAGCATGAAAAATTGGTTCAAGAAAAGTTTTTAAGCTGAGCTGGCCTAGTTTTATAAAATCAACGCCCACTTAGGGCGTTTTTTTTGGTGTGCAAGATTTGATTTGGACGGTCGTATTATTAAATTTATGTTAATATTTGCAGTTTAGAAGACAGAGAAAAGAATCGTGAATCAAAGAACACTGGCAAACACCATTAAGGCGAAAGGCGTCGGTTTACATACTGGGCATGAAGCCGTAATGACCCTTCGTCCAGCACCGGTAGATACAGGCGTTATATTTCGTCGAACAGATTTGTCGCCAGTGGTTGAGTTTAAAGTGGCACCTGATTTGGTTGGCGAAACCATGTTGTGTACCACCATTTTGAAAGATGATGGGTGTGGTGGCCTTGCCAAAATTGCCACGATTGAGCATTTAATGTCTGCGCTAGCGGGTGTCGGTGTTGATAATTTATATATTGATTTAACGGCCGATGAAGTCCCGATTATGGACGGAAGCTCCTCACACTTCATATTTTTACTGCAGTCTGCCGGAATTCAAATTCAAGATTCACCGAAAAAATTTATTAGAGTTTTAAAGTCGGTGACGGTTGAAAACAATAAAGGCGGTATCGCCAATTTTAAACCTTACGAAGGCTATCGTTTAAATTTTTCGATAGATTTCGATCACCCCGCTTTTGATAAAACCGCTGAAAAAATGACCTTAGAGTTTTCATCCACGGCTTATTTTAAAGAAGTCAGCAGAGCTCGCACCTTTGGTTTTATGAAAGACATGGAAATGTTGCGTTCCAAAAATCTAGGTTTGGGTGCCGGTTTACATAATGCGATTGGTCTAGATGAAAAAGGCGTTATGAACGAAGAAGGGCTGCGAGATAAGGACGAGTTTGTGCGTCATAAAATTTTAGATGCCGTTGGCGATTTATTTATGGCAGGTTATGCGTTGGTGGGTGAGTTTACCGCTCATAAATCAGGCCATGCTCTGAATAATGAATTGATTCGTGCCTTGATGGCCGATTCCGATGCTTATGAAATCGTAACCTATGATTCAGGCGAACCGCCAATTCATTATGGCAGTAGCAAAATACTGCTGTAAAATTTTATCTGCAAACTTAATCTAAGTTTATCGATTTAAGTTTACCCATCTAAGTTTTTATTCTTCTAAAGCGCGTTGGCTCAGTTTTTCTAATGCGCTACTCAATCCCTTGCTGTGAACTTTCTGACTTAAAAGTCGCATTTCATTTGCGCAACTGAGCGTTGGGCGTTCCATGGTTTGCGGCTTGATTAAAGTCCTTTCTGCAATGGGCAATATTTGAATTTTGATTCGCTGTAATCTTAAGTGCGGGAAATGAGTTTGATATTCTTTAAGCAATTCTGGCTCAAAAAATCGCAGTTGGGTGCTCCACAAATTATCATCTAGTTGGCAGATTAAAGTGTTTTCTTCAAATCCAACCCCAATTAAATGGGGTTTGAGCTTTTCAGATAGGCAAGATTGTCCAAGGCTGAGCAGTGCCTGAAAAAGCTCTGCTTGCTCCATAATGTGTGCTAATCCATGGCCAGATTGATTTAGGAGTGATTTCATGTTTAAGCCTGTGGTTGTATGCTAGAATATTTTCCATTTTTTACAGTGTTGCACATTTTAGCGCAAAGCACAAAAACTCAATATTTGGTGTTTGCTGATTGGTAAGATCAGTCGCTGTCCTTATTTTAGACGAAATATTTGGAACCTTGATACATGGCATTTAATCTTTTCAAAAAGCTATTTGGTAGTCGTAATGACCGTATATTAAAACAGTACGCAAAACGAGTTGCACAAATTAATGAGCTAGAAGCAAGCTATGAGATGCTGTCTGATGAAGCCCTAAAAGCCAAAACCCAAGAGTTTCAAGCCAGCTTGGCCAGTGGTGTTTCCTTAGATGAACTTTTAGTACCTGCTTTTGCAACGGTTCGTGAGGCGGGTAAGCGCGTGTTAGGTATGCGTCACTATGATGTGCAGTTGATTGGGGGGATGGCTCTGCATTTTGGCAATATTGCCGAAATGAGAACGGGTGAAGGTAAAACGCTGGTGGCAACTCTGGCAGCTTATTTAAATGCCTTACCCGGAAAAGGCGTGCATGTGATAACGGTGAACGACTATCTGGCCGCGCGTGATGGCGAATGGATGGGGCGTCTGTTTGAGTTTTTAGGGTTGAGCACGGGCATTATTGTTTCTGGCCAAAGTAGCCAAGAAAAGCAATTAGCTTATGCCATGGATATTACCTACGGCACCAACAATGAATTTGGTTTTGACTATCTGCGTGACAATATGGCGATTTATCCTGAAGAGCGCGTGATGCGTGGCCAGTATTTTGCCATAGTTGATGAAGTGGATTCTATTTTAATTGATGAAGCCAGAACCCCTTTAATTATCTCTGGACCAGCGGAAGACAAAGCCGATATTTATCGCCGTATTAATCCGTTGGTGCAGCATTTAGAACGCGGCGAAGAAGATAAAGAAACCAAAACTTCAACCGGTGACTACACGGTTGATGAAAAGCATAAACAGGTTTATTTAACCGATCAAGGTTATGAAAAATTTGAAACCCTATTGATTGAAGCTGGTTTGTTGAATGATGGCGAGTCCTTATATGACCTAGAACATATCAGCCTCATGAAGCACATTCTAGCGGCTTTAAGAGCCAATGTGCTTTATGAGAAAAACACGGCTTATATCGTGCAAGATGGTGAAGTGGTCATCATTGATGAGTTTACCGGCCGTAAAATGCAAGGTCGCCGTTGGGGAGATGGCTTGCACCAAGCGGTAGAAGCCAAAGAAGGCTTGACCATTCAGCCAGAAAGCCAAACCTATGCATCGATTACTTTCCAAAACTATTTCAGACAGTATGAAAAACTTTCAGGTATGACAGGGACTGCTGATACAGAAGCCGGCGAGTTTTTGTCGACTTACAGCTTAGAAGTTGTGGTTATTCCGCCTAACAAAATCCCTCAGCGTAATGATTTACCCGATTTGGTGTTTTTGGACATGGAAGGAAAATTTTCAGCCATTATTCGCGATATCAAAACCATTCATGAAACCAAACAACCCATCTTAGTGGGTACGGCTTCGATTGAAATGTCGGAAATGTTGTCGAGTTTATTAACCCAAGCAAAAATTCCACACAATGTTTTGAATGCAAAACAACATGAGAAAGAGGCTTATGTCATTGCCCAGGCAGGTCGTCCCGGTGCAATCACCATTGCCACTAACATGGCAGGTCGTGGAACCGATATCGTGCTCGGCGGTAACTTGGAGATGGAAATTGACTCACTCGAAGATCCAACGCCTGAGAAGATTGCCGAGTTAAAAGAACAATGGAAAGCTCGCCACGCGGAAGTTTTGTCATGTGGTGGTTTGATGGTAATAGGTTCTGAGCGCCATGAGTCGCGTCGTATCGATAACCAATTAAGAGGTCGTTCGGGGCGTCAAGGCGATGTGGGCACCACGCGTTTCTATTTGTCTTTGGATGATGATTTAATGCGCCGCTTTGCCTCTGAGAGCGTTAAAAACATGATGCGTAAATTGGGCATGCGTTCTGATGAGCCAATTGAGCATAAAATGGTTTCTAAGTCCATTGAACGCGCTCAAAAACAAGTCGAGCGTATGTATCAAGATGAGCGCGCCAATTTGTTGAAGTTTGATAATATTTCAAATGAACAACGCAAAGTCGTCTACTCTCAGCGTAATGAACTGATGGATACCGATGAAGTGGGGGAAACCATTGATTCGATTCGCAGTGCAGTATTAACCGATATTATGGGCAGATTTGTGCCACAAGGCAGTTTGGTTGAGCAATGGAATGTCGCTGGATTAACCCAAGCCCTAGAAGAAGAATTTAGCTTAACTTTAGATATTCAGGGTTGGTTGGATGCTGATAAATCCATGTACGAAGAGCAGTTGCGTGAAAAACTGATCGCCGAAGCCGATGCTCTTTATCAGGCTAAGATGGCTGGTGTGGATGTTAAAACTCGCCATCATTTTGAAAAAGAAGTGTTGTTGCGTACTATTGATCAGCAATGGCGTGCACACTTGATGGAAATGGATTATTTGCGTCGTTGGATTCATTTAAAAGGTTATGCACAGCAAGAACCTTTCCAGCAATATCGTCAGCAGTCCGCCAAAATGTTTGAGGATTTCTTACACGAGGTTATGTTTGAAACCATTCAATTGCTTTCAAGAGTGCAAATTCAGAGTCCTGAGGATGTTGAGGCTTATGAAGCTCGTCAAAATGCTGAACGCCCACAGCATCTAGAGGCAAGTCATCCGGCAGCGCAAGGCATTCAAGCAGCAATGACGGCAGAAGTTGAAGAAGTTGTGGAGTCATCGGTGACAGACACCGACTCAGAAACTTATCGTCGTGAACAGCCTAAGGTAGGACGTAACGATCCTTGCCCTTGCGGTTCAGGCAAAAAATATAAACAATGTTGTGGTAAATTAAGCTAAAACTTGGTTTACAATTTGATTTAACATTTCGTTCAAATCCACCCTAAGCCCTAGAAACTTATGGTGGATTTTTAGCATTTATCGTCCGCTCAGGAGGCTTTATCATGGTTCAGGCAGTTAACAATCATCCTATTTCTGGTGTTTATTTAGGCACTACACAAGCGGGCATCAAAAAACCAGGTAAAACCGATATCGTGGTCATGAAATTTGTTGAAGGCAGCTTAACAGCCGGTACTTTTACATTGAATCAATTCTGCGCGGCTCCGGTTACTTTGGCAAAACGCTATCTCAGTACGCATGCGCCGCGTGCGTTGTTAATTAACAGCGGTAATGCTAATGCGGGTACTGGCAAACAAGGTTTGTTAGATGCCGAAGCGACCTGTGCTTGGGTTGCTCAAGAGTTAGGCTGTGCCGTTGAAGAAGTGCTGCCATTTTCGACAGGGGTTATTGGGCAAAATTTACCCCTCGCAAAATTTGAAAAAGGCATTCCAGATGCTGTTGCCAATTTAACCGTGTCAGGATGGGATAATGCTGCGAGAGGCATTATGACCACGGATTTGGTGCCCAAACAAGTCAGCAAACAAATCGAAATTGACGGGCATTTGGTTACCATGACAGGTATAGCTAAGGGTTCAGGGATGATTCATCCCAATATGGCGACTATGCTTGGTTTTGCTGCAACAGACGCTAAAATTAACCAGGCCTGCTTGCAACAAGCTTTAAGTGACGCTGTAAAAGTATCATTTAACCGCATTACCGTGGATGGAGATACTTCTACCAACGATGCTTGCACCTTAACAGCAACACAACAAGTGAATATGCCTATGATTGAGTCGGTTGATTCAGCGGCTTATCAGTTGTTTTCTGGCGCAGTGACGGAAATGATGCTGGAGTTAGCACAAATGATTGTGCGCGATGGTGAGGGGGCGACTAAGTTTGTCACCGTGGAAGTTAATGAAGGCGCCACCGCTGAAGAATGTTTAAAAGTCGCCAACACAATTGCGCTATCACCCTTGGTTAAAACGGCTTTGTTTGCTTCAGACCCTAATTGGGGGCGTATTTTAGCGGCGGTTGGCCGAGCGGGTGTCGAAAATTTAGACATAGATGCTTTAGAAATTTATCTAGGCGATGTATGTATTGTTAGGGATGGTGGACGTGCTGCAGAGTACACTGAAGAAGCGGGTCAAGCGGTGATGAATGAAACTGACATTAAAATTCGGGTAGATTTAAAACGCGGTTATGTCACCGAAACCGTTTGGACAACCGACTTTTCATATGATTATGTGAAAATTAATGCCGAGTATCGCTCTTAAGCGAATGCTATATTTTGGGAAAGCGTGATGACTAACCAAAAAAAGAGTGTGGATATTGCTGTGGGCGTATTAAAGGTCAATGGGCAATATCTGGTTTCACAGCGCCAAGCGCATCAAGATTTGGCGCATTTTTGGGAGTTTCCGGGCGGCAAAATTGAGTCTGGCGAAATCCCTCAAGCCGCACTCAGTAGAGAGTTTATTGAAGAAGTGGGTTTAACCATCACCGACTGGCAGCCGTTAATCGAAATTCCGTGGGATTACGATCATAAGTCAGTTTGCTTAAAAGTATTTATTGCAGAGAGTTTCTCGGGCGACTGTCAGCCAAAAGAAGGGCAGTTGCTAAAGTGGGTTTCTGCAGATGAGTTGCAAAAGCTGTCTTTCCCGGCGGCTAATCAGGGGCTTTTAACCGCCTTAAATTTGCCATCTGTTTACATGATAGCAGGGGCGTATAAAACGCCTAAAGAGGCACTTCAAAAGTTGCAAATTGCTTTGCAAGACGGCGTGAAGCTAGTGCAACTGCGAGCCAACCATCTGGAAGAGTCCGAGTTTTTAGACTTGGCGAAACAAGCTGTTGCCTTGTGTCACCAATTTAATGCCCGTTGTTTTCTAAATGGTAAGCCAGATTGGTTATTGGCAGTACCTGAAGCAGATGGGTTTCAATTGGCATCCAGTCACTTAATGCAGTGGGTTGAAAGACCTATTTCGGACGATAAGTATTTGGCGGTTTCTTGTCATAATGAATTAGAGTTGGCAAAAGCGTTGAGTTTAAAAGCGGATTTGGTTTTGATTTCACCGGTCAAAGCAACGGCTTCTCATCCAGAGTTACCGGGTTTGGGTTGGGAAAAATTTGCGCAGATGGCGGCAAAATTGCCGGTGCCAGTGTATGCTTTGGGTGGCATGAAACCCACAGATAAAACTCAAGCGATTGCTTCTGGTGCGCAAGGCATAGCCACCACTAGCGGTTTATGGCCGGTTGATTTTTGAGGCTTTGAATCAGGGCTTTAACAGCTTTTGATAACTCATCCATAGTCAGCTCAGTATTCAAAACATAGTCCGCTATCTCTAAGCGTTGTGCCCGAGTTGCTTGGTTTGCCATGATGGCTTGAATCATTTCTTGGCTCATGTTGTCACGAGCGCTCACCCTTGCAATTTGGGTTGATTCGGCACAATCACACACCACCACCCAGTCTACATAATCAGGTCTTCCAATTTCTGTGAGTAATGGGATTTCAACCACCACTAAATCTTTTTCGGAATAACAGTTGAGTTTTTCTAAGGTTGCTTGGCGAATCATTGGATGCATAATGGCTTCAAGACGCTGTTTGTCGCTAGGTGACGAAAATATGCGGCGCTTGAGCTCAGCACGATTTAAAACACCATTTGATAGGATGTTTTGCCCAAAAACCTCACTAATTTTAACCAGGCCTGGGGTGCCAGGGGCAACGATTTGACGACTGATGTCATCTAAATCAATGCAGGAAAGGTTTTCAGCTTCTAGGATTTTGCGTACAGTCGATTTACCCGAGCCAATACCGCCAGTAATGGCAATGACTTGGGGTTTTGTTTTGTGGCTTGGCATAGGGTTCATTTAGGCTGAATAAGGGTCTTGAGGTCTTCCGAGTAAATAGCCTTGGAAATGGGTTGCACCAGCGGCCTTAGCTGCGGTTAAATGCGCATCGGTTTCTATGCCTTCTAAAACCAATTGATAACCCGCATGGGTAATCATTTGTGCGGTGGTCATAATGATTTGGTGGGTTTTTTTATCTTGTAATAGAGCATGGGTGAGCGACATATCAAATTTGATAATGTCTACTGGCATATGCGCTAAATATCGAATGGAAGAGTATCCACTGCCAAAGTCGTCTAACGCAATTTTAAATCCCTTTTCACGCAATGCAGACAGTTTTTGAGTGGCCAATTCTAAGTGGCTGATCAGGGTGTCTTCAATGATTTCAATGGTGATTTTTTGGTGAGTTAAGTGTGCTTCAAGGGGTGCAAACAGTGGCATCAAATCTTCGTTTAACAGAGTAGAGGCAGAAATATTGATTGAAACACCTGTATTGGCTTGAATTTTTCCAGCATCCAAATAATGCAGGATTTGATTAATAACCTGTTTGTCGAGCTCAGTTTCTAAGTGACGGTGATTAACGACATCAAAAATTTCAACTGGGTGAATGAGTTTATTGTCAAATTGAATACGAATGAGTGACTCAAAGTAATCGATTTGATTGTGAATGCCATAGACAGGTTGCAAGTGCATGCGAATGTTTTTACCTGAATGTAAAGATTCAACGATGGCGGTGATGTGTTCATTGGATGTCAGGGTTTTACCTGCGTGTTCGTCGTCTTTTTGGAAAACCTGTACTTTTTGATGTAAGGAGCGTTTTGATTTATAAAGCGCAATATCGGCTTGCTTGTGCATTAGAGCAAGGTCTTCGGAATTATGCGAATCTATGAAGCTGATGCCTACGCTGTAAGCAATTTTTTCGCGAATACCGATGTGATTAAAATCATAATTTCGGATAGCATTAAAACAAAGGTTGGCGATGTCTAATACACCAGCGAGGTCTTGATGTTCAACAATACAAGCAAACTCGTCACCACCAATACGGTAAATTTCAACGCTTTCAGGTAGGGCGTTTCTAAAGGTACTGGCAGTAATGCGAATAACCGAATCACCAATTTCGTGGCCGTAAGTGTCGTTAATGGCTTTGAAGAAGTCACAGTCAAACAGAATAAAGCCCACCGGATGCTGTGCCTCATGATAATGCAAAAAGATAGTGTCTAGGCGCGTATCAAAGGCGCGTCTGTTTAAAATATTAGATAGGGCGTCTATTCTGGATTGGCATAAGGCCGTTTCTCTTTGCGCTTCAATTTCAACCTGTGCATTAATTAATTGCTGGTTATAACCCGACAAGGAGTTTTTAAGTTCCTCGAATTCCAGAAAGCAAAAGCGTTTATTCTCTGGGGGAATGATTGAAGAGGGGTTGTTTTTTAACTGCGTTAAATAATTGACCAAACTATTAAGCGGATTCAGTGTTGAAAGTTTGAAAAATATGGTGAACAGACCGGCGAGCAGAATACCGAAAATAATCACTTGGTTAATAAAGTTTTGGATTAATGTCCATAAGTAGTCATTCACGGGGTTTTTAACCGGTTCAAAAATCATTTGCGATTCAATTTGATCCATTTCAACGGTTACAATGTTGTGGGTTTTCGCAATTTGAATGGAAGATTTATCGAGGTAAGTGAATTGATAATTTTGGAGGATGAGAGGCAAAAAATCTAATGTTAAGCCAATATAGCCTTCAAGTTTTTGAGTGGTACTGTTATAGATAGGCTCGAACATTACCAAATCTAAATGTCCCTGTTGATTTAAAAAGAAAGTATTTTTATCTGCGCTGGGCACTTCATTGGGTAAAGCATTCATGTGCTCATCACTGTGGTGAATAGCATGCAAGGGTTTGCGGTCTTTGTTGTATAGCTCTAATTGATCGTAATATTTTTCCCAGTATTGTGACTCTTTGAGGCGTTCATCATGCCAAAAAAAGTAATAACTGGGTTCATTCAGTTGTTGCTGTACTTCTTCCCATAAGGCCATTTCTTTAATTTTGGAACGTGAAATAGCAATGGCGGCATCAATTGCATTAGTGAGTTCAATTTGAGCAAGTTCTTCCGTTCGCTGCTGAGTTTGTTGGCGAATTTCTTCGGCATCTTTATAAAGTTTGATATTAAAGCCAATATATAGCCCAAGCGTTAAGATGAGAAAAAACATCAAATAAAATTTGGCATGCATTATTTTGGGTTTAATCATGATTTGTTTGCCATATTCTCTTAAATTACGCTTAACTTACCTGGGTGATTAGCAATCTTCAGTTGTTCAAAGTGTTGATAATCTCGTTGATTTTATCTTGTAAATCAAATTCATGCTCACTGGAAAAAAAGTGGTTTGCACCCTCAATAACCTCTAAATGGGTTTTGGTTGCTTTTAATTCATCTAACCAGTTTTCACCAACCTTTTGGTAGCGTTTATCGGCACTGCCCATAATGGTGTAACTGGGTATGGTGATGGCATTTAAATAGTCTAGGTTTTGCTGACGCGTTAGCTTGTGGTAAGACAAAAAGCTTTCAGGGGTCGCTAGGTAATTTTTTTGGCAAAAAAGAAAGCTGAATTTCTGCGGTGTTGTTTGATTGGTGTCAATGAGTTTTTTTGCCAAAGCAAGGTCTGAGTCCAGAGTCCCTAAATCTTTTCCGTTTAAGTAAAATAAACTGGTGAAAATAGCCAGTTTAACTTCAGGTTTTGGATGGGTGATTTGTGACAATAAGAGTTCTTGGCTGCCACTGGAATGTCCTAGCAAAACTATTTTTTGATAGCCTTTGGCAATTAACCAATCTACCCAAGCATTAATTTCGGTGACATCTTCTTCAAGGGTATGGGTGTGCAAGCTGTTGCACTTTAAAGACTGTTCTCGCATATTGATGCCCAAGGTTAAATTGGGCGATAAAACCGAGTGACCTTGATCTTTGATGGCATTAATCAGCGATTGCACCGTGCTAAATTTGTTAGTCGTTAAAAAGCCGTGATTGATAAGCACTGCAATATCACTTGCGCCGCTCACAAATTCTGCTTGAGCATGCAAAGTTTTAGTGACAGGAATACTCACCGTTTCAGCAACACTGCTGGTAGAAAAGAGGATTGCGGCACAAAAGATGAGAATGCTCGAAAATTTTGTTTGAATATTAGTGAATAAGGCCATTTTTGCGTCCTTTTACTCATATGAGTCGTATTCTAATAGATTTTTTTACCAACAAGTTTATCAAAGAAATTTAATGGTGACTAATAAATAACTTTAGTGCAACAGGATAGTTAATTATGGACGGGTTTTTCAACAGAGAGTGTGCTTTTAGATAAAATGGTGCACAACTCAAAATAGCCAATAAAAAAGGGAAAGCTATGTGCGGTATTTGTGGTGAAATTTTTTGGTCTGGTCAATCTGCAAATGCGGCAGATTTGGCGCCCATGCTCAAAGCCCTAGAGAAACGCGGGCCAGACGATGGCGGCACTTGGCAGCAAGACCAGGTGGCCCTTGGGCATAGACGCTTAGCGATTATTGATTTGTCTGAAGGCGGACATCAGCCCATGGTGGATGGTGAACTCACTTTGGTTTTTAATGGGTGTATTTATAATTATCAGGCTTTAACTGCCGAGTTAATTGAATTAGGACAAACTTTTCAATCGCATTCAGATACCGAGGTTATTTTAAAGGCTTATCGTCAATGGGGCATGGATTGTGTGACCCGATTTGAAGGTATGTTTGCTTTTGCCATTTGGGATGATTACAACCAACAGTTGCTAATGGCGAGAGATCGTATGGGGATTAAACCTTTGTATTATGCGCCTTTAGACAAGGGTTTAGTTTTCGCCTCGAATACCCAAGCTATTCTGGCGTCAAGTCAGCGCCCCAATATTGATACTTCGATTGACCCTGTCGGCTTGCATCACCAATTTACCCTACACGGTGTGATTCCAGCACCTCACACCATTTTAAAAGGCATTCGCAAACTTGAACCTGGGCACTGGTTGATTGTGAATCCTGATGGGCAAATGTTTAAAAAACGCTATTGGTTCTTAGAGGCAAAAAGACCGCAATCTGAGCTTAAAAACAACCAGCACCCTGAAGGGCACCAGGCCTGGTCAAAATTTGGGCTCTCTGAAGCTTCAACCGAGGCTGATTGGATTGAAGCTTTACACCAAGCCTTAAAACAGGCGGTGCATAAACGCCTAACCGCAGCAGATGTGCCGGTTGGGGTTTTGTTATCAGGTGGTTTAGATTCGAGTTTGATTGTGGCTTTATTGGCTGAAGCGGGTGTTAAAAATATTCGTACTTTCTCGATTGGCTTTGAAGATGTGCCAGAGGAAAAGGGCAGTGAGTTTGAGTATTCAGATTTGGTGGTTGAACGCTATCAAACTGAACACAAGAAATATTTAATCGAAAACGCCCAAGTATTACCCAGATTGCAAGATGCGGTTGATCAGATGTCTGAGCCGATGTTTGGTCAAGATGCGGTGGCTTTTTATTTGTTGTCTGAGCAGGTGTCGCAAGATGTGAAAGTCGTTATGTCTGGGCAGGGCGCTGACGAAGTGTTTGCGGGCTATTTTTGGTATCCGCAAATGGCAGCGTCTTTTGCGCAAGCCAAGCCGGGCGATGCACTGGTCGATCATTTTGCACCTTTTTATTTTGATCGCAGTCATGCGGAATGGTTGTCGATGGTGCAACCTGAATATCATATTGAAGATGTCACTCGCCTGGCCATCAATGATTTATTGCAAGAGCCGGGTGCCGACAGTTTTATAGACCGAGTTTTACGCTTAGATACCACCACCTTAATTGTGGATGATCCCGTGAAGCGTGTCGATAATATGACCATGGCATGGGGCTTGGAAGCCAGAGTACCTTTTTTAGACCATACATTGGTTGAACTGGCGATGGCAGCCCCCGAGTCACTTAAGCTAAAAGACTTTAAATTTTTCTTAAAGCAAATTGCTAGAGGTATCGTGCCAGATGAGGTCATCGATCGTCCCAAAGGCTATTTTCCGATGCCCGCTTTGAAGTTTGTGCGCGGGGCGTTTTATGAGTACATGCGCAATATCTTAACCAGCCCAGCAGCCAAGGCGCGTGGCATTTTTAATGAAGCTTATATTGAAAATCTATTGGCAAATCCTGATGCACCTGAAAGTTTTACGGCCATACAAGGCAGTAAACTATGGCACGCTGCCTTGCTTGAGTTGTGGTTGCAACGCCATGTTGATGCAGGTGAAACCGTTTAGTCAGACAGGATTTAAAATTAGGCATAGCTAATATGTCTGAAATTTTGTTATAATAACCTACCAAAATAGTAAGGCATTGAATTAAGGAGCCCACAAGATGGAAGATGCAGCAAAAGAAACCGTTGAAAGAATTCACCAACAAGTCACTAATAATCCAGTGGTGATTTATATGAAAGGCACACCACAAATGCCCTCATGTGGTTTTTCTAGCCGAGCTTCACAGGCTTTGGCTGAAACCGGTGAGAAGTTTGCGTTTGTGAATGTCTTAGCCGACCCAATGATTTTTGAACATTTGCCTAAGTATCAAGATTGGCCAACCTTCCCGCAATTGTATGTGGGTGGAGAATTGCAAGGTGGTTGTGACATCACGCTAGAGTTAGCTGCTTCTGGTGAATTGAAGGCGATGATGGCTAAAGCCAATGCTGAGCACGCCGCAAAACAAGCTTAATCGGTTTATGTTTTAAGAAAAAACCGAGTTAAATGGCTCGGTTTTTTGCTTTAAAGTGCCTTAAAACTAACCAGGCCTGGTTAGTTTTTAGGGCCTTTTTAGCAGTTTAATCGTTGTTTTCAGGTAATTGAATTGGCCATTGATTGACGATATGGCAAAAAAGGTCAGCCGTTTTTTCAGTGTCGTAAGCGGCAGAGTGGGCTTGAGAGTTATCCCAATCAAACCCCGCCAACTGCACGGCCTTGGCTAAAACGGTTTGACCAAAAGCCAAACCTGCCAAAGAAACCGTATCAAAGGTGCTGAATTGATGAAACGGACTTTTGATTTTGCAGCGTTCAGCAGCCGCTTGAATAAAGTTTAAATCAAAGAAAGCATTGTGCCCAACTAATATGGCGCGTGTACAACCCGTTTCTTTCAGTTGCTGCTTGATGGGGCTAAACAAAGTTTCTAGTGCTTCTTTTTCGCTGACCGCAAAGCGAAAAGGATGGTAAGGGTCGTCTATGCCAATAAACTTTAAGGCGCTAGGGTCAAGCTGACTGCCAGGAAAAGGCAAGATATTGGCTTGATAGGTTTGATCACGATGTAAAAAACCGTCCACCATTTTAAGGGTAACAACAGCCACCTCTAGCAGTGCGTTTTTGTTAGGGTCAAAACCAGCCGTTTCAACATCAATCACGACGGGTAAGAATTTGCGGAATCTTTCTTGAATTTGGGTAACGGGTCTTTCGATTTGGGTCATGCCTTCAACGCTTTTACCAACACTTTAGATTGTCTTTGGTAGTTATAGAGGGATTGTTTTTTCTCTGGGAGTTCAGCCACTTGGGCTTTTTTAAAGCCATGCTCTATAAACCAGTGGTCGGTGTGGGTGGTGAGCAAAAATAGGTTTTGAAACCGATTTTGCATGGCTTGTTTTTCGATGGCTTGCAAGAGTTCTTCACCAAGCGATTGCCCTTGATAAGCAGGGTCTATGGCCAAACAAGCCATTTCGGCACTTTGTTCATCCATGGGGTAAAGGGCGGCGCAACCAATAATATGGTCATCGCGCGCGATGACCACAAAGTTTTCAATTTCTAACTCGAGCTTTTCGCGTGAGCGTTTAACCAGTATGCCTTCTTCTTCTAAAGGGGCAATCAACATTAAAATGCCGCTTACATCTTCAAAAGTGGCTGGGCGAATGTGGTGATAACGGTCGGTGAAAATCATGGTGCCAACGCCATCACGGGTAAAGAGCTCTAACAAAATGGCACCAGGTTCATTTTGGTCTAACAGGTGAATGCGCTTGATTTTGCTGTGGGTGGACTGAATGAGCGAGAGCAAGCGTTTTTGTTTGGGTTCGCTGGTTTGGGTGTTGAGTGCATTGAGTTGCGACATGCTCATCTGTTTGGGTAAATCAACCAAACTTTCAGGGCTAGAGAAAATCATCAGCTTGTCAGCTTCTAGGGCTTTGGCAACAGAGAAAGCTTGTTCTAAAGAGTTTAGATTGAACATTTCTCCAGTTAAAGAGTAAGTGAGCGGCGTTAATAAGACGACCTGCCCAATCGATAAGCTACGCGCAATGGCTTCGTGGTTGATCTTGCGCAAAGCACCAGTGTGTTGAAAGTCGATGCCTTGAATAATTCCTTTAGGGCGCGCAGTAACCCAATTGCCCGAAATGATGGTGAGTGTAGATTGTTCTTCAGAGCAGGCTTCTGTAAATTCTGATTCAATTTGCGCACGCGCCTGGCCAATGGTTTCCACAAAGGTTTTTAAATGCTCTTTAGTGGTTACTCGGCAATTAAAATGCGTTTCCCAGGTCAGGTGATCTCTTTCGAAAGCTTCGTTAAGTTGCAGTTCAACACCCAGGGTGATGACGGTTTTCATGCCCAAATGATTGAGCAAAACCACGTCTTTGGCGAGTTGGAATAACCGTTCATCTTCTTCACTGTCCAGTGATAGGAGTTCGCTAGGAATGTAAATAACAATAGTCTTACCTTGATGTGCTTCAATGTAAGGTGATGACTGTCTTAAGTTATTCACAAAATCTAATTCAGATTGCTGCATAGATATGAGAAAATACCGTAAATTTATTTAGTTTAGTATAACAGCCCCTTTTACAAATCGCTAAATGCTTTTGTAAAAATGGACAAGGAGAAAACATGCCAGAATATCGTTCAAGAACCAGTACCCACGGTCGTAACATGGCCGGCGCTCGTGCTTTGTGGCGCGCAACCGGAATGGAATCACAAGATTTTGGCAAGCCCATTATTGCGATTGCAAACTCATTTACCCAGTTTGTTCCAGGTCATGTGCACCTAAAGGACATTGGGCAATTAGTTGCGAGAGTGATCGAATCAGCCGGTGGTGTTGCCAAAGAGTTTAATACCATCGCCGTTGATGATGGCATAGCGATGGGTCACGATGGCATGTTGTATTCTTTGCCTTCGCGCGACTTGATTGCAGATTCGGTTGAATACATGGTGAATGCCCATTGTGCTGATGCCTTGGTATGTATTTCTAACTGCGACAAAATAACCCCCGGCATGATGATGGCTGCCATGCGCTTGAATGTGCCAACCATTTTTGTCACCGGTGGCCCAATGGAATCGGGTAAGACCGTTTTAGGGGGTGAAGGCATTAAACTGGATTTGGTGGATGCCATGGTTATGGCGGCAGACAGTAATTGTTCAGACAGCGATGTTGAAGAAGTTGAGCGTTCTGCTTGCCCAACTTGTGGCTCTTGTTCAGGAATGTTCACAGCAAACTCTATGAACTGCCTAGCAGAAGCACTGGGGATTGCTTTGCCAGGTAATGGTACCGTTTTAGCAACACACGCTGATCGCAAAATGTTATTTGAAGAAGCTGGTCGTCGCATAGTTGAAATTACCAAACAATATTACGAGCAAAATGATGAGCGTGTATTACCTCGTTCAATTGCAACCTATGAAGCCTTTCAAAATGCGATGGCATTAGATGTTGCCATGGGTGGGTCTACTAACACAGTTTTACACTTATTAGCGGTTGCACACGAAGCCAAAGTGGAATTTACCATGAGTGACATGGATGAGATTTCACGCAAAGTACCCTGTTTGGTTAAGGTAGCTCCTAACTCCAAAACTTATCACATGGAAGATGTGCACCGCGCGGGTGGCATTATGCGAATCTTAGGTGAGTTAGAGCGTGGTGGTTTAATTAATACCGAAGTTCATACGGTTCACGCATCAACCATGGGTGCTGCGATTGATTTATGGGATATTAGCCGTAATGATGATGCTGCCATTGAAACCTTTTTTAAAGCCGCTCCAGGCAATGTTAGAACCACTCAAGCATTTAGCCAGTCTAAGCGTTGGAAGACAGTTGATATCGATGCTGAAAATGGCTGTATTCGTTCGATTGAGCATGCCTACACACAAGATGGTGGTTTAGCGGTATTGCATGGTAATATTGCCATGGATGGTTGTATTGTCAAAACGGCTGGTGTGGATGAATCTATTTTTAAGTTTACTGGTAAGGCCAAAATTTATGAAAGTCAAGATGCTGCGGTTGCCGGCATTTTGGGGGACGAGGTGGTTTCTGGCGATGTGGTTTTAATTCGCTATGAAGGACCTAAGGGTGGGCCGGGGATGCAAGAAATGCTGTATCCAACCAGTTACTTAAAGTCGAAAGGTTTGGGTAAAGAGTGTGCCTTATTAACCGATGGTCGCTTCTCTGGCGGGACTTCTGGTTTGTCGATTGGACATTGTTCCCCAGAAGCAGCTGAGGGCGGAAACATTGGTCTGGTGGAAGAAGGGGATATGATAGAAATTGATATTCCCAATCGCACCATCAATGCATTGATTTCAGAAGAAGAGTTTGCAAAGCGTCGTGCTGCGATGAATGCCAAAGGGGCTTCTCATGCTTGGAAACCTGCTAAACCCAGAGAAAGAAAAATCAGTTCAGCTTTAAGAGCTTATGCAGCTATGACTACCAGTGCAGCCTTTGGTGCAGTGCGTAATGTCGAACAAATTGAAAAGTAAGGGGTAAGCCATGTTTGCTAACCGATTAACACAAGAACAACGCCAAGCTGTTTTAGACATGGCAGCCAATTTAGCCTCAGCGGATAATGAAGTTTCTGAAGAAGAGCTTCAATATTTAACAGATTTTAGTACGGCTTTTGGATTGGAGTTTCAATTAGATAATCCTGATATCAGTATTGATGATCTCGTAGTTGTTTTTGATACTCGCCAGTCTAAAATTATTGCTTTGCAGGAGCTGATTAAGCTGTCTTACAAAGATGGACATTTCGGACGAGAAGAGCAAGATAAGGTTTTTGCCATCGCCCAAAAATTTGGCTTAAATAACCCTGAGTTAATCATGCGTATCGAAAAATGGGTGCGAAGTGGTTTTGATTGGATTTATGAAGGCGAAGAGATGTTGTCTGAATAAGCTTTAAAATAGAGTGTAATAAAAAAGGGGCGTTGCCCCTTTTTTATTTTGGAAGCAAAGCAGTTAAAGAAATACGACAAATTTTGGGCATAAAAAAACCAGCGCTGAGCTGGTTTTTTTATGCAATCTAGAAATTACTCGCGGTAACCAGGACCATTAATTTCTAAACCATTTGATAGATAGGCTTCAAAAAACTCTAGGTTTTTGTAAGTATCACTTTGTGGTTTAGCTGGGTTAGCACGCATGTTTTTGTTACAACCAACATAACGGTTATGTAATGTGGTTAAAGCTTGAGCACCTGCACGGAAAACCGGGAAGTGAGATGTGTGACCAACGGCTGGTGATAACAAGTTTGAACGCGCTTTTTTACCTGCTTGGTAAGTATGGCACTTAGCACAAGAAAGGTTTAGCTGACCAATTGGCTTAATGTAAAAGTCTTGACCAGCTTCAAATGCTTTACGAGCACCTTCAGATTCGATTTTAACATTAATCTTTTGTCCACGAGCATTGTATGCTAAATACCCAGATACTTTAGCGATATCGCCTTTACCTTTTTCAGCATCTTTATAAGCTGCTAAACCAGCATCAGCACGACACTTATTGATATCACCTTCTAGAGTAACAACTTTTTGAGTTGCTTCGTCAAAGTAGGGGTATTTTGCACGAATCTTAGTGACATCATCACCAAAACATTTTTCGTAAACTGCTTTGTCTGCATTGTATAAAGCTTCACCTGCATCAATAGCATCTAAATAAGGGGGGAATTCTTCAGCGGCTTCCCATTGAGCCATTTTATCTTCTGAATAAATGTATGCACCATTAATATAACCATCAATAGCAATGTTTGGATTCTTTGCTTGAAAGAAATCAATCATCATTTGACGACTTTGCTCTGGCGTTACATCTGCAGCCATTGCGATATTGGCTGACGCTGTTGCACCTAACATTAAGGCGACTAGCAATGTCTTCTTCATCCTATTCCTCCGTCCGAGAACTCTTTATTTTTTAAAGTATTATTATATTTTTTATTTTAACCACCCCTAATGACTTAGGGGTGGGGAAGAAACATTAAATTATTTCAATTTAATTGTTTCAGTTCCTTTGTCACCAGTGTTGTCAGCTAGGTTGATAGTAACATCGTCACCAGCATTAGCTTTAATAATAACACCCATGTAAGGGTTGGTAGATACAGCACCAGACCATTGTGAATCAACTGCTTTAGTACCATTTACTAATACTTCAACAGTGTTGATGTATTTAGCTGGAAATGGCTTGCCAGTCTTTTTGTTCATACGAGCGCCAGATTCCATTTCGTGTTTGATCAAAGCTTTAACTTCAGCTTCACCGTTAACAACCTTAGCACGCATTCTGATATTGATTGCCATGTTTTAAATTCCTTTAATTTCTATAATTGTGTTTTGTTAAGTGGGTTAATCAACTGGGTTGATTATTAACCACCACATCCACCGATAGTTACTTTAACTTCTTGCTGAGCTTTCAAAAGTTTTCCGCCAACCTTAGCGATAGCGATAACGTTTTGAGTTTCACCCATTTTGATACGAGTAGAAACATAGCCAGTTGCTGCAGCACCGAAAGTGTATTCACACACTAATGGCATTGGGTTTTTGCTAGCAATGATAGAAATTGATTCAACACCAGATAGGCCAGTCGCATCAACAGTAATAGGAGTAACAGCACCGTTTTCAGCAATTGCTGGGGCTTTTAGTTTGATGTCAGCTGAATCAGCAGCAGAAGCTGAACCGTAAGCTGCGTTTAATGCATCGTCAATGCTCTTAGCACCGAATGCTTTTGCATTCCATTCTGCTAATACTGTAGAAGGTGTTAGTAATCCAGCGTTAACTGCAACAGCAGCAACACCAGTTGCTAGAGTACCTTTAAGGAAAGATCTACGTTTCATAAGGTTAAAAACTCCCGGTTAAGGTTAATAAAAGTTAGTTATAAAGAATAAATATAATCAGTGATTAAATCGATTTCTTTATCGGTTAGGATTCCATTTTGTCCAAATGGAGGCATCATGCTATCTTTAACTTGGGTTTCAGGTGTACCCCAAATCTTATCGTGCAATTTTTGCTTATCGGCATAGCGTGCTTTCATCATGATTAAACCAGGTCCAATGTTACCAGGTTCGTTACCACCTTGTACCCAGTGGCATGCTAAGCAGTTGCCTTTTGATTTATCGAAAGCTAATTTTTTACCAGCTGCCAATGGATCTTCGTCCGCTGCAAAAGCTGCACCTGAAAATGCTACAGCAGATGAGATGGTAACGGCAGTGATTAATTGCTTAAGTTTCGTTTTCAACATTATTATCCTCCTAAAGTGTCTTTCGACTGTCCCTATTAATTTGGGTTCTTATTGTTGAGCACTGACTGCTCTTGACCTGATAGGTTACTCAGTTTTACGAGAATCGCAAGTTTTTTAGAACATTTATGCGATAGTATTATTTAATCGATGTTAAATAATTTTTTATGGCTAGTTATAAAAAAATTACTTTTCTTTTGTTTTTTCATCGTCTTGAAAAGGCTCGTTGAGTAATGTTTCAATCTTGCCTCTTAAGTCAGAATTATAATCCTTGTTAATTGTCTTTGCTTTTTCTAATAAATGCTTGGCATTTTTAAAATTCCCAATTTCTATGTTGGCTAACGCCCCATAGTAGTAGGAATAAGCCAGATTTTGCGGTTTTTCATCTTGCGCATAGAGCTCAGCCAATTCATTGTATAGTAATGTTTTGTCATTAAATAAAGCCACAGAGTCTTCAATAAGTTGCTGTGCTTTTTGTCTATTTTCAAGATTTGCGAGCGCTTGCGCTTTGCGAAGCAGAATTGACGGGTCGTTTGGAAATAGATCAGTTAGATATTGAAATTGTGTCAAGGCTTTGGCTTTTTTTTGCGCAGAATTTACCTGGGCAAGGATAAGAAGCGGCAGTTTTTCGGTTTTATATTCAGTTGACATGGCATTTAAACAACTATCGTCTAAATCAGTTTCAATATTTTTGCTTAGCGCAACCGTATTTTTTAAGTAACATTGCTCGTAGGTATTTAAATGACTTAAAGCATCAGGAGACAGTTTTGTTTGATTGCTTAGGGCATGAATACGCAGCTTTAGGAGTTCAAAGTTTAAGCTGTTGGATTTTTTAATGGTTTTTGGAAGCTGACTGGCCCTGTCTTGTGCTTGTGCCAATCGGGTTTCAGTGACTGGGTGGGTTAAGAGTAGTTCTGGCACTTTAAATTCATACAGTTGGCTGGCTTTTGAGAGTTTGCCAAAAAAATCACTCATAGCCATGGGGTCGTATCCGGCTTTGGCTAAATAATCTATGCCAAAGTAGTCTGCTTCGTGTTCATGCGCTCTAGAGTTTTTCAATTGTTCTTGAATGTTTAATCCCATGCCGCCCATGTAGGTTGCTATGCCAGCACTGGGGTCTTGAGTGCCCACCAAAATTGCCGCAATAAGGGTAGCAATGCTGGTGATATTGACATTTGACTGCGCATT
Source organism: Thiosulfativibrio zosterae (assembly GCF_011398155.1). Classification (NCBI taxonomy): domain Bacteria; kingdom Pseudomonadati; phylum Pseudomonadota; class Gammaproteobacteria; order Thiotrichales; family Piscirickettsiaceae; genus Thiosulfativibrio; species Thiosulfativibrio zosterae. The sequence goes on from NZ_AP021888.1 coordinate 844,271, forward strand.
GTAAGTTCTTGATAGGTGATTTTGCGTTACATGGGCTACTTCGTGAGCGATAACAGAGGCCAGTTCGTCTTCTGAGTCTGCACTCATGATTAAACCTGAGTGTATTCCGATAATGCCATTTGGGCCAGCAAAGGCGTTTATTTCTGCATCATCAATAATGTAAAACTTAAAAGTACGATTATTGCCGGTTTCGCGGGTAATTTTATGGCCAATTTCACGGATGTAATGTAATGATTCTGGGTCACGAATCATAGGATATTGAGTGTTAAGTTCTCTAGAAAAAGCTCTGCCCAGTGCTTGTTCGGTTTGCGAGTCATAGGTGACTAAGTCTGGTGACCCCAAATCTGGTAGATTGCTCGCTTGTGCATATTGCATACCTAAAATAGTCAAAGCAATCACAAAAAACTGAGTCATGGTTATCCTTATGCGATTATAAAATCACAATAGTATAGTGGAGTGATTTGCCTTAAGGATTAAAATACGCTTAAAAATGATTTGGGGTATTTTATTTAGATTTAATTGACTAGAAGGTGTGTTTTACGAGGATTGTATTGTAAGATAATTATTATTTGATGATGCATCACGAGTTTTAAAAAGTGAGTTTTAATGACTGAAAGTTATTTGGATTTTAAGGGGTTGCCGTGCCCTTTGCCTTTGGTAAAGCTAAAAAAAGCATTGGTTACTCAGCCAGAGGTGGCTATTTTTAAAGTCGTAGCAACTGATAAAGGGGTGCTGAAAGATTTGCCGGCATTTTGTAAAACCCAAAACTTGTTCTGTGAAATACTGGCCGATAAAAGCCCTTTTGAGTTAACGATTCATCGGACTTGAGTGGCTTAACTTTTCAATTTCAGAGTAAAAACACACGAATGACATCCACAAATCTTGGTTCTAATATTTCGTCTTCAGAAGCTTTAACGCCCCAGTTCAGTATTATTGTTTCCAAAGGAACTTTAGATGCGCTTTATCCTGCCTTGATTTTGGCCAGCAGTGCTTCGGCAATGGGCAAACAAGTTGAATTGTTTTTTACTTTTTATGGATTGAAGTGTCTGTTAAAGGATACCCGCAGCATTAAAGTCACGCCTTTAGGCAACCCAGCGATGGAGATTAAATGTCCTATTGGGCCTAAGTGGCTCAAGAAAATTGATTTTAATCATGTATTTCCGCCACTCATCTGGACTTTGCCCGGTATGACATCACTGGCTACTTGGGGATTTAAAAAAAAGATGCAAAGTCAAAATCAATTGAGCTTAGAGGCATTGAGAGATTTGTGTGTATCGATGGACATTAAAATGACCGCTTGTCAAATGAGTGTGGATTTACTCGGATATCAAGAAAATGAGTTTATTGAAGGTATTGAGTTTGCTGGCGCAGCAACTTATTTTGCTTCAAGTGCTGATAACCAAGCTTTATATATTTAGAATTTAGGAGAAAAAATGTCATACAAAAAACTAACTAAAGCCATTTTGCCCGTTGCGGGTCTTGGAACACGATTTTTGCCAGCCACTAAGGCCATTCCTAAAGAAATGTTAACGGTTGTTGATAAGCCTCTCATTCAGTATATCGTGCATGAGGCGGCAGAAGCGGGCATTACAGACATTATTTTGGTTACACATTCGAGTAAGGGCGCCATCGAAAATCACTTTGATAAACATTATGAGTTAGAAAATGAGCTCAAGATTCGTGGTAAGAATGACCGCTTAATTCCCCTTGATGAAATTACGCCTGATGGTGTTCGGTTTGTGAGTGTGCGTCAGCCAGAGGCTTTGGGTTTAGGGCATGCCATCTTGTGTGCGGCGCCAATTATTGCACCTGACGAACCCTTTGCAGTTTTGTTGCCTGATGTATTGATGTATCACCCTCAAAAAGGCTGTTTAGCTCAAATGGTTGAAGATTATGAGCGTTTGCACACCAGCATTGTAGCGCTAGAAGCAGTTGAAGCCGATCAAGTTGAAAAGTATGGGATTGCAGGAGTGCGTGGTCCAGATATGCGTATTGACCGTTTGGTTGAAAAGCCCAAGCCTGAGAATGCGCCGTCTAATTTATCGGTGGTCGGGCGTTATATTTTTACCCCCAGACTGATGGAATTATTAAAAACAACCAAGCCAGGTGCGGGTGGAGAAATTCAGCTTACGGATGCTATGGATGCATTATTAAATGAAGAAGTGATGTTTGGCTTTGAATTCAAAGACGGTAAGAGCTATGATTGCGGGGATAAACAAGGATTTCTGCAAGCCAATGTTGAATATGCCTTGCGTGACCTAAAATTAGGTGCTGGCTTTAGAAGTTATTTAGAAACACTTAATATTAACGAAATTTAAGTAAAAGGTGGGGTATGGGAGTTGAAACTTCTGCTGCATGGCAGGCATTAAATGTTCATTGCGATTCGGGCGCAGGCAGTACGCATCTTAGTCAATTGTTTGAAGATAACACCAGAACAGAGCGTTTCTCTATCGAGTTAGATGAAATGTATGTTGATTTTTCTAAGAATCGCATTACCGATGAAACCTTGGGTTTGTTGTTTAATCTTGCCAAACAACAAGATTTATCTGGCTGGATTAAGAAGCTGTTGTGCGGTGAAAAAGTTAACGATACCGAAGACCGTGCCGTACTTCACACGGCTTTAAGAGCGCAAGGTATGGGCGTTGATTGTTTCGCAAAAGAAGTTCAACCGCTGGTTGCTGAACAGTTAGCCAAGATGGGTAAAATTGTTGATAAAATCCGCGCTGGCCATTGGCGTGGTTATAGTGGAAAGCCGATTACTGATGTGGTCAATATTGGGGTTGGAGGGTCTGATTTAGGGCCTTTAATGATAACCAATAGTTTGCAAACCATTAAGTCTCCTGTCAATTTACATTTTATTTCGTCCATAGACGGCACCCAAACTTCAAACCTTTTAAAGAAACTCAGTCAAGAAACCACTTTGTTTATTTTGGCTTCGAAGTCCTTTAGTACCATTGATACGCTATCCAATGCAGAAACCGCCAAAGATTGGTTACGCGAAAAAGTGAAAAGCGAAAAGACTTTGTTGGCACAACACTTTTTAGGGGTGTCAACTAAACCAGACATGATGACAGAGTGGGGAATTCCACCTGAAAACCAATTGGTCTTTTGGGACTGGGTAGGGGGACGCTATTCACTTTGGTCTGCAATAGGGTTACCGATTGCGCTGCAAATTGGGATGGATGGTTTTTCTGAGTTGTTGTCTGGTGCACACCTAATGGATAGCCATTTTGGAACCGCACCTTTGGAAAAAAATATTCCCGTATTGTTGGGATTAATTGATGTTTGGAATGTCAACTTTTTAGGGATTCACGATAAAGCAATTTTGCCTTATGACGCGCGTTTGAAGTATGTGCCTTCTTATTTTGAACAGTTGGTCATGGAAAGTAATGGTAAGTCTGTGAATCGTGCCGGCGAACGAGTGCAATATAAAACTTGCCCGGTTTTGTGGGGTGAGGTCGGTCCTAATGCACAACATGCGTTTTATCAATTGCTGCATCAAGGAACTCAACCCGTTATGTGTGATTTTATTGCACCGGTTGAGCGTGACGACTTTGACATGAGTTCGCATGCTGAAAAAGATGAAAGCTTAAGTTATCAACATGAGTTGGCGATGGCAAACTGTTTTGCGCAATCTCGAGTGTTGATGTTGGGAGATGATGCAATTCCAGATGCATTAAAAGCAGCGTTTGATTCCCCCTTTAAGCACTATCCAGGTAATCAACCTTCTAATACGATTTTGTTAAAAACCATTTCGCCCAAAACCTTGGGTATGTTGGTAGCGCTTTATGAGCACAAAACCTTTGTGGAAGGGGTCATTTGGGAAATCAACTCTTTTGACCAGTGGGGTGTTGAACTCGGAAAACTGATTGCTAAAGAAACGCACGCTGCAATCAAATCGGTAGCCTTGGCAGAAAAATTTGACGCTTCTACCGCAAGCTTAATCAAAAGGATTACAAAATGAAAGTTTCGGTTTTTGGATGTGAATTAAGTGGATTGGTCACAGCCGGCTCTTTAGCGCACACGGGTAATAATGTGATGGCCATTCCGGTCGGAAAGGTCAAGGTAGAAGACCTTATTAAAGGCATTTTGCCAAGAGAAGAGCCTGGGTTAGATCAACTTTTGGCCAATGAATTTAAAGAAGGTCGCTTAACGTTTGAATCTGACTGGGAAAAAGGCATTATGCATGGTGACGTGCTATTTTTAAGCATGCCTTCTTGGTTGGCAGAAAGAGCAGAAGCCGTGATTGAGCTGGTTGGCCAAAAAGCGCAAGGCGATGTTTTGGTGGTGAGCCAAAGCACTTTGCCGATTGGAACCGCAGACCGTTTTGAAGCCATGCTGAAACTGGCATTTGCACAGCGTGGTTTGGTGGCTAAGGCGGTTGTCGTTGCCATGCCCGAATTTATTAGTGAAGGTTCAGCGATTTCAGACTTCTCCAAACCTAATCGAGTGGTACTGGGTAGTGGCGATAAAGCGGCGACTAAAGTCATCAAAGACTTGATGCGTCCATTTAATAATGTGACGGATCAGTTTAAAGTTATGTCAACGCGCGCTGCAGAATATACCAAATATTCTGTGAATGCTTTGCTGGCAACTCGTATTTCATTGGTCAACGAACTGGCTAACAACGCAGAACACTTTAATATTGATATGGAAGAAGTGCGTCAAGGTTTGGGGTCTGACCATCGTGTTGGGTTTAATTACCTTTATCCAGGTTGTGGTTTTGGTGGGCCTAGTTTTGCCGCTGATGTGCAGTTGTTGGTGAAAACGCTTCAATCAAAAGGCTATGATGCCGATTTGCTGAAAACCGTTTTGTCTAATAACGAAGCGCAAAAAGAAGTGCTATTTCGTAAAGCTTGGCGCTTTTTTGAGCAAGATTTGCGCGGCATTAAAATCGCCATTTGGGGATTGTCGTTTAAGCCTAATACCGCAACGGTCGATAACGCGCCCAGTATTAAAACCATTGAAGCGCTGGTCGCGCAAGGTGCAGAAGTTATCGCCTATGACCCTAAAGCAGCACCTGCCTTTAAACACTATTGGGGCGATCGTCCGCAAGTGACTGTGGTTGAAGAAATGTATCAAGCTTTAGAAGGCGCTGATGCATTGATGGTTTTGACTGAGTGGAAAAGCTTCTGGAGTCCAGACTACCAAAAAATGTTGTCTTTAATGGAGCGTCCTGTGATATTTGATGGGCGTAATATTTATGAGCACAGCGTGATGCGCGAAAAAGGCTTTAGATATTTCGGTATAGGTCGTGGCGAAGTTATTTAATTTTTCATGACTTTTAAATGCTGAAAAGCGTTAAAAAGCGCTCAAAAATAACCAGGCCTGGTCAAATTTGACCAGGCTTTTTTATTTAAGCGTTTGAATGATTGAGTTATCAAGGGCTCTCTTATAGAATGGTGCTCTTAATTCATTAAAAAGGTGCTTGCATGAAGCCATTTGAAAAAGGCATTTATTTACTGCCAAACTTAATGACCACCACCGCATTGTTTGCGGGTTTTTATGCGGTAATTGCGGGTATGAATGGTCAGTTTGAGGCGGGCGCCATCGCAATATTTATTGCTATGGTGTTTGACGGACTCGATGGCCGCGTGGCGCGTATGACCAATTCGTGCAGTCGTTTTGGGGCAGAATATGACAGCTTGTCAGACATGGTGTCTTTTGGATTGGCGCCGGCACTTTTGATGTACCAATGGGCTTTGCATGACTTTGGCAAGTTAGGGTGGTTAATAGCCTTTATTTATACGGTCGGTGCAGCCTTGCGTTTGGCCAGATTTAACACCCAAGTGGATACCGCTGATAAACGCTACTTTCAAGGTTTGCCCAGTCCTGCCGCGGCCGCCTTATTGGCAGCCATGGTTTGGATGGTAGAAACCAACGAAATTTCGAGTGGCCTTGAGTCTTATATCGCCCTATTTTTAACCTTGGCGGCTGGCTTGATGATGGTGAGTAACTTGCGCTTTAGCAGCTTTAAGGAAGTCAACCTTAAAGGCAAGGTGCCTTTTGTAACCCTCTTATTGTTTGTGTTGGTGATTGTGGTTGTAACGCTTAAACCAGCGATGATTCTATTTTTAGCCTTTTTGGCCTATGCCATTTCTGGTCCAGTGATGACTTTAGTTTTATTGCAAAAAAAGAAAAAAATGCGTCGCCAAGCTAAGGCAGCAGAGGTCAAAGATCCTGTGGCTCCAGAAGCCACCGACACTTTAGCAGCGGATTCAATCCATAAGAAAACCCCTGAAAATTCCTAATTCATTTGAGCTGTTTTGATTAAGAGTAAACCCCATGAAAGATCATTTAATAATTTTTGACACAACTTTGCGTGATGGCGAACAAAGCCCCGGCGCCTCTATGACCAAAGAAGAAAAGGTTCGTATTGCCAAGCAACTTGAAAAATTAAGGGTTGATGTTATCGAAGCTGGTTTTCCAGCTGCCAGTGACGGTGATTTTGAAGCGGTTAAAGCGGTGGCTTCGGTTATTAAAGACTCCACCATTTGCGGTTTAGCTCGCGCAGTGGCCAATGATATCGACCGTGCAGGTGCGGCCATTATGCCGGCTAACTCAGGTCGTATCCATACTTTTATCGCGACATCACCCATTCATATGCAAATGAAATTGCGCATGACACCGGATGAAGTGGTAGAAAGAGCGGTTTGGGCCATTAAGCGCGCCAGACAATTTACGGATGATGTTGAGTTTTCGCCAGAAGATGCCGGGCGCTCAGAAATTGATTTTTTATGTCGTGTTATTGAAGCTGCAATTGATGCCGGTGCAACCACCATCAATATTCCAGATACGGTTGGTTATAACATCCCAAAACAATTTGGTGAATTGTTTGAACAGTTACTCAATCGTATTCCGAATGCTGATAAGGCTATTTTTTCAGCGCATTGCCATAACGATTTAGGGTTGGCAGTCGCCAATTCTTTAGCGGCGGTGCGTGCGGGCGCCAGACAGGTGGAATGCACCATCAATGGTTTGGGTGAGCGTGCTGGCAATACCGCTTTGGAAGAAGTGGTGATGGCCGTGCGCACTCGTCAAGATGTGTTCAGTGTTGACACTCGCATCAACAGCCGTGAAATTTTGGCAGCGTCTCGTTTGGTGTCTAACATTACCGGTTTTGCGGTGCAACCCAACAAAGCTATTGTGGGTGCGAATGCATTTGCTCATGAGTCTGGGATTCACCAAGATGGTGTGTTAAAGCACCGTGAAACCTATGAAATTATGAGTGCTGAAGATGTCGGCTGGTCTGCCAATAAAATGATTTTAGGCAAGCATTCAGGGCGTAGTGCATTTCGTGCACGCCTAGAAGAATTGGGCATTGCGTTTGAAACTGAACAGGCTTTAAACGATGCGTTTGTGGCGTTTAAAAATTTGGCGGATCGCAAGCATGAAATTTATGATGAAGACCTACAAGCCTTGGCAACCGATGCCAACATCTTGCGTGTTGAAAATGAATTTTACCGTTTGGTATCTTTGCAAGCGGGCACCGAAACTGGCGAAGCGCCGCACGCAGAAGTGGTGTTGTGGATGAATGGCGAAGAGAAATCTGCCAAAGCCACTGGTGGTGGTGTGGTGGATGCAACCTTTAAAGCGATTGAAGCGATGGTCAAGTCGGGCGTGAATTTGGAATTGTATTCTGTGAGTAATGTCACTAACGGCACAGATTCTTTGGGTGAAACCAGCGTGCGCCTTGAAAAGGGTGGTCGTATTGTGAATGGTCAAGGGTCGGATACGGATATTATTACAGCCTCTGCCAAAGCTTATATTAATGCCTTGAATAAATTGGTTGGGGAAGATTTAAAAGCCCATCCTCAGTCATCCGTTTAAGGTTTGTTGTTTTGAAAGAAACTCAGTTCTCAGCGGAATTTTTAGCTAAGTTGGGTGTGCAAGCTTGGCAAGAAAATCCTAACTTTGTCAGCGCGCGCAGTTTAAAAACACCGCCGAAGGTACAAACAGATTATCAAGTGCCTCAGCCATTAGAGATGGTTGAGCCCTTAGATGAATCGGTTGAGCCGGTCGTGGTTGCAGAAACGCCGGCACCAGCACCCATTGCTTCCACGACAGCCATGTCAAGCGTTCAGGTTGAGAAAGTGCCTTTTATTGTAATTGGCGAGGATCTCAGTCGAGTTTGGCAAAACGATGAGTCTTTAGAATGGCAGTTGTGGAAAAACATAGCTGAAGTGTTTGGGTGGGGTGTTGAACAAATACCTTTCTATGACACCCTGCTTTTGAACTCAGAAGATGCCATTATGGCTACTTTGGAAGAAGTCATGGAGATGGAGCTAGACTGGGTTTTGTCAATGGATGCAGAATCTTTGCTTGCTGAGCATTTACAAGAAGGTTTAAGGGTTAAACCCTGCCCCAGTTTATCGACCATGTTGTCCGACCCTTATGCCAAAAAAACTTTCTATCAGCTCATGCTGCAGATGTCGGTTCAGTAGTTCACGGTTTTTATCATGTCTTTTGCTTTCTTACGCCCTATGGATGAATCTGATTTATTGTGGGTGAATGCCGCTGAAATCCAAGCCTATGAGTTTCCCTGGTCGGAAGACGGTTTTTTAAAAGCGCTTGATGACGGTCTGTGTTATGTATTTTGTGATTTAGACGAAGAGCCATTGGGTTATGCTTGTTTTATAACCGTGTTGGATGAGCTGCACTTGTTAAACTTTTGCGTGATTCCAGATTTTCATGGGCAGGGCATTGGCCAGGCGGCCATGCTGGCGTTGTTGGAGCAGTTTGCAGAATCCAAATATGCGGTAGTGCTATTGGAAGTCAGAGAGTCTAATGATGCTGCAATTCATTTGTATGAAAAAATTGGGTTTAAAGTCGATGGCAAACGCCCCAATTATTACCGAACTCAAACCGGACGCGAGCATGCCATTTTAATGTCTTATCGGTTTGAGGTTTAGGTCTCTAAAAACCTCAAAAGCCGCGGGAGTTTGACCAGGCCTGGTTGATTTTGAGCCAGTTTTAGAGAGTTTTGCCATTTTTATTAAAGCGGCAAAGCGGTTTTATCAATCACTTTACGCAACACAAAACTGGTATGCACGCCGCTGACACCTTCAATTTGCGTCACATGATTCAGTAACAAATCTTGATAAGCCTCCAAATCTTTCACCACGACCTTAAGTTGATAATCTGCGGATTGTCCCGTCAATAATAAGCATTCCAATATATTCGGCAAGGCTTGCACTTCGGCTTCAAAACTTTGAAAACGCTCTTTGGTGTGTTTATCCATTGAGATGTGAATCAATGCCATCAAATCCAATCCCAAAGTTTTAGCATCTAATAAGGTGCGATAACCCAAAATTACGCCACTGGCTTCGAGCGCTTTAAAACGCCGCAAACAAGCCGAAGGCGACAAGCCGATTGCATCTGCGATTTCTTGATTGCTGAGGCGACCATTATTTTGCAAGAGGTTTAAAGTGGCAGAATCGTAGCGGTCTAGGTGCATTTTGAATATCCTTGAATGATTCGGTTGATAATGTCATTAATATTAGCATTAAATTGTTAATATATGGGTAAGAGTCGCAATATTTGCAATCTTATGCCTAAGCAAAGCCTTTAAGATAAGCCTTAATCCACCATCTATTTAAAAAGGATGCTCATCTTGAAATTTGCTAAATATCAACCAACAGTCACTCCAGATTTACCCGATCGCCAATGGCCCAATCAACGCTTGGTCAAAGCACCCTTATGGGTCAGTGTGGATTTGCGTGATGGCAATCAAGCTTTGGCCAATCCTATGACGGTTGAGCAAAAGCTTAAACTTTGGCATGAGTTGGTCAAAATGGGATTCAAAACCATTGAAGTGGGTTTTCCGTCTGCCAGCCAAGTCGAGTTTGATTTTACGCGCCGCTTAATTGAAGAGAACTTAATCCCTGAGGATGTCACTATTCAAGTGTTGGTGCAAGCGCGTGAGCATTTAATTAAGCGCACCTATGAAGCGTTACAAGGCGTTAAACAAGCGGTAGTACATGTTTACAATACCACCTCGATTGTACAGCGTGAAAGAGTGTTTGAAAAAAGCAAAGCAGAGATTAAAGCCATGGCGGAGCAGGGCGCGCTATGGGTTAAAAATTATGCGCAAGCTGCTCAGCAACAGTCGCCTGTTAGCCAGTTTATTTTTCAGTATTCGCCCGAAAGTTTCTCGCAAACCGAAACCGCTTATGCGGTGGAAGTTTGCGAAGCGGTCATGGATGTTTGGCTACCTACACCTGAAAATCCATGTATTTTGAATTTGCCTGCCACAGTGGAAAGCACCTCGCCCAATCGGTTTGCCGATCAAGTGGAGTATTTTATTCGTCATCTGCCCAATCGAGCATCGGCATTGATTTCCATTCACACGCATAACGACCGTGGTTGTGCGGTGGCGGCAGCTGAATTGGCTTTATTGGCCGGTGCTGACCGTATTGAAGGTACTTTATTAGGTAACGGTGAGCGCACCGGTAATATGGATATCGTGACCTTGGCGATGAACTTGTACAGTGAAGGCATTGATCCTGAATTGAACTTGAGTAATCCAGATGAGTGGATGGCCGTGGTTGAGGAGGTGACGCAAATCAAAACTCATATGCGTCATCCTTGGGTGGGTGAAGTGGTTTATACCGCCTATTCGGGGAGTCATCAAGATGCCATTCGTAAATGCTTGTTAAAACAACAAGCAGATGAGCCGTGGCAGGTGGCTTATTTGCCGATTGATCCAAAAGATGTGGGGCGCGATTATGAGGCGGTGATTCGCGTTAATAGTCAGTCGGGTAAAGCCGGCGCCGCTTTTGTGTTGGAGCAAGAATATGGTTTAAAGCTGCCCAAATGGTTGCAAATTGACTTTGCACCTGTGGCTCAAGCCTTAGCTGAAAAGCAGGGCGGTGTGATCAGTCATAAAAATTTATATCAGGCATTTTTAATACATTATGCCTTAACGGAAAAAAAGCCCAATATCTCTAACTACCAGATTGGCAAAGCAGGCGAGATGGAAACCATTCGTTTGGATTATGAGCAGCAAATCTTAGAAGGGAGAGGTAAAGGCACCTTGTGCGCTTTGTGTGATGCATGGCAAAACTCTACGGGGCAAGTGGTAGATGTGTTGGATTATGCGGAACATGCCATGCATGAAGCGATGGATGTTGGCAAAAATGCCCGAGCCATGGCTTATGTATTATTGGATGTGGATGGCCAAAAAAAGATAGGTTTGGCGATGGCAGAAGATACCGTAAGTGCGATGTTATTAGCGGTTTTAAAGGGTTTAAATTAAGCACCTAAAAATTAAACATCTATAAGCCAAAAGCCGTCAAATTTGACCAGGCCTGGTCATTTTTGGCGGCTTTTAAGGTTTTTTGCTGGCTTAAAAAGAGTAAGGCGAGCGTTATTTGCGAAATTGTTCTGGAATGTGTTTAGTGGTAATTTTAGCCATTTCTTTCAACATTTTTGGGTTGGCGGCAATAATATTTCCCGTTTCTAAATATTTATCGCCGCCACGCAGGTCGGTCACTAATCCGCCTGCTTCTTGAACAATCAGCGCGCCAGCTGCAACATCCCAAGGTTTAAGATTCATTTCCCAGTAACCATCAACACGACCACAGGCCACATAAGCCATGTCGAGTGCTGCAGAACCTGGACGGCGTAAACCCGCAGTTGATGTCATAAAGGCTTTAAAAGTTTCAATATAGGCATCCATATAATCAAATTGATAATAAGGAAAACCGGTGGCCAATAAGGAATCTTCTAGGTTTTTTTGATCGCTAACACGAATGCGGTAGTTATTCATGCGGGCACCGGCGCCGCGGCTGGCACTGAATAGTTCGTCACGAATCGGGTCGTAAACCACGCCGTGCATTAACTTGCCTTTTTCACGGACCGCAATCGACACTGAAAAGTGTGGGAAGCCATGCAAAAAGTTGGTCGTACCATCTAGAGGGTCGATAATCCATTCAAAATCAGAGTTGTTTTGCTGTGCACCAGATTCTTCTGCCAAGATATTGTGCTTGGGGTAGAACTTTTTAATGGTGTCCATAATAATGCGTTCGGCGTGTTTATCGACTTCGCTGACATAATCACTGCGACCTTTTTTCTCAATGGTGAGTTGGTCAAGGTTTTGTAGTTGGTTGGCGATAAACTCACCCGCGTCTTTGGCGGCCATAACGGCGACATTTAAAATGGGATGCATAGGGTTTTGGGTTCTCTGTTAAAATGTTAAAGATTACGAATTGTACATTTCTATAATTATAGCGGAAAAGCATGACTGAAGATTACACAACGCATCCTAATTTAGCAAAAATAAAAATTGTGCTGATAGAAACCTCTCACCCAGGCAATATTGGTGCGGTGGCGCGTGCCATGAAAAATATGGGTTTGAGTCAATTAGTGTTGGTTAATCCCAAAGAATATCCCAGTCAAGTAGCCTCAGCAAGGGCATCGAGTGCGGCAGATGTGCTTAATAGCGCTCAAGTTTTTGCAACCTTAGAAGAGGCGGTTGCCGGCTGTCAGGTGGTGGTGGGTGCGAGTGCGCGTTTGCGCAAAGTGTCTTGGCCACAAATGGATGTTCGCGAAACGGCGGCAATGGCGATGCAAATTACCGATGCACAAGATGGGCAAATTGCCATTTTGTTTGGCCGAGAAGATTCGGGATTAAGTAACTTAGAAATGGATAAATGTCATTATTTGGCACACATTCCTTCGAATCCGCATTATTCTTCACTGAATATTGCCGCGGCGGTACAGGTATTTGCTTATGAGTTTTTAATGGCGGCTAATCTTAAAAATGAAGCGGAATTAAAGGGCTATAAGCATGATTTGGCCACGGCAGAGCAACTGGAAGGGTTTTACCAGCATTTGCAGCAAGGGTTAATTGATATAGCCTTTTTAGAAACCGCTAAAAACACCCGTTTTATGCGCCGTATGCGCCGTTTATTTAATCGCGCACAACTGGATGTGCGGGAATTGGATATTTTGCGGGGCATTTTAACGGCAGCGCAGCGCCAAGCCCAAAAATTAAAATCTTTATTGGAATCCAAAGATGTTTGAAAGAATTAAGTCGGATATTAATTGCGTTTTTGAGCGAGACCCTGCGGCGCGAAATAAATTTGAAGTGTTGACCACTTATCCGGGTTTGCACGCTATGTTGTTTTATCGCATGACGCATTTTTTGTGGCATAAAAACTGGAAGTGGTTAGCCCGCTGGCTGTCAGGGTTTGCGCGCTGGTTTACGGGCATAGAAATTCATCCAGCCGCCAAAATTGGCAATCGTTTTTTTATTGACCATGGCATGGGCGTGGTGATTGGTGAGACGGCAGAGATTGGTGACGACTGCACTTTATATCACGGCGTAACCTTAGGTGGAACCAGTTGGAAGGAAGGTAAGCGTCACCCCACACTGGGTAATGGGGTTGTGGTGGGCGCTGGGGCTAAAGTACTGGGGCCGATTGAGATTGGGGATAATGTCCGGGTGGGTTCTAATGCGGTGGTTTTAAAGTCCATCTCTGAAGGGCATACCGTGGTTGGGATTCCGGGGCGTGTGGTCGATAGAGAACGCACTGAAAAAGAAAAGCGTCGCCAAAAAATGGCGGAAAAAATGGGGTTTGATGCCTATGGTATCAGTCCTGATATGGAAGATCCGATTGAAAAAGCGATTTACAGTTTGCTAGATCATATTCAGGTGCAAGACGAAAAGTTGGATGCCTTGAATAAAGAAGTTAAGCGATTGGGTGGGCATGCGGTTGATATGGAGATGCCAAGTTTGCAAGAAGCGGTTCTGGAGCCAGAAGATCCTAAGCAAGCGGCGCATCTTCATAGTAAGGATTAAAAACATATTCCTAGGCGGATAAATCTTGAGTGATTTGCTGGGTTATTGTATAATCCTGACTCAAAACCTAGGAATTTAAGGATGTTTTTATGAAGCTCACCTCTAAAGGGCGTTATGCAGTGACTGCCATGTTGGATATTGCGTTAAACCAAGCCTCTGGTCCGATTACGCTTTCCATGATTTCGGAGCGCCAGGATATTTCATTGTCTTACTTAGAGCAAATTTTTGCCAAGCTTAAAAAGTCTGATTTAGTGCTGAGCGCGCGCGGCCCTGGGGGCGGTTATCGCTTAAGTCGTGACGCTTCACAAATCAGTGTCAGCCAAATTATCACGGCCATGAACGAGAATATGGATTCTCGAAAATGTAAAGGTAAGCAAAACTGTCAAGGTGGTGTGGAGTGTTTATCTCATGAGCTATGGTCGGATTTAAGCGACATGATTGATGGCTTTTTAGAGCATATTTCTCTACAGCAATTGATAGATAAGCGTTCTAAAGTTAAAGAAATAAAGTTTGCCTAAGACTTCCATTTTGGAATATGCTTAATTTAAAATTGAAAAAGTTAAATAAAACTAGGAAGTAATATGTCGGTTACCTTAACAGAATCTGCGGCGCAACGCGTTCGCACCATGCTCAGCAAAAGAGGGCATGGTTTAGGGTTAAAATTGAGTACCAAAGTCAGTGGTTGTGCGGGTTTCTCTTATGTTGTGGATTACGCGGATGAAGTCACTGAAGATGATGAAGTGTTTGAGAGCTTCGGTGTCAAGGTGGTGGTTGACAAAAAAAGCTTAACTAATGTGAATGGTATGGAACTCGATTATGTCAAAGAGAGTTTGTTGAATGAAGGGTTTGAATTTAATAACCCCAATGTCAAAGACAGCTGCGGCTGTGGTGAATCCTTTACGGTTTAATTGACACACCTTGTTGCCGGTAAAAGAGCCCTGCTAGAGTCAGGGCTTTTTTGTTTTTAGCCGTTGAGATTTTACTTGAGTGGTTTTTCTGCAATTTATTGGTTAGCTTGTTAAAATAGCGTTTTTTAAAATTCTTGGGAGTTCTCGTGTTAGAAACCACCTTTTCTATAATTAAGCCAGATGCGGTTAGCCGTAATTTGACAGGTCAAATTATCAGTAGATTTGAAGCCCAAGGTCTTAAAGTGGTTGCCTCCAAAATGTTGCAATTAACTCAAGCGCAAGCCGAAGGTTTTTATGCTGAGCATAAAGGCAGAGATTTTTACGAGCCTTTGGTGGCTTATATGATTTCGGGTCCGATAGTGGTTCAGGTTTTGGCCGGAGAAAATGCTATCGCTTTAAATCGTCAAATCATGGGTGCAACCAATCCAGAGAAAGCCGATATGGGAACCATTCGTAAAGATTTTGCGCTGAATATGCGTGAGAATTCGGTGCATGGTTCAGATTCTCCAGCCAGTGCGGCGCGTGAAATCAGCTATTTTTTCAGTCAAACTGAATTGTGTTTAAGATAAGGTTGTTGTGCGTTGAGTATTGCTGAAGTTTCACTAGGTTCGGTCACTTTTGAAAATAAAGTCGACCTGCTCGGTATGGATAGACAAGCCTTGGAAGCGTTTTTCACCAAAATTGGAGAGAAACCTTTTCGTGCCACCCAAGTCATGAAGTGGATTCATCAGTTTGGCGTGAGCGATTTTGAGGAAATGAGCAATTTAAGTAAGGCGCTTAGAGAAAAACTTCAGCAAAAAGCTGTGATACGCACCCCAAAGTTGATTGAAGAGCAGCGTTCCGCAGATGGCACGATAAAGTGGTTACTAGAAGTTGATAATCATAATTGTGTCGAAGCGGTTTTTATCCCCGAAAAATCTCGTGGTACTTTGTGTATTTCTTCTCAAGTTGGTTGTGCTCTGGAGTGTACTTTTTGCTCAACGGGTCAGCAGGGGTTTAACCGCAACCTAGAAAACTGGGAAATCATCGCGCAAATGTGGGTCGCAAACAAAGCCTTAGGTTGTAAGCCCAAAGAAGAGCGCATTATTTCAAATGTGGTCTTTATGGGCATGGGTGAACCTCTTTTGAATGTTACCCATACATTTCCAAGCGCCAGAATCTTGATGGATGACAATGCTTATGGTTTGTCCAAACGCCGTGTCACCATCAGTACCTCAGGGGTTGTACCTGCGATTGGCATGATTAAAGAAGAGTTAGATGTCAGTTTGGCCATCTCATTACATGCACCCAATAATGCACTGCGCGATATTTTGGTCCCAATTAATCAGAAGTATCCATTAGAGCAATTAATGCCCGCTTTGCATGATTATGTTGCTGATGGCCATAGCAAAAAGCACGTGACCGTTGAATATGTCATGTTAGATCAGGTTAATGATCGCTTAGAGCATGCGCATGAGTTAGTGGCTTTGTTAGGTGATTTGCCCTGTAAAGTGAATTTGATTCCGTTTAATCCTTTTCCAAACACGCAATATCAGCGTTCATCTAATAATGCCATTCACCGCTTTCAAGATGTTTTGATGCAGGCAGGGTTAAATTGTACCGTCAGAAAAACCCGCGGCGATGACATTGATGCCGCTTGTGGACAGTTGGCTGGCAAGGTCAAAGACAGAACCAAAAGAACCGCAGAAAAGCTTTAAGCTGATTGTTTCACCAAAAAAGGAAAAAAACACTATGACAGAACGCATTGAATCTTCAGAAAGCATCGAGTCTAGTGGGTTAAGTGAGGCTTTAAAAAAAGCGCGCTTACAAAAAAAGCTTTCATTGGTTCAGGTGTCTGAAACCCTAAAGGTGGCAGAGCGTCATTTAGCCGCGTTTGAAAATGAGCCGCTGAATTTAACCGTGCTAACACCGTTTCAAAGAGGCTACTTAAGAAATTATGCAGAACTCTTAGAGGTTTCTCTGCAGCCTTATGAGGCTGATTTGCAAGGTCAACCCGAGTTGGAATCCAGCTTAAAAACCATTGGTCAACAGCCTTCTCAATTGATGAAGTTGACTAACACCAAAATCCTATTGAGTCTGCTAATAGGTGTGATAGCGGTTTTAATTATTTACAGCCTTTTGTCAGGGATTTAGTTTCTGATAAACGGTAGGCGTTAAACGCTCAGCTGAGCGATAAAATTATCATAAAGGAAGTCAGGTGGCACAAATATCAGCCATTCGCGGCATGAATGATATTCATGGTCAACAAGCAATCGCATTTGATTTTGTAACCGAAACGGCACAGGCCGTTTTACAGCAGTATGGTTTTCAATCTATTCGTTTGCCGATTGTCGAAAAAACAGAATTATTTTGTCGCAGTATTGGGGAAGTCACCGATATTGTCGAAAAAGAGATGTACACTTTTAATGATCGTAATAATGACAGCTTGACGCTGCGCCCAGAAGGAACCGCAGGGTGTGTTCGAGCCGTGATTGAAAACGGCTTGGCTCATAACCAGATCCAAAAGCTGTTTTATATGGGGCCGATGTTCCGTTACGAAAGACCTCAAAAAGGGCGTTATCGCCAGTTTAACCAGTTTGGTGTTGAAGTTTTTGGGCTGGCTTCGGTGGATGCGGATGCCGAGTTGATTGCTTTGTCTGCACGCCTTTGGGAAAAATTAGGCTTAGAAAATCTTGAGTTGCAAATTAATTCACTGGGCTCTCAAGAGTCGCGTGCCGCTTACCGAGATATTCTGGTTGCTTACTTTGAGGCTCACCGTGCAGAGTTGGACGAAGACAGCTTGCGTCGTTTAACGACAAACCCTTTAAGAATTTTGGACACTAAAAATCCAGACTTAAAAACGCTGGTGGCCAATGCGCCAAAGTTGCTTGAGCATTTAGATGCAGAGTCTATTGAGCACTTTGAGCATTTAAAGAATCATTTAGAAGATTTAGGTATTGATTATGTCGTGAACCCTAACTTGGTTAGGGGTTTAGACTACTATAATCGTACGGTTTTTGAATGGGTTACCACGGAACTCGGCGCACAAGGAACGGTCTGTGCGGGTGGGCGCTACGATGGTTTGGTTGAGCAAATTGGCGGCAAGCCAACCCCAGCCGTTGGGTTTGCAATGGGTATAGAGCGCTTGATGGCTTTACTGATTGATCAAGGTGTTGTTCCTGAAACCAGTGCCCAAGACATTTATATGGTGTTAGTGGGTGAACAGGTTCAAAGACCGGGTATGGTTTTGGCAGAAAGTCTGCGAGATGCCTTTCCGGAATTACGCATTCAAATGAATTGCGGGGGCGGGAGTTTTAAGAGTCAGTTTAAAAAGGCCGATAAATCAGGCGCCTCGTTTGCACTGGTGTTAGGTGATGATGAAGTGACGCAACAAACTATTGTTGTTAAACCCTTGCGAACTGATCAAGCGCAAAAAGTGGTTGCATGGGATGCCCTTGTCGAAACTTTGGCCCAAGAATTTTCAGAAATTTAAAATCAACAAAAAATAAAAAATAAAGTGTAAGGAATAAGCAATGAGTCGTTATGAATCTGATGATGAACAAGTCCAAGCGTTAAAAGACTGGTGGAAAGCAAACGGCACTTCGTTATTGTCAGGCCTTTTGGCTATTTCAATTGCTTGGGCAGGTTGGAATTATTGGCAAAATCAAACCTTGTCTAAAGCCGTTATGGCCTCAAGTACTTTTGAAGTGTTGCAAATTAAGATGGAACAAGGTCAATTTGGGGATGTGGCGCGCGATGGTTTGAAGCTGATGGAAGAGCAGCCAGACAGCCCTTATGCGACAGGCACCGCTTTGCTATTGGCCAAATTTTATGCTGACAAGCAAGAGATGGATAAAGCAGTGGAGCAATTAGACTGGGTGATGGCAAATGCACCTGACTCAAGCTTAAAACTGATTTCTCGCTTAAGACTTGCGCAATTACAACAGCAAGCTGGCAATTTGGATGAGGCAAAAAATGCCTTAACGCAAGCAAAAACGCTTAAGTTATCAACTGCCGAGCAAGCGAATTTAGATTATGCCTTAGCGGAATTGTTTTTGGCGCAAAAAGATTTGGATCAGGCACGCACCCATTTAAAAGCAGTGCTGGATAATCAAGAAACTTCTACCAATCTTGCAACTTTGGCACGCTTGCAGTTGGATGACATAGCACAGTAATGAACATGATAAATTTAATTGGGTCGTTATTAAAACCTCAAACTTTTGTTTGGTTAATGGTTTCTATGTTGGGCTTAACGGCCTGTTCTTCTGCCAAGATTGTGCGTGTTCCGACACCTTTAGCAGAAATGTCATCCCCCTTAGAATTGCAAAGAGATTGGCAGTTAACTTTAGACCAGTTTGCCTATTCAGATAGCGAAGGGTTGTATTTTGGCGCTGACGACCAACAAGTTTATTTTGCAACCCCTTCTGGTTTGTTAACGGCAGTGACCAAATCAACTAAAACCCGTTGGCAGGATCAAATTGTTTGGCAACAAAAGTTTGATCAACCCTTGATTTCAGGTCCAACGGTTGAGGAAGAAAATCTCATCCTAGGCACTGCAAAAGGCAGTTTGATAGCCTTGTCGAAAAAAACGGGTCAGTTGGTTTGGCAAACACAATTATCCAGTGAGGTTTTAAGCCGTGCCGTGGTCGCTGATGGTGATATTTATGTTAGAACGGTGGATGGAAAATTAAATGCCGTTAAAGCGTCCACGGGTAAAGTTAAATGGGTTGTTGATCATCAATTACCTAATCTTTCTTTAAGAGGGATAGCACCGATTACCATTCATGATGATGTCGTTTATGTTGGTTGGGAATCGGGTTATGTTGAAGCCTTAAGCGCCAAGTCAGGTGAGCGTTTATGGCGTACTCAAGTGGCTATACCAAAGGGGCGTACCGATTTAGAGCGCATGGTCGATTTGCAGTCTCAATTGATTTTGACGCAAGGGCGGTTATTTGTGTTGGGCTACCACGGGCAATTAGTGTCTTTGAATCCTCAAACCGGTAATCTCTATTGGAGCAAGCCAGTGTCTGGCTTTAGAGATTTTGTGGTGGATGAAAGCCGGGTTTACTTGGTCGATGAAGACGATATTTTAAGCGCATTTGATGTGGCTAATGGCACAGAAGTGTGGCGCAAAGATGCTTATAAATATCGAGTTTTAACCGATGTGTTAAGTTACAACTCCGATCAATTGTTGTTGGCGGATGGTCAGGGCTATGTGTTTTGGATTGATAAAATTGACGGTTCAGAATTTGCCAGATCTCGGGTATCCAATAATTATGGAACCGGCGATAAAATTGTCCGCGTGATGCAGGACGACAACCGAATTTATATTCAAGATGTGGATGGTATCGTCAGTGCCTACCGTATTAAACCGTCTAATTGGTACCTTTTTAAACACCCAGAAGATCCTTTAAAAATAATTCAAAAATCAGCGCCTTAGTCTGATTTAAACTGTTTGCGGTTTCCGCAAGAGAGAGCATTGTGAGTAAACCTGTTATTGCCCTAGTAGGCCGCCCAAATGTGGGTAAGTCTACATTATTTAATCGTTTAACACGCACGCGTGATGCCATCGTGGCTGATTACCCGGGCTTAACCCGCGACCGCCAGTATGGTACGGGAAGAGTTGGTCATATCCCTTATATCGTGGTGGATACCGGCGGTTTGAGCGGTGAGGATGAAGGCGTTGATCCGTTAATGGCAAACCAAGTTAAAACCGCCATTGAAGATTCTGACGCGGTTTTGTTTTTGGTGGATGGTCGCACAGGACTTTTGCCTGCTGATGAAAGTATTGCCAAATACCTGCGCCAATTCAACAAGCCTATTCATTTGATGGTCAACAAAGCTGAAGGTCATGAGCGTGAGCAGATTACAGCAGAGTTTTATCAAATGGGCTTGGGAGATCCTTATGTGATTTCTTCCGCACATGGCGATAATGTTCACGAGTCTTTAGATGATATATTATCGAGTTTGCATAATTTTGACGAAGAACAAGCTGAGTTTGAATTAGACGAACATCCGGGGATTCGTGTCGCGGTTATCGGGCGTCCTAATGTGGGGAAATCCACCTTAATCAATCGCATGATTGGTGAAGATAGAGTGGTGGCATTTGATATGCCGGGTACCACGCGCGACAGTATTTTTGTACCTTTTGAGCGTGACGGCGATTTATACACGCTGATTGATACCGCAGGGGTGCGCCGCCGTAAAAACATTTCTGAAAAAATTGAAAAGTTCAGTATTGTTAAAGCCATTGAAGCCATGTCAGATTCCAATGTTGTTATTTTGGTAATGGATGGTTCAGAAGGGGTTACTGACCAAGATTTAACACTTTTGGGTTTAGCGTTAGAGTCAGGCCGTGGTTTGGTCATTGCCATTAATAAGTGGGATCACTTAACCCAAGAACAGCGCAATAAAATCAAGCATGAGCTTGAGTTTAAGTTGGTGTTCGTGGACTATGCTAAACAGCATTTGATTTCAGCCTTACACGGCACAGGGGTTGGGGATTTATTCCGTACAGTCAAAACCGTTTATGAAGCGGCCATGCGCAAGGTTTCAACCTCTGAACTTAACCGTGTTTTAGAGCAGGCTGTTTTAGATCACCAACCTCCTATGATTGGAACCAGTCGTGTCAAACTGCGTTATGCCCATTTGGGTGGCTTGAATCCGCCACGCGTGATTATTCATGGTAATCAGGTAGATAAACTGCCGAGCTCTTATGTGAAATATCTGATGGGTGTTTTCCGTAAAGCCTTTAAGTGGGTGGGCACCCCGGTGATGATTGATTTTAAAGTGACCGAAAACCCTTTCAAAGATCGCAAAAAAATGGTGATACATCGTAAGGGTAAATCGGAAGAGCAGGCCACGAATAATTTTATTAAACGCAAAAACAAGCGCGCTAAGCAACAGAAGCGCCGTGCAGAATAACCACATAAAATAAGGTATTTAGCGCGCCTTAAAACCTGTGACAATATTTTCAAAACCGACTTTAATAGTCGGTTTTCGCTTATAATACTTTACTAATATTTAGCTGTAAAACTTGGAACTCCTATGTCATCTAGAATCCGCGAAATCCCCTACAACTACACATCTTTCTCAGACAAAGAAATTGTTAAGCGTTTCTTGGGCGAAACTTGTTGGCAGACGATTGAGTCTTTAAGAGATTCTCGTGGTACTGGGCGATCGGCTCGTATGTTGTTTGAAGTGCTTGGGGATATGTGGGTGGTTACTCGAAACCCTTATATTCAAGGGGATTTAATTGAAAACCCCAAACGCCGTGATGCTTTGATTAAAGCGCTTTATCACCGATTACAGCAAGTTGAGAACCGTTTAAATGGTAATGAAGTGGCTGCAAACCTTTTGCAGAGCGTTCGAGATGCCGTCAAAATATTTGCCGATTGGTTTCCTGCGCAAATTGCCATGCGAGCCAAAGTTCGCAAAGAACTCAGCAAGTTTACCCGCACAGATAATATTGATTTTGGCGGGCTGGCGCGTGTTTCTCACGCAACTGATGCGACTGACTGGCGTGTAGAGCTGCCTTTGGTGGTGGTTTCGCCAGACACAGAAGCAGAAGTGGCTTATATCGTCGATGCGTGTATCCATTTAGGTTTGACTATGATTCCACGAGGTGGGGGAACAGGCTATACCGGTGGTGCGATTCCGTTACATCAAGAATCAGTGGTGATTAATACTGAAAAGCTTGAATATATGAGTTTGGTTGAGCAGGTTGACTTGCCTGGCATTGGAAAAGTGCCAACCATTCAAACGGGCGCGGGTGTGGTGACTCGCCGAGTTTCTGAGCAAGCCGAACGCTTTGGGTATGTATTTGCGGTAGACCCGACTTCACAAGATGCCTCTTGCATTGGCGGTAATATCGCCATGAACGCCGGTGGTAAAAAAGCCGTTTTATGGGGAACAACACTCGATAACCTAGCTTCTTGGAAGATGGTCATGCCAGATGCGCGCTGGTTAGAAATTGAGCGTCTGAACCATAATTTAGGCAAGCTACAAGATCAGAAAACGGTTTCTTTCCGTTTAACCCGCTATGAAAAAGACGGTAAAACCCCAGTGGGTGAGCCTACCTTTTTAGAAATGCCCGGCTCTAGTTTTAGAAAAGCGGGTTTAGGCAAAGATGTAACCGATAAGTTTTTAAGTGGTATTCCGGGCGTTCAAAAAGAAGGCTGTGACGGGATTATCACCTCTGCGCGCTTTATTGTGCATCGTATGCCTTCGCATACCCGTACCGTTTGCTTAGAGTTTTTTGGTACAGACCTCAGTTTGGCGGTACCTGCAATTGTTGAAATTACCCAATACATCGAGTCTAAAAAGCCTGAAGGGATTTTGTTATCTGGTTTAGAGCATTTGGATGACCGCTATATTAAAGCCGTTAATTACAACACCAAAGCGGATCGTAAAGGCTTGCCAAAAATGATTTTGTTGGCCGATGTCAGTGGTGAGAATGGTTTTGAAGTAGCCAAGGCTTGCCAAGAAATTGTCGATTTAGCCAATAAACGCAACGCCGAAGGTTTTATTGCGGTTTCTGCAGAAGCGCGTAAGCGTTTTTGGGCAGACCGTTCGCGTACCGCGGCGATTTCTAAACATACCAATGCATTTAAAATTAATGAAGACGTGGTGATTCCGCTAGAGAAACTCAATGAATATAACATTGAGATAGAGCGCATCAATATCGAGAAATCGATTGAGAATAAACTCGAAATTTTGGCCGCACTTAAGCAGTATTTTGCCGGTGATATTGCGGAATATAAAATCAAAGACGACTTTGAAACGGCCCAAGCACCGGCGCAACACTTTAATGCGAAGGTTGCCGGAACCCGCGCTAAATTAGAGCAAGTTGAGTTGCGTTGGAAAAGTGTGTTGTTAAATTTAGACACGCCGGTGACTGAGTTTCAAGGGCAATTATTTGACGAAGAGCGTGCGCACTTTAAAGAGGGCGATACCCTTTTGAATTTACTGTTGCGTCGTGAGTTGGTGATTTCTTACAAACAAGAAGTCTTGAAGTTTTTAAAAGAAACCTTTATCGGTAATGACTTTGAAGCGCTGCACAAAAAAGTCAAAACCCTGCATGGTGAGATTCGTAATGCGCGCTTGTTTGTGGCGTTACACATGCATGCGGGCGATGGCAATATCCACACCAATATCCCAGTGCACTCCAATAATTACGCCATGATTCACCAGGCCGAAGCGGTTGTTGACCGCATCATGGCAGTTGCTAAGCGCTTAGATGGGGTTATTTCTGGGGAGCACGGTATTGGTTTGACCAAGATGCAATATTTGGATGAATCTAAAATTGCCGCTTTTGTAGCCTATAAAAACGAAGTTGACCCAAATGGTCACTTCAACAAAGGCAAACTCATGCCAGGCTCAGGTTTGGATAATGCTTATACGCCCTCACTGCACTTGGTTCAGCAAGAAGCTTTAATTCTTGAAGCGCACGCTTTGGATGAACTCAATAACGACATTAAAGATTGCTTGCGCTGCGGTAAATGTAAGCCTGTTTGTCAAACCCATATTCCGGGTGCGAATTTATTATATTCACCCCGCAATAAAATTTTGGCAACAGGTCAAGTCATTGAGGCTTTCTTGTATGAGGAGCAAACTCGCCGCGGTATTTCATTGCATCACTTTGATGCCATGAACGATGTGGCAGATCACTGTACCACTTGCCATAAGTGTGCCAATCCTTGTCCTGTGGATATCGATTTTGGTGATGTGTCGATTCGGATGCGTACTATCTTGACAGACATGGGTCAAAAGCGCACCAGCTGGATGGTTAAAGCGGCTATTTACTTTTTAAACACCACCAATCCGCTGACGATTAATGTTTTGCGTAAAACCATGATTGGTTGGGGCGCTTTGGCGATGACAGCGGGTTACAAAGCGGGTCGTTTACTCGGTTTGGTTTCTCGCAAAAACAGTTTGCCATCTAGCACCTCAGAACCTGCGCCTATTCAACAGCAGGTGATTAACTTTGTGCGTAAGCCATTAAATACTGGGCCTAATCAAAGTAGTTATCGCCGAGTATTGGGTATTGAAGATGCAACCCAAGTGCCCATTGTGCGTCGAGCGGATGTCACTGAAGATGCTGAAGCCGTGTTCTACTTCCCTGGGTGTGGTTCAGAGCGTCTGTTTAGCGATATCGGTTTGGCAACCATTGCTTCTTTATATGATGCAGGGGTGCAAACGGTCTTGCCGCCAGGGTATTTATGTTGTGGTTATCCGCAAGCTGCAGCCGGTTTAGCGCATAAGAGCTCACAAATCACCACTGAAAATCGTGCTTTGTTCCATCGTGTGGCCAATACGCTTAACTATTTGGACATTAAAACGGTCATCGTATCTTGTGGAACTTGTTATGACCAGCTCACCAAATATGAGTTTGAGCGTATTTTCCCAGGTTGTCGTTTGTTGGATATTCACGAATTTCTAACCGAAAAAGGCATGGGGCTAGATAACGCGACGGGTAAAAAATATTTGTATCACGCACCTTGCCATGACCCAATGAAAATCATGGATGGTACGACCGTCGCGAAAGACTTGTTAAAATCAGAAGTGGGGTTTTCAGATCGTTGCTGCAGTGAAGCGGGTACTTTGGCAACCAGTCGTCCAGATATTGCGCACCAATTGCGTTTCCGCAAAGAGGCTGAATTGACTAAAGGTTTAATCAGTTTAACGGGTGAGTCGCGAGTTAAAGATGGCAGCGTTAAAATTTTAACGGCTTGTCCTGCGTGTCAACAAGGGTTAAACCGTTATGAAGAAGCGACCGGGTTACAAACTGACTATATCGTCGTTGAGTTGATGAAAAACCGTTATGGCGACCACTGGAACAAAGAGTTTATTCAAAAGCTTGAATCCGGTGGCGTTGAGAAAGTTTTGCTGTAACTTTCGTTTAAGCTAAGCAATCCATTCAAACCGCACACTGTGCGGTTTTTTTTGAGGTTCAAATTAAGTTTTTAAGCGTTAAAACACCCTAAAAATGACCAGGCCTGGTTAAAATTGTGGCTATTTTTGAATCAAATTAGCCTTTCTTAATGTGTTGTTATTCTCGACAAAGAGTGGATATAATCAATTCATTACCACAAAGGAGGGGTTGTAATCATGTCTAAGTTATCAATGGGATGGCAACATGCAGTATTGATTGGCAGTTTGAGTTTGGTTGGCATCAGTCAAAGTTTTGCTAAAGATGCTGATGTTCAGCAACAAGATTTGTTGAACCAAAAAATTCAACAAATCAATGTGTTGACACAAGAATATGCTGCTTTAAAAGAACAGTTGGTCGCAGCACAAACGACAATTGGCGAAATAGAAAAAGAACAAGCAGAATGTTTAAAGCAGAATCGCGCTTATCGCAACCCATTGAGTTTATCTGGCATGAGAGATTGGCGGTTGGTTCAAAAACTTCAAGATTCAGCCATCTATGGACAAGATCCTAAGAAAACCTATTTGGGCGTTTTGGATTTTTATGGAAAACATCGCGATTCGATTTTTAACCCAGAGTCACCTTATGGTGATGTGAGAAATCCGAATTCAGTTTGGAATTTGAATGGTTATTTCGGTAATCCAAATTCTCCGGCATCTATACACAATCCTTACAGTAAATCTCCACCGTTGCTCAAAAAATTTGGGAATGAGTATGGCGCTATTACCGCAAATGCAGCCTATCAAGACCTTAAACCAGTCGATCCCACTTGGTTAAGACAGGTACAACCCATTGTTTTGGAATATTCTAAATAATGATGTAACAGAGTTGAAAAAAAAGCCTCTCAAATTTGAGAGGCTTTTTTATTTAGGCCGGTGACATTTGTAAGTAAGCGAGCACAACACCGTCTGGGTCTGCGCCATTGGTGGCTAGGCATTGAATACCCTGATCGGTTAATTTGTGGCTCATGCCTTGCCCCAAACTTTCGCTGATTAAACAGTCAATACCATTAAGAGGGTGGCTTGGGAGTTTGGAAAGAGGCAGTTTAAGCATACTGAAAATTTCATCGGCCTTGAGGTGGATATGCTCTTTTTTGAGAATCTTTCGATTCAAAGTTTCGTATACCAAAAAGCTGTTACAGCCAGCAGCTGGGCCAGAAATTTTTTGGGTATTAGCACTGGAAACGGCGATTTTCATACATGAGCCTTCAAGGTATTGACGAGTGTTAGAGCGCGAAACAGGTGTTTTTAAATTACGCTCAAGAATGTAGTCATAATATCATTAAAAACGCTTATAGATAAATTAATGATGTTTATTAGGGCTTATGCACTTTTCTTTATACATAACCCTTTAAAGCGCCACAAAAAAACCTCGCAAGCGAGGTTTTTAGACTGAACTTTTGAGAGGGTTTCTTTATAAAGAAACCACCGTCATGGTGCTGAGCCACCACATTAAAGCGATAGACCCAAACGTGAGAAATAATCCCCACAAGATAGCTTTGATTCCTGTCATGTTATTTTCCTTTGCCACTGTCTAGGGCTGCATAATAATCGGCTAAAGCGGTGATTTCGGCATCGGTTAAATCATGGGTAAATTGCCCCATGCCTTCGTGGATGTCATTGGTGCGATGGCCTGCTTTGTAAGCGTGCATGGTGCGGATAAAGTAATGCGGTGTTTGTCCAGCCAAAGCTGGTGTTACCTCATTACCTTCGCCGTGTGCACCATGACAAGAAGCGCAGGGCGTAATCATGCGACTGGCATCGCCCTTGCGCACCAAACGATCCACTTTGGCAAACTCAGTGGGTTTAGCGGCATCTGTTTTAGGCAAGGTTTGTTGTGCATAATAAACCGCTAAATCCGCCATATCTTGCTGTGATAAGGCATGTGCGGCGGCTTGCATGACTGCCGACTTGCCATCGCCTTCATGACGTAAACCCGATTGATAATCTAATAACATTTTAAAAGTGTATTCGGGGGTATTGTCCGCTAAATTAGGCACATTTCGAGAAGGTGCGATGCCGTGGGCGCCATGACAAGTCATGCACATGGCATCACGGTGCAATTTTTCGCCCTTAAGCGCATCCCCTAAAGGCATGGCACTTTGCGTGGCATTCCATTGTGGAAGAGTCCAAGGGGTTGCCAAATTTGCGCCATGTTCATTGGCAAGACTTAAATGAGCAAAAGCGCCCAAGCTTAAGGCAAGGGTACTGATGAATAGTGTTTTTTTCATGTTTTAACTCCTAGCCTTAACTAAACATATCTTTGCGGAAAGTGCGTTGCCAGTTTTTGGCCACTTCAGCGCGAATGCGATTGGTGTAAGGATTGTCTGAAACCGCTGAGGTACGCACTTGCGTGGCATAGCCTTTTTGCTTGGCATCATCAGTAAAGCGGAAAGTGGCGGTAATGGTCATGCCATAATCTTCGCCCGCCATCGCTACACAGTTATTAGTAATAAATGGTGTGCCAGGCTCGCGCCCCGCTAATAAATCATTTATGGCCGCTGCCACCACTTTGGCTTGGTTACTGGCGACATAACCAGTTTTAGGCATGGGAGAATCGACCATGTCACCAATCACATAGACATCCGGATGTACTTTGGAGGCAAAGGTTTTGGGCTCGTAAGGTACCCAGTTGCTACCTAGGGCTAGGCCGTTTTCAATTGCAAAGCGACCGGCTTTTTCTTCGGGGATGATGTTAATCACATCCGCTTTAATGATGTCGCCATTGGCGGTTTTCACACTTTTGTTTTGGGTATTCAGTGCCGTGACTATGCCGCCTTTTTTGGCTTGCACCCATTCAATGCGGGAGTTGTCTGTGCCAAAACCATGATGCTTTTTCCAATAATGCTCAAAATGATCTTTAAACACATAATCATCTTTAGAATCCAAAATGAGAATTTTGGCCGTAGGATTGGTGTTTTTCATCATATTGGCCACAAATGAAGCGCGCTCGTAAGGTGCTGGCGGACAACGATAAGGTATTCTGGGCGAGCTGA
Source organism: Thiosulfativibrio zosterae (assembly GCF_011398155.1). Taxonomy (NCBI): domain Bacteria; kingdom Pseudomonadati; phylum Pseudomonadota; class Gammaproteobacteria; order Thiotrichales; family Piscirickettsiaceae; genus Thiosulfativibrio; species Thiosulfativibrio zosterae. The sequence continues at coordinate 872,887 of NZ_AP021888.1, forward strand.
TTAATAAAGTGCCGCCTTGTGGCAACGCATCAATCTGTTGCTTAAGTTTGGTGGTTTGCGGACCTGCTTTCCAAGCGTGTGGAAAATCGCTGGCTGCTAAGGTAGCGTTGTAACCCTCAACAAACTGATAATCGAAATCAGGGCCTGGTGAAACCACCAATTTGTCATAGTCAATCACTTGACCTTTAAGGGTACTGATTTGATGTTTTTCATAGTTTATTTCGGTGGCTATGTCTTGCACGACATCGACATTAAAACGACTTTTCAGTGTTTGGTAATTCACCGTTAAGTTTTCAAGCGTTTCATGACCCGACAAAATTTCATTACTGCCAGGGCAGAAAGTATAGGTTGGGTGAGGCTCAATCATGGTGATTTTGACATCGCTATTAGCCAAACGCATATATTTGGCAAAGGATGCGCCACCAATGCCGCCACCCACGATGACAATGTGCGCTGTATTTTTAGCATAGGCTTTTGAGGTTGCCCCTAATAAACCAGTGCTGGCCATGGCGCTGGCGCCAAACCATTTGATGAGTTCGCGACGGGTTAATTTACTCATGGTGGTTTCCTCCTTGAAAATCTGAGCGAGTCCACTCAACCGGCTCTTGTTGCGCAAAATAGTCTGCCATGGCTGAAATTTCAGCATCGGTAAAAACATAAGCCACATCATGCATGACGATGGTTGGGAAAGCATTCGCACGGTAATCTTTCATCAATTTGATAAAGTTTTCAGCCTTCATACCGGCTAAAGGGGGCATGGCTTCATTAAATTCGGCGCCTAGTGTGCCATGACACGCTGAGCAATTGTCGGCTAACATTTTGCCCGAAGGCATGGGGTAGGCTGCGACAATACTGTCAATTTGTGCTTGAGTCATCGGCTGGCCGCCTTCTGCAGCCTGTGCAGATGCTAGGCTTAGAAGGGTGATGCTCGTTGCGATTAAAGTTCTTTTAAACATAGTCATCTCCTTATTGCACCCAAGTCCAGATACCCGCTACGAAGAATTGAATGACCCACAGAATCATAATCCATAAAGCGATGGTTCCCATGCGATTAACCGCAGGGCTAGGTGTGTAAACCCCCACCGTTTGACCGGCTTTCCAAGCAATGGTTAGGTAGTAAGCTAAGGTGCTACCGCCGACGATGGCAAAGGTTAAGAAGAACAGGCCGGTTGAGTACCAGTCCATAACGATTTTGTAGTCCATAAAGTCGTAATGGAAAAAGTCATTTAGGATGCTGTAACGCAACATTTCACGCGAAGTCGCAACGATTAATCCAATCACTAAAGCTACGGGTAATGCCATGTAACTGCAAAACTTAGCTTCGCCTTGTAAGCGAACTTGCGCCCAGATGGCAAAGAACAATACCATCACGCCGCCAATAATGCCCCAGAAAGAGGTGGCAAAACTGCCTGCAGTTTCTGGCAAGGTCATCATCCAAGCAAGGTATAAAACGGTGGCAATCACAGAACCTACTTTAATCCAAGTTTTACCCAAATCGGCTGCCCAATTTAAATACCCCATGTCCGCATCTTCGCGCACCATTTTAAAACGGCGGTAGGTCACTAACATGGCGCCAGTAACTGGAATGGCCATTGAGATAAAGAAGGCAAAACGCCAAGGGTTATAGGCATGCAGTTGTGAACCAGAATAATCCAATACACCGTTTTGCAAATACCATTCTTTCCATAGTTCTGGGTGCAGCATTTGTGAGGTTAGGCTGTGCATAATAAAGCCGACGACCAGCATCAAAGCCAAGCTTAACATCATTGACCAACGCGCTTTAGGTTGTGCGGTTTTATCTTTGTTTTTGCCGTTGGTGAAGTAGTAGAAATACATCGCCCAGTAAGCGAAAATTAAGATGATGATAAACCCAATAACCCAGTCTGCCGACAAGACATTGGAGGTGTACCAATGGGGGTCGTAAACCACCTGCACAAATAGCAAAGGCGCAACACCCACTACGATAGCGACCGACACTGAAACCTTGGCGATTTCAAGCATGGCAGCCGCTAAACGACGCCAGTAGGGCGATTGGCTGAAACTGCCAAAAATGGTAATGGCTGAGGTGCCGAGCATGATTTGTACAAATAAAATATGCAAAGCAAAGGTTAAAACGCCCAATCCCATAAAAATAATTGGAAAAGTCGGTACGCCAGCGGGATTACGCAGGGCATACATCATTTCTGTCACTTGCGCGACTTGAGAAGCATCCATCATTATTGAGCCTCCTGTGTTAGAGCCACTTTGTCTTGTGCTTTTTGCATAGCCAAGGCATGGTCAGCTGCTTTTAATTCTTCTTTAATGGCGACTTGCACGGCTGCATCACCGCCGCTGTTGTTAAGCATTAGGTAAGCCGACAAGGCTTTTACTTCTGATTCAATCATGGGCATTTTAGGCATATAAGCAATATTGCCAGTCGTCAATACACCACGCACATAGCTTTCCATACGGGCTTGAGTAATGCCCTCTGGAAAATAACGGTGTAAGGGGCGAATCCCGGTTTGACTGGGTGAGTGACAGTTTGAACAATAAGTCATGGCGATGAATTCACCGGCTTGAATTTTATTGTTGTCGGTCACTGTTTTTAAATGCTCTGGTGTAAAAGGATGCGCTTGTAAAATCCCGACCTTTTCGATGATGGGCAGTTGTGACTTCACATCCATACCGGGTACATCGCGGCCAATCACTTGGTTTGAATAAACATATTGTCCAGCTACCCAAGGTTTACGCATCGATTCACGCGCGGTTTCTTCTGGCCAAAGACCGGCCACCAAAATCACAACGGCCATACCGCCAGCAAAACCTTGCACTAAGGTTTGGGGGCGTAACATGGTAATGATGAAATACGCCAAAGTACCCGCTAACACCGCAATAATGCTTGGTCCAAAATAATCAGGCAAACGGTTTTCCATCACCAATAACGCTTGGCTCGGTACAGAGGTTAAATACAGTTGGAATAAACCTGCGCCCACCAAGGTGGCGATAATTCCTAACCAGCCTAACTTACGCGCCATTTCTTTTTTGAATGCGGCATCTTTGATGGATGCAACGACGATACCACCGACCACAGCGGTCATGGTGAACATAAAGGCCACGCGCATCCCCATTTGAATAAAGGTATTGGTGCCGTAGAAGCCATTTAAATAGCCGCCTTCTTGGAACCATTGTTCTTTGCCTGGCACCATCATGAAAGATAAAATCCCAATGATGATGATCATGGTGGCAAAAGAAGCAATCCCAAAAAGTACCGAAATTTTCATGTGCGTACGCTTATCGACCTTGCCGACCAAATACACAATCATGTAGACGCCGACCACTTCAATCACAAAGAAAACCCACTCGGTTGCCCATTTCCACACAAACGAGTGAATCAAAGCGCCAATACCATTTGGGCTGGCAACGGTGGTGGAATACCAAATCCCAGGACCCGTAATGGAACCCGCCACATAGGTAAAGACCATTAAAAACAAACCGTACTTCTTAACAAAATCCAGTAGGTCGTCGCGGTCTTCGCGATAAGCTTTGTGCGATAAATAGGCAAACAAGAGTGCTGCACCCACCGAAGTGTGGGACGCTAGCACATGGAAGGTGGCAATCAGCGCCACCACCCAGCCAGAACCCACGGTGGGTTCGTACCAAGTGGGATAGAGCGAAATCAAATCCATGATAAATTCCTTACTATTAATAAAGTTAATCCGGCACAAAATAAATCTATGCCTATGAGGCGCATTCTATAGACGAAGCTGTTTGCTGAATAATGAAAAAAATTTATTATGGGTCGATAAATAAATTTATAGGCAAATAAAGTAGGGGAATAGGTGGCTTCAAAGCCCAGTTTTAAAGGCTTTTAGATAATTTTGGAGCAGAATTTTAACCAGGCCTGGTCGTTTTTAGGGCGTTTTTTGAATCATGAAGATAAGTTGAAGCACGTAAAAGCAGACGATTTACGCAAATAAGGGCACAAAAAAACCAGCATTACGCTGGTTGATTTTTGAAAGCGATTTAGGGATTAAAACTTAAATTCAGAGGCTTTAGTGGCGTGAACCAAGGTTGGCATAACGGTTTCAAATAGACTTTCAACCTCCCATTCACCTTCGGCAATGCGCGTGACCAGTTGTGTTGTCATCACGGTGCTGACGCCCAAAGTTACCAATAAGCGTCCACCCAAAGTGAGTTTGTGTTTAAAAGTATCCGGTAAAGTTGCCATCGCACCGGTAAACATAATCACATCATACTCTTGACCATCATTCCAATCTTGGCTGGCATCGCCCGTTTGGAAAGTAATATTGTCATAACCTTCTAAACGCGCTTTCGCAGTTTCCTGCAATTCAGGGAAAATTTCAACGGTGGTCACCTTGTCTGCTAACTTGGCTAAAAGTGCTGTCATAAATCCAGAGCCAGTGCCAATTTCTAAGACCGATTCATCCCCTTGGACATCAACCGCTTGTAAAATTTTGCCTTCTACTCGGGGATGCAACATCGTTTGATTGTGTCCAATGGGTAATTCAATATCCGAATAGGCAAGGGCAACTTGGCTTTCAGCGACAAACTCGTGGCGAGGCGTGTCCATTAACAAATCCAATACCTTAGGATCTAACACATCCCACGGACGAATCTGTTGTTCAACCATATTAAATCTCGCTTGATCTAAGTTCATTTGGGCAGGCCTCTTCGTTAGTTTTTTGAGCAATAAAGAATCTAGCCCAAAATTATAGCGGAAAACACCTCGAAAGGGGAGTCTAAAGACTAGGCATTTTATGGATTGCTCGTTAAGATAGGTCGCAGTAAAGTTTAAGGAAAGCGTATGGATATGACAAAAGTCTCGTCATTGACTGATAATCAAGCTGCTGGTATTTTGCCAATGGCAGTCCAAAATTATCTGGGTGAGGTTAAGTCTATTGAAAAACTGCCCAACCTGTTTGAAGACAGTACCCATGCAATCTGGCGTTTGCAAACTCAAGATCATTGTTATGCCTTAAAAAAATGTCCTGCCCATTTACATGAAATCAAAACCGCCGTATTTTGGCGAGGTGTTCGTCATCTATGGGGATTGGATTTACCAAACCAGTTGGGTGATTTTGCAGAGGTCTATGCTTTTTTATCAACATATTCAGGACTGCAAGTGCCGCCTTTAATCATGGCACAATCCAGTGATGGCATTCATGAGGGCTGGCTGTTGAATCGTTGGATGCCAGGCTTGGAGATAAAAGCCGCTTCTCCTAAGTTGATCGCACAACTGGCAAATCACTTGGCAAGTTTACACAGTCAAACACAACCCTATTTTGGAAGCCTAATGGGTGAGCAATTTCCCTTATCAACATTTGGTAACAAGGTTTTGGAAACGCTAGAGTTAATTGCTTCAACTCAGTCGAGTTCATTAAAATTAACAAATGATGAAGTAAAAAGTTTACAAAACTGGTGCCCACAAGTCAGCGTACCAGTGATGTTGGATTTGCGTTGGGATCAATTTTTACAGTCCCAACAAGGTGACCTAACCACTTTGGTGGATTGCGATGCCTTTGTATGGGCGCCTAGAGAGTTGGTTTTAATCCAAGTTTATAAACTGATATTAGCTGAGGACATGAAATATTTTAATCCAGTATATTTTCAAGAGACATTGGAAACCGATTTTATTGAGGCGCCACTAGGGACAGCACTCTTAAAGCTGTTTGAAAGCATGAATTGTTTTGGTTGAAACTTTTAATGAGCTATTTGGCTTAATAACTGCTTAACTCTTTTCATTAGCCTCTAGTCGTGATTTAAATTGGGACAGTATATGAACAATTTTTTTAAAGTAAAAAAGAGTGCTTTTTGGAAAAAAAATGGCTTGTTAATCACTCTATTAATAGGCTTGATGGGATTAATGGAGATGAGTGTTCAAACAGCTTATGCCGCAACGCTGAATGTGCAGAACTTACCCCAAGCATCTACAATTCAAAATTTGCCAAGCACAGGCTTAAATCAAATTGCACGAAAAACAGTCAGTGATTTAGTCGTAGCTGAGCGGCAAATTCCAATCAAAAATATAGAGCGCTACAAGACCAAAGATATCAGCGGTATAGCGGATGTTGGCGATTTGAATAACTTAATCACAGTGAATAATTTTTTACCCATCACAACGAAAGACTTGAATAGACTAAATATTCAAAATGAATTTCTAAAAACCTATCATCAAACAGAACTGTGGTTGCAGAATTGGCAAACTCAAACAGAAAGTGTTCAGGAAATGCAGCACGCTCAGATTGCGCTAGGTGAATGGCAAAAGTTAAGAGAAAAACTAATGCAATTGATTGCCAAGCAAGAGGAAGTAGACGAATTATTGGAATATTTAAAAAAGCTTAAAACAGTCAGTCGTTCTTCAGTTTTGCCACCAGTAGATATTCAAAATAATTTGTTGGTTGAACGCCAAGTTAAGGCTGCTTCTCCTCAGTATTTTTGGCCAAGGTAATAGCGTGACATACAAAAATATTCTTGAGTAAATTGGTATAAATGCCTAAGATAACATCATGTTAATGTTTGATTGATTTGATTAAGCATTTTTGATGTTTTTTGTTAAGAAACTCATGACCGAGCCGTTAATGCTAATAACCTGAAAATTATTTTTAGGAGTTAAGTTTGATTGAGATTCAGCAAAACTCATTTAAACTCAAGTATATAACTAATAAATGAAAGGATTTTTGATATGAAAATACAAAACACTTTTTTTAAAAAAACGTTGGTGGTTTTAGCCATGTCCGCAGGGTTGTTTAACCTTCCTGCCCACGCAACCACTGTAAACATTGGCGCTTCAGTCACGGTAAATAACACGATTAATGTGGCTTTTACGCCTATGAACTTAGGAACGATTTCAGCGACCAAGGATGATGCTGCGGGAGCAGAAATTGCCACTATGGTGCTTTCGCCTAACCCCGCAACTGCTCCTGTCGCTACAAATGGTGCCACTTCAGATGCCACGATGGTCGTACTTTCAGCCGGTTCTCCGGCAACAGTTACTGTCAGTGGCGCAGCAAGCAATTATGCGCTTGCGGTAACTCTTCCCACAGTTGCCGTTACACTGTCTGATCCCGCTGCTGCCTCTGCGGATACTTTTACTTTGGATACCTTTACCAAGTATGCGACCACGGAAGGCAATAACCAAACCTTTGGTACAACCACTGATGCAACAGGGAACCTTGTTTTTAATGTGGGTGCGACTCTCAAAACGGTTGCGAACGGTGCTGCACCAAAAGATCTTTATGATGAAACAACCTATACAGGCACCTTTGCGGTAACGGTAAGTTATTAATTTTATTAATAAAATTTCTTAATTCTAAAAACCTTCTTCTTGAAGGTTTTTTTATTTAAAACCGCTTAGATGGCTTTAAAAGATGCAAATTAGAATTCAAAAGGTTTTGACTAGTTGGTTGTTATCACTGAGTTTGGTCGTCCAGGCGGGTGAAGTCTCTCAACAACAAGCTTTAAGTTTTGGCAAAATTGCGCTCAAAAATAACAATACAGTTGCCATCATGCAAATCACATCTACGGGTCAAATTTTAAAGGATGATGCGTTTGTGGTTTTAGAGGCTGGTCAACCTGGGCGTTTTTTATTGTATGACTTTCCGCCTTTCACGCAGTTATCGTTTTCGATAAGCCCGGGCTCTACTGCAAGCAGCTACTCAGGTGGAGTGACACCGACTCAATTTAGTATTGAACCCTATTTGGATTTTGCCACGCAAAATACCAATGCCCAGGGGGAATTAATTTTAAACTTACCCGCTCGGCTCGTCACTTCTGGTAATGGTAGTGTTTATCCAGACGGTGATTATTACCGCTTTTTTGAACTGAATATTGATTATTAAAAAGAAATTATTATGAAAAATCTCATCTTTTTAGTGCTGATGATATGCTCTACCCTAGCGCATGCCAATTTGTTAATCAGCCCGACCCGTATACTCTTTAGCGGCAATGAACGCGCTGAAAATGTTGTGATTATGAATCAAGGCAACACTACAGCAACTTATCGTATAGAGTTGGTTACTCAACGCCAAACAGCTGACGGTGGTTATTTGCGTCTAGACAACAAGAAAGACGATTTAACTGGAATGTTTGCAGCAGAGGATATGATTCGCTTTAGTCCGCGACAAGTCACTTTGGCACCGGGAGAAAAGCAAACCGTGCGTTTAAGTTTACGCCGACCAGAGCGCTTGCCAGAGGGAGAGTACAGAACACATTTGGGGTTTACGCAATTGCCCAATCCCGTTGCCATAGATTCTGCTCCTGGGGCTGCAAAGATGCAGGTTTTTATGTTGACTAGTTTTACTATTCCGGTACAAGTTTGGCAGGGCAAATTAAATTTACAGGCAAAAATTGCCAAAGCGCAAATCTTGGCAACCCCAGTTTCTGAAAATCCCAAACAAAAACAATGGGCAGTTGCGATTGATTTAAACCGTTCTGGAAGTTTTAGTAGTGTAGGCAAGCTTAATGTCTATTGGAAACCAACCTTGCAAGAAGAGTATCAACGAGTGGCTTTTTTAGACAATTCCACGCTCTATCGAGAGCTTTCTCACAGAACCATTTTAATTGGTTTGAAAGATCAGCCAGCCAAAAAAGGCTACTATAAGGTGGATTATGAAGCTGCGAAATTTTATCCGCAGCGTATTTTTGATGTTTTTGAATTTCAATATTAAAACTTAAGGCTTTGTATAAACTGATGCAGCTTTTTGATGCGCGCCCCCTAGTGATATGTTTTGGCATAATACTTAGCTATTTTCTATGGCCCATTACAACTTGGGCAGACAATCAAAGTGCGACAAAAGGGTTACTGTTTGATCCAATCTCTGGCAAGATGATTTCCCAAGAAGACTTGGCTCGAACTCAAATTCAAACCCTAATTTTAGATACCTATGCCGACAACATTTTGCTGGGCGAACTCAGTGTGGAAGAGCGCGGCGAAGATTTGTGGGTTGATTTTGAGGAATTGTTGCGTTTATTAGATTTTCCAATTCCAATTCAAAAGAAAAATGGCATTTTGGGTGCGGAAGGTTGGTTTATTCGTCCTGAAAATCGATTTAAGTTATCTCCCACACCCAATGTGCCAGAGCAATATGATTTGGATTCCGCCTTTATCAAAGATAAGCCTCATCGTTTGGATGCTAAAGAAATTGAGGTTAATGCCACCCGTATTAAAGTTAAGCTTGTTGAAGCGCTCAGTTGGTTTGGAATACGCCAAACCGTCAATGCTACGGAATTAATCTTAAAACTTATCCCACAACAAAAATTGCCTATACAAGAGCGTCTCATGCGTGAATTGCGCCAGAAACAATCCATCATGAGTGATTTTGAGGTGCGCTTACCCCGCCAAGATGTACCTTATCAAGCATTTTCACCAGTCTTTAGTGATGTACAGTTTTCACTTAATCGTGATTATCAAGCAAAACATCGCTTAAATTTATCTTTGTTGGGCTCGGGCGACCTTGCCTATATGACAGCAAGGTATTTTGGCAATTTAAATTACGATGAGGTCGCGCAGCGTACTCAGCCAAATTTTAGGCTTGCTCTTGAGCGAAGCAGTTTAGATTCCGAGATGTTGGGTCCGCTGAATGCCTCTTATGTTTCGTTGTTGGATATCTCAACGGCAAGTATTGCGCATTTGCCCACGGGTGGGAACGATTTCGGGGTAAGAGCCAGCAATCGCCCTCTTGGGCGCGTGACCAATGCGAGTAGTACGACCTTATCAGGGTTTCAACAACCAGGTTGGGAAGTTGAGCTTTATTTAAATGGTATTTTTTTAGAGCGACTCGTGGTCGGTGAGGATGGACGATATCAATTTGTAGATCAACCCTTATCCATTGGTGAAAACCGCTTCATCTTAAAATTTTATGGCCCGCAAGGTCAAAGAGATGAAAAGGTAGAAACCTATGTATTAGATCAAGCTAGTTTAGTTGGCGGAGGGTTGATTTATGATGTTTCTCTAACTCGACAAGACTGGCAACTCTCTGACTTTATTGAGAAAGAGCGCCAAAATGATCCTTACAATTGGCGATTCAATACACATTTAGAAGCGGGGTTAACCCAAAATATATCGATTACAGGAGATCTGAGTCAATATTACTTTACCGACCAAACATTACACCAGTTTATTCAACCAGGGATTAGAGTTTTTTGGAACAATTTTTTAGTGAATGCGAGTTGGTTACAGGATTTGGCTGCCGGTAGTCAAACGAACTTTAGTCTTTCACGGGGATTGGGACAGACAAGGTTGCATAAGTTTAGCTATTCACTTGAACAAAATTCCGCAGATTTTGCAATCAATGCCGATGCATTGGCCAGAATAAAAAACGCCCAAAGATTTGATTTGCAAGGGCCTTTGAATTTAGGACTGTCTAATCCTCTCAGTTATCAGTTGACAACGGATTTCACCGAAACCTATGAAGCAACTAAAAGTGAAAGTTATGGTTTGAACCTTGGCACCCAGATAGGTACCATCAATTTGGCAAACAACCTTATCCATAATCAATCTCACACAGCATCAGGTGATAACAAATCTACCAGTGGAAATTTTCAAGTATCTGGGCGTTTTGGGTCGGTGTTTGTTCGTAATAGTTTGCAGTATAACCTTGAGCCGACGCTTGAGTTTAATTCAGGTAGTTTGGATTTTTTAACAAGCTTAGGAGGAGGATGGAGCACCGAAATTAATTATACTTATGATTTTGTCAATCAATCCTTAGGGGAAGGTTATGCTTTGGATTGGCAAAATAAAGACTTTATCGCACGATTTAAATTAGGAAAAAATAATCAAGATTACAACGCTAATCTCATTGTGCGCTTTGCATTTGGACAAGATCCACTGACCCATCGATATTTACTGTCATCAAGCAGTCTTGCCAACACGGGAGGGGTGTCGGCCCTTGTATTTGAAGATTTGAATAATAATCAACGCTTCGACCTAGATGAACCTGTGATTGAAAACGCTGAACTTATTGCCGTGCAACAGCATCGTCGTGCAAAAACAGATCAGTTGGGTGTCGCAACGCTGAAAGGACTTTATGACAACCAACCGACCGATTTAGAAGTAGACCAGCAAACATTGGCCGATCCCTTCTGGATGCCATCTCAGCCTGGGGTTTCTTTTTTACCAAGACCTGGCGTTATCAAGACTTTGTTTATTCCTATTGTATTAGCTGGTGAAGTTGAAGGTACCGTGCGATATGCGGAAAGCTTGTTTGCAAAGCCTCAAGACCAAGGGCGAGTACCCATGGTGCTCTCGCATAAAACAAATCCACAAATAAAATATCAGACGGATACAGCGTATGATGGCTATTATTTATTTGAAAAAGTAGCGCCAGGCAATTACTGGCTGCTAGTGGATCCTAAGTTTTTGCAGGAAAAAGGTCTAAGGTCGCGAAACCCTTTGTCGATTGAGGTAAATCACCGAGGTGCCCTTGTTATGGGGGCTAATTTCGAACTATTTCCCGTTGAAAAGTATAATTTTGCCCAAACCTCAGAAAAGGAAGAACCATTTCAAGATCGTGTCAGCGGCAAGTTTTTAGTCAATTTAGGCACTTTTATTTCTGAAAAGAACGCCCAAACTGTTTTGCAAGCGTTGAGAAGTGTTTTTCCTGGTTTATGGGCACAAGTTAATCATGCTGAGCCGTTAGAAATGTCTTTAGAAAAAACAACCCAAAATCAATTTGTTTTTTGGTTGGGCGTTTTTAGAGATTTAAATCATGTCAAATACTTGTGTGGTGCGTTGGTTAAAGAAGGTTTAACTTGCCAGGTCAAAAAAATAACTTCTGAACCAGTAAGTCCGCAAATTCTCCAACTAACAGACTCAATAGAGGTAGCTCCCTATGAGGCATTTAATGCGCCTTCAAGCGCGCTTACCAATAAGGTTATTTTGCAAAATAACCCAGCAAAAAGTTTTACCTTGCAGTTGATGAGCGTTAAGGCAAAAGCCTCATTGGAGGCGTTTGTTCAAAGCCATCATCTGCAAGATACCTGGATAGAAACGGTGAATATAGAAGGAGACAAGCGCTATCGATTGAATATGGGACATTTTGCAAACAAAGCTTCTGCCAACAAGGTTGCTCAGAAGCTACAAAAAACTAAAGGTCTTAAAGCTTGGATAAAGCCAATTTAAGAAGCCTTAGGTAATAGATATGTTTGGCGCCACTGCCAATACCCATAAACCGCCAGTACCCAATAAACCACGAACATTGCAATCGTGACAAAAAACCCAGTTTGCCAATAGAGTGCTATGGCTGCTGTGTTAATCACTAACCAATAAAGCCAGTTTTCTAAGACTTTATGTGCCATTAGGAGGGTGTTCATCACAGCAAAGACCGTGACGCTTGCATCTAAATAGGGTAAGCGATTATCGGGGCTAAGTGATAACGCATAGCCCAAAGCCAAACTGATACTTATACCAGCACTGATAAAAATTAAGTGAAAGTTTAGTGGACGCCGGCTGACGGTTAGGCTTTTTTCTTGGTTTTGTATTGCGTGTGTTTTTGTCCACACCCAATAACCATAAACGGCTACGCCAATATAATAGGCATTGAGTAATGCCTGCATGGGAAGTTGACCTTCCCAAAATAGCACAGTGTATATCAGCGTGCTGATAAACGCGGCCGGCCAACACCAAACAGATTCTTTAGCTGCCAAAATGACATAAGCTATCCCTAAACTGGCTGCCAACCATTCCCAACCCGATTGTGCTAACAGCGCGTTGAATAGCTGTTCAGTCCAAGACTCATTCGCAAGCACGAATGTTTGCCTTTTCGCGATTGGTACCTATCAACTTAATGACAAACACGGTTTCAGGAATGCTTTCTAATACCTTCAGAATTTCTTGATTTAAACACGCCATCACCACGGCATAATCACCATAAATATGTGTGCTCATGCTATTGCGCTGAATTGAAACCTCCGGAAAAGTTTCAAGCTGGTTAATAAAATTTACAATGGGTTGGCAATATTGGTCCTGTAACGGATACATACTGATGTCGACAGAAATTTTCATAAGTTTCCTTTTGAGTCATTAAAACGGTTAAAAAACCAAAAAAAGGCCCGAAATTTAACCAGGCCTGGTTGTTTTTGGGTGGGTTTTAAAGATTTAGTAGTCGTAAGCAACGGTTAAACCAAAGGTTCTAGGTGCGCCTTGTTGGGTGTAAAGGTCTGCTGTGTAGTTGGTTCTTGGGTCTATGCCAAAGTAGTATCCACGCACTTCATAGCGGTTGTCGGTAATATTTTTGGCCCATAAATTAACGGTCCAATTTTTAAGCGCATACTCTAAATTGGCATTAACTAGGTTATATGCTTTAGATTTTTGGTTGTGACTATTTGAAAAGTAAAAGGCGTCTTTCCCTTCGATATTGGTTGCAGCTGTCCAGTGGTCATCTAAATAAAACTCTGCCCCAACGCTATATTGGTAAGAAGGCGCATGCGCTTGTTCACGACCGTTTAAATTAATTGTGTTGGTTGTATCGTTAGGGTCAACATAGGTGTAGTCGGTAAATGTGGAGTTTAATAATCCTAACGAGCTATGGATTTTAACTTCTGGTGTGATTAACCAATCCATTTCTCCCTCAAGTCCATAGTTTTCGCCCTGGGCGGCATTGTCTAAATAAATGGTAAAGTCAGTTGGGTCATTTGCAGTCGCTGAAGAACTATTGACCTGTTGGTCATTTCGCTGGGCATAAAACACACTCAAACGGGTTTTGAGTGTTTTATTAAACAGGGAGGAATTTAATCCAGCTTCTAGGTTCCACAGAGTTTCGGTATCAAAGGCAATCTTGTCTTGAGGCAGGGAGCTGTCATCGTTTACACCGCCCGCTTTATAGCCCCTTGAAAGACTTAGGTAACTAAGATGTTCTGTTGATATTTGATAGTTAACACCTAGTTTTCCGCCATAGAGTGTTTCAGAGGTGCTTTTGTTGAAACCATAAGAATTGCTGTATTTTGCATTGAACTGTTCAATTCTCAAGCCACCAATTAAAGTTGTTTTTGCATTTAAATGATGATCAAGCTGTCCGTAAGCTGCTGTGTTGCTGGTTAGGTATTTGTTTGATTCTTGACCTGTTGGGGAATCTACATAGGGATAAGTTCTTGAGAGCTGTTCATCCTGTGCTAAGTAATAAACACCCGCTGCCCAGTCAGTGCTGTTGTTAAAAATTCTTCCTAAATCAGATGACAAAAGGCGCATTTCAAATGAATGGTTTTTACGACTTCTGGCGTAATTGTCTTTAGCAGAATAGCCATAGACATCGAATCCATTGAAAGTCCAGTCGTCGTCATAACTATATAAAGATTCAGAATCGGATTGAGTAATGGTACTTTCTAAAACAACTTTGGGGTTCATTTTCCAAGTTGACTTTAGGGCAAAGGCGTTCGATTTTAAAGAATCTTTTCCTGGCTCATCGGTAATGGTTGAATCGTCATTTTCAAAGTTAAAAGCATCATACCCATTATTGAGATTGATGTGTAAGACCGTTAAATCGAGTGTTAAGCCATCATTAACCAACCACTTTAATTTTCCACGGGCAGTCAACTCATCTTGGTTTTGGGTGTCTGAACGATTTAGGTAATCATTTTTGATATAACCATCAGAAGTGTATCTTTGAACAGCTAAACGCCCTAACAAGGTATCTTTTATTAAAGGTCCGCTGACGGCGACGCCTTCTGACTGAGTGTTGTAGTTACCAATGGTTCTTTCTAGGTGGGCTTGCAGTTCATTGGTGGGCTCATTGCTTTTAACATTAATCACACCTGCTAAGCCATTCGCACCAAAGCGTGTGCCTTGCGGGCCACGCAGAACTTCAACTTGTTGAACATCAAATAGAGTGCCTGCTGCGCCAAGTCGACTGTAATCGATGCCATCAACCATTAAACCGACAGAAGGATTGAGCGGTGTATTAAATTGTCCGCGTTCTCCGATACCACGAATTTGAAAATAATGCGCTGGGTTGCCGCCACCAGCCAGATTGACATTGGGGGCTAAGTTGAGAACATCTTGTAAATTTTGTGCCGCACGCTTTTGAATATCGGTTTGATCAATAACGCTGATACTAGAAGCAGTTGTTTCAATCTGGGCGGGTCTAAAATCGGCATTGACAACAACGGGTGAAAGTTCGGCGGCTAAAGTCGTGCCTGAAGACATTAAGCCCAGGAGAGCAAAAGATAAAGGGGTAAGTTTCATTTAAGATTCCTTTTAATCAAAAATTAAAAGGACAGGATGACACGGTTTTGACTTGTTAATGAAAGTCAGTAGGAGCGTATCTGCCTGTCCCTACGCTGGTATTAACCAGATCAGGTTCATAGGGTTCTTCAAACAGAAGTCTCAGGCCTTGCGACCACCCCTAGGCAATTCAAGCGTTATTATGATGAAAAGCTTAATTAATTGCAATGTTTGTTGTGGTAGAGTTGCTGCAAAAGTTGTTTTGGGCGATTTATAAAACTTGTGAAAATTCGATTGAATGATTAATATTGCGTACTAATCTTATTTATTCCTGAAAGGATATGTTTGTGGCTGCAGAAAACATCGTTGTTAAACCCAATGTCAGTCGCGCGATATTAGAGCGTTTGCACAGTTTGGATGATTTGCCGCATTTTCCAAATGCCTTGATGAAGCTAGAGCAACTGTTAGCCTCTCACACAACGGTTCATTTAGAAGACGTTGCGCATCTCGTCGCACAAGATCCGCGCTTGGCGGCGGGTTTGATAGGTGTGGTGAACTCTGCTAAATATTCTCCTGGTTTTAAAGTGGCTGATTTAACATTGGCTGTTAATCGCATCGGTACCTCAGATGTGCGCATGATGGCGCATGCCATCAATTATAAGTCTGCCATAAAAACCAAACCGCCTTTCAGTGAAAAAGAGTTTATGCAACACGCTATGTTGGCGGCTTTTATCGGTCAATCTTTGGCAAAAGAATTGCATATCAATCCAGGTGAAGGTTTTTTGTGTGGTTTGATGCATGACATTGGCATTTATCTATTGTCGACTGAAAATAGGGAAGCTTATAAAACGGTTATGTTACAAGTCATGGGCGAGGCCAGAAACTTAGTGGCCATTGAAAACACCCATTTTCAAACAGCTCATCCCATATTGGGTGCACGCCTTTTGCAGCAATGGAAGTTTCCCTCTGAAATTGTCATGGGCGTAGCGGGTCATCATGCGCCAGAGTTGTCGGATAGCAAATATCAGGCTTATGCCTTCTTAACTGGTTTGTCGGAGTTTGGGGCATATCGTGATGGACTTACCAATGGCGTAGTGGGGGCAGATAACTTGCTCAATGATCAGGTTATGCAGGGATTGGACTTTTTTGGATTGTCAGAGTCGACTTATCAGGAGTTAATTGCCGATGCTTATGATAATGCGGTCAATTGTGGTTTGGCTTAAATTGAAAATGATTAGAGAAATTGTATAAATTATGAGTAATGACGCACCTTATAAAATCACCAGCGCGCAAATGATTGATGCTTTGGGCGACTTAAAACGCTTGCCCTCTTTTTCAAATATCTTGTCTGAATTTGATCGTTTAGTCCTAAAACCAGAGGGCGCGCACATTGAAGAAGTGGTTGAGTTGGTCATGATGGATCCGCGTTTATCAGCGGGTATTTTACAGGTGGTGAACTCAGCGCGTTACAGTCCAGGTTTTATGATTTCTGATGTCTCTCAAGCGGTTGCTCGTTTGGGGGTGACTGATATTCGCGTGATGATTGTAGCGTTAAACTTTAGAGACTTATTGGGTGACGCTCAAGGTATTAACAAAAATGCCTTTTTACAACATGGTTTGGTGTCTGCTTTTATTGCCAGAAAGTTAGCGCCTAAATTCCATGTAGACCCTTATGATGCTTTTATGATGGGGCTGCTGCATGAAGTGGGTCTTTACATGATGGCGCTCTATCATCCCGAGGGTTTTAAAGAGTTGTCAGACATGAGTATGTATAAGCTCACTCGACTTTTGGGGGCAGAAAAGGCAGTTTTTGGCGTGCTACATCCTGCCGTTGGTGCGCAGTTGATTCGTAAATGGCACTTTTCAAAACTCATTGTGATGGGCGTTTTAGGGCATCATTCTCCGGTAAAGGTTGACCGAGAATATCAAAATGCGGCTTACATGACCCAATTAGCAGAGGCGGGTGCTTTTTACTTGGGTTATTACAATGGTTTGGTCACCACCGAAAAATCCGTTTTAACAGACTCTATGCAAGCCATCTTAAAGCGAACAGGGCTCAATGAAGATGAGTTTGTTGATTTACTAGCGTCCGCTCTTCGTGAAGCGCAAGAAACCGGTTTTGTTGGTTAATCATTTTTTATCAGAATAATCTTATATATAGTCAAGTCCGTGTGCTAAAATTCTCTTCTTAATTTTTTTCAAAATTACCAAATATTTTTTATCTACAAACTAAACAATTAAGAGTGATTAAAATGCCTGTTATTACCCTACCAGATGGTTCAAAAAGAGAATTTCCCCAAGCAGTTTCAGTAATGGAAGTGGCTACGGATATCGGTACGGGATTGGCAAAAGCAACGGTAGCCGGGCGTGTTAATGGTCAGTTAGTGGATGCTTGTGATTTAATCACCGACGACGCGTCGTTAGAAATTGTGACCATGAAAGATGCCGATGGTTTGCACATTATGCGCCATACTTGCGCTCACTTATTGGGGCATGCGCTCAAACAATTGTATCCAAATGTCAAAATGGCGATTGGTCCAGTCATTGAAAATGGTTTTTATTATGACGTGGATTCAGACATTAAAATCACACCAGAAGATTTAAAGAAAATCGAAAAACGTATGGCTGAGCTGGCCAAGACCAAATATACCGTCATCAAAAAAATGACCCCGCGCGCAGAAGCCATTGAAACTTTCAAAAGTCGTGGCGAAGATTACAAATTAGAATTGATTGCCGATTTGCCAGATGAAACCCAATTTGGTTTCTATCATCACGAAGAATACATTGATATGTGTCGTGGTCCACATTTGCCAAATATGGGGTTTATCAAAGCCTTTGAATTGACCCATGTTGCGGGTGCCTATTGGCGCGGTAATTCAGACAATAAAATGTTACAGCGTATCTACGGTGTGGCGTTTGCGTCCAAAGAAGAATTAAAAGAATATTTAGTGATGATGGAAGAAGCTGAAAAGCGTGACCATCGTAAACTTGGCAAATCTTTAGATTTGTTCCATGTTGAAGAATTAGCACCGGGTATGGCGTTTTGGCATCCAAAAGGTACGGTGTTGTTCCGTGTCGTAGAAGAATACATGCGCCAGCAGTTGCGCGAAAACGATTATCAAGAAATTCGTACCCCATTGATTATGGATCGTTCTTTATGGGAAAAATCAGGTCACTGGGACAAGTTTAAAGACAATATGTTTACTACGGCCACAGACAACCGTGATTATGCCGTTAAGCCCATGAACTGCCCTGGACACATTCAGGTGTATAACCGTGAATTAAATAGCTACCGTGATTTACCGATTCGTTTAGCAGAATTTGGTTTGGTGCACCGTAATGAGCCTTCTGGAACTTTGCACGGTTTGATGCGTGTGCGCTCGTTCACTCAAGATGACGCTCATATTTTCTGTACAGAAGATCAAATTAAAGCAGAAGTCCAAGGGTGTATCGATTTAGTATTTAACACTTACAAAGACTTTGGTTTTGACAATATCGCGGTTAAGTTCTCAACTCGCCCAGAAAACCGTGTAGGTTCAGATGAGGTTTGGGATTTAGCAGAAGCGGCACTTGAGCAAACTTTAAAAGACGCTAACTTAAGTTATACTTTGCAGCCGGGCGAAGGTGCTTTTTATGGCCCTAAGATTGAATTCCAATTAAAAGACTGCATTGGGCGTGTGTGGCAGTGTGGAACCATTCAATTAGATTTCTCGATGACTCAAGCTGAGCGCCTAAATGCGGTTTATATTGGTCAAGATAATGAAAAACATCATCCTGTGATGATTCACCGTGCCATTTTAGGTTCGTTAGAGCGTTTTGTAGGTATTTTGGTGGAACATTATGAGGGCAAATTCCCAACTTGGTTAGCGCCTGTGCAAGTCGTTATTGCTTCAATTGCAGAAGTTCACAGTGATTATGTGGTCGATTTTGCAAAAAAATTGAAAAAACAGGGGTTTAGAGTCGAAACAGACTTGAGAAATGAGAAGGTTGGGTTTAAAATTCGCCAACATTCTTTAGCGCGAGTACCTTATGTATTTGTGGTAGGGGATCAAGAGATGCAAAACGGAGCCGTTAATGTTCGTGCCAGAGGTGGAGAAAACCTAGGGTCTTTTACATTTGACGAGATCATTAATTTACTGACGGATGACATTGCCAATTTAGGGCGTGTTGTTCAGTCATAGGAGGATAATACCATCGCAGTAAGAAGAGGTCGTGGGAAACCACTAAAGCCAGAAACCCCAAAAGACAATATTAACGACATGATTACCGCCCATGAAGTGCGGTTAATCGATGAAGCGGGTGAGCAAGCCGGTATCGTGTCTATCGAAGATGCTTTACAAAGAGCCCAAGCTGCTAACTTGGACCTGGTTGAGATTACTGCGAAGTCGGTACCTCCTGTTTGTAAGATTATGGATTACGGTAAATTCCGTTTCCAGAAACAGAAAAAAGAACAAGAAGCTAAGAAAAAGCAAAAACAAGTTCAGGTTAAGGAAGTTAAATTCCGTCCAGGAACTGAAGATGCCGATTATCAAGTTAAGCTTCGCAGTGTTATGAAGTTCCTTGAAAATGGTGACCGTGTTAAAGTCACAATTTGGTTCAGAGGGCGTGAGATTACCCATAAAGATTTGGGTATGAACATGCTAGAACGCGTTAAGGCAGATTTAGGTGACACAGCCATGGTAGAGCAAATGCCTAAAATGGAAGGTCGCACACTGCAAATGATGGTTGCTCCAACGAAAAAAGTTTGAGTCGCTACAAAATTTTTTAACCGGTTTATGCCGGTTAATCAATAGGCCGAAATGCCAAAAAAACAATAACTAGGATGGCGTCCAACGCCATTACTGGTGCAGCTCACTCAGTGCTGTTTATTGTTCCAAGTTTTTAAGTTTACAAAAGCTTAAAAATATTTCAAAACTGACTAGGTACCTCGGTATCTAAATTGGAGTTTTAGCAATGCCTAAGATGAAAACAAATAAAAGTGCTCAAAAGCGCTTTAAAAAAACTGGCTCAGGCCGTTTTAAATGCAAACAATCACACCTTCGTCATATCTTGACCAAGAAGTCTTCTAAGCGTAAGCGTCATCTTCGTTCTGCGAGCATGATTCACGATAACGATGTGGCAATGGTTCGCCGCATGCTTCCATACAGCTAAGGAGATAGAAGATGGCAAGAGTTAAAAGAGGCGTAATTGCGCGCAGAAGACATAACAAAGTATTGGCCTTAGCAAAAGGTTATTACAACGCGCGTCGTAAGATTTTCCGCGTTGCTAAGCAAGCTGTTACTAAAGCAGGTCAATACGCATACCGTGACCGTAGAACGAAAAAGAGACAATTCCGTAGATTATGGATTGCTCGTATCAATGCTGCGACTCGTATGCACGGTATGACTTATAGCCGTTTTATCAATGGTTTGACAAAATCTGGCGTACAAGTTGACCGTAAAGTTTTATCTGACATTGCGATTCATGATGCAGCAGCATTTGCTGCCATTGTTGAAAAAGCGAAAGCAGCTTTAGCTTAATTCAATCTCGTATTGAAACTAAGGGGACGCAAGTCCCCTTTTTATTTTTAAAATTAATGATTTAAGTAATCTGATCAGCCAAAAAGTCAATAATTTTAAACATAGAATTAACTCAAAAAGAAGGTCTTAACGATCATGCAACAAAAACTGCAGGATATAGTGTCTCAAGCCCAGACGCTGATTAACTCGGTCACGGAGTTGGCTAGCCTCGACGAAATCCGTATTCAATACTTTGGCAAAAAGGGTGAGTTTACCGAACTGATGAAAACCCTAGGTAAGCTTTCAAATGAAGAACGCCCTAAGGTTGGTCAATGGATTAATGATGCTAAGCAAACGGTGCAAACCGCATTGGGCGATAAAAAGCGTGCCCTAGATGATGCAGAGTTGGCCAAAAAATTAGCCGAAGAGCGCATTGATATTACCTTGCCAGGTCGTGATTTGGATATCGGTGGCTTACATCCGGTGACGCGCACTTTGCGTCGTATTGAGTCTATTTTTGCTAAGGCAGGGTTTGATGTTGAAACCGGCCCAGAAATTGAAGATGATTGGCACAACTTTGAAGCCCTCAATATTCCAGAAACCCATCCTGCGCGTGCCATGCACGATACTTTTTATTTTGATGAATCAACGGTACTTAGAACACATACTTCAGGTGTACAGATTCGCACCATGGAAGAACGCAAAGGGGCCATGCGCATTATAGCGCCAGGTCGCGTTTACCGTTGTGACTCTGACCAAACCCATACCCCAATGTTTCATCAGGTTGAAGGTTTGATTATTGAAGAGAACGCCAGTTTTGCGCAATTGCGTGCGTTGATAATTGAATTCTTGCGTCAATTCTTTGAAGACGACAATTTAAAAGTGCGCTTTAGACCCTCTTATTTCCCGTTTACCGAGCCGTCTGCAGAAGTGGATATTGCCACAGATTTATTTGGCGATGGCCGTTGGATTGAAGTTTTAGGGTGCGGCATGGTGCATCCAAATGTCCTAAAAAATGTTGATGTCGATTCCGAAAAATATACCGGCCTAGCCTTTGGTTTGGGCGTTGAGCGCCTTGCCATGTTGCGTTATGGCGTAAAAGATTTGCGTCAATTTTTCGAGAACGATTTACGGTTCCTCAAGCAATTTAAATAAACCCAAAAGGGTCGAAAAACGGTCTAAAAACAACCAGGCCTGGTGAGAATTTGATATGAAATTAAGTGAAAATTGGTTAAGAGAGTGGACGAATCCGGATTGGGATTCAAACAGATTGGCAGAAGAGTTAAGTCTTGCCGGTTTAGAAGTGGATGGCATTGAGCCAGTTGCGCCAGCCTTTAATAATGTGGTGGTCGGGCATGTATTATCGGTTGAAAAACACCCAGACGCAGATAAGTTGAATGTGACCCAAGTGGATGTTGGTCAGGGTGAACCAGTACAAATCGTATGTGGTGCCAAAAATGTGGTTGCAGGCATGAAGGCCTGTTGTGCCATGGTTGGGGCGACTTTACCGGGTGATTTCCAAATCAAAAAAGCCAAATTACGCGGTGTGTCTTCTAATGGTATGTTGTGTGGAGCAAGTGAACTGGGATTGCCTGACGATGGCGTTGATGGCTTACATGTGTTGCCAAACGATGCCCCGATTGGTATGGATGTTCGTGACTATTTAAATTTGAATGACACGGTTTTGGAAGTGGATTTAACCCCTAACCGTGCGGATTGTTTAAGTGTGGAAGGCATTGCGCGTGATGTGGCTGCCGTTGCCAATATTGCTTGGCAACAACCCTTTGAAAACATGATGGTTGCCCAGCAAGGTGCTTGTTCGGTAGAGATTAAGGTACAAGAGCCTGCCTTGTGTCCTAAGTATTTAGGATGCGTGGTAACAGGATTCGACACTCAAGCCAACACACCAAAATGGATGCAACAACGCCTGCAACGCGGTGGTTTAAATCCTAAGAATTTGATGGTCGATATTACCAATTATGTCTTGTTGGAATTGGGTCAACCAATGCACGCTTTTGACTTGGCTAAATTAACAGGCGCGATTCAAGTTCGCAAAGCCGTTGCGGGTGAAAAGCTCATCACTTTGGATGAAAAAGAACTGACCTTAACCGACGATACCTTGATTATTGCCGATGACAACGGGCCTTTGGCTTTAGCAGGGGTGATGGGCGGATTGCATTCTGCGGTTTCAGACACAACCCAAGCGATTTTCTTTGAGTGTGCACATTTCACTCCATTAAGTGTTGTGGGTAAAGCCCGTGCTTATGGTTTGCACACGGACTCTTCGCATCGTTTTGAACGAGGTGTAGATGCACAGTTACCCGAGCGTGCGTTAGCGCGTGCATTGGCGTTGTTTACCAAGATTGCTGGTGGTCAGGTTTCTGAGGTGAATGCCCAGATTTCCGCTGAATTATTGCCGCAAGTTAAGCCGATCGCCTTGCGTCCTGAGCGCATAGTGAAATTATTGGGTGCATACATTGCCAATGATCAGGTTGAAAGTATTTTTAAACGCTTAGGTTTTAGCATTGAAAACCAAGCTGATGGTTGGTTAATGACGCCACCATCTTACCGTTTTGATATGGCGATTGAAGCCGATTTGATTGAAGAAGTAGGCCGTATTTATGGCTATAACAACCTACCAGAAACGCCTGTTGAAGCCCCTGTGCGTTTGCCTAGCTTACCTGAGTCTGAGCAAGAGTTGTATGGCCTAAAACAAGCTTTAGTGCAGCGTGGTTATCATGAAGTGGTCACTTATAGCTTTGTTGAAGAAGCCAAGCAAGCGGTGTTATTACCTGAGTTGCCCTATGTGTGTTTAC
Organism: Thiosulfativibrio zosterae; assembly: GCF_011398155.1. Classification (NCBI taxonomy): domain Bacteria; kingdom Pseudomonadati; phylum Pseudomonadota; class Gammaproteobacteria; order Thiotrichales; family Piscirickettsiaceae; genus Thiosulfativibrio; species Thiosulfativibrio zosterae. Next base: position 896,355 of record NZ_AP021888.1, read on the forward strand.
AAAACCCAATCTCTGATGACATGAAGGCGATGCGCACCACCTTATTCCCTGGGTTTTTAAATACCATTGCTTATAACCAAAATCGTCAACAAAACCGTGTGCGTATTTTTGAGTCGGGTTTAACGTTTGTTCAAATAGATGGCCAAGTTCAGCAAGTTCCGGTGTTGGGTGGTGCGATTGTTGGTTCTAAAACACCCAATAGTTGGGCGGTGACCGAGCCAAGAGTCGTGGATTTTTATGACCTAAAAGGTGATGTTGAAACCTTGTTGGGTATGAGCCATTTACAAAATCGTGTGCGTTTTGTTCCCCATGAATATACCATTTTTCATCCCGGTCAATCGGCAGCCATACAGTTAGACGGTAAAACCGTTGGCTTTATGGGGCAGTTACACCCCAAACACGCAAAACTCACAGGGGTCTCTGGCAAGGTATTTTTATTTGAAATTCGTTTGGATGCTTTGTCTACAAAATTGGTGCCTTCTGCGAATGCCATTTCAAAATTCCCAGAAGTACAGCGTGATCTGGCGTTTGTGGTCGATGGGGAGTTGCCAGTCCAAGCGTTATTTGATGCGGTTGAGTCCGTTGAATCCAGCATTTTGCAAGGGGTGGAATTGTTTGATATCTACCGTGGACAAGGCATAGAGCCTCATCAAAAGAGTATTGCATTAACTTTGAAAATTCAGCATACCGAGCGTACCTTGCAGGATGAAGAAGTAGAAGCCTTGGTCGCTCAAATTATTGATTTGGCGGCGCAAAAAGTACAAGCAAGATTAAGATAATAAAGAGGGAAATAGAGATGGCCTTAACCAAAGCAGAAATTGCGCAATCTTTAACCGATACTTTTGGCTTTAACAAGCGTGAATCAAAAGAGGTGGTTGAACAGTTTTTTGAAGAAATGGGCAGAGTCCTGACCAAAGGCGAACAAATTAAATTGTCTGGTTTTGGCAACTTTGAACTCAGAGATAAGTCCTCTCGTCCAGGTCGTAATCCAAGAACCGGTGAAGATGTTCCCATTTCTGCTCGAAGAGTGGTAACATTTAAGCCTGGTCAAAAATTGCGTGCTCAAATAGATAACCATGGCTAATCCAAAAAACACTTCAATTTCCTCAGCTAAACAGCTTGAGATTGATATTCCTGATAAAAAATATTTCACCATTGGTGAAGTCAGCGAAATATGCGATTTAAAAGCGCATGTTTTGCGTTATTGGGAACAAGTTTTTGATCAACTAGAGCCAGTCAAACGCAGCACTCGCCGTTATTATCAACGCAAGGATATTGAGTTGGTGATAGAAATTCGTTCATTATTGCATGATCAAGGTTTTACCATTCCAGGTGCCAAAGCGCGTTTGGCAAAAGGTAAACACGCGGTGACAGTCGAAGCCCCTAAAGCTGATGACAGCTCTTTGGTTGGGCAATTACAAAATTTAAGAACTGAAATAGCGCAATTTAAACGCTATATTCAAACTAAATATTAATTCAAGTCAAACCCAAGCCAGACTTTTCTCACGCACAGTGCTTTATCAATTTAAAGTTAAACCTTTACTGAGTTGGTCATTAAAGCAGTTCTAACCATCTTTAAGTCTTCTTGTTGCAGCATTAATTCTTTGATGCCATCTTGCTGGTATTCTTTCATTTCAACGCCACTATAAGCACCTAAAGAAATTTCCGAAACCACGGCATTCGCCACTTTTAACATACCCACCATGGCTCTAACTTCGTCATTTTTAATGCGTTCACAGCTTTCATTGTGGTGGAGCATAATCGCATGAATCATGGTGGACGGAAGATGCCATTTTTTGGTAATCAAAACGCCAACCATGGCATGGTCGGTTCTAAATAAGCTGGCTTCTTTTTGAAGAATGGTTTTGGGCAAACTTAATGAGCTGGTAAAAAGCGGTCCGAAGGCTTTTGGATTAATGCCTGCGAGCATTAAAGCACCCACATTATGGAAGAGTCCCAGCATGTAGGCTTCATCTCGCGTAATGCCATGCACAAACTCTGATAATTCTGCCATACAAAAAGCCACATCGACACTGTGATCCATAATGTCTTTATGCAAACCTTTATCGCTAAAGAGTTTTTTTAGCGCTGAAGCGACCACTAGATTATAAATATTGTCTAACCCCAAAACCTTCACCGCATCTCTGATAGATTTAATCGGCGAGTTGAGTTTGAGTTTCATAATCGGCGAGTTGATAATTTTGATCACCTCACCTGATAAGGTCGCATTTTGTTCAATAATATTGGCGATTTGAATAATGTTAGGGAATTTGCTTTGAAGCTCTTTTTCTAGGCGCAAGATTTCTTCGGGTATTTCAGGAATTTTATGTCCATAAATGGCTTGCATGGCTTCTTGTAGTTTTTGTTGTAGCATGGTCAAACCTCATCTTCATCTTCATCACTGGCTAATTCTGGGTGGCGAATTTCCCAAATCCGAGTGAACTTATCGTCTTCTAACTTGTGTTGTAATAGGGTGATGGCCGCAATATATTGGTCAATATATTGGTAGCGCCCTTTGCGTAAAGATTGCCACAGGTGGCGGTATTTTGCGGGTAAAAAATCTTTGAAATGCGGAATTAAGCCATAGTCGCCTTCGGTTTCTTGAATGCGTTGCATCACGGTGATTCTGGCTTGATAAAAAAAGCGCTTTTCAAATTGATCGAGCATTTTGCCAACAATAAACAACAACAATGCGGCCACTAAAAAACTGGCCACAAAATAACCGGTTAAAAAAGTGCCTAACAGGGTCACGGTGACCAAAAAGATAGCCGAAACCGGCATGGTTAAAACAAATATCCAAGCGTGTTTGCCCTTGAGTTGATCCGCTAGGGATTTAATATCAAATATACCGGTATCAACCGCTCTCAAGCGTGTCAGCATTTCAGCTGCGGTTGGGGTTGAGGGTGAAGTGTCGTTTTCTGCTTGATCCATGCGTTGTGGGTGCCTATCTCAAAGTTGGGTTATGACGATTTTGCCTTTTTGGGTTGGCAAGCTTGCGGACAATCAATGGTATGACGCATTTTTGAGTCTAGGCAATAGGCCGTCAACTTGCCACCCCAAAGACATCCTGTATCGGTGGTGTGGATATTATAGGCATCAATTGCCCCTAAAGTAGACCAATGACCGAAGAAAATTTCGGCGGTTTTATTTTTGCGGTGTGGCCAAGTAAACCACGGCTGAAAGTGGCTAGCGTTGTTCTCAGGTTTGCCCTTTTGGCTAAACTCTAATTCACCATCTGCCGAGCAATAGCGCATTCTGGCAAAGGCATTGACGATGTAACGCAATCTGTCCCAGCCCGTTAGGCTTTCTTGCCACAGGGTTGGTTCGCTGCCAAATAGATGATGGCGTAATTGATCTTGCCAGTCATCCGCCTGAAGACTTTTTTGGACTTCATCGGCTAAATTTTGGGCTTGCGAAATCGTCCACTGCGGTGGAATACCGGCATGCACCATCACCAAAGGTAAAAACTCATGGCGTACCATAAGAGGTTGTTGGCGCAGCCAATCCATCAGTTCATGGACATCTGGCGCATTGATAATGTCTGTTAGGGTATCTGATTTAGACAGAAATTTTTCAACACCGCTATAAGCCGCTAGTAAATGAAAGTCGTGATTGCCAAGTACCATCTTGCCTTTAGAACCTAAGTTTTTAACAAATCTTAAGCAATCCAAAGACTTGGGGCCGCGATTAACTATATCACCGGCAAACCACAGTTCATCTTGCTCAGGTTGATAGTTGATAAGGCTGAGGAGTTGTTGCAACTCATCATAACAGCCTTGTAAGTCGCCAATCACATAGGTTGCCATTAGAGCTTCTCTGCCGTATAGCGGTTGGTTAGGTTAACAAAATCTTCCACAGTCAGGCGCTCGGCACGAATGCCTGGGTCGATGCCACAAGCAGTGATTTGCGTTTCGTCTAACCAACCTTTTAAATTATTGCGCAAGGTTTTGCGCTTTTGGCTGAAGGCTTGGCGCACCAAGTCTTGGAAGTCTTTTTCGTTGTTCGCCACAAAAGGGCGAGTTTTGTAGGGCGTGAGCCTAACGATGGCTGAATCGACTTTGGGCGGGGGGGTGAAGTTTTCTGGGCCCACTTCAAACAAAAACTCAGTAAGGCAGCTGTATTGCAGCATGACACTCAAACGACCATAGGTTTTAGAGCCAGGTGCCGCAGTAATGCGCTCGACCACTTCTTTTTGCAACATAAAGTGCATGTCTTGAATTTGCGCAGCAGAGTCTAATAAGTGAAACAATAATGGGCTGGAAATATTGTAGGGCAAATTGCCCACCACGCGAATTTGAGTTTCATTCGGATCTAACAGAGAGGCATAATTAAACGACAGGGCATCCGCATGATGTAAGAAAAAAGCAGGGTGTTGTGCAAAGCGTTTAGTCAACGGGCCAATTAAATCGTTATCAATTTCAATAATATCGAGTTTGCGAACCTTGTCTAACAGAGGTGCGGTTAAAGCCGCTTCACCTGGGCCAATTTCAACCAAATGTTGATCAGGTTTGGGGGCAATGTGGGCAACGATTTGTTGAATAATGCGCGGGTTGTTTAGAAAGTTTTGTCCAAACTCTTTTTTGTGTTGGTGTTTAGACATGAGGGGTTTCCTGTGTTTTGCCGGTTAACATATCGCAGGCCACTTGAATGGCATATCTAAAACTGGTGTCTGTGCAAATGCCTTTACCGGCAATATCCAGTGCCGTGCCATGATCCACCGAAGTACGAATGAAAGGTAATCCCAAGGTGACATTGACCGCTTGTCCAAAGCCCAAGTGTTTTAAAACGGGTAACCCTTGGTCGTGATACATGGCCAAAAACGCATCGCCTTTTTTGAGTTTATCTTGGGTAAACATAGTATCTGCCGGTAAAGGACCAATGAGATTTGGCATGCGCTGCTTGAGCTTTTGAATCACAGGAATCATCACATCGATTTCTTCCCTGCCCAAATGGCCGTCTTCACCTGCATGTGGATTAAGCCCTGCAATATAAATGACTGGGTTAGCAATGCCAAATTGTTGTTGCAAGCTGTCATAGGTGATGGTGATGACTTTCTCTAGAAGTTCAGGCGTAATGGCATCAGGAATCGCGCGTAAGGGTAAATGGGTGGTTGCTAAAGGCACACGCAAACCCGGTGTTGCCAACATCATGACAACCTGGTCAGTGCGCGATTTTTCGGCGAGATATTCGGTGTGTCCTGTGAATTTTAGGCCGGCTTCATTAATGATGCCTTTGTGCACGGCGCCGGTCACCATACCATCAAATTCACCGCTCATGCATCCGGCAATCGCTCGGTCCAGCAGTTGAATCACAAACCCAGCGTTGGCGACATTGAGCTGACCAGCAATCACCGGTTGCGGTAGGTCAATATCAATCACTTTGACTTGGCCTAACAAGTTGGCAGAGGGCAAGGCATCTGTTTGATAGTATTGAATTTGAATGGGCAAGTTTAAATCGGTAGCGCGTTGTTGGATTAACGCGGCATTGCCAATCACAACCCATTCAATGTCCCAAGGCGTTTGCGCCAGTTGGACAATTTGTTCTGCGCCTATGCCCGCAGGCTCGCCTAGGGTAATTGCTAAACGAGGTATTTGTTTGAATTGAACACTCATTTATAGGCTGCCTTCAATGCTTTCTTGCGGCGTATCTGCCAAAGGATGGGTAATACGATTTTCAATCATGGATTCTTCTTTTAAACGACGCAACCAAATCTCATAAGACTCATTGGCTTTCTGTTGGCGCAGTGCCAGCATGGCTTGTTGGCGTTTGTTTTTCAAGGATATGTCTGTCTGACGCGTGGCATCGACATACAAAATAACCCAGCCTTGCTCGGTGGCAAAAGGATCTGCAGCCCCTGGAATGTTCGTTAAACTCTGAATGGCTTTTTCATCGGCATTAGACAGTTCCGCAGCAGTCATCCAGCCTAGGTGACCATTTTGGTTAACCGACGCAGGGATGTCAGAATAGCGTTGATTGAGTTCTTGAAATTTTGCTAAGCTGTTCATTTGCTGAGCCACTTGTTTTAATGCAGATGGCGGAGTGGCTTTTTGCAAGGCGTCATCCGATAAGATGATAAATTTATGCACATCATATTGCGTAACGATGGTGGCATCTTTGTCTTTGGTTTCTTTCAACTTGAGAATGTGAAAGCCTAAAGGGCTGCGAATCAGTTGGCTAACTTGACCCACTGCGAGTTGCTCAACCGTATCGACAAAAAAGGTGGGAATTTCTTCCGAAGTCAGCCAGCCCAAATCGCCGCCTTCTAAAGCTTTATTTCCATTAGAGTAGCGCACCGCTAATTGCGTAAAATCTTCACCCTGTTGTAAACGGTTTAGCAGGTCTTGGGCTTTGGCTTCCACTTGTTTGCGTTGTTCGGGCGTGGCATTTTCTGGCAAGCTCACCATGATGTGTTGTAGGTGATATTGCAAGTTGCTGTTTTGTAATTGTAGGCGCTGTAGGTAGTTATCAATTTCACCTTCGGTGACTTGAGTTTTTGAGATAACCTCCACTTCACGGAGTTTTTGCATCAGCATTTGTTGGCGAATTTTTTCACGCACTTTGCTAAAACCATCGGATTCTTGCAGATTGAGTTTATCTCTAAGTTCCGCCAAGCTGAGTTTGTTTTGTTCGGCAATGTCTTGCAGTTGGTCAAACACTTCTTCGTCTGATACGCTCAGCCCCAGTTGTTGAATGCGTTCATCTTGAATTTTTTCTAAGATTAAATTGTCCAGAACCTTTAAGGTCAGTTGTTGATAGTCTTGAATCAAAATATTGCGCGCGGCTAATTCTTTTTCGGCTTCTTGAGTGCGGATTTGCAGCTCGGATTTGAGAATAATGCTGTCATCAACGATGGCGGCAATCCCATCTAGTGGGATTAAATTAGCCTTTAAATCGCTTGAATTTGACCAGGCCTGGTTAAAAATACCGCTTAAAACAACTGCAGAAACGCTTAAAGAACGCAGTAAAAATGGGGTGAAAGGGCGAATGTTCATCATTTAAAAGTTCAACTTATTGTTTAGGTAATCGGTAAAGGTTGTGCCGACAGAGCTGAGTCCTTTGAGCTCTATGACATATTGAATGCTGTAATTATACAGTCCATTGGTGAGTTGTGTCTCTTGAACTGACAGTTCGGACGCCCAACAACAACTGTCGTACCGCAAAGCGTGTTGCACTTCGGTTTTTTGTTCTAGGGTGAAATCATAGTTCCAATAACTTCCCAGCGTCCAGCGAGAATTGATTTGCCAGTTGATCCCTGCAGCCAGGGTTTCTTTTTCACCGGCTTGATTGTAGTTGGTTACGGCATTGGTGAGTAGCAACTTGAAGCGGGGCGTAAAGTCTAACTTTAAGCGGTTGTTGGCATTGGTAAGCTCATAGTTGTCTTTGTTATATTGGCTGGTGGAATAGAGCGTTAATGGCCCCAAAGTGCTGCCCAGTTTGACAAAATAATCCGAAACGCGATCGGTATCCACCGTGTTTCCGCTCAGTTGCACTTGGCGGTCAGCTAGATAAAAAATTTGCCCCAGTCCCGCTTCGGCAACCGGCTCACCTTGCTCGGTAAAAAATTTTGTGGTGAGCGCGGCAGACACTTGGTTGGTATCGCCAATGCGGTCATAACCACTGAAACGATTCAGACTGAAGAGGTTTGAAAAATCCAGACTTTGTGCCGCCGTATCAAACAACGGAATATTGGATTGATCTTGATAGGGCACATACAGATATTGCACTTCGGGTTCAAGGGTTTGCACCCAATTGCGATTGGCTAGGCTAAAATCCCGCTCAAACACCAAACCACCATGCACTGCAAATTGTGGTACAGTGATATCCAATTCTTCTGTGCCAGTGGTGTTGTAGGCAGTGTTTTGTAAGTTGTAATGCACCTTATTGGCAACCGCTTGAGCCGAAAGTCTGCCATACGAGCGTTGTGTGTCATAGCGCAAGCTGGGTTTTAAAAGACTGCGTCGGCCTTCGGGTTTGGTATGGCCTTCGAGCGGAATCTCAAACTCGGTGGTTTGGGCGGTTAAGTCATAACTGAAAGTCTCTAACTGCTCGGGCAAGCTGTCGGCATAGTTCAGAGTGAGCTCGGGGCGTTTTTCGTAGTTATAAGCGGCATCTTGGCGCAGTTGCAAATAGCTCAGTAGGCTCAATTGGCCATTAAAATGTCCTTGAGTAAAGTTTAAATTTACATGGCGTTCGGTTTGTGTGAGGTTGCGCAAGGTGGTTTCCACAGGGATGTCGTTAAAAAATAACTTATCCGACACCTCGTGCCACAGTACATCACCACTCAGACCATGCCCCCAGTTTTGCGTGGTGACTAATTTACCACGCCAGCGCTCGGCTTGGGATTCACCATAACTCACTATGCCACTGCTATTAATTGACGCCAAGCCATCGCGCTGGGTTAGTTGGTCGTTTAAGCCGGTCAAGGTTAAATCAATTTGACCGTAAGGGTTTAAATAACGCAATTCGTTGTCGACAACCCAGCCACGGTCTTGCATTTTGATCAGGGTGAGGGTGTCGTCGGCATTAGGAGCTAGGTTGATGTAATAGGGTAATGCAAAATAACTTTCGGGGGTGTCTTGGCCCAGCGGCTGGCGAGAACCAAACACCGGAAACAAAAGGCCTGAAGCACGCTCGTCCATTGGAAAACTGATGTAGGGTGTGTAAAAAATTGGCACCGTTTGAAAATACAGCAGGGTGTTGTAACCGTAAATACGGCGTTCTAGGTTGTTAATGTCTAAGTCGGAAAAATCTAATTCCCAATCTAACTTTTCGCCAGAGGCTTGGCGAGAGTCTGCTTGATGAGCACGCACTTGCCACTCATAGGGGTTAAGCCGACAGGTGGTGTAGCTGGCATCGCTGAGTTGTATGCGTTCTTGTGTTTGGTCAAGCGTTAAGGCTTGCGCACGACCATGGGCTCGGCTATCCATAAACTGATATTGCACCTGTTGCGCTTGTGCTGTTTTAGCCGTTTGATTAAGTTCAGCGGATTCTGCCGTGAACATCACATCTTCGCTATAAATCACCACTTGCCCCCAAAGATTGGCTTGTTGCGTTTGGCGTTGAATGCGTGCAAAGTCGCTTAAAACCACCAGGCCTGGTTGTTTTAAGCGCACTTTTCCGGTCACTTCGTAGGTCAGTGCATCGGGTTGTGTCAGTTGATTGGCTTCTAGGGTACTTTTGGGTTTTTGTTGGGTATTTGGGTTGGGGGGCACATCGAGTGGTTCAGCAATCCAATCGGGTAAACAGTCCAAATTTTGCGCTTCAGCGGCCAGAACACTGGCGTCAGGTAACAGTCCGATTAAGACTATCGAAGCGATTAAGTGGCTAAGGTGAGCTGTTTTTGGAAAAAATTTCCGAGCGAGAATTGACATTACCACCTAAATCATGAATTATGCAAACTCTTTATTTTACCTGACTTGGACGCTTCATGACCGAAAGATTTGAACGAATGTGTGATTGGTTAGCCACTTGCGAACCGCTTAAAAATCAAACCTATTCACAGCCCGTTGCGGCATCCAGCGATGCCAGCTTTCGGCGTTATTTTCGCTGTGAAGTGGCTAGCCACACCCAAACTGGGCAACGCCACAGTTACATCATTATGGATGCGCCGCCAAGCCATGAAGACTGTAAACCCTTTATTCGGGTCAGTGAACAATTACATGCCATGGGGCTTAATGTGCCGCAAGTTTTGGCACAAGATTTAACCCTGGGCTTTTTGTTGTTGAGCGATTTGGGCAATACCACCTATTTATCGGTGTTAAACGAGCAAACGGTGGATGGTTATTACAGTGATGCGTTTGATGCTTTGATTACCTTGCAACAAAAAGGCAAGGCTTATCAAGCAACTTTACCGCTGTATCATGAAACTTTGCTGACAAATGAAATGAGCTTGTTTAGTGATTGGCTCTGTCAAAGTCACCTAGAGTTGAGTCTTGGCAAGCTGGAAACCCAAGCATGGCAGAGTGTGCAAACCCATTTGATTAAAAGTGCTCAACAGCAGCCGCAAAATTTTGTGCATCGTGATTACCACAGCCGAAATTTAATGGTGACATCCGAACAAGCCAACACTGGCCGTAATCCCGGAATTTTGGACTTTCAAGATGCGGTTTGGGGAGGCGTGACCTATGATGTGGTGTCGTTGATTCGGGATTGTTATATCAAGTGGCCTGAAGAACAGGTCAAAGAATGGCAGCGCGCCTACTTTTTAAAAGCCTGTGAAGGTCATTTGTTTTTAAAAAATGAATGGGAGGGCTTTGTAAAAGCCATGGACTTTATGGGCGTGCAGCGCCACTTAAAAGCCGCGGGTATTTTTGCGCGCTTGTATCACCGAGATGGTAAAGACGGTTATTTAAAGGATATTCCCACCACCTTAAGTTATATAGTGGAACAAGCCAGTGCTTATTCCGAGTTAAAGGATTTGGCTAAACTCGTTGAAAACCGAGTCTTGCCAGCGATGGATAATCTAAAACCATGAAAGTGATGATTTTAGCCGCCGGACGCGGCGAGCGTTTGCGTCCCATCACCGATGACTTGCCCAAGCCCTTGGTTGAAGTTGCAGGCTTTTCCTTAATTGCGCATCATTTGCGCAAGCTTGAAGGCTGTGAGGTGGTCATTAATCATGCTTGGTTGGGGCATAAAATTGAAGCCGCCTTAGGTGATGGACACTCCTATGGTTGTGCCATTCAATATTCCCCCGAGCCAGAGGGCGGTTTAGAAACGGCAGGCGGAATTGTTCAAGCCTTGCCTTTGTTAAGCGATGGCGTTGAGCCTTTTGTGGTGGTCAATGGGGATGTGTTCAGCGATTTTGACTTGCGTCGTTTATTAACGCATTCGTTAGAACCCGGAAAATTAGGGCATTTAGTGCTGGTGCCAACCCCCAGTTTTAAAGCTCAAGGCGATTTTGGTTTAGCGAACCATCAGGTTTTGCCAGAAGGAAAATGGACCTTTTCGGGTATCAGTATTTTGCATCCTGATTTATTTAAAGGCTTGCCGAATGGCAAATACCCTTTAGCCCCCATTTTGCGCCAAGCCATGTCAAAAGGTTTGATAACGGGCGAAGTGTTTGAAGGCTACTGGAGCGATATCGGCACTTTAGAGCGCCTAGAAGCTGCTCAAGCACATAAAGCAACCGCCTCAAGCGTTTGAGATTGTGACAAACGCAAAAAAGTGGCGTAGAATTAAGCGTTTTTGCTCAAAAATCAAAGGAGAAAATTATGAGCCACAAGCATGTTGCTATTATTGAAAAAGTGTTTGCTCACCCCATCGCAACCAATGTCGATTGGACCAAACTTAAACATACGCTAGAGCATTTTGGTGCTCAAATTAGTGTGGGTAACAATAACCGTGCGCACATTCGCATCTATGAGCACGAGTTGACTTTAGGATTACCACACCACGGTCACGAATTAGCCGATAAGCCAGAAATTACTAAATTGCGTCATTTTTTAGAAGAAGTGGGTCTAACACCTGAAAAAGTTAAAGCAGAATAAATAACGCTATTGTGCTGCCCTAAAGGAGATTGTTATGTTGATGTTAATATCGCCGGCCAAGGCTTTAGATGAGTCGCCCATGGCTCAAAATTTGCCAGTCACTCAGGCCAGTTTATTGCCACAGGCACAAGATTTAATTCAACAATTACAACCTTTGACCCCAGCGGATATTGGACAACTCATGCATTTAAGCGATGCATTAAGTGAGCTCAATTTTGAACGCTTTCAAAGTTGGCAGCTTCCAATGGGGGAGGCCGCAAAGCCTGCACTGTTTTTATTTAAAGGGGATGTTTACCAAGGTATTGAAGTTGAAACCTTGCCTGCAGAAGGGCTGAGTTACTTGCAAAACCATTTGGCTATTTTGTCTGGTTTGTATGGTGCTTTAAAACCGTTGGATTTAATGTTGCCTTATCGCCTAGAAATGGGCACTGCTTTTCAAAATAGCAAAGGTAAAAACCTGTATCAGTTTTGGGGCAGTCAAGTGACCGATTGGGTTAACCAAGCCCTCGCTCAATCAGGTTCATCTGTTTTGGTAAATTTGGCTTCTTCCGAATATTTTAAAGTGGTTCAGCCCAAAGCCATTCAAGGGCAAATCATTACCCCAATTTTTAAAGACTGGAAAAACGGACAATACAAAATCATCAGCTTCTACGCCAAAAAAGCCCGCGGCTTAATGGCGCGCTATGCCGCAGACCAACAAATCGAAAATGTCGAAGACCTAAAAGGCTTTAACTACGATGGCTACGCATTTGACGCCAATCTGTCATCTGAAAAAGATTGGGTGTTTACACGGCGCTTGGAAGGGTAGGCGGTTTATCTAAACTCTGAAACTGAACGAATACCACCCAGTTATTGACTTGATTTGGCTAGCTCGCTATGTTTAACTCTTGTTAAGAATGGGAGTTTAAAACTCAATAAGTTACATTTTTTGAAAAGTAATTTTGAGCGTTTTCCAAGAAGGCTAAAGCCTTCGCCCCAATTGCATGAAAGAAGCGGGGCGCAGGCTTTAGCCTGCTTATATTGTAAGGGGTTTGTTAACTATTGAGTTCGGGCTTAAATAGTTGATTAATATCCTCTTCGTTGAAGCGCAAATGATAGTTGCAGATTTCATTGTGGATGACAATCTCACCTTGTTCGGCTAGGAGTTGGCGTACTTCTTCTTCGCCCATAGACTTCAGTAATAGTTCTACACGGGTTTTGTCTTCGGGGCACTCATACATCACGGTTTTGCTTTCAAAAAGTTCGAGGGTTTCTTCGTGAAATAAGCGGTGCAATAATTCTTGTGATTCGCAACTGCAAAGTTCTTCTGTATTGAGGGTATTACTTAAACTCAATACTCTATCCCAGCCATCTTCATCTCGGTGATCTGTGCCAGGCAGTTTTTGAATCATGACACCGGCTAGCGTATCTCGGTTGGCACCCAGCCATAGACGGGTTGCGAGTTGTTCGGATTGATTGAAAAAAGTTTCAAACACTTCAGCGATGCTATCGCCCTCACGAGGTACAAAAGATTGAAAGTGGTGTTGGGTTTGAGTATTTTCCATCGTCACCATCACTTGGCCATCACCCAGAAGTTCATCCATAGTCGATTCGCTGGTGATGGTTTGGTTGGTTTTAGCAACGCCACGCAGTTTTAAGTCGTGAGTTACTTCAACCACGAGCAAGTTTATTGGGCCTTGCCCTTGTACTTGCAGGGTAACTTTGCCTTGGTGTTTCATGCCATTTGCCATCATGATCGCGATGGCGGTGAGCTCACCTAATAGGGCAATGATACTGTCTGGATAACCGCGATTTTCGGTCATTTTTGACCAGGCCTGGTCAATTTTGAGGTGTTGTCCGCGAATATCGAGGTCTTTAAATAAGAAGCGTTGAATGGTATCCATGGTTGTTTCTCTCAAAGTTTAGATTAGCCGTGAAATTGTCCGCTGGCTTGCAGGTCAGCGTGATAAGAAGAGCGCACCATGGGGCCAGAGGCAACATGAGTAAAGCCCATTGCTAAGCCGCGCTGTTCGACTTCTTTAAATTCTTCTGGTGTCCAATAGCGTTTAACCGCTAGGTGGAAATCACTGGGTTGCAGGTATTGGCCAACGGTGAGCATTTCGACATCGTGATTTCGCAAATCTTGCATAACTTGCAATAACTCTTCCATGGTTTCACCTAGGCCAACCATTAAGCCTGATTTGGTTTTAATGTGCGGCGCCAGTTGTTTAAAGCGTTTCAATAAGTCTAGCGAGCCTTGATAGTCGGCAGCTGGGCGGGCTTCTTCATAGAGGCGTGGAATGGTTTCTAAATTGTGGTTTAGCACATCAGGTGGCGTTTGTGCCAAGATGTCTAAAGCAATCGTTAAGCGGCCTTTAAAGTCGGGGACTAGGGTTTCAATGGTGATGTTCGGCGAGGTTTGTCGAATCTCTTGAATACAGTGTGAAAAATGTGAGGCGCCACCATCGCGTAAGTCATCTCTGTCAACTGAGGTAATCACCACATAGTTAAGTTGCATGGCTTGAATGGTCTGTGCCAATTGTTTGGGCTCATCGGTTTCAAGTGGATCTGGGCGGCCGTGGGTGACATCGCAAAACGGGCACTTACGGGTGCAGATATGTCCCATAATCATAAAGGTTGCCGTGCCATTGCCAAAGCATTCGCCTAGATTAGGGCAAGAGGCTTCTTCACAAACGGTGTTGAGTTTTTGTTCGCGCAAAATGCCTTTGAGTTCTTTGACTCGACCTAGGTGTTTGGCAGAGGGCAACTTGGCTTTAATCCAACTGGGTTTTTTAAGCTTTGGGGTTTCAGGATCAGGTTTATGCTTTAGCGATTTGGTTTTGTATTCGCCTTTGGACATTTCTGAGTTACGCGCCTTTAAACTTTGTGAAGTTAAGGACTCTAAGCTAATTTCTTGATATTGCGGACCGCTCATGACACTTCTCGATGTTTTAGAGTCGCTTATTATAATGGTTTCGATAGGGTGTGTTTGCTGAAATAGGATTTGAAAATTGCGCTGAGGTCTTCGGCAACCAGTTCAAGAGTGATTTTGGGAACGAATTCACAGATCTGAGTCATTTGCATGCCTTGTAATCCGCAAGGATTGACTCGGGTAAAAGGGGTTAAGTCCATACACACATTTATTGCTAAGCCGTGGTAAGTGCATTGTTTACGAACTTTAAGGCCCAAAGAGGCAATTTTATGGCCCTGCACATAAACGCCTGGCGCATCGGCACGGGCTTGGCTTTGAATTTGGTAGTGCGCCAATAGCTCAATGATTATGCCTTCCAAGTCATGCACGAATTGACGCACGGAGAGTTGGTTTCTTTTTAAATCAATTAAGCAATAGGCCACCAGTTGGCCAGGCGCATGATAGGTGATTTGCCCACCGCGATCTGTTTGAATGACGGGAATGTCGTCAAAAGTTTGTAGCAGATGTTCTGCTTTACCATTAAGCCCTTGGGTAAAGACGGGCGGATGTTGGACAAACCAGATTTCGTCTGGTGTTTGTGGGGTGCGTTCTAGGGTAAATGTTTGCATGGCTTGCCAAGTTTCCGCATAGGGGAGCAGGGCAAGCGGGCGAATGATAAGTGACATGCTTAATGAGGGGATTACAATGTCATGAGTATTTCAGGGTGGGCTTTAAGGTCTGCATAAAGGCCATGCACTTGCTCTAAGCAGGTGACATAAATCGTAATATTGACAGAGATGAACTTGCCACCTTTTGAATGATGGAGGCTGATTTGATCACGCTTGACCTGTGAGTCGTACTTTTGTGCGATTGCAAAACAGGTTTCTACCAAATCAGGGGTGTTTTTACCCATGGCTTTAAATTTGTAGTCGCAAGGAAATTCAATTAGGGATTGATTGTCGGGGTTGTGTAAATCTTGTGTCATTTTTTACGAGTTCTTTTAAGAGCGATTGGCGTTTAAAAAGTCAGCTTTGTAGGCTTGATAATGTTGGCGTAACAGTTGCCAAATTTGACCAGGCCTGCCGTTACCTACCGGTTTTCCATCGAGCTGAGTGATGGGTAAAGCTTCTTTGGTTGAGCTGGTGAGCCAAATTTCATCTGCTTGAAGCAGTTCATCTAGCGTAATGTCTGCTTCTAATAGAGGGATTTGGTGGTTTTGAGCGACTTTTTCAATGACTAAGCGTGTGATGCCAGGCAAGATTTTGTGGCTGTTGGGCGGTGTAATCAGTGTGCCGTCTTTGACCATAAACACATTACTGGCAGAGCCTTCGGATACCAATCCATCACGGCCAATCAAAATGGCATCATCAGCCCCTTGTTGTTTGGCCGCCAGTTTCATCATCACATTCGGCAGTAGGGTGATGGCTTTGATGTCACAACGTAACCAACGAATATCTTCTAGGGTAACTATCTTAATGCCGTTCTCAATAATATCGGCTGAAACCGGTTTTAAGGGGTTGGTGTAGGCATAGATGGTTGGGGTCATACAATCGGCGGGTAGGTGGTCGCGCACCATTTGAATACCGCGGGTGACTTGTAAATAGATGAATTGATCTTCCCAAGGATGGCGTTGAATCAGTTCATCGAGCAGCTTTTTCCATTCAGCATCCGTGAGTGGATTCAGAATGCTGGTGGCTTGTAAGCTGTTTTTTAAGCGCTCTAGGTGAGCGTCAAATTCAAACAGTTGCTTTTGGTAAACGGGAATGACTTCATAAACACCATCGCCAAATAAAAATCCGCGGTCTTGGGTCGAAATTTGCGATTCGGTCATCGGCACGAATTGGCCGTTTAAGTAGACAGTTTGTTGTTGTGCGACAGTCATGCCAATTCCTAATCAAACAAGTGGAAAAGAGAGTTAATAATTTGTTTGATTTGGTCTATCAATTTTTTAAAGAAAGAACCTTCTTCAACATTGGCTAAAGCAACAATTGGCTTTTCTGTAATCAGGGTGTCGCCCAAAGATACGCTGAGCGTGCCTAAATTATCTAATTGAGCAAGCGGTGCTTCAATGTGATTATTGATGGTGGTTTCAATTTTTAAGCTTTTGTATTGACCACGCGGAATAGTGATATATAAATCATCAGTTAAACCCACGCCAACTTGATCACGATTACCTTCCCAAACACGCGCATCGTTTAAGCGTTGCATGCTGGAATAGAGTTTGTGGGTTTCAAAGAAACGAAAGCCATAATTAAGAATTTTTTGGCTTTCTTGGATACGCATATTGGCTGATTCTGTGCCTAAAACCACACTGATTAAGCGCATATCTTCGCGTTTGGCAGAAGACACTAGGCAATACCCAGCAGATTCTGTGTGCCCGGTTTTTAAGCCATCAACGGTGGCATCTTGCCAAAGCAATTTATTGCGATTGTATTGCGTGATGCCATTGAAGGTAAATTGTTTTTCTGAGTACCATTTGTATTCTTCTGGAAATTGCGAAATCAGCGCTCGAGTCAGTTTGGCCAGGTCATTGGCGGTGGTGTAGTGGTCTGGATCTGGTAAGCCCGTTGAATTGACATAATGCGTGTTGGTCATGCCTAAGTTAGCGGCATATTTGTTCATCAATTCGGCAAAAACCGCTTCGCTACCCGCAATATGTTCTGCTAAGGCAACACTGGCATCATTGCCTGATTGAATAACCATGCCTTTTATTAAGTCTTGTACAGACACTTGTTTACCGACTTCGATAAACATTTTTGAACCAGGCATTTTCCATGCTTTGCTGGAAATATTCACTGGGTCGCTCATTTTAATATTGCCATTGATCAGTTCATTAATGACCACAAAACCGGTCATGATTTTGGTCAAACTGGCGGGTTCAACGCGTTCGTCGGCATTTTTTTCGGCTAGGATATCGCCACTGTCAAAATCCACTAAAACATAAGCATTTGCCGCCATGTTTGGCGCAGATGGAATAATTTGTGGGGTAGGGACTTGAGTTGGCGTAGGTAAGTCTTGGGCTTGGGTGGCGAAGCTCATGACAAGAAAGCTTGCGCTCATGAAAAGAGTTTTTAAAAAGGTCATAGGCGTTGAGTCACTGCTTTTAATAAAATTAGTTAAATGAGCGATAATTTAACACAAATCGCACAGAATCTAAATGGCTTGAAGGGGATTGTCAGGTTTTCGTTAGAGTGTGTTTAAGTGGAGAGCATTTTTTTGTGCGTATGAATAGACATTAAAATACCAAAACTGATCATGAGTGTCAGCAGCGCGCTCCCGCCGTAACTGACAAGGGGTAAGGGGAGCCCAACCACTGGCAATAATCCACTGACCATGCCGATATTTACAAACACATAAATAAACAAGGTCATCACTAAACTGGCAGACAGTAGTCTGGTAAAGTTATCTTGTGCTTGACTGGAAATGTATAGGCCTCGGGCGATAATTAAGCTGTAAAGAATAAGTAATAACACAACGCCTATCAGCCCAAACTCTTCTGCGAGCACTGAAAATATAAAGTCAGTAGTGCTTTCTGGTAAAAAATCCAAGTGAGCCTGTGAACTGCCTAAAAAGCCCTTGCCTTCAATGCCGCCAGAGCCAATCGCGATTTTGGATTGAATAATGTGATATCCACTGCCTAAAGGATCGGATTCTGGGTTTAGAAAGGTCATGACCCTTTGTTTTTGGTACTCATACATATAAAAATTCCAGATCACCGGTGCGCTGGCGGCTACGATTAGGGCGGCCACTGAAATCCACTTCCAGGAGAGTCCAGCAAAAAACAATACAAACAAGCCGCTCATGGCAATGAGTATGGAGGTGCCTAGGTCTGGCTGAATAATGATTAAAGCCGCAGAAAGACCCACTAAAAAAAGACCAAACAGCATTTTTCTGCCAGGTGGGGGAAGGTGGTCGTGAGCATAGAGCCAAGCGAGCATCATCGGCAGGGCGAGTTTCATGAGCTCTGAGGGTTGAAATCTAAAGAAGCCTAAGTCTAGCCAACGCTGTGCGCCTTTGCCAATTTGACCAAATAGCACAACCGCCAATAACATGATAAGCCCCGCGGTAAAAAGCCAGGGGGCAATCACTCTTAAATAAGTCGGTGGAATTTGTGCAAACGCAACCATAATGATAAAGGCAATGCCAACCCTTGATAAATGTCGCAAAGTCACTTCTTCATCTCCACCAGAGGCACTAAAAACCACTAGGCTGCTGAGTAAAATCAGAATTAAAATGCCAATCAATAACCACAGATCTAAGTGCAGCGCCGAAAGTAGCCCTTTATTTTTTCGATAGACCTTTTCTTGCCCAGTTAAATCAATTTGCATTTTGTTTCTCAGTGGCTAGATGTTCAAAATAATAGCGAGCAATGTCGACAGCAACAGGTGCAGCTTTGGCACTGGCGTTTTCAATGACAACGCTGATGGCAATTTCTGGGTTATCGACCGGCGCAAACCCGATAAATAAGGAATGGTCTCTCAAAGTGCGGTCGATGTTGTCGGCATCATACTCTTCTTCATTTAAGCTAAATACTTGGGCCGTGCCGGTTTTGCCCGCCATTTTAAAGGGCAATCCTTTGGTATAGGCACGAGCGGTTCCATGGGTGCCGTGCATCACCTTGACCATGGCTTGAATCACTTTCTCCCAATTTGAGATTTTATTGATAGGAATCAACAGGTTTTCATCATTAGAGGTGTTTTGGTTTTTTAATAAGTGGGGTTCTGATATTTTGCCGCGGTTAGCAAGGGTTGCCACAGATTTTGCCAGTTGCAAAGGCGTTGCCAAGAAATAGCCTTGCCCAATGGTCGCGATAATCGTCTCCCCGTTATACCAGTTTTGTCCACGCGCTTCTTTTTTCCAGGCTTTAGAGGGCAGGATTCCCTTTTTTTCGGCGGGTAAATCAATCCCTGTTTCGTGCCCGAATCCGAAAGGGTAAAGTGCGTCATGAATCATGTCTATGCCCATTTTTAACCCCAAATCATAATAATAGGTATCGCAAGATTGTTCAATGGCGTCGCTCATATTGACTATGCCATGCCCACCACGCTTCCAGTCACGATATCGGTGGTCCATATAAACATAATAACCTGGGTCAAAAATTTGTTTTTCGGGCGTAATGATGCCGTTTTCAAGCGAACCCAGTGACACGAAAGGTTTGATGGTTGAGCCGGGAGGATATTGACCATCAGTAACACGATTAATGAGCGGGCGGCCTTTGTTATGAATCAATTCATCGTAATTTTTTTGACTGATGCCATCCACAAATAAATTCAGGTCATAACCGGGATGACTGATAAAGGCTAAAATTTCGCCAGTTTTTGGCTCCATCACAACGACCGCCGCCCTTTGATCTTCTAGCAACTTCTCGGCATATTTTTGCAAGCGAATATCCAAAGTTAGGTGAATGTCTTTGCCAGGAGTAGCAGGGGTGGTGCTTAGGGTTCTGAGCACTCTGCCGCGGGCATTGGTTTCAATTTCTTTATAGCCTGGGTAGCCTAATAGTAGATCTTCATATTGTTTTTCAACCCCAGATTTTCCCATAACATCTGTGCCTAGGTAACGATCTGTATCAAGTGTTTGGGTTTCTTTGTCATTGATGCGGCCGACATAACCTAGGGCATGAGAAACTAAATCTTTGTAAGGATAGTAGCGTTTGAGCTTGGCGGTTAAGGAAACCCCAGGAAAGCGGTCACTGTTAGCCGCAAAGGTTGCAGCCTGTTTTTCAGTGAGGTTGACATCAAAGGTTAATACCTTGGCACGATAACCACTTTGCAGGCGTTTAAAAAATTCTTGCCATTTATCCGCAGCAATTTCTGGGAAAAGTTGCATGAGTTGATCTGGGTAGTTTTCCTGTTTGTTCATCTTTTTTTTGTCAAAGCGCAGCACAAAAATAGATTGATTGTCGGCTAATACATGGCCGTTTCGATCATAAATTTTGCCACGCATTGGGGGGATGGTTTCAATGGAAATACGATTGCCATCAGCCATGCTTTTGTAGTGATGGTAGTTAAACCATTGCAAATAACCCATGCGTGCAATTAAAACCCCAAAGAGTATGAGTACAAACACCATCGCCAGTATTAGGCGAGTATGCAATAGGCGTTTTTGAACTAACTTTTCGGCGTCAGTATTGTGGACAAGTTGAGCCATATGAATCTGCTAAGGCGCGGAGGCCACTTTAAGGCACTGGTGTTTGATAATGAAAAGGGTCACTGGCCATAAAATAATAATCAGTAAGGGTGAAAGCCAATAGTCGTAGGCATTGCTGGCGTTGAAAACCGGCTGTAACAAAAAGAATCCTAAAATCTTAGCGGCATAAAAATACAATGTAATAATAAATGTTTGCTGCCATAACGGATAACTTCTAAAGCTAAAGCGGATTCTTAGCAATAAGAAAACCAGTAAGGAGAATAAAATGGCGTGAGCACCTAAGACGGAGTTAAATATCCCATCGCTTAAAAGCCCTAAAATCAAAGCCGTAAACAAATGGGTTTTGTTTTGTAACAGCATGGTCCAAATCAACAGCATGAGAAGCGTCATGGAAGGTAGTGTCACTGGCAACAAGGCTAAGCTATTCATGGAGTCTAAAACCAGCGTTATGAAGTAACTCAAAAAAAGTAACCACTTAACTTGCGAAAAACGAAAATGCATCAGTTTTTCAGTCATGGAACACCTCGCCAGAGGTTGGAACAGGTTGTTGTAATATTAACACCTTGTTTGAAATGTGGAGATTGGCAAGGGCTTGGGCATAAATTTCAAAATAGGGTTGGTCATCCCAGTTTTGCAAACTGGCGACTTTCGCCACTGGAATTCCTTCTGGGAAAATGCCGCCTAAGCCAGAAGTTTCGACAATATCACCAATAATGATGGAGCTAGAATTGGGGATGTATTCTAAAAGCAATTTGTCATTTCCTGTGCCGGTTAAAATTCCGCGTTGTCCAGTGCGTTGAATGCGAACCGGTACTTGGCTGTCTGGGTCGGTAATCAGCAAAACTCTGCCTGAGTTAAGGGAGAGCTGATTGACTTTACCAATGAGACCTTGCGCATCAATGACGGGGCTGTTGAGTTTAACTTTTTCTAATTGACCGCGGTTAACGACTAAAAAATGTGCAAGTGGCGAATCACTGTAGCCTATGACGCTGGCAATTTGACTGGTATTTTTAGGGATCTGACTGGCAGTGCCTAACAAAGCGTTTAAACGGGTGACTTCAATTTTGTATTTATTGAGTTGCTGAAGCTGCGCTTTGAGTAGTAGGTTTTCTGTTTCAAGTTGTTGCTTGTCATTTTCCAGTTGGCTAAGGGTGTTGAAGTCTTGTGAAAGCCATTTGTAAATGTCTTGCGGCGCTGTGGCCACTTTTTCGATAGGGTCGAGCGCTGTTAGAAGAACGCTACGAACATTGTCCATCAGCTGAGTGTAATGATCCGTGACCATGAGCACAATCGAAAACACAAATATAATAATAAATTGAACCCCCTCTTGTTGAGGGGTCGTTGAATTTAAGCTAATGGTGTTTTCTCCCGTACCACTCGGTGTAATGCTGAACTAAATAGATGAGATGACCTTAGTCAAAAGAAAATACATCTATGCCTTTTTCATCCATCATCTCTAATGCACGACCGCCGCCACGCGCCACACAGGTGAGTGGGTCGTCAGCGATGATAACTGGAATGCCTGTTTCTTCAGAAAGCAGGGTGTTTAGATTGCGAAGCAATGCGCCTCCGCCTGTTAAAACAATACCGTGTTCAGCAATATCTGCCCCCAGTTCTGGTGGGGTAAATTCTAGTGCAGTACGCACAGCACTGACAATTTGTGCCAAAGGCTCTTGTAGGGCCTCTAACACTTCATTGCTGTTTAAAGTAAAGCGACGCGGAACCGATTCTGCGATATTGCTACCGTGCACTTCCATCGTATCCGGATTCACTTCGTGATAAGCGGTACCAATTTGTTTTTTAATTTTTTCAGCAGTCGCTTCACCAATAATCATGCCGTAATTACGACGAACATATTTAATAATGGCTTCATCAAAACGGTCACCACCCACTTTTACGGATGCAGACCAAACAATACCGTTTAAAGATAGGGTTGCCACTTCAGTGGTACCACCACCGATATCAACCACCATTGAGCCAATCGGTTCGCTGACCGGCATGCCAGCGCCAATAGCAGCTGCCATGGGTTCTTCAATGAGGTAAACTTCACGAGCACCTGCGCCCGCAGCCGATTCACGAATGGCGCGGCGTTCAACTTGCGTAGAACCACAAGGCACACAAACTAATACACGTGGGCTTGGCTGAAAGAATCTGGCTTCATGGACTTTACGAATAAAGGCTTGCAACATTTTTTCAGTGACTTCGAAGTCAGCTATAACACCGTCTTTAAGTGGGCGAACCGTAATGATTTTTTGGTTTTCTTTACCCAACATTTCTTTGGCGCCTTCACCGACCGCCACAATAGAGCGAGGTTTTCCATGGTCGCCAATGCGAATGGCGACAACAGAAGGCTCATTGAGAACCATACCTTTTCCGCGAACATAAATCAGCGTGTTAGCGGTTCCTAAATCGATTGAAAGGTCATTAGAGAAGAGTCCCATGAGTTTACGAAACATTGGTCAAAATCCTTTGAATAAAGAGGTGGGTTGTTTAATCAAGGTATTTTATATCAATCAATAAGTAAAGACAGAAAAAATGCCATTAATCTTGGTTTTAATTCAGGTTTTCAATGTGTGACGAATGATTGACTGAGCGAATTATGCAGTGAAAAGGTGCTTATGACTTTTTTGAATGACCAAAATGTGGTAATTTATAAAGGTTTTTCGTTGTAAAAAAAATACTTGGTTAATAAAGCAGATTTAAGGGGAATTTTGTGTCAATCGGACAAAAAGAAGTTGAAACCATTTCTCGCTTAGCAGCGATTTCAGTGAAAGAGTCTGAAGTACCGGCTGTTGCAGAAAAATTGTCTAACATTTTAGATTTATTTGCCCAGATGGCGGCGGTTAATACGGACCATGTTACCCCAATGGCGCATCCATTAGACCAGGTGCAAAGACTGCGCGATGATGTTGTCACTGAAACTGACCACCATGAAAAATATCAAAAGCTTGCGCCTGCCGCCCAAGATGGTTTGTATCTAGTTCCCCAAGTGATTGAGTGAGATAAAAATGCATAAATTAAGTATTCAGCAAATGAGCGAACAATTGCAAAGTCGCCAATTAACCAGCGTTGCCTTGACTCAACATTACTTGGACAGAATTGCAAAATTTGACCCAGAACTCAATGCCTACATTACTGTTACGCCCGAATTGGCAATAGCTATGGCCAAAGAAGCGGATGCCAAGCTAGATGCTGGCAACGCTCATCCTTTAACGGGTATTCCCATTGCGCACAAAGACATTTTTTGTATTGATGGGGTGAAAACAACTTGTGGTTCAAAAATGTTGAGCAATTTTGTTGCACCCTATGATGCTCATGTGGTTGAACAGCTTAAAGAATTGAATATGCCAATTTTGGGTAAAACCAATATGGATGAATTTGCCATGGGGTCCTCCTCTGAAAGCAGTTATTTTGGGCCCACCAAAAATCCTTGGGATTTAAAAGCGGTTCCGGGCGGTTCTTCTGGGGGCGCTGCAGCGGTTATTGCGGCTGGATTAGCGCCCTTAGCGACGGGTACGGATACCGGTGGTTCTATTCGTCAGCCAGCTTCTTTTTGTGGTATTTCAGGCATTAAGCCCACTTATGGTGCGGTATCGCGTTACGGCATGATTGCCTACGCTTCCAGTTTTGACCAGGGCGGTCCTATGACGCGCTCTGCGCAAGATTCTGCTTGGTTATTAACCGCTATGGCAGGCTTTGATCTGCGTGACTCTACCAGTTTTGAACAGGCAAAACCAGATTATACAACCGAGTTAAATGCCTCTTTAAAAGGCTTAAAAGTCGGCGTGCCTAAAGAGTATTTTGGAGAAGGTTTGGATGCTGGGGTTGCAACGGTAATTAAAACCGCCATCGCCGAACTGGAAAAACAAGGTGCGCAAGTAGTTGAAGTCAGTTTGCCTAATAAAGATTTAGCGGTGCCTGCTTATTATGTATTGGCACCGGCCGAAGCGTCTTCCAATTTATCGCGTTTTGATGGCGTGCGTTATGGTTATCGTTGTGAAAATCCGCAAGATTTAAACGATTTATACACCCGTTCGCGCTCTGAAGGCTTTGGCGCAGAAGTGAAGCGCCGCATTATGGTCGGCGCTTATGCTTTATCAGCGGGTTATTACGATGCCTACTATTTAAAGGCACAAAAATTACGCCGCTTGATTAAAGACGATTTTATGAAAGCCTTTGAAAGCTGTGATGTGATTGTTGGGCCAGTGGCCCCAACCCCTGCATTTAACATTGGTGAAAAATCAGATGATCCCATCAGTATGTATTTAGCAGATTTGTATACCATTCCAGTTAACTTGGCCGGCTTGCCAGCAATGTCGGTGCCTGCTGGGTTTGTGGAAGGTCGTCCAGTAGGGTTGCATATCGTGGGTAATTATCATGCCGAAGCCAAATTGCTAAATGTGGCGCATCAATATCAACAAACGACCGATTGGCATAAACAAATGCCAGCGGCTTACCAATAATTTGAAGGGGAAGAAAATGACTTGGGAAGTTGTTATCGGTTTGGAGATTCACGCTCAATTAACCACGCAAACAAAGATTTTTTCGGGTTCAGCTATTGCATATGGCGCACAACCCAATACGCAAGCTAACTTGCTAGATTTGGGGATGCCTGGACAGCTACCGGTTTTAAATAAAGCGGTGATTCCTGCGGCCATAAAACTGGGTTTAGCAATAGGTGCAAACATTGGGCGCAAATCCGTGTTTGACCGTAAAAATTATTTTTATCCTGATTTACCCAAAGGATATCAAACCTCACAGTTTACTTATCCAATTGTGGATAAGGGTGGGGTGGTTGAAATTGAAGTCGATGGTGTTAAAAAGAAAATTGGCGTAACGCGCGCTCACTTGGAAGAAGATGCGGGTAAATCCATGCACGATGCCTTTCCGGGTATGACAGGCATTGACTTGAATCGTGCAGGAACGCCTTTGCTAGAAATTGTATCGGAACCCGATATGCGCTCTGCCAAAGAAGCGGTTGCCTATGCCAAAAAAATGCACGAGCTGGTCCAGTATTTAGGGATTTGTGACGGTAATATGCAGGAAGGCTCTTTCCGTGTGGACTCGAATGTGTCGGTGCACAAACCTGGTACGCCATTTGGCACGCGTGCTGAGTTGAAAAATATCAACTCTTTCAAGTTTATTGAAGCGGCTATTGAAATAGAAATCGAGCGCCAAATCGAAATTTTAGAATCGGGCGGCAAGGTTGTTCAAGAAACCCGTTTGTATGATGCCGATAAAAACGAAACTCGTTCTATGCGTGCTAAAGAAGAAGCCAATGATTACCGTTATTTCCCCTGCCCAGATTTATTACCAGTGATCATTACCGATGAAGACATTGAAGCGATTCGTGCAGAAATGCCAGAAATGCCTGATGGTAAGCGAGATCGTTATATGTCTGAGTTTGGTTTGTCGGAATATGATGCAGCTGTTTTAACTGCTTCGCGTGGCATGGCAGAGTATTTTGAGGGCTTGGTTGCGTTGACCAAAGATGCCAAGTTGTCTGCCAACTGGATGATGGGCGAGCTATCGAAAGCGTTGAATCAACATAATCTAGATATTAAAAACTCGCCTGTGTCAGCAGCTATGCTGGGTGGTTTGTTAGCCAAAATTTTAGACAATACGATTTCTGGCAAAATTGCTAAACAAGTGTTTGATGCCATGTGGAAGGGTGAAGGTTCTGCTGAAGAAATTATTGCGGCTAAAGGTCTGGTGCAAATTACGGACAGTTCAGCGATTGAAAAGTTGATCGATGAAGTGCTTGCCGCTAATCCGAATCAAGTTGAAGCCTACAAAGCAGGCCAAGAAAAAATGTTTGGTTTCTTTGTGGGGCAAGTGATGAAAGCCTCGCAAGGCCAAGCCAGCCCAGGGCAGGTGAATCAATTATTGAAAGATAAGTTGAAATAATGTTTTGCTTTAACGGTTGCTTTAATGGTTAATTTAATAAAAGGTGCTTCGGCACCTTTTTTATTTTATGGAAGTCTAGGCGGTTTAATCCAGATCCAACTGAGCCAGCCCCAGTGAATCATCCAAATGAATCCGCCAATCGGAATTAAAAAGTGCAGGGATTGAAAACCCATTGCCAAAACATAAAGACCACCACTGAAAAACAAAATTCCCAAGCCATTTAAAATGGCTAATTTTTGCCAAATTTTAACCAGGCCTGGTTGTTTTTGCGCTAAAAATCCCAATAAAAACAAGGTAAAAGCATGCAAGCTATGATAAAAAAGAGCCGTTTGCCAATAGCCTTGTTGTTCAATGTTCATTTGTGGTTTTAATGCATGACTGGCTAATGCACCTAAGATGATAATGAGCAGCATATTTAGGCTGCCCGCCAGAAATAGATAACGCTCGGTTTGAAGAGGTTGATTCACAAATACTTCCTTAAGATTATTTCAAAGGTTTTTAGGCTTTTTTGCACAAGTATCCCTTGAAACATTATAAAAAATCTTTATATTAGTCGTAAGAGAAAGTTTATCGCGTTGCCCCTAAGGTAACCTGCTTTAAACTTCATATTTAACATTTCAGATCATTGGAGAAAAGAGATGAAACGAATAGGTTTATTTTTATTAACTAACATTGCGGTGCTTGCGGTTGCAATGATTACTATGAACCTTTTGGGTGTGGGTAATTATATGCAGGGAACCAGTTTAGATTTGGGTAACCTGTTTGCTTTTGCCTTAATTTTTGGTTTTGCAGGGTCTTTCGTTTCTTTAGCCATGTCAAAATGGCTGGCTAAAATGTCAACGGGTGCGCAAGTGATTACGCAACCTCGCAATGCAGATGAGAAATGGTTGTTAGACACCGTCACTCGCCAAGCAGAAAAAGCGGGTATCAAAACGCCAGAAGTGGCTATCTACGACTCACCAGAGCCAAATGCTTTTGCAACCGGTATGACGCGTAATTCTTCATTGGTTGCGGTATCCACGGGCTTATTGCGCAGCATGCGTCAAAACGAAGTGGAAGCGGTATTGGGTCACGAGGTTGCTCACGTTGCGAATGGCGATATGGTGACTATGGCATTAATGCAGGGCGTTTTGAATACCTTTGTTATTTTCTTCGCCAAAATCATTGCTTGGGCAGTGGACAGAATTGTGCTTAAAAATGAAGAAGAAGGTCATAGCTGGACATTCATCATTGTAGATTTAGTGGCTCAGATTCTATTGGGTATTTTGGCAAGCATTGTTACCATGTGGTTCTCGCGTCGTCGCGAATTCCATGCGGACAATGGTGGTGCTTACCTTGCTGGTAAAGAGAATATGATTGCAGCTTTGCGTCGTTTACAAACCATGACGCCAGGTCAGTTACCTGATCAAATGGCGGCGTTTGGTATCTCTGCGGGTGGTTCTAAATTTGGACAGTTGTTTATGTCACACCCACCTTTAGAAGATCGTATTGCTGCTTTAGAAGCAACTGAACAAAGCCAATTGAAAATTGCTTAATTAATGATTAGCAGTTAATTCAATAATAATAGAAAAGGGCCGTAAGGCCCTTTTTTAATGGACGTCAATTAAGCTTGTATGCGTGCGTTGGCTTCTGCTTGAATGCGCTTAATCATGTGATACAAGCCGGTTGAGCGGTTAGAAGATAGATGTTGGAGTAAACCAATTTCGCCTAAAAAACTGAGCGGTGCGCTGGCAATTTCTTGAGGTGATCTACCGTTATAAACTTTTAATAACAAAGCAATCAAGCCAGAAACAATCGCAGCATCACTCATGGCTTGCATGAATAAAATGCCATCCTTTTCTTCAATGTGAATCCACACCTGAGATTGACAGCCATGAATTCGATTGTCTTCAGTTTTATAGGCTTCATCCATACCTTGCAGAGTTTTGCCCATATCAATTAAATATTTATAACGGTCTTTCCAATTTTCAAAATGGGTAAATCGTTTGACTAGGTCGGTTTGAGTATCAGATAAAGATTTAGCAGCTGGTGAAAAGTTCATCGCAATTTGATTCCTAAAATTTTGGCGTATTTTAACAAATTTTTAGCGTGAAAATTTCTGATTGTTTTAGTAGGTTATTAATTGCGCCAAATTTGAATAAATTTTGTGTCATTTCTACAGGGCTTTGTTGCAGTTTTATGATAAGGCAGTTATATTTAGAAAGTTAATTAATAAAAAAGTTTTAACGGGCACTGGCTTAAAGCAATGTGTGTCAGTGAGCGTAAGTCTTAATATTTCAAGGGGGAAAAATGAAGAGACGAGATTTGTTAAAGTCAGCCTTAGGATTATCGGTATTAGGTGGGTTATCGGCTCTAAAACCTTTATATGCCAGTAATGATTTCACCATCAAAGCTGACCCTATGTACGACGTACCCTCAACTAAAGTTACCGATCGTTGCTACTACATTTTAGCCAAAGACCCTGAGCCCTCACCAGAAAACCATGCCTTTTTTAACAATCCTGGCTTTGTTGTGACCAGTGAAGGGGTTGTGGTGGTCGATACGGGTAGTTCTGTTCAAATTGGTGAAATGGTACTGCGTCAAATCAAAAAAGTTACTGATAAGCCAGTCGTGATGGTTATCAATACCCATTATCACGGCGATCACTTTTTAGGAAATCACGCTTTCGTTGAAGCCTTTCCTAAGGTCGATATTTATGCTCATCCGGCCTGTATTAAAAATATTAAAGCGGGAGGTGGCGATTTTTGGGTGAGCTTTATGCAGCGTAATTCGAATAATGGTATTTCTGGAACCGTTGTGACGGTACCTACTAAGACCTTTGTTGGCGGGGAAGTCGTTAAGCTTGGTGACACGACCCTTAAAATTCACCAGTTTGGTAAAGCGCATACCGAGTCTGATTTGATTGTTGAAGTGGTTGAAGATAAGGTTGCCTATTTAGGTGATACCGCCATGCGTCGTGTTGCCAATATGGCAGATGGATCTTTTGCCGGCACCATTGAAACCATGAAGCAAGCAAAAGCACTGGGTTGTGAGCATTATGTATTGGGCCATGGTCCTCATGATGGTGCTGCCATTTGTGATGATATGCAGAGTTTCTGTGAAACGATTTATGAAAGTGCTGCCAAGTATTATGACGAAGGATTGTCAGATTTTGAAATGAAGCCTAAGATTTTAGCCGAACCCTTTATGAAGGACGTTGCCAGTCAATGGCCTGGGTTTGAATCTACCATGGGCAACTTTATCAGCTTAGCTGTTCAAGAAGTTGAAAAGAGCATGTTCTAATTATTAGAAAAGTATTCTATAAAAAAGCGGGTATTGCCCGCTTTTTTTATTGCTTGAAAACGAAAAGCCGAGATTATTTTTGAATATGCAGTAAATCTAAAACGGCATCTAAACCGCGCACATTCAAAACGATATCCGCTTCGGCTTGTACTTTGGGTTTTGCGTGGTAAGCAATGCTTAGGCCTGCGGCATGCATCATTAGTAAATCGTTAGCCCCATCGCCGATTGCCATGGTTTGGTTTAGATTAATGCCCATTTGGTCGCAGAGTTCATTTAAAAAGTCGGCCTTCGCTTGAGCGCCAATAATTTCGCCCAGCACCTTGCCTGTGAGTTTATTGTTTTCAACTTCAAGAACATTGGCGCGAGTAAAGTCGAGCATCAATTCACTTTTTAAACGCTCAGTAAAGTAAGTGAAACCACCAGAAACCAATGCAAAGGCAATGTCTTTGTCTTTTAGGCCATTAATCCAAGTTTCTGCGCCAGGATTAAGGTGTAAGCGTTCGTTATAAACTTTTTCAAGTGCGCCTATTTCTAAGTCCTTAAGAAGCGCAACACGCTTTGTTAGAGAGGCGGCAAAGTCTAGTTCGCCACGCATAGCGGCTTCGGTGATTTCTGAGACCTGCGGTTTTAGGTTAACCATATCAGCAATTTCATCAACACATTCGATGCCGATGAGGGTTGAATCCATGTCGCTGATCATCAGTTGAATTTGTTTAGGTTGAAAGTGCCCTGGGATAAGGTTAATGTCTAACCCAGTTTTGGAGCGCAGTGTTTGAAATTGTTCGTAGTCAAAGTCATCACTGACTTCTGCTTGAAAGTGATTGGCAACACGCGAGAGTTTGCCTAGGCTGCGTTCAAGCGTATTGCTTTGATCAAAGTTTAATGCGCTTTCGTGGATAATTATAGTGGCCATAGCAGAGTTCTCAGTTTATTGCGATTCTTTAATGGACACTATTTTAGTGCCTGCTAGCAAATCTTGCAAAGTTTGTCTTTTACTGGGTATAAACAAAGTTATCCATCCAACACTAAAAAAAAGGCAAGCCGTGATAAATCTTAAATGAGCATTTTGTCGGGTGAGTAAATAGTCATCGTTGCGAACCAAGCGAAGCTTCCAAGTTCTTAAACCGGGCGTTTGGCCACTATTAACCCAGAAATAGCTGAGATAAATGTAGGTAATGGCTAAAATATAGAGTTGAAAGCTTAATAAAACCAAGGGTTTTTGCTGAAACTCACTGCCTTGCCACAGTACAAATGGAATGGCTGAGACAAACCAAACGGCGCAAAGTAAAAGTAGGTCGTAAAGAAAGGCAAACAGTATTTTGAAAGCAAGCATGTTAAAAATGTCTTTATATCAGTGATTAACTTCGTATGATAACGCAATCTAAGATAAAAAATAATGAGGTTCTTAATGAATTTAATGGATGATGGTTTTTCTTTAGTATGGATTGTTTCGGGTTGGTTGGTGTTTTTGTCTGCCTTGGTGTGGAGCTTAAAAACAGCGCCCTGGGGTCGTGTTAAAAGTGATTCGGGGGCTCAGCATGTATTTTTAGGGGCAACTGTTTTGGTTTTTTTGGTTTGGATTTTGTCGGCAACCATTGAAGGTGGCTTAAGTTTTCATTTTTTATTGATGACTTTAATGGTGTTAATGTTTGGACCACAGTTTGCCTTTATTTTGGCAACCTTAGCTCTAGTCGGTATTACGCTGTTAGGCAAAGCAGGTATTTTGGTTTTTGGTTTAAATGGCACTTTGATGGGATTGGTGCCGGTACTCGTCACTTGGACAATTGTCAATTTGGCTTACAAGTATTTAGAGCATAACTTTTTCGTGTTTGTGTTGTTGAATGGTTTTTTTGCGGCGGCTCTGTCAGCCTTTGCGGTATTAATGCTGGGTGGATTAGCGATGCTTTGGGGTGACGTGCATACCATTGAAAAATTAACGCAATCTTACTTTCCTTATATTCCAATGTTAGCCGTACCGGAGGGGTTTATTTCTGGAATGATGGTAGGGGCTTTGATTTTGTTAAAACCAAATTGGATTGGTTGCTTTTCGGATGAGTTGTACTTAAAAGGTAAGTAACCATCCATGGCAGTTTAGAGAGGCGAAAAAAAACCGACACTAGATCGGTTTTTTTGTCTGTCTATTAATTAACCAGAATTTATTTATACCAGCCTGGTTTAACATCTGCATATTTCATTGATTGCTCAACTTCGGCTTCAGCAGTTTTTAAAGCTTCTTTCGCAAACTTAAGTGCAGCAGCTTCATCACCTTTAGCCTTAGCTTCTGCAGCTTTTGCTAGATAATCTTCAGCATAAGACATTTTCATTTTCTTTTGCTTCCAAACATTGCCCATTTTTTTAGCTTCAGCATGAGCCATGGTTGCTTTTTCAACAGTTGCATCATACTCAGATTTAGCAGTAGGTGTTGATGCACATGCACCAAGAGTTAGCGAAGCTGCAACGGCTGAGATTACGAGTAATTTTTTCATGTATATCCTCCAAGATAATAAGCTCATATTAAATTTATTTTGTAAGCCAGTTTCTAATTCTAATCTTTAATCACTTTGATTAAAAGCCAAAACAGTGATTTTTTGTATCAATTTTTTATCTGTTTTTGTCTTACTGCATAACTTATTAAGTTTACCCCGTCGCTGTCAATCTTTATAATGTACACTATTGTGTTAAAAAACCAGTTTTAAAGCGCTGATTAGCGTGTTTTTTCTATTTAACCTATTGAAAGTGATGACTTTTTTGTTTGTTTGAGCGGGTTTGTTAGGATTTAGAAAAAAAACTAATCAGGTTATAAGTATAAGTAAAAGGTGGAAAATCATGCGTATCCTGCAGGAAGCTTTAACATTTGACGATGTATTATTGGTGCCCGCTCACTCAACCGTATTGCCGAATGAAGTGTCTCTAAAAACCCGTTTAACCAGAAATATTAACTTGAATATTCCGTTTGTTTCTGCGGCGATGGACACGGTGACTGAGGCACGTTTAGCAATCTCTATGGCTCAAGAGGGTGGTATCGGGATTATTCATAAAAACATGAGCGTTGAAGAACAGGCGCACGTAGTTTCTAAAGTGAAAAAGCATGAGCATGGCGTTGTTTTAGAACCGATTACGGTTCAAGTTTCAAACACAGTTGAAGAGGTTATTCAAATCACCAATAAAAATCGTGTTTCAAGTGCGCCAGTGATGGATGGTAATGATTTAGTGGGCATAGTCACCAGCCGTGATATGCGTTTTGTGACAGATATGTCGCAATCAGTTGCAAAAATTATGACGCCAAAAGACCGCTTGATTACGGTTAAAGAAAAAGAAGATCCTAAGGCGGTTTTAGATTTATTACATGAGAACCGTTTAGAAAGACTGTTGGTCGTTGATGATGCTTTCAAGTTGAAAGGGATGATTACGGTCAAGGATATGTCAAAATCTTCTTCACACCCAAATGCCTCTAAAGATTCTAACGGTCGTTTGATTGTGGGTGCGGCGGTTGGAACTGGCGCTGATACTGAAGAACGTGTTGCCGCTTTGGTTAAAGCTGGTGTGGACGTTATCATTGTGGATACAGCGCATGGTCATTCACAAGGTGTTCTAAACCGAGTTAAGTGGGTTAAAGAAAACTTTCCAAAAGTTGATGTTATCGGTGGCAATATTGCAACTGCGGAAGCAGCTTTGGACTTAGTTAAAGCGGGTGCAGATGCGGTTAAGGTTGGTATTGGACCAGGCTCTATTTGTACAACGCGTATTGTTGCGGGTGTCGGTGTTCCACAATTGTCAGCCATTTCAAATGTGGCTAAAGCCCTTGAAGGTACAGGCATTCCATTCATTGCTGATGGCGGTATTCGTTTTTCGGGTGATGTGGCTAAAGCCTTGGTTGCGGGCGCATCTTGCGTGATGTTGGGCAGTATGTTCGCCGGTACTGAAGAGTCGCCTGGCGAAATTGAATATTACCAAGGGCGTGCTTATAAGTCTTACCGTGGTATGGGTTCTTTAGGTGCCATGTCACAAAAACAAGGTTCATCAGATCGTTATTTCCAATCTTCAAACGCAGCTGACAAGCTGGTGCCAGAAGGTGTAGAAGGTCGCGTTGCTTATAAAGGACCTTTGGCACCTATCATTCACCAGCTGGTGGGTGGGATTCGTTCTTCAATGGGCTACACAGGTTGTAAAGACATTGCAGAATTTAATACCAAGCCCTCGTTTGTGCGTGTGACTGGCGCAGGGATGGCTGAAAGCCATGTGCATGATGTCACGATCACTAAAGAAGCGCCAAATTATCGCGTTTAGTCGCAAAAATAACCAGGCCTGGTTAAATTTAGGCCTGGTTTTGCCTTTTTAATTCTTCAAAAACTCTTCATTTTTTAGGATGCTTTATGCAACACAATATTCATGATCACCGTATTTTAATTTTGGATTTCGGATCTCAATACACTCAGCTGATTGCACGACGTATTCGTGAAATTGGGGTGTATTGTGAGGTGGAACCTTGGGACATTGATCCTGCTGCGGTTGAAGCCTTTGGTGCTAAGGGTATTGTATTGTCAGGTGGTCCAGAAACGGTAACGGGCGATGATGCACCAGTTGCTCCAGAGGTTGTATTTAACCTAGGCGTGCCTGTGTTGGGTATTTGCTACGGTATGCAAACCATGGCGCAGCAGTTAGGCGGTTTGGTTATTAATGCCGATGAGCACGAATATGGTTATGCCCAAGTTCGAGCGCATGGTCACACCAAACTGCTCAAAGACATCGAGGACATGGTAACGCCAGAAGGCTATGGCATGTTAGATGTTTGGATGTCGCATGGAGATCGTGTGGATCAATTGCCCGAAGGCTTTAAGTTAATGGCCAGTACGCCAAGTTGCCCGATTGCCGGTATGGCGAATGAAGAAAAGAATTTTTACGGCATTCAATTTCACCCAGAAGTCACGCATACCAAACAAGGCTATCGCATGATTGAGCGCTTTGTGGTGAACTTGTGTGGCTGTGAAAAACTGTGGACAACTGAAAATATCATCGATGACAGTATCAAGCGTGTGCGTGACATGGTCGGAACCGATCAAGTCATGCTGGGTTTATCTGGGGGCGTGGATTCTTCGGTGGTTGCCGCCTTATTGCATAAAGCGATTGGCGATCAATTGACTTGTGTGTTTGTGGACCACGGTTTATTACGCTACCAAGAAGGTGATCAAGTGATGGCCATGTTTGCCCAAAATATGGGCATTAAGGTGATCCGCGCAGATGTTGAAGAGCGTTTTATGTCTGCTTTGGCTGGCGAAGTCGATCCTGAGAAAAAGCGCAAAATCATTGGGCGTGAGTTTATCGAAGTTTTTGATGCAGAGTCGGCGAAATTGAAAGGCGTTAAATGGTTAGCGCAAGGCACGATTTACCCCGATGTCATTGAATCAGCGGGTTCCAAAACGGGTAAAGCCAAAGTCATTAAATCGCATCATAATGTGGGTGGTTTACCTGAAGACATGGAAATGTCTTTAATTGAACCTTTGCGTGAATTGTTTAAAGATGAAGTGCGTAAGTTAGGGGTTGCCTTAGGGTTGCCTTATAACATGGTCTATCGCCACCCATTCCCTGGGCCTGGCTTAGGGGTGCGTATTTTGGGTGAAGTGAAAAAAGAATATGCTGATATTCTTCGCTTGGCAGATCATATTTTTATTCAAGAGCTCATCAAGTGGGAGCTTTACGACAAAACCTCTCAAGCGTTTGCGGTTTTCTTGCCTGTGAAATCGGTCGGTGTTGTCGGTGATGCGCGTCGTTATGATTATGTGGTAGCTTTGCGTGCCGTTGAAACCATCGATTTTATGACAGCTCGTTGGGCGCATTTGCCTTATGAGTTTTTAGAACATGTTTCTGGGCGCATCATTAACGAAATTCCGCGTATTTCTCGCGTAACCTACGATATTTCTTCTAAACCACCAGCAACGATTGAGTGGGAGTAGTTATTAACGTGTAAGTTATTGATTTATATCGATTAATTACTTACACGCTTGTTTCACGCTCAGAAATCAATCGTTGAT
Organism: Thiosulfativibrio zosterae; assembly: GCF_011398155.1. Taxonomy (NCBI): domain Bacteria; kingdom Pseudomonadati; phylum Pseudomonadota; class Gammaproteobacteria; order Thiotrichales; family Piscirickettsiaceae; genus Thiosulfativibrio; species Thiosulfativibrio zosterae. Next base: position 932,102 of record NZ_AP021888.1, read on the forward strand.
TTCCTTAGTCTTTTTTCATACAGTTACACAAAATGTTGCACAAACGTGTGACTACTAAAACTCGTATTAACTCAGAGACTAAGATTTGGCAATGAAGAAACAGCACTTTGCTGAAGGCGAAATAGCAATATTTGACGAGGCTTGTATCTACAAGCGAGGCGAGTATTGGCAGTTTCGAATCTGGTTGGCAAAGGAAAATAAGTACGCACGAAAAAGCCTTCGTACACGCAGTGAAAGCACAGCAATTGAACGTGGCAAAGCAGCTTACTTAGAAATCTACGCAAATCTTTAGCAAGGCAAAAGCTACTTCTCAATTACTACAAAAGAGGGTGTTGAGAAGTACTTGAACTTCCGCAAGCGTGATGTTGAACTTGGACATATAGTCAAAGGAAGACATGCAACAATCGCAACACATCTACAGCACTTTCTTAGCTACATTGGCAAAGATACTAAGCTAAAAGAGTTGGAACGCAGTGACTGCGAAAACTACTACTATCATCGCCACAAATCCTCCAACACCAACACCAAAGTCAAACAAGTCACAGTTCAAAACGAGCAAAGCACTATCAATGCTATGTTGAAATGGCTGCATAAGAATGGCGAAACGCACATTGATAGCTTCGACTTTAAGAAGCTTCCACGCTTAGATAAAGGTAACGAAGCTATTCGTCGTGCAACACTTACTAACGATGAATACGAAGCGCTGTATCGTGCTATGCGTACCTACACTGCCAAACACAACAAGCTAGATGATGCAGAACTTAGAGTGCGAAAAATCGTGCAGCACTATGTTCTAATCGCAGCTAACAGTGGGTTGCGAGTTGGCGAACAGCGACAGTTGCGTTGGAGTGATGTGCAGATTGAACAGCACAAAGTGAACGGCGAAGAACAAAAGCTGGCACGTATCCACGTACGTGCTGAAACAAGTAAAGTGCGTACAAGCCGTACCTTCTTGTGTCGCAACGGACAGTACTTTGAACGCTTACGTGAAATTACCAAACCTAAAACTGCTGATGAGTTAATATTTACTGCTGATGGCGCTAGTGAGTTAAGTAAGCGTACGCTGCTGTATCACTGGCACAAGATGATTGAGTTAGCCGATATTGCCGATAGGGAAACACGTGACTTAGTACCCTACAGCTTGCGTCACTTTATGATTACGCAGCGCATTATGAGTGGCTTAACGTTTAGGCAGATAGCAGACATGTGTGGCACTAGCGTGGCGCAGATTGAAAAGACGTATTACCACTTAAACGATGAAATACGTTTAACCAACGCTGTAGCTGACTACAGACGCAGAGATGATGTGTAAAAGTCACGACTTCATCTGACACTGCTCTTGAAAAAGAGCAAGTTTCCCGTTTTGATATTAGGTGTCTAATCAAAATCAAAACAAAGGAAACTCACATGATTAATACTAATCAAAAAATCATCAAACATAAAGTCGGATTACTCAATCTTGCAGAAGAACTTGGCAATGTTTCAAAAGCCTGCAAAGTAATGGGCTTATCTCGAGATACTTTCTATCGTTATAAAGCTGCCGTTGATGACGGTGGTGTTGATGCTCTAATCGATAAAACCCGCCGGAAACCCAACCTTAAAAACCGAGTAGATGAAGTAACTGAACAAGCCGTTATTCAATATGCGATTGACTATCCTGCTTACGGTCAACTTAGAGCAAGCAATGAACTCAGAAAACTCGGTATATTCGTTTCATCTAGTGGCGTGCGCAGTATCTGGATCAGAAATGAACTGGCTAACTTCAAAGACCGTTTAAAAGCTTTAGAAGACAAGGTTGCCAACGACGGCATTATTCTGACCGAAGCGCAGGTCGTAGCCCTTGAAAAGAAAAAGCATGACGATGAAGTCAGCGGTGAAATTGATACTGCCCATCCAGGGTACTTGGGTTCGCAAGATACCTTCTATGTTGGCACCTTAAAAGGTGTTGGCAGAATCTATCAACAAACCTTTGTCGATACCTACTCAAAAGTAGCGTTTGCTAAGCTTTATGCCACCAAAACACCGATAACAGCGGCAGATACCCTTAATGATCGAGTGCTACCATTTTTTGAGCAACACGAACTGCCCATGCTCAGAATCCTGACTGACCGTGGCACTGAGTATTGTGGTAAAGCGGAGCAGCACGATTATCAATTATACTTGGCGCTAAATGATATTGAGCACACTAAAACCAAAGTCAAATCACCGCAAACCAATGGCATTTGTGAGCGCTTTCACAAAACCATTTTGCAGGAGTTTTACCAAATCACTTTCCGCAAAAAGATTTACACATCAATTGAACAACTTCAAACGGACCTGGATGAGTGGATTCATTTTTACAACCATCACAGAACTCATCAAGGTAAAATGTGTTGTGGAAGAACACCAATGGAAACATTGGAAGATGGCAAAAAGATATGGGCTGAAAAGTTCGTAGCTTAAACTTAAACTGACAGACACTCATAAAAAACGGGGAACTGTCAGATGAAGTCTGAATTTCTACAGATGATGGCACTATTGAAGTTGTTTAGATTAACTCGGCAGCGTTACGTTTCATCTCATCATTTACTGTTACGTAACGCTGTGTTGTCTGAATGCTTCGATGTCCAGCCATATCAGCTAGTACAAATACGCTAACGCCTTTCTGACTAAGCGTTGTTAACCAAGTACGTCTGCCACTGTGCGACGTAGCGCCAGCAATTCCTGCACGTGCATACAAGCGTTGTAGATGCTGTGTAGCACTGTTTGCACTAAACCTTGCACTCTTTTGCGTAGAGAACAAATAACCGTGCTGTGGACGCTTAGCAACGCTGCTAACGTATGCTTGAAGCTGACGCTGCATTTGCTTTGGCAGAAATATCTTACGTGCACGTTTTGACTTAGTACGTGCTGCATCAAGTGTCATTTCGTCTCGTACTGTTTCGTTTGCATCTAATACGTCATCAAAGCGCAGTGCAGCTACTTCTCCAACACGTAAACCACACAAGTGCGTGAACAGTAGCATCGTACTGTCACGTGCGGCATAGCGACTGCACGAATTTGTTACGTCTAGTAGCTGCTTAAGTTCTGCTTTGCTAAGTGTCTTTGCTTGTGCCATATGTCACCACCTAAATGTAATGTTTTCATGCATACAGCGTATTTTCTGATGTTCTATTTGAGCAACCAATAAGTGCTCATATAATTCCTTCCATACATCAAAGACTTATGTGGAAATGTAAGATAATTGTTATTTTATTATGTTTTATGAGTGGCGCTAAATTATGAGTTAAAGTGTCAGCTTCGCTAACACTACTTGTGCCGTTTGTTCATTCGCTTGCGCTCAATCACATACAGCACTACGTATTTTTTCTTGTATCGTTATTGATGTGGCTCATTTAGATTGTGTTTAGCCATAAGAAGGCTTAAGCAGCCTTCTAACAGCTTTTAGCGTCTCATTTGAGTTGCTATCAGCCACTGTGTAACAAGCCTTCTTAGCGTACCGCTAAGTTTCGATATGGTTGGGCGATTACCGTTTACTTGCCTAAGTACCAACGCAACTACGTAGCATTACACAGTGTGCTACGCAGCTTCTGCGGTTTCATCATCCACAGACTTAACATGCGTCTTGTTTTGTATAGTGTTGTGGCTACACTATTTCGTACCTAGATGATGTTATAAAATCATCATCCAAAGGAGACCCGAAATGGCCAATGCAAAATATGACCCTGAACTCAAAAAAGAAGTGATTGACGCTATCGTTAATGGCGGAAGAAGTTCAGCCCAAGCTGCCAGAGATTATGAGTTACCAGTAACCGTTGTTTACACATGGGTTCGTGCGCATAAACTTAAAAATGATTTGGCAGTGATTCCAAATCAATCTGAATCTCTAGAGCAAGAAAATAAACGGCTCAAAAAAGAACTTGCTCAAGCCAAGATGGAGCGAGATATCTTAAAAAAAGCCACCGCATACTTCGCCAGCCTCGACAAGTGAAGTATGTCTGGATACAAAAGCATCGAGAAGAATTCCTGCTTGCGCTGATGTGCAAGGTATTAAAAGTGCCTATCAGCAGCTTTCATAGCTGGCTAAAACTGGATTTGACAGATAAGGTCGGCGAACAAAAAGATAATGCTGACTTGATTAAAGATGCCTTTACCACCTTAAAAGGAAATGCAGGAGCAAGAGGCATAAAAGGTTATTTAGCCAACGAAAAGAAAGTGACGATGAGTCGGCGAAAAATCGCACGAATCATGAGAGAACAAGGCCTAATCGTGCAAACTCGTAAGAAGTTTAAGAAAGCCAATAGTGCGGCGATTAATGACCCCAAAATAAAGCCAAACCTACTCAAACGTGAGTTTAAAGTCTGCTATATCAACCAAGTATGGGTTGGTGACATAACACAAGTAAAAACCCAGCAAGGCTGGATGTACTTGGCGACCTACATCGACCTCTACTCAAGAAAAGTAGTCGGCTGGGCATTAGAATCACACATGCGTTCTGAGCTGATTGAAACCGCATTAAAAAGAGCCTTGTAGAATCGTAAGCCCCCTAAAGGACTGATGGTTCACACTGACCAAGGTAGTCAATTTATCAGTAATGATTATCGCAAACTGATTGCCCATTGGAGCATTAAGCAAAGCATGAGTCGTCGTGGAAATTGTTGGGATAATGCCGTCATTGAGAGCTTCTTTAAGTCTTTCAAAACAGAAACAATTTACCAGCTTAAAAAAATAATAAGCCAACAAGAAATGCGCTGGCTGGTTTCAGAATATATGGGTCACTACAACCATATCAGACCACACAGCTCGAACGGTTATATTTCACCGGCAAAATTCGAGAAATTGAGACTAGACCGACTAAAAGAAATTGAAGAAAATCTAGGTACGAAAAAGTGTTGACACTCCAAAGCGATTACGAAGCTACCGCTTTTGAACGCCTCTGCTAGAACGTTGCGTGTGCTGACAAAATCCGTTGGCTTCAACCTTCGTTGGCAAACTCGATGTCGTTTAGTTGGGCACTGTGTGCAGATAAATACACGGCAATACTTACAAGCTGTGCATATTGTTATTTATCAACTGAGGAAGAAAAGGATGCAGAAAACGGTTCTAAACGATGTATTTGAGTTATTGGTGCAGATTGGCGCTGTTAGCAGCGAAAGTGAGTTCAGCAAAGATTGGCTGTGTAGAAGCGAGTGCTACATGCGTACGCTGCGTTTTAAGCGTGTCAAACCTAGTGTGGGCACATTGGCTATATGTGCAAGCAAATTACAGCACTACGGACGCTGTATGACGGTGACAGAACGCCATACACAGCTTGGAAAGCGTTTTATTGAGCTGAGCGAACAGTGTCACAAGCAGATTAATAGTGATGCTGTAGGATGGTGGAAAGACGAGGTGAGGGTTTGACGCATAGCACTGTAGCTTCAACTCAACAGCCTCGTCATCCGAAATTGGGTTTTAAGTAGTAAATTTTCGTGCTGCGGTTTTCTGCGGTGGAGTACTTACAGAAGTGGGGTGGTGATTTTGCATCAGTACACTCTGCTAGTTGCTAAATAACAGTATGAACAAGACAGCACTACAAGATATACAGCAATCCTTAAACGCTATACGTGGTGAGATAGAACGTGTTGATGACGAAACTAAGTGGGCGGCACTAGAGTTAATGCTAACTACTAGCAGTAGCGTTGTGGCACTCGCAAAGAAGATGGCTAAACCAGAAACAAAGACTGTCACACGCACTGTAACAGTGCCTAAGACGAAGATAGTCAAACAAGAACCACAGCAGCAGACTACATCAAAAGACACAGAACGAACAGACTTTACACCTATTCGTCCACAGCCACCGTTACCAAATCAACAAGACGACAGAGACAGACGTTAAGAATCAATCCAAAGCGTACAGTTTGTAGCTGTTTGACTGTGTGGTTGACGCAATGACTGACTGGCATAGTGAGACGCTGTGCAAATACTTCTCCCTTAAAATCATTACACTACAGCAAGCGTAGAAAAAACGTGCTGTTCATTCCCTTAACAAATCTATAATATAAGACTGAAACATAACCAACGGAGGTGTGTGATGAAATCTTATGACGAGTTGAAAGCTGAAATGGAAGCAATTCAGCAGCAGATGGTTGAAGCTAAGAAGAACGAACGTGCTAACGCACTGAAGGAAGTAAAACGTCTTTGTAAAGAGTTTGGCTTTACTGCTGGCATGTTAAAAGGATCATTGGCCAAAGGAAGAGGCGTACAATGAAAGAGCGTATAAAAGATAAACTAAGAAAATATAAGCTGATAGTGTCTCTTTACAGAAAATTAAGGGGAACGAAAAGAGAAGGAACTGGCTGGGAGAAAGTCGCAAAGCAACTAAAAGATAAACAAATTTTATTTTGTAAAGACAACCCATCTGTTGAAACACTTCATTTAGAAATCGACCAAATCAATAAAAAACAGATCAGCGAATGGGGAGCGATGGTTTATTGTGGTGGAGCCTTGTATCAAGGCTACAACAAACTCGGATTGTTTGGTGTCAAACCAACTGAAGATAGGTTGGAACGTTATGACGCATTTCGTTACATTAATTCAGAAAGTTGTGTTCTTGATATTGGTTCTAATGCTGGATTTATGAGTTGCGAAATTGCAACAAAGGCGAAAAGCGTATTAGCTTTAGAGTACAACAATTATCTTAATGAGATAGGGCGGGCAACAGCTAATCATCTTGATCTAAAAAATGTTGAGTTTCTAGATAAAGACTTTCAGAAATTTTCGTCGGAAAGACGTTTTGACTGTGTTCTATCTTTATCAAACCACCATACCATCGACGGTGGGCTAAATATCTCATTTGAGCAATACATTAACAAGATTTATAACCTTATGGCTGACGGTGGTATTTTGTTATTTGAAAGTCATAACGTTTGGGTTGATGACTCAGATTTGGCGGAAAAATTTAAAATAGCTAGTAAGTATTTTGAACTTGAAAGAAGTAAGATGGTTGAAGCTTTCTTTAAGCCAGACATTGATAAACTTTTTGCAGTTTTTCGTCGCAGAGATCAAATTTTTAATGGGGATAGTTTGCTTAATTTTGACTTCAGTAAAGCAATCGAAGCATACGATTTTATTGAATATTGATCGGAAACAATTCTGTTTTTTTATTTTGTATAACATACAAAGAAACAGAGTATTAAGTTAGCTGTAGTTGAACGTGCAATGCACAACATTGGTAGAGACGCAGCGCCAGCATTTAAGCCTAAAGCATCTAAGCTAGATAAGTTTCTGAATACATATGACTAATCTTCGGATGACAGCCTCGGAACTCTGAAAGCACAATGCCTTTAGCTAATAAGGAGGCTGTTATGTCTGTACTTGATACACTAAATTTCGTTGCTTTTAACCCACTTCAAAGTAGTAACCCTATCGCTGTTCGTCGTCGCAAGCTGATTGCAAAGATTGATGAACAAATCCAACTTGCAGCAAATAAAGATTACACACCTACGCAACACAAGTGGGTTACTGACGAACATGGTAATCAACGCAAAGTGGAGGTTGCCAAACGTGTTAAGCGTTGGTGGACTGCTAGTGTTGATGGAAAGATTAATCTTGTAGTGCGCTATGGAAGCAAGCCTTTAGAGTTTGCCAAAGGCAAGAATGCAATCGAACTAGCTACTGAAGCAGAAGTTGCTGATGTGCTAGCTAAGGTGCGCGAAGCTGCTGAATATGGTGAGTTAGACACACTTATTGAACAACAAGCGCAGTTTGGCAGACGAGTGACACAAAAGAAAAAATGACAAGTTATATGGTGAACGTGTTTGGTTAAAGCACGTTCTTCGTCTTACAATGTGCAACAAGGGATTGCGTAAACTATTGAATTGCAATAGTTGCACAAGCGCAAATAAAACGTGCAAAGTAGTGGTAGACTTACACATTACTTACACGCTAACTATTATTATGTGGTAAATGATTGATATTAAACAGGAAATTATCAATGTTACTACTGAGTGGGAATAGACATTAAAAAGGCTTTCTGACGAAAGCCTTTTTTATAGCGTTCAAAAGAGTTTTTAATGATTCCTATTTGTCCAGAGAACCTAAGTCAAGCCGAGCAAGATGCTTTTTGGATGAGCTATGCGATGGATTTGGCGCAGAAAGCTGAAGAGGCTGGAGAAGTGCCGGTTGGCGCGGTTTGTGTTAAAGATAATCAATGGGTTTCTGAAGGGTTTAATGCTGTCATTCATCAAAATGATCCGACAGCACATGCTGAAGTCTTGGCTTTAAGAGCAGCGGGACAAGTGATTAAAAACTATCGATTAATTGATTTAACTCTTTACGTTACTTTAGAACCCTGTTCTATGTGTGCAAGTGCTTTGGTTCATGCCAGAGTAAAGCGTTTGGTATATGGGGCTAAAGACCTTAAAACTGGCGCAGTGGACTCTGTGTTTCAGTTAACTAACTCCTCATTGTTAAATCATAAGATAGAATCGGTGCAAGGGGTTTTAGAGGATAAGTGTTCTGCACAGCTCAGTCTGTTTTTTAAAAAACGCCGTGATGAGAAGAAGCGTGAGAAACAGCAGTTGTTGCCAAAATAAAAGAATTAAACGCCTTTAAAATGGCAGTATAAATAAATCTTGTGAGGGATTTTGAACTAATACTTGCGTGCTTAATGAATAAATGCGAGTATTATTACTATTAATTTTTTAAGGCTTAAATTAAAATTCATTTAGGTATTTATACTCAATATGCAAATCAGTATTGATCCAGCGGAAGGCATAAAAACAATTAAGATTCTGCCGGGTGAATTTTATGTCACTCGTGAAAACGAACGCATTGAAACTGTGCTGGGTTCCTGTATTTCTGCTTGTGTTAGAGATCCCATCAGTGGGGTGGGCGGCATGAATCATTTCATGTTACCGGTTGATAAAAACTCCACAGGTGCTTCAGAACTTTCAGATGCGAATCGTTATGGTAACTATGCCATGGAAAACTTAGTAAATGCTTTGTTAAACAATGGTGCAAAACGCGAGCGACTAGAATTTAAGTTATTTGGTGGTGGAAGAATAATGAATTCCATGACTAACATAGGTTGGTACAATATTGGCTTTGCATTTGACTATGTGTACACAGAAGGCTTTAAAATAGTTTCGCAAGATATTGGCGACATATATCCACGCAAAATTTTGTTTTATCCCAACAGTGGCCGAGTTCGTGTTAGACGACTCAATGCCATGCACAATCAGTCATTAGCGGCTGAAGAAACGCGTTATATTAATAATATCGGCACAAAACCTGTTGAAGGCGATGTGGAACTTTTCTGAGGAAGTGATTATGGACATGATGGAAACATTTCGACAAACCTATCTTGAAGAGAGCTTTGAGGGCTTGGATGTCATGGAGACTGGGTTGTTGAATCTCCCGCCAGGAGTCCCAGACAACGAAAAGATTAATGAAATCTTTAGAGCAGCTCACTCAATTAAGGGTGGAAGCGGCACTTTTGGTTTTACTGAAATTGCTGGATTTACCCATGTCCTAGAAACCTTATTGGATGAAATGCGCGATGGTCGTCGAGAAGTTACTCAGCCATCTATTGATGTTATGTTGGCAGCTGTTGATGTCTTAAGAGATATGCTATCGCGTTTACAAAATCATGATCCCATTGACGAAGAAAGAGCTGCTGAAGTTCAGGGGCAATTAGAAGCCATTCTGGGTATGGGCTCTGATCATTCTGAAGCGGCCACTGCAAGCGCTTCGCCTGCTGCTGAAAGTGCACCTGCTACTGTTGATTCTGATGGTATTTGGAAAATTAAAATTATTCCTGAGAAAGAGCTTATTCAAACGGGCAATGAGCCAATTAGAATTTTTAGAGAGTTAGAAACACTGGGCAAACTCTCAGTATTTGCGAATGACGAAAACTTACCATCTGCCGATGATTTAGACCCTGAAGAGCTGCATTTATCATGGGATTTAGAATTAACGGGTGAGTCAATTGCCCTTGCTGATGTGAAAGAAGTCTTTGAATGGATTGACGGCGACGGTGCGCAAGTAACTATCGTTGCGCCAGAAGTTAAAGCAGCACCAGTAGCGGCTCAACTTGAAGTGGTTAAACCAGCGGCTGCTCCAGTTGCCGTGGCACCTGCTGCAGAAGCAGCTAAAGTTGCCGAAAAACCCGGTGGAGCCGCTCAGTCTGCCAAAGCACCACCTAAGCAAGATGGTTCTATTCGTGTTGATTTAAGCAAAATCGATCAAATGGTGAACTTGGTTGGTGAATTGGTTATTACTCAATCAATGCTTAGTCAGTTTGGCGAACAGGCTGAACAAGCTGAACAGGGTGGTGAAAACGCTACCGACTGGGTAGATAAACTGAAAGAAGGTTTAACTCACCTTGAGCGTCACACGCGTGATTTGCAAGAAAGTGTTATGAATATTCGTATGTTACCAGTGAGCTTTGCATTTAACCGTATGCCTAGAATTGTGCATGATGTGAGCCAAAAATTAGGTAAGCAGATTGAACTGGTGATGGAAGGTGAAGGCACTGAATTAGATAAAACGATGTTAGAGGCCTTAACAGATCCATTGGTACATATTGTTCGTAACTCGATTGACCATGGTATTGAAAGCCCAGAAGTTAGAAGAGCAGCCGGTAAACCTGCGATGGGGACTGTTAAAATGGCTGCTTTCCACCAAGGTGGCAATATCTTAATCCAGATTACGGATGATGGTGCAGGGATTAATGTTGATCGTGTTCGTCAAAAAGCCATTGAAAAAGGCATTATTGATGCAGAACACAAGATGTCTGAAGATGACATTGTTGATTTAATTTTTCATGCAGGCTTCTCAACAGCGGATGTGGTGAGTGATATTTCTGGTCGTGGTGTTGGTATGGATGTGGTTCGTCGTAACATTCGCGGCTTGGGTGGCTCTGTAGAAGTGCACACCGAAAGAGGTAAAGGCAGTGTGTTTACGATTCGTTTACCTTTAACATTGGCTATTTTGGATGGACAGTTGGCAAGTGTTGGGTCGGAAGTTTATGTATTCCCGCTAGTGTCGATTGTTGAATCTATCCAGGTGGATAAATCTTTGGTGAAATCCGTTGCGGGTAATACAGAACTTTACAAGTTAAGAGATACCTATATTCCTGTGATTCGTTTACATCACAAATTAGGCGTTAAGGATGCCAGAACAGACTTAACCAAAGGCTTGTTAGTGGTCGTTGAAGAAAACGGTAAGCGTGCAGGTGTGTTTGTAGATGACTTATTAGGTCAGCAACAAGTGGTTATTAAAAGTTTAGAAAGTAATTTTATGAAAATAAACGGTATTGCTGGTGCAACCATTCTTGGGGATGGTACAGTTTCTTTAATATTGGATATTTCTGAGACACTTTCTAGTCATAAAGGTGGGACTTACCATCAACCTCAAGTTGCTTAAACCCTTTTAAGTGGCATAAAAAAACCTTCAATTTTGAAGGTTTTTTTGTTTATGGCCTTTTTATGTTGATTACCTCAATAAAGGTTTGTTTTGCAAAATCAAAAAAATGCTTACTTTAATGACATTAGTCGTTAAAATACACAGATGGTTAATCGATAAGAAACGAGGGTACGATGGCTTCACACGAAAATGAATATGCATTAGGGGCAAAAGAAGTTCAAGAAACGATTTTGATATTAAACTTATCCATCGCCCAAATAGAGTTGTCGATTACCGAAGGTGACCACTCGGTGAATACTTTGATAGACTCGTTTACTTTTATGTCTAATCATATTCACAGTATCCAAGAATCTTCGCGATTAATATCAGAAATGTCAGGCAATGTTGATGGCATTCAAGAGCATAACGATTCTTTGTTATTGCAGACTGGTGAGTTAGCTGAAAAAATGCAACAAGCCATTATGGCATTTCAGTTTTACGATAAACTCAGCCAGCGTTTAGACCATGTTTCAAAAGGTTTAACGGGTTTAGCAGAAATTGTTTCTAACGAAATGCATGTTAAAAATGCCGAACAATGGGAAAGCTTCAAAGTTCAAGTGCGTCGTGGTACGACTATGAGAGAAGAAGAGGAATTGTTTGAGTTGATTTTTGATCAACAATTACCTGGTGATAAAGCGATTGAAATTATGAAGGTACGTATGCTTGAGCGCATGCAAAATCAAACGGCTGCAGAACAAGATGAAGAGGAAATAGAATTTTTCTAATCCTGTAAACCAAGCGTCTACACCAAATTATCAAAAAGCCCCGATTGGGGCTTTTTGCATTTTAGACCTTTTTAATGGCTAAGTTTGACTTTGGCTTATTCTCTGATAAAAAAAATGAATTTTCTTTATTCAGTAAAGTTTATAACAATGGCAAAGTTGTATATAAATAAGAATGCAGTGATTGCTTAAAACAAATGAATTTATTTAAGTCATTGCAAATATAAAAGGATATTTCATGAAAAATTTTAGAACAATTCAGTTGCCAACGTTGGCTTTAGCTGCAATTTTCGTTGCTCCAAGTGTTTGGGCAGATACCTATCAACCTTTTGTATTGGCAGAGACAACTGCTGATTCAGTTGCCGCAGCTTCAGATAAGGCTAAAAGCAGTTTAGTTGGGCAAGGCTTTGAAGTCGTTGGAGAGTATGCGCCAAACGACGCTACCCATATTCTAGTGGTTACAAATGCGACTTTAAAATCCCTAGCAGCCAATTCTGAGAACGGTGGTTTTGGTGCAATTGAAAGAGTGGCTGTGGTCAATCGAGCGGGTAAGGTGGAAGTTTCTTATACCAATCCAACCTACCAGTTTAACGCTTACCGTATGAAAGGCGATATTTCTGGCGTGCAAACGGCTATGGAAAAAGCGTTGGGTAACGTTTCCACTTATGGCGCGGATGAAGGTTTGTCTGCAGAAGATTTGCGTGAATATCATTATAAAATGATGATGCCTTATTTTGATGATGAAGATAGATTGGCTTCTTATGGGTCTTATGAAGAAGCCTTGAAAACAGTCGAAGCAGGTTTGCAGGCTAAAAAGTCTGGCGTTGCAAAAGTCTATCGTGTCGATATTCCAGGCAAAAATATGTCGGTTATTGGGGTTTCTTTGTCACAAAAAGAAGGTTCAGATGCCAATATTCTGGCTCAAATTGATCAAAATGGTCATTCTCATGCCGCACACTTACCTTACGAGATTTTAGTGGTTGAAGACAGAGCCATTGCTTTAAATGGTAAGTTCCGTATTGCCATTAACTGGCCGAGTTTGTCTATGATGGGTTCTGGCAGCTTCATGTCCATTGCGAATGCACCTGATCACATCAAAGAAGCCTTAGAAACAGTTGCTGAAAAATAGAAATTTTTAGAGATTTTTAATGGTGTTTGACTTGTCCATTTTTTCGATTTGCTAGCGCTATTAATGATTCCTCCTTGAAACCCATTTGGTATTAAATGGGTTTTTTTTTGCCTAAGACTTGAAAAAGTGAGGGCTGTCCTTATTGATTAGGTACTTATCAAGCCTTTGCAACTCAGCAAAGAGTGTATTCGTTAGTCAATTAAATGGAGAATATTAATGAGCCAAACCGAAACTCATGCCTTTCAGACGGAAGTCAAACAACTGTTAAAGTTGATGATTCATGCCTTGTATTCTAATAAAGAGATTTTCTTAAGAGAGTTGATTTCAAATGCTTCTGATGCGTTGGATAAATTGCGTTTCGAATCGGTGTCAAACGATGCTTTAACCGAAGGCGAAGCAGAGCTTGCCATTACTCTAAGTTATGACAAAGAAGCAAAAACCATTACGCTAACTGATAATGGTATAGGGATGACGCGTGATGAGGTGATTGCAAATATTGGAACGATTGCCAACTCAGGGACTAAAAAATTCTTAGAAAGTTTATCAGGAGATCAAGCTAAAGATTCACGCTTGATTGGACAGTTTGGGGTTGGTTTTTACGCCTCGTTTATTGTTGCTGATAAAGTCACTTTAACGACTCGCCGTGCAGGGGATGTTGCTCAAAATGCAACGCGTTGGGTTTCTGAGGGTGAAGGTGACTACACTTTAGAAACGGTTGAAAAACCAACCAAGGGGACTGAAATTGTTTTGCATCTTAAGGAAGATATGGATGAGTTTTTAGATGATTATCGTCTAAAAAATATCGTGACGACTTATTCAGACCATATCAGCTTCCCAATTAAAATGATTAAATCTGAGTGGGATGCCGAAGCTAAAGAAATGAAAAGCACTGGTGAGTTTGAGCAGGTTAACAAAGCAACGGCTATTTGGACTCAGCCAAAGTCTGAACTCACGGATGAAGAATACAATAATTTCTATCAAACCCTATCACACGATTATGAAGCGCCTTTAGCACATATTCATAATAAAGTGGAAGGCACCTTGGAATACACCTCGTTATTGTATATCCCTAAGAAAGCACCTTTTGACCTTTACGACCGTGATCGTCGTTATGGTTTAAAGTTGTATGTAAAACGCGTTTATATTATGGATGATGCTGAACAACTCATGCCGACTTATATGCGCTTTGTTCGTGGTGTGATTGACTCTAATGATTTACCTTTGAATGTATCGCGTGAAATTCTGCAAAGCAATAAGGTGGTTGATAAGATTCGTTCTGCTTCGGTGAAGCGTGTATTGGATCATTTGACCAAGTTGTCTAAAGAAGAAGATGCTAAGGATTATGAAGCTTTTTGGGATCAGTTTGGAAATGTCATCAAAGAAGGTGTGATTGAAGATTTTGCTAACAAAGACAAGATAGCTGGTTTATTACGTTTTGCTTCAACCGCAAATGATGGTCAAGCTCAGCAAAGAGTTTCTCTGCAAGCCTACATCGACAGAATGAAGCCAGAGCAAGAGCATATTTATTACATCACAGCAGATACGCATTCAGCAGCGGCAGGAAGTCCTCATCTTGAGATGTTCCGCAAGAAAGACATTGAAGTCTTGTTGTTGTCAGACCGTATTGATGAATGGTTGGTTTCTCACTTAACTGAATTTGAAGGCAAAAAATTAAAGTCAGTGACTTCAGCAGATTTAAAAGAGTTTGAAGAAGAAGCGGAAAAGAATCTTTCTGAAGAAGATAAAAAATCTCGTGAAGCCTTAACTGAAAAAGTTAAAGCCGCAATCAGTGATTTAGTGTCTGATGTTAAGGTCACTGCCAGATTGACTGATTCTCCCGCCTGTGTGGTGAGTCCAGAAGGCGAAATGTCAGCGCATATGGCTCGTATGATGGAACAGCTGGGTCAATCTGTACCTGCACAAAAGCCTGTCTTAGAATTAAACCCGGATCATGCTTTGGTTAAAAAACTGGATACATTTACGGATGAATCCAAAATTAAAGAATGGTCATTGTTTTTGCTAGAGCAAGCGCAATTAGCAGAAGGCAATCAGCTTGAAAAACCTGCTGAATTTATCAAACGCATGAATCAGTTATTGATTGAAGTGATTTAATATTTAGCAAATACTAAAAGGGCTCGTTAAGAGCCCTTTTTTTTGCCAATAAAATGGTAAAGATTATTTTTCTCGACTCAATCTAGCCATCTCGATTTCTTTGCTTTGAATAAAGTAAACCAATTTACGACGGTCATCTTCAGACAGTTTTGCATACTCTAAGGCAACCATTGAACAATTAGCACATGACTTTCCTGGCATCACTTTAACAATGTTACAACGCACTAAAATGGGTGATTCATCTTTTAAAGGTTGAATTAATAAATCAATCTTATCATTGATAGTTACAGTTTCTTCAACATCAAAGGCTAAACCGCTGGCGCTGAGGTTGACCATGCGTTGTGGGATTGCTTTAGTCAGTTGTTTTTGATCAACTGTCTGTAAGATAAAGTTAATTTTGCTGTTGATGGCTGTTAATGCAGTTGCCATGAGTAGGCTTTTTGAACCTATTTGATTGATGATGTCATTAATCTGCTCGTCAAGTTGGCCAAGATTTTCTAAAAAGTATTTTTCAATATAAGAGGTATCTGGCGACGAGGGCAAAGGGTGTGCTTGAGCTTCTTCAGCTGAAATCACGCGATAACTACAAGGTAGGGTGACATCTAAACGAAAAAAAGAGCGTTGATCCATCGACATTGTTGAAGCCTCATTTAAAATTTCTAAAAAGTGTAACTGTGTTTAGGCTTAAAGTGAAGCAGAAAGTGAGCCAAATGGGGCTTATCATCCAGAAAGTAGAAAACTGAGTCGAAATATTTAGGCTTTACCTAGAGAGGTTTGCATTTTGGATTTTTGTCTTTCGCCAGAAGCCCCATAGACTTGACTGGAGGGAGATGTTTGGCCCGTTAAAATATTCAATGAAACTTGATTGATATTATTTAAGGTTTGAACGGTCATGCCATTAGCCATATTCATATCGTGACATTCATTAGTAAGCGCAATTAATTTTTTGAAGCTTTTTTGAAGTTCTTTTGACAGGGTGGGAAAGATGTCACTTTCTAGCCAAGCGTCTAACGTTTTGGGTGTTTCACTGCCTAGACAGAGATTGAATTGTTTAAAGCTTGCTTCAATGGTTTCAGACAGGGCAGATTTTTTTTCTAATAATTCAGGCAGGGTTTCAATATTGAATTTTTTTAGGATATTAGACTCTTGTTGCAAAACTTCTTTAAACTTTGACAAAGCATCTAATAGTTGACGAGTTTTAAGGATGAGGGCTTGTTCGTCAACTAGATGATTCATGTAGATGCTTCCGTCTTAAGTTATGCACCAGCGAACATTGATTCGGTTTGAATCAATTTTGAGGCAATATTTTGTGCATTAATCTGATAGCTGCCATCTTTAATGGCCGCTTTGATTGCTTCAATGCGCGCTGTTTGATCAATTTTGCTGTCAGCTGCTTTGGCTTCTAATTCTTTTGCCTGAGATGACATATTGGTCAAAGTCACTTTGTCAGTTGACTTTGCAGAGCCTGAGCCTTGGTTGTTAAGACCGCCAGCTGGCTTTTCTTGGTTGCGAACAGCGTCGTTGGCACGGCTGTTAACTAAACTTGGATTTAAACTTTTAATGTCCATGATGGTAACCCTCAATAATCCCTGTGTATTCTATCAATATTATATTTTTATGTCTTTATATCTTTCTTAAAATAGTTAACGGCTGGCCTTGAGATAACTTTAACAAAATATCATCTTTTTTTGAGTATTTTCAGCGGTTTAAATTTTAGTTATGGAATCCATACGGTGTTGGGAGCAATAACTATACCTTTAACGCGTTTTTGTGAAGATAAATTTTTCACAGTGACCTGTTCTTGCTCTACCGCATCACTTAAAGCAACCCCTTTTGTTTCGATATTAATATCGCCAATATGGGTCACAAGATTAACGGGTTTGTCTTTAAAAACCCAGTAGGGCGGTAGTACATCTTTTAAGGTAATGATGGTATTGGGACTTATATTTTTTTTGGCACGATACCCCAAAACTTTTTGCAATTGGGTAAAAGCACCGCGTTTTACTTTTTGGTAAGGAACCAGTACCGTTGCAATATCGTCTTTTTTAATAACGGCAGACTTTAAAATTCCTTGAGTGCTCATGATGACTGGCAAATCTCCTTCAACCTTAGCGGTCATATAGATTGACCAGTCGGGATTTTCACAGCTGACCTTAAAGGTATTTCGACCTGCTATGTCTGTTGGGTTTTTGTCTAGGAGATCAGGGGTGGTGGTACATTGTTGAAATCTAAGATGTTTACTTAAAGTTTGTATCTCAATTTTAACATTAAACAATTGTTGGTCAGTTTTTTGCTTAAGGTGTTCTAGAACCAATTGGTAGAGGCTTTCAGGAGACTGAAGTGGCGTATTTTCCTCTGCGGAATGCGCAGTTTGAGTGAAAAATATACTCAAAAACAACCCAAAAATAACCAGGCCTGGTTGTTTTTGAGAGTGTTTTAAGCGTTTTGGTGCGCTCCACAGAGTTTGCAGCGGTGTTCTCCAAAAAGACATGGTTTACTACTTTGGCTTTATTGCTTTAGTGGTTAAGAGATTTCAGTTATATTAACTGAATTGACATTAAATGGGTAGGTTTAGTCCCCATTTGAATAAGGGCTTCGGCCGCATTGAAATTGAAAAAGAGGAATTAGCATGTCTAGTTTTCTAAAAGGGGTTGACCAGCGTACTTCGCTTGCCGGTATGAACCGCATGGAGTTATTGCTGTTTAAAATACATGGTGATCAGCTGTTTGGTATCAATGTGTTTAAGGTGAGAGAGGTGATTCGAACACCTTTTATTTCCCCCGTGCCCAAGTCGGACTCAAGGATTGTTGGGGTGTCTGACATTCGTGGTCAAACCATGCCCATGATTGACTTGGCAAGAGCTTTGGATTTAGAGCCGGTTGATATGAATGCCTATCGCGAAACCCTAACAATCGTGACTGAATTTAACAGTTCTGTGCAGGGTTTCTTGGTTGAAGATGTTGACCGCATTGTGCATTTGCGCTGGGAAGATATTTTGGCACCGCCGGAGTCCTTGCAAAATGTCAACTATTTGACGGGTATTACGCGTGCGCAAAATCAAATTGTTGAAATTGTTGATGTTGAAAAAGTGTTGGCAGAGGTTTCGGGTAGACAAGAAGAAATGACACCAGAATTCTTAGAAGCAAATCAGTCAAAAACCAAAGACCATGATTTCTTTGTGTTGGGTGCAGATGATTCTGTGGTGGCGCGAAACCAACTTAAAACAACCCTTGATAAGCTGGGTATTGCCAATCGTATTATGAATAACGGGCGTTTAGCCTTAGAGTTTTTGAAAAAATGGGCGGACGATGCGGACAAAGGCATTTCTCCTCCAGTGGGTGAAAGACTTTTAATGGTGATTTCAGACATTGAAATGCCAGAGATGGATGGCTATACCTTAACCACCAATATTCGCAAAGATCATCGTTTATCGGATTTATATGTTGTGTTAAGTTCATCACTCAGTGGTGGTTTTAACGAATCTTTAACCGAGAAAGTTGGTGCCAACCGCTTTATGTCTAAATGGCATCCCGAAGAATTGGCACAAGCCATTATTGACCGAATTGACGAAGTCACCGCGCAGGGTTGGTCTAAAGACTAGAGGGATTGGAATTGAAGGCTGTTCAAAATTTTGTTGCATTGCTGTTTTTGAGTGTGTTGGGCAATTCTGTTTGTATGGCAGAGGCGCCAAATCGCTCAGACTTCTTGAATTATGAAGATAGCCCGCCAGAGAATGCCTTTAAATTTCAACTGCCCAAGCCAAGTTTAGTCCCGCTGGAAAACCGAAAAACGCTTGATGGTTCTGAGGTGTTGCCGGTTCAAGAGGTGATTAGGTATGAAAATCGTTGTGTTCATGCCAAGGGCACGGCTTCTACTGAGGGCGTCAGTGAAGCGTTTGCCAGACAAATGGCAATCCGTGATGCCTTAAAAAATGCCAGCATGCAAAATAATGTGAAAGTGAGTGCCACTCAAGAAATGGAGAACTTTCGCTTAACCAAGGCCTCAGAAAGATTCACCACGCAAAGCAAAGTTCAACAATATCAAATCACCCGTGAAGGGATGATGGAGTTGAATTTTGAAAACCAATATGACCAATATGGTGAAGAAATTAAGGATGCTGAAAAAAAGGCCTCAACCACCTATGAAGTTGAATTGGATGTTTGCTTAACTGAAGATCCGGCAGCTTGTAATCAAACCCCTGGAAATCAGTACCAATTAAAGTTAGCCGTTGCTCAGGTAGCCATGGACCCAAATCAAGGACAAAGTGTTTCTGATATCAGCAATTTATTGCGAGGTTACCAATTAGAGTTGGATCGCCGTTTAACTTTGCAAGGGTATCAAAATAAAGAGATGATTGAAACTGGATCAAATGTGTATCCTAATTTGGGTTTAACCCCTAATTTGTCGCCAGATGTTTTGGATCCAATACGGGATCGTACTGGGGCGCAATATTTACTGGTCTCTATTATTCGTTCGGCGTCAAGACACAATGACGACTCTAATACCTGGAACAATATTAAGCGTTTTTACAATCAAGAAATAAAGCCCAATGCTCGATATATAGAGCTGGATTGGTATTTGATAGACTTGATGAATCATAGGGTTCAAGCGCAAGATAGATTGGGATTTGATGTCAAAGGTAATGTGACCGTGGGGCGTGAAAAACCTTTTGGTACCAATGCATTTTTTGACACAGATACTGGCATGGTTTTTCATGCTCTGCTAGAACAACAAACGCAAGGCGTGATGCAAAGTTTGCATTGCTTAGCGCTTGAAACGCAAATTATTGATAAGCGAGATGGCGATATTATTATATTTTTGTCAGCAGATTCTGGCGCACAGGTGGGTGACACCTTGGCGGTTTATCATAAATTTGGTAATGCCATTCGTTTTCAGGGCGTTGATTTAGGGGTTGATAGTGAACCTTCTGGTTTTCTGAAAATTAAACGGATTCAAAATAAATTTGCAGTGGCGACCATAGAAAGCCAGCAAGGCCAAGGGTTAATTGATGTGGGAGATCTGGTGAAAGCCTGGTAGTCGAAAGTTTGACACTATTGATTACCTTTAAACTCCCCCTAATTTTGACCAGGCCTGGTTAATTTAATAACTTCAACGGAAGTTTTTCAGTCGAACACTGGCAAAACTTGCCGAATTTATAGAAATAATTGCCTTTTTAGGCAATTTTTTTGGTTTTTTCATTAAAGTTTTTCTTCTTCCTGCCGAAAGGCGTCCTTCTTTCGGTTTCTTTAGCGTTATTTTTCATTTTTTTTCAAAAAAGTTTCAAATTGGCATTCTCATTGCTAAATCCTAAGCAAATATAAAAATACTTTGCATGACCAGATGGCCAACTCCTTAAGAGTTGAAAGGATAGAAAAATGGAATCAATTTTTGGACTACATGAAAGAGCTTTACAAGTGCGTTCTGAACGCCAGCAAGTGCTTGCCAATAATTTAGCCAACGCCGATACCCCAAACTTTAAAGCACGCGATGTCGACTGGCGCAAACAGTTATCTGCGGCGCAGGATGATATGCAACGCACGCCCTACAAACCAGATATGCAAAAAACCAATTCCAGACATATTGATGGTTTTGCGGATTTTACGACAGAAGACTACCTAAAGTTTCGTATGCCGACTCAAGCAGCCTTAGACGGCAATACAGTTGAAGCGCATATTGAGAAAGCTCAGTTTATGGAAAATGCCATGCAATACCAAGCGTCGCTTGAATTTATTAACGGCAGAATCACCGGTATTCGCGGTGCGTTGAGAGGGGAGTAATAAATCATGTCCATGTTTAGAACCTTAGATATTTCAGCCACAGGCTTACACGCACAAACAATTCGATTAAATACCATCGCGTCTAATATGGCCAATGTGGACAGCATTAGTTCTAATGCCCAAGACACTTTTAGAGGCAAAAAACCTGTGTTTGAAACCATTATGGATGAAGCCACTGGCTTACCTGCCGGGGGCGTTAAAATCAAAGACATCGTAGAAAACAAAGCACCTCTCAAAATGGAATATATGCCAAACCATCCCATGGCAGACGACAAAGGCTATATCTATCGCCCTAATGTCAATGTGGTTGAAGAAATGGCCGATATGATGAGTGCTTCAAGAACTTACCAAACCAATATTGAAGTGATGAACACTTCAAAACAATTATTACTTCGCACCATTCAAATGGGCAAATAGGAGGGTTAGAAAATGGCAACCGTATTACCAACCACTGGCGTTAGTGCATCTGAGTATGCAACAGCTTTGCAACAAGCTTCTAACCCATCGACTTCTGCGCCTAGTAATGCTTTGGGGCAGGCAGATTTTTTAAGACTTTTAACCACGCAGTTAGCTAACCAAGATCCTAATAAACCCATGGATCCAACTAACTTTGTGACGGATTTAACACAGATGAGTCAATTAGAGTCTACCAATCAGATGAATGCATCAGTTTTGGCCATGACCAAAGGTTTTCAATCCTTACAAACCCTACAAGGCGCTGCTTTAATTGGTAAATCTGTTCAGGCTGAAGGCGAGGAAATGAGCCATACGCAAGGCAAAGAAACCAGTTTTAGATTAGAGCCAGATCAGCCGCTATCCGATGTAAAAGTTGTGATTACCAATGAGTTTGGTCCTGTCAAAGAATTGTCATTAGGTGATTTAAATCGTGGTGAGAGCACTCAATCATGGGATGGCTTAGATGAGCAAGGCAATCCGATGGCATCAGGACAATATTCTCTAACCGTTTACGGTACAGATGAAACTGGAGAGCTGCAGTCGATTAAAACGATTGTACCCAGTCAAGTGAAAAGCGTTGGTATCAATACGGATGGAACCATGGCTTTAACATTGGCTACAGGTGAACGAGTTGCGCTAGATGCCGTTCGTGAAATCAGCGAATAACTTCACATAGATTAATCCAAAATTAAAAAATTATTAAAAGGTAGCTCAAAAGCTGCCAAAGCAACCCAAGGAGAATTAACATGGCTGTCGCTTACGATTTAAATGCTTTAAGTGGTATTAATGCCTCTGCAAACGGTTTGGCCGTTATTTCAAACAACCTCGCTAACTCGCAATCAGTTGGTTTTAAAAGTTCAAGAGCTGAGTTTGCGGATATGTTTTCCAACTCACAAAAGTCCCCTGGCAGTGGTGTGAGAGTTGCGGCGATTACCCAAGATTTTTCTCAAGGAACAGTAGCAGGTACAGGCCGTGATTTAGACATGGCGATAGATGGCGAAGGTTTCTTTGTTTTAGAAGATCAAACGGGTAAGTATGACAGTGTTTATACTCGCAATGGTTCATTTAAAATGGACAAAGATGGATATTTGACCACTCAAGAGGGTAATCGTGTTCAAGGGTATATTTTGAACGAAGAGCTGTCAACCGAAACCAAGCCAATATATGACACCACTTTAAACTCAATTGATTTGGATGCTTTAAACAAAACCCCTAAAGCCACCAGTGATATGACTTTTAACATCAACCTAGATGGTCAAGAAGACAATAATGTGGATAACTTTCAAACCCCAAGTGCAGGTTTGATTAATAACTCAGTTGCTGGGACTGACTATGATCCTGTTGCTGGTGTTACTGACCCTACATTAATACCATCAGGCTCAACGCTACCAAATATCCAGAAATTGACGGATCCAGAGACAGAACCTTTTGGGGGGTTTCCCAACTTTTCAACCAATAAAATTATTCATGATTCATTGGGAGGAGAGCATCGTATGACCGCAAATTTTTATAAAAGAGATGTTGTCACGGTTGCTAACTCAGATTTAACCTACGATTCGGCAACTGATACTTACACACAGGAAGCTAATCCTGGAGATGGTGATACCAAATATACTAGCTGGTTGGTTCAATACACAATTGAAGATTATGATGTCGATACAGATTCATGGGTAACTTCTGGGCATAGAGAAGCGTTTGCAGCAGGAATTCCAGCAGGAACTCCTCCAACTCCTTTGAAAGCTGCTTCAGGTGATGCTGGCATGATTTATGAGTTGCGTTTTGATACCAGTGGTCAGTTAATTGATGTGCGTGAGCCTAATATTGCAGCTTTGGCTGCAGATGCCAATTCAACTCCTGTAGGTCAGAATACTGCCAACACGCCTTTGCCTGACGCAAGTTGGACAGTAGCGGGTAGTGCACCCCAAATGCAATGGGTTATAGATAAACCACTTACAGGAGCATATGACCCAGTCGGTACGCCAGGAGATCCTTTAGGGGTTGGGATTACAGCTGATTTTTCAGATATGACTCAATTTTCAGGTTCTTACAATCTGCGTGGTGTGAGCCAAAACGGTTATCAGATTGGGGACTTGGTTGGTTTATCGACTGGTTTAGACGGAATTATTGAAGCCCGTTATTCAAATGGTCGATCCATCCCAGTTGCTCAATTAGCCATTGCGACCTTCTCTGATAAAAATGCCATGGAAAAATTGGGCGGTATGACTTATGCAGAGAGTTATGGTTCTGGTACGGTGAACTTAGGTCAACCTCAACAAAATGGTTTTGGAACCATTCAGGCAGGTTCATTGGAATATTCCAATGTGGATGTTGCGGGTGAACTGGTGAATATGATTCAAATGCAAAGAATGTATCAGGCATCAGCGCAAGTTATTTCAACTTCGCAGCAGCTAACACAAACCATTCTTCAGCTTTAATTAGGTTTTAAAAGTTCTTAATGGGTTAATTTGAGTTGTCAAAAAACCAACACTTTTTAATCTAGTTTTTAAATGATTTGTCAGGCCGGCATCAATTGCCGGCTTTATTTTGCTTAAATCCCTTCTATATAAGCGTATCGGCGCTTTTCTGAATTCTTTAGTTTTATTTTTCTAATAATTGGCACACTCCCTGCTAAATCATTCTTGATAATAAAAAGCGAAAAAACAAAGGTTCGCTAACACACAAGGGAACTGGTTTAACGGAGCAAAGACTCTAAATGAACAGTTCAGTTGGTGGAGGTTTTAAAGCCTTCACCATTTTCAAGATTTTAAGGTATTGGAGTTGAACAATGGATCGCATGTTATATATCTCGATGAGCGGTGCCAAAGAGGCCATGTATGCTCAAGCCAACAATGCTAACAATTTAGCCAACGCCAATACCGACGGTTTTAAGCAAGACTTTAATCAATTTAGAGCACAGCACATGCAAGGCCCAGGTTGGCAAACTCGAACCTATTCGATGGATGAGCGCCCAGCCACCGATTTTACGCCAGGTGCCGTAAAAGTCACCGGACGCAATATGGATGTGATGACGCCCGCTGAAGGTTTTATGGCGATTAATTCGCCAGATGGAAAAGAGGCCTTAACAAGAACGGCTTCTATGCAAGTCACACCAGAAGGCGATTTAGTCGACATTAATGGAAACCCTATGCTAAATGAGGGGGGCGCTCCGATTAACTTGCCACCGTTTAAAGATATTAATATTGGATCTGATGGAACCATTTCAGTGATTCCTGCCGATGCCACCAATAACCAGTTTGTGGCCATTGACCAATTACGCTTGGTTAAACCCGATACCAAACAGCTTGAAAAAGATGAAAGCGGCTTCATCCGCTACACCGGTGACGACAACTTAGAACAGGGTGGTGTCAAGGTGTTATCTGGTGCTTTAGAAACCAGTAATGTCAATACCGCTGAAGCACTGGTGGATATGATTGAGTTTTCCAGAAAATATGAAATGCAGGTCAAGATGATGAAGACCTCTAAAGAACACTCACAAAGCTCTGACAAGCTATTGTCACTTAACTAATTGATTAGATAACCGAGGAATTTAAAATGAACAGAGCACTCTATGTCGCCAAAACGGGTTTAGAAGCACAAGATTTTAGACTTGCGGCTATCTCCAATAACTTAGCCAATGCCAATACTTACGGTTATAAAGCCGGCAGAGCTGAGTTTAACGATTTACTTTACCAAAATGTTCGTCAACCCGGCGCTCAAGCCAACCAAGATGAATCAAGCACTTTGCCATCAGGCTTACAATTGGGTACTGGGGTTAAAGCCATCGGTGTACAAAAAATTCACACCCAAGGTAATGCCATGGTCACAGACAATCAATTGGATGTGATGATTCAAGGCAATGGTTTTTTTCAAGTGCTAGACCAAGATGGCAATATCAACTATACCCGTGATGGTTCTTTCCAAGTCAATCAAAATGGCGATTTAGTGACCTCAGCAGGACATTTGGTCGAGCCCAATATCAATATTCCATTAAATTCAACAGAAGTGTTTATTGCCAGCGACGGTACCGTATCTGCCAAATTACCAGGTGATCCAACGCCCGCACAGTTGGGACAACTGCAATTAGCCACCTTTATTAATCCCGCTGGTTTAGATTCTATAGGTCAAAACTATTACAAAGAATCTTTGGCCAGTGGTACGCCAAATGTTAAAGCGCCGCAGACAGAAGAGGCGGGTTCTCTATTACAAGGTGCTTTAGAGTCTTCCAATGTGAACACGGTAGAAGAATTGATTGGCATGATTGAAGCCCAGCGTACTTACGAAATGAATTCAAAAGCCATCAAAGCCGCAGACGGCATGATGTCTTACTTAAATAACAATGTTTAACCCTAACTAATTCAGGGGAATTAAAATGAAAACCAAATTTAACTTAACTTTATTAGCCACAACCGTTTTAGCAATGACCGTATTAAGCGGCTGTTCTTCAACGCCAGAACGCTTAGAAAAATTTACTTACGAGCCCAATTATCCGTTGAACATTCCACAGGCAAATTTGCCAAAAAATGGCTCTTTGTATCATGCGGGAGAAGGATTAAGTTTATTTGATGATTCTCGTGCCCACAAAGTGGGTGACATCATCACCATTAATTTGGCAGAAAAATTTGATGCTAAAAAGAAAGACGAATCTAAATATGATAAAAGTAACAGTCAAGATTATGGCGTAACAACCCCCCTAAGTATGTTTGGACAAACGCCCATATCACCCATTAGTGCTCCATTTGCCGCAGGTTCTCCAACTGGTTTGGGCATTGGTTATGGCTCTGAAAGTAGTTTTTCTGGTAAGTCAGACGTTAAACAAAACTCTAGTTTAACCGGTGCAATTGCGGTAACGGTTGTCGAGGTGATTCCTAATGGTAACTTGGTTATTCGCGGTGAAAAATGGATTACTGTCCACGAAGGTGAAGAGGTGATTCGTTTTGCAGGCATTATTCGTCCACAAGATATTCGTCCAGACAATACGATTGACTCTGAAAAAGTTGCCGATGTCCGTTTAATCTACAAAGACATGGGAATGTCTGGCGACACAGGTCGTCCTGGGGCATTAACACAATGGCTTAATAAATATTGGCCACTATAGTTAAGTCGTTGTAAAATATAAATATAAGTTTCACACCGGCCTGTTTTTTCAATCTCCTTTTTGACAGGTCGGTTTTTTATTTTCAAAATACGCTCAAACCCCCAAAATTTAACCAGGCCTGGTTGTTTTTGGCGCGTTAAATCGGCTTGATTCGGCCAAATTTCATTTTCTTGAGTTATTTTTTTGCAATTCAATCTTTTGGCATAAGCTGTGCTGTACTTTCCGTAGAACAATAATAAAATCCTAAACAGTTGAAAAAATGCAGGAGAAAACAAATGTTGACCAGAAAGTTTGTCATTTTATTGACGGTATTACTGCTTTGGAGCAGTATCAGTTACGCAGAACGCGTTAAAGATGTAGCCGATGTGGCTGGTGTGCGCTCTAACGCCTTGATTGGTTATGGTTTGGTTGTGGGGCTAAATGGTACGGGGGATAAAACCGCCTATGCAGACCAAAGTTTAATGTCGATGTTAAACAAGTTCGGGATTAATTTACCCGCAGGTACTAAAACCAACTCTAAAAATATAGCCGCTGTTGCGGTGCATGCCGAACTACCCGCTTTTGCAAAACCCGGTCACAAAATTGATGTAACCGTTTCATCTTTGGGTAATGCCAAAAGTTTGCGTGGGGGTACTTTATTGTTAACGCCTTTGAAAGGGGTTGATGGTAATGTTTATGCTTTGGCACAAGGCAATATGATCGTGGGCGGTTTAGATGCTTCGGGAGCGGATGGTTCGAAAATTACCATTAATGTACCCAGCGTGGGTCGTGTTCCCAGTGGTGCCACGGTTGAACGCGAGGTAAATACAGGGTTTGATTTGGGTAATACTATCACGCTTAACCTTAAAAACCCTGACTTCACTACAGCAACGAATTTAATGAATGTGATTAACGAAACCTTGGGTAAAGGGACTGCGGTTGCTTTAGATGGTAATTCAGTAGAAGTGATGGCGCCAAGATTGCCCAGTCAACGTGTTTCATTTTTATCTATGCTTGAAAACTTTGAAGTGACTTCAGGCAGAGATTCAGCAAAAATTATTATTAATTCGAGAACTGGCACAGTGGTGATTGGTGCTGATGTAAAAGTTAGTGCAGCGGCAGTAACGCACGGTAGTTTGGTGGTTAAAATCACTGAGAGCACTGCCACTTCTCAGCCCAATCCTTTAGCGGGAGGCAATACTCAAGTAACCCCTAATAGCGATATCAATGTTGATAAAGGTGACGGTAGAATGTTTAAATTCCCAGAAGGGGTCTCTTTAGACGACATTGTACAAGCGGTTAATAAAGTAGGTGCTGCACCGGGTGACTTGGTTGCCATTTTAGAAGCGCTGAAACAAGCAGGTGCTTTAAAAGCCGAGCTAATGGTTATCTAATTGTTTATCTAAAGGGAGTTGGTCATGAGTGCAATTCAATCTAACCAAACACAACGCTTAAGTGATTACCAAGTTGTTACCGATATTGGCTCTTTGCAAAAGCTCAAAAATCAGGCTAAAGAAGATCCAAAAGCTGCATTGTTGCCAGTTGCTCAACAGTTTGAGGCCTTATTTGTTCAGCAGGTTTTAAAAGAATCGCGTAAAGTACAAATAGACGACGGTTTTATGGAAGGCGATCAGTCTGACTTTTATAAGTCTTGGCATGACGAACAATTGGCGCAACATATTTCTGCTAAAGGAAACCTAGGTTTTGCCGATAAAATAGTAGAGCAGCTTGCACCTAAGTCTTTACCTATGTCACAATCAGAGTTAGAAGCTTACCAGCAAAAATTACAACAAAAACAAAATGCTGCTTTAAATCCCGGTTTATCAGAATCATTGCCAGAGTTAAGTTCTCAAAGCACACAAGGGATTCTAAAACTTCGGGGATTGAATTAATCTTAATTCATTCAATATCATGACCAGATAAAAAAGGATAATGCCATGGGCGATTTATTTAATATGGCGGCGTTGACAACCAACACCTTCAAAAAAGCCATTGAAATCACCAGCCATAACGTGGCGAACGTTGCCACTGAAGGTTATCACCGTCAACAAGTTTCCATCAGTAGTAATGCTGGGCAAATGACAGCGGGAGGCACTTTGGGTGGCGGCTCCAAAATTGATGGTGTTTTAAGAATCTACGACCAATCCATTCAGCAGCAATTATCAACCGCCTACTCTGTCATGAGTCGTTACGAAGAACAACAAAGCCTTACCTCTCAGGTAGAAGGGATTGTTGCATCTAATGATGAGGGAGTACAACAATTTATGCAGCGTTTTTTTGATGCTGCACAAAACCTATCCAATAACCCCACTTCTGAAACCAGTCGGTCTTTATTGTTGAGCGAGGGCGCCAACTTTCAAAGCCATATTGGCAACCTACAACAAGTTTTGGCAGACACTACCGATCAAACCAATAATCAAATTACCGATATGGTAAAAGAAGTGAATACTCGTCTAGAAGCTCTTCAATCCATTAACAAAGAAATTGACCGTGCCAATAATTTTGGTTTAGATGCCCCAAATGATTTACTGGATCAGCGCGATCAAAATATTTATGAGCTGGGAAAATACATTGATGTTAAGTCTTATTACCAGCAAGATGGTTCGGTTGATCTTTACACCGGCGGAGGCAACTTACCTTTGCTGAGCTCAAATACCTTGACGAAAATTGAAGCAAAATATAGTGAGTATTCCAAAGAAGGTCGCGTTGAAGTTTATATGTCTATAGGGGCGACCAGTCAGAAAGTCAGTGAAAACTTTAGATCTGGCTCTTTGGCAGCCACCATAGACTTTAGAAATAAAGTGTTGGATAAATCGCAGGATGAACTGGGCGTGACTGTTGCGGCTATGGTGGCTTCAACCAATTGGCAAAATTATCAAGGTTATGATGCAAATGGTAATCCTGGGCAAAATATTTTTCAGCCGATGAGTTCAACGACCTTAGCCTCTGAAAATAACTTACCACCGCAGGCAGAAGATGGTACGCAAATCTTTGTTACGTTTGATCCTTTGCCAGATGCTACAAGTCCTAAACCACCTTATGCTTCTGCCGCAGCTTTAGATCAACCAGGAACCTACACCGCTAAAAACGCTGATTACCAAACAGCCTTAACAGCTATAGGTCAAATGAATCCAAGAGAATATTTAATTCAATCTGATGGTGCAGGGGGATTTAAATTTTATGATTATTTAACCCGAGAGGATATTACTGCTAAAGCCTCTCCAACCGGTACGGCTGGTGTTTATCAGTTAGAGGGCTTAAAGTTTGACATGTCAACAATCAGACCTACTTCTGATGGCGATCAATTTTTAGTAAAACCTTATAAAGATATGTTGGCTGATTTTAATGTGACTATGAAAAATGGCGCAGAAATAGCCACGCGTGGTCAAAGCCCTAACCCCGCAGATACTGCGCCAACAGCAGCGGCAGACGGCGATAATGTTAACATTGCAAACTTGGCAAACTTAGCCTCTAAGAAGTTGATGTTTGCTAACAACAGTAATCAAGCCTCAGAAACACTCTTTGGTGGTTATTCCCGAATGGCAACCAATGTTGGTATGTATGCTCGAGGTACAGATGTTCAATTAGCAGCACAAACAGCGGTGTATGATAATGCTAAGTCTCGAAGCGAAGGTTTGTCTGGTGTGAGTCTGGATGAAGAGGCGGCCAATTTAATGATGTATCAACAAGCTTATCAAGCTGCCGCACAATTGATTACTTCAACTAAACAAATGTTTGATACCTTAATCGGTGTAATGCGCTAACCATGGGTTTAGCTAGGAGAACAATATGAGAGTTTCGACATCACAATTTCAATATCAAGGCATGTCTGCCATCAATAAGCACCAGCAGGAAATCTTGAATATTCAAGAGAAAATGAGTACGGGTAAAAGAATTAACAAACCTTCAGATGATCCGGTAGGTATGAATCAAGTTCATAGTTTAAAAACGATGATGTCTAAAATTGATCAATTCAAAAACAATGGAGATTTTGCTAAATCTCAATTGAGCTTAGAAGAAACTCAGATAAGTAATGGTGTAGAAGCCATTCAGAGAGCTCGTGAATTATCTATTCAAATGGCTAACGGAACTTACAATGAATCTGATAGAAAAGCTGCGGCCGCAGAAGTTGGCCAATTGGTTTTAGAGCTGAAAAATATTATGAACTCAAGCAATCCAGAGCGAGAGTTATTGTTTGCAGGTAACAGTGTCACTGCGGATGCGGCTTTTGTACCAGATGCTAATAATGCGGCTAATGGTACAAATTATGTTGCCTATATTGGGAGTGCTAACTCAGATATTTCGGGTACGCCAATAGATGCGCAAGCTAATTACGGTGCACGATTTATCCAAGTTAGCTTCGACACTGATAACACCATCAATCCTGATGACCAGGGAGATCCTTCGAGGGTTAGGATTACCGATAATGGCGCTCAAATGTTTAATATTCCGGGAATAACAACGCAATTTAATGGTGGTTCAACTGGTGCAGTCGCCTTTGCAACCCAACCAGATCCTAATATATTAAATGTAATGATTGAATTTCAGTCGTATCTTCAAAATGGTGAAGCTCCTCCTTCTACAATCGCAGAAGATTTTGATTTAGGTTTACGCCACATTTCTCAAAATTTAGCCGAAATTGGTGGGCGCCAAAATCGTATTGAAAGCCAAGAAAATGCGGGTTCTTCTTTTAAACTTGCGTTGGAAGAACGACGAATGAATATTGAAGAAATGGATGTGGTTCAGGGTATTACTGACTTTACTCTTCGTCAAAATGCCTTACAAATGGCTCAACAAGTCTTTGCCAAAGTGCAAGACATGTCTTTGTTTAACTATATTCGCTAATATTATCTTAACCATACCTTAATTGGTATCTTAATTGCTCTTGTCAAAATATCATCTTATTTTGACAAGAGTTTATTGTGAATTTTTCCCGTACCCTAACCTATTTGCTCATTGCTTTCAGCCTGCTGCTTCTCAGTGGTGGCTTTATGACTGCTTTTCAAGCCTGGGTGGTTCAGCAACAAAATGCATCAAAAAGTACAATTAAAAATTATCCTACAGTTTCAGGTATCCGCAATATAGTCTCAACGCCTAAACCCGAGTCAATTTTTAAAACGCCTGAGCCTTTGCTATTTTCAACTCAGACAACCATAGAAGACCAATCTAATGGGGCTTTCTCTCCCGATTTATACTTGCCCCCTAATGTCGTAAACGCTGAATTGAGTTCAGATGATACTCCACAAAAATCTCCATCAAATGATGAGGGCATATTACCGACCTTGGCCGTTTTTCAGGATGCTTTAGTTGTGCAGTTTCCAAAACAAATTGCTTCATTTCAAAATATGCAAAAACACCTTAGCCACTTAATTTTATCCCCTACCTCTTATGATTCTATGGATTGGTTAACTGCAGAACAATTTCAAACAAGTTTGAAACCCTTTTTATATTCAAAAGTTAAAGATGCTCAAGGTCAGTCTATTCGTTATCCCAAACAAGCCTATACTTATGCTAAAACATTGATTGAAATGGCTTTATCCCAAGATGAGGATAACGAAAATTTTGTTAATGTAAGAATTCCGCTAGTAGAAAAAGGTCTTTCAGGTAAAGCCAAAGATTATGAGCAGTTGGTAAGCCAATATTCTAAAGATTTTCAGGTTGAACCTGCATTGGTATATGCGATTATGGAAGTAGAAAGTAATTTTAATCCTAAAGCAGTGAGCAAATCGAATGCGATAGGGTTAATGCAAATAAAACCCTTTGCAGCTGGTAAAGATGTTTTTGAACTGTTAGACGGTAGAGAGGATGCTCCTTCTGAGTTGGAATTATTTGATTCTGAGCAAAATATTCGTATAGGGGTAGGCTATTTAAATTTATTGAAATATGGATACTTAAAAGCTGTTAAAAATGATGAGGCGAGAGAAATTTTAACCATTTCTTCTTACAACGGTGGCTTGTCTACGGTCTTAAAATTATTTGGCGATAACCCAGACAAAGCAATTGCAAAAATCAACCGTATTTCTGCAAAAAGTATTTATGAAACGATACAGCAGAAACATCAATCGGAAGAAACGCGTAATTATTTGGAAAAAGTTTTGTCAGCAAAGCAAAAGTTTCAAGTTATTTTGAGTTGAATAAAGCTTTAAAAAATTTGTAAACAAGGGAAGGATTTTGTTGGTGTAAATGGTTAATTGATGCCACTAAACTTAAGGTATCATCCATAGCATTATGCTCTTGAAGTTCTAAGCATAAATTAAAGCGTTGATAGAGTTGTCCACTATTAATCTGGGTGTCTATGCCAAACTCGTCAAACAAAGGAATTAAGTTGTGAGATTTAAGCCAGTCGATATTCAGCTCATTAATTTGTGCGGTCTCTAACAGTGTAGGCAGATCATTTCCCCAACTAACAATTGGAATGGTGCCGTTGTTACAGAAATCTCTAACCTCTTTAAAAAATTGAGAGGGATGCAGTCCCATATCGACTTGGGTTTGTTTTATACCCGTTAAATTTTGGATGTACTTTGACAGGGTAGGGTTTTTTTGAGGTTGAATGAATTGACTAAAAATGTCTAGATGCTCAATTGAACGATGGCTAACATCAATTTTAATTCCTGCAAATTGTATGAGTTCTCTTGACTCCCAATCAAGCTCCCAGTTGCGCTGAAAAGAGCCTTCCCATGCGGTAAATTCAGTATCATAAATAATTATTTGCATAGGTTTAATTGCATTTTCATTTTGCCCAGTCAATTGTTTTAAAAATTATAGCCATAATTAATTCAAAAAAAAGGATATTTGGCCGATATTAAATTTTATAAGATTGATTTTTATGCAAACAAAAAAACTGACATAGTGTTGTGGCTACACTATTTCGTACCTAGATGATGTTATAAAATCATCATCCAAAGGAGACCCGAAATGGCCAATGCAAAATATGACCCTGAACTCAAAAAAGAAGTGATTGACGCTATCGTTAATGGCGGAAGAAGTTCAGCCCAAGCTGCCAGAGATTATGAGTTACCAGTAACCGTTGTTTACACATGGGTTCGTGCGCATAAACTTAAAAATGATTTGGCAGTGATTCCAAATCAATCTGAATCTCTAGAGCAAGAAAATAAACGGCTCAAAAAAGAACTTGCTCAAGCCAAGATGGAGCGAGATATCTTAAAAAAAGCCACCGCATACTTCGCCAGCCTCGACAAGTGAAGTATGTCTGGATACAAAAGCATCGAGAAGAATTCCTGCTTGCGCTGATGTGCAAGGTATTAAAAGTGCCTATCAGCAGCTTTCATAGCTGGCTAAAACTGGATTTGACAGATAAGGTCGGCGAACAAAAAGATAATGCTGACTTGATTAAAGATGCCTTTACCACCTTAAAAGGAAATGCAGGAGCAAGAGGCATAAAAGGTTATTTAGCCAACGAAAAGAAAGTGACGATGAGTCGGCGAAAAATCGCACGAATCATGAGAGAACAAGGCCTAATCGTGCAAACTCGTAAGAAGTTTAAGAAAGCCAATAGTGCGGCGATTAATGACCCCAAAATAAAGCCAAACCTACTCAAACGTGAGTTTAAAGTCTGCTATATCAACCAAGTATGGGTTGGTGACATAACACAAGTAAAAACCCAGCAAGGCTGGATGTACTTGGCGACCTACATCGACCTCTACTCAAGAAAAGTAGTCGGCTGGGCATTAGAATCACACATGCGTTCTGAGCTGATTGAAACCGCATTAAAAAGAGCCTTGTAGAATCGTAAGCCCCCTAAAGGACTGATGGTTCACACTGACCAAGGTAGTCAATTTATCAGTAATGATTATCGCAAACTGATTGCCCATTGGAGCATTAAGCAAAGCATGAGTCGTCGTGGAAATTGTTGGGATAATGCCGTCATTGAGAGCTTCTTTAAGTCTTTCAAAACAGAAACAATTTACCAGCTTAAAAAAATAATAAGCCAACAAGAAATGCGCTGGCTGGTTTCAGAATATATGGGTCACTACAACCATATCAGACCAAACAGTTCGAACGGTTATATTCCACCGGCAAAATTCGAGAAATTGAGATTAGACCGACTAAAAGAAATTGAAGAAAATCTAGGTACGAAAAAGTGTTGACACTCCATAGAATTAAGCCGCATAATGAAATCTGTAATTGCGCGATATAGCCTTGCAGTAAAACGGTTAGTAAAGCATTGAAGGAAAAAAATGTTTAATAATAAATCAATTATTATTACAGGCGGTACGGGATCTTTTGGCAAGCGCTACACCAAAACACTGTTAGAAAGATACAAACCGAAAAAAATTATCATTTTTTCTCGTGATGAACTCAAACAGTTCGAAATGCAGCAAACTTACAATAATCCTTGCATGCGTTATTTTATTGGTGATGTGCGTGATCGTTATCGTCTAGAAGAAGCGATGGAAGGGTTGGATTATGTCATTCATGCCGCCGCTTTGAAGCAAGTGCCTGCAGCAGAATATAATCCCATGGAATGTATTAAAACCAATATCAATGGTGCTGAAAATGTCATTCGCGCAGCCCTTAAAAATAATGTGCAAAAAGTCATCGCCTTATCAACAGACAAAGCTGCAAACCCTATTAATTTATATGGTGCAACCAAACTTGCCAGCGACAAATTGTTTGTGGCGGCAAATAACATAGCGGGTAAAAAACCCACGCGTTTTTCAGTGGTGCGTTATGGCAATGTGGTTGGCTCTCGTGGTTCTGTCGTTCCGTTTTTTCAAAAGTTGATTGATCAGGGGGCTGCTGAGTTACCCATTACCCATGAAAACATGACGCGTTTTATTATTACCCTGCAGCAAGGGGTTGATTTTGTTTTGAAAAACTTTGAGCGCATGCATGGTGGTGAAATTTTTGTACCCAAAATTCCTTCTATGAATATGGTTGAAGTGGCTAAAGCCATGGCGCCCAATTTGGATATTAAAATTGTGGGCATTAGACCGGGTGAAAAAATGCACGAAACCATGTGCCCTGCGGATGATAGCCACTTAACCCTGGAGTTTGATGATCATTTTGTTATTTGTCCGACCATTCAATTTAGCTATCAGTCAGATTTTTCAGTGAATAAAATTGGCGAAACAGGCCAGTCAGTGGCCATGGGATTCGAATATCAATCTGGCACAAATCCACAGTGGTTGTCTGCGGAAGGCTTTTTGGAAATGGCTAAAGAATACGTCGATTAATTCATGAACTTTATCCCTTACGGCAAACAAAGCATTACTCAGGCGGATATCGATGCGGTGGTTGAGGTATTGCAATCTGATTACCTCACTCAAGGTCCGCAAGTGCCTTTGTTTGAAAAAACAGTTGCGAATTATTGTGGTGCGGAGTTTGCAGTGGCGGTTAACAGTGCAACCTCCGCGTTACATATTGCTTGTTTGGCACTGGGTTTAGGTGAGGGGGATGTGCTTTGGACATCTCCCAATACTTTTGTGGCGTCGGCTAATTGCGGCCGCTATTGTGGTGCTGATGTGGATTTTGTAGATATAGATCCACAAACTTACAATATGTCGGTTGAGGCTCTAGAAGCCAAATTAGAGAAGGCAGAAATCAAAGGGCATTTACCCAAAATTGTGATCCCGGTGCATTTTGCGGGTCAACCTTGCGATATGAAAGCGATTCATGCCTTATCATTGAAGTATGGTTTTCATATCATCGAAGACGCCTCTCATGCCATTGGTGCACAATATCAGGGGCAATCGGTTGGCAACTGTCAATATTCAGATATTACCGTATTCAGCTTTCATCCCGTTAAAATCATAACC
Organism: Thiosulfativibrio zosterae; assembly: GCF_011398155.1. Classification (NCBI taxonomy): domain Bacteria; kingdom Pseudomonadati; phylum Pseudomonadota; class Gammaproteobacteria; order Thiotrichales; family Piscirickettsiaceae; genus Thiosulfativibrio; species Thiosulfativibrio zosterae. Next base: position 968,578 of record NZ_AP021888.1, read on the forward strand.
ACTGCAGAAGGTGGTTTGGCCACCACAAACTCACCAGGCCTGGCTGAAAAAATGCAGCTGTTTCGCAGTCACGGTGTGACGAGAGAGCCACACTTAATGAGCAAAGCCTTGGAGGGCCCTTGGTATTATGAGCAGGTCGATTTAGGTTTAAACTACAGAATGACCGAGTTGCAAGCCGCTCTTGGGGTGAGTCAGATGGTTCGATTGGATAGTTTTGTGCAAACGCGTCATCAATTAGCCAAAGAATACGACGATTCTTTGCAGGGTTTACCTTTAAAGTTACCGTTTCAGAGCCATAAATCGTTTAGCACCTATCATTTGTATCCCGTTCTCATTGAGGCCGATTACATAAGTCGTAAAGCGGTGTTTGATGGCTTGCGCGAGAAAGGAATTGGCGTTAATGTTCATTATATTCCAGTACATACGCAACCCTACTACGCCAAAATGGGCTTTAAAGTGGGTGATTTTCCAGAGGCCGAGTCGTATTATCAAAAAGAAATTAGTATTCCATTATTTCCTGGGTTAACTCAGCAAGATCAACAAGCGGTGATTGATGTTTTATCGGACTTGCTCGGATGACGTTTAAAATTTATTTTTTCTTGTATTTTTTCTTAAGGGTTAGAGCGTTTACATGAGTGGTGAGATTAAAAAGTTATTGCCCATTGGAAAATCCACCTTCAAAACATTGATTGAAGAAAACTACCTGTACGTTGATAAAACCCAATATGCACTGACATTGATTCAATCAGGTACTTATTATTTTCTATCGCGTCCACGTCGTTTTGGTAAATCGTTATTTTTAGACACGCTGGCCACCATTTTCTCGGGCGAAAAGGAATTGTTTAAAGGACTGCATATTTATGATAAACATGCATTTCCCAAGCATCCTGTGATTCGTATCAGCTTTAATGACGGATTGATTCGCTCTAAAGCCGACTTTGATCAATACGTATATCAAATGTTGGACGAAAATCAACGCCATTTACAAATCAGTTGCCCCAAGGATTTTAATGGTGCCGGTTGCTTTAAACGCTTAATTGAAGAAGCCCACCAAAAATACCAAACCAAAGTCATCATCCTAATTGACGAATACGACAAGCCTATCTTAGACAACATCGAAAAACCCGACATAGCCACCGAACTGCGCGATGAACTCAAAGGGTTTTACAGCGTTATAAAAGGTGCCGATCAATACATTCAATTTGTATTTATGACCGGCGTGAGTAAATTCTCAAAATTAAGCCTATTTAGTGGGTTAAATAATTTAGAAGATATTACCTTGGATAAACGCTATGCCACCATTTGTGGCTACACGCAAAATGATATCGAAACCACGTTTGCCGCGCATTTAGAAGGGCAAGATTTTAACCAAATTAAAACCTGTTACAACGTCTATAAATGGTTAGGCGAAGGGGTCTATAACCCCTTTGATATTTTATTGTTTATCAGTAAAGGGTTCATATTTCGTAATTACTGGTTCTCAACCGGCACACCGACCTTTTTATTAAAAATATTGGAAAAAAACCAGTATTTTCTCCCCGACCTAGAAACCGTTGTGGCCGATGATTCTTTGCTGAACAGCTTTGATGTCAATCACATTCAGTTCGAAACTCTAATGTGGCAAACCGGTTATTTAACCATCAGCCACACCGAAACCATTTTAGACAGAATTGAATACCATTTAATCATCCCCAATAAAGAAGTCCAACAATCCTTACTAGGCGTGATTGCTCAGCACCTCACGCAGAGCGCCAATTTTGTGCAATTATCGAATGATGTTTTACGGGCCTTATTAAAACTAGATTTTGAAGCCCTCAAAAACCAACTCATCGCCCTCTATGCCAGCATTCCTTACGAACACTTTACCCACAGCAAAATGCACTTATACGAAGGCTATTACGTAAGCGTGTTTTACGCCTATTTAAAAGCGTTAGGGTTAGAATTAATCGCCGAAGACGCCACCAGCAAAGGCCGTATTGACTTAACCCTAAAACAGCCCGATGCCACAATAGTAATAGAGTTTAAAGCCGATGGCGCAACCGCCGAAGACGCGTTGGTGCAAATAAAAGGCAAAGGCTACGCCAACAAGTATTTAAATAACGGCAAGCCTGTGTACGCGGTAGGGATAGGGTTTGATAAAGAACAACGTAATATTGCAAATCTAGCGTATCAAATAGTTTGTTAGGGATTAAGCCGTGATAAGCAATGATAAGCCAGGCTAAGTCTTAATTTTTTACGCCAAATGAATCATTTAGGTCTCACAATGCAAATACAAACATTATGGCAATCCAACAAGCATTGCGCGTTTACCGATTTGGTTTATTGCAATCACGTTTGGTACTGTGTGTTTCGCGAGGGGTCAACCCACATGTCTTTAGACGGACAAATTGTGGTGCTTACCTCGGACGATGCCGTTTCTTGGCACAAGCACAGCGTATTAAGTTGGCAAGGCGGCGACCTGCGCGACCCTAAATTAAGTGTTACGCCAAGCAATACAGTCATTATGACCGCCGGAATTCGTTGGGCCGTGCCCAATACATCAGTCAGTCGTCTTTATTCAGTGGGTTGGCAATTGGCCAATAATGACCAGGCCTGGTCATCACCCATAATAGATAAAACCAGCGAAGGCACTTGGCGCTGGGCCACCACTTGGCATAAAGGTTACGCCTACAGCGTAGGTTATGGCGGACACGATCAGCAAGGTTGTTTGTATCGGTCGGACGATGGACTGCATTGGGAAGCTTGGCTAAAACCGTTCTTTACCGATGCCACGGTGTTCAGTAATGAAAGTTCGTTGGTCTCAGAGGGTGAAAACTTAGTGTGCTTAACGCGTCGCGATGCAGCCGGTGGCGCTAAAGCTATTTTAGGTTGTACGACCGATGAGCTTAAGGCTTGGCACTGGAAAACCTTACCCATAGCGATTGGCGGTCCCAAGTTGCTTAAACTTTCAAATGGCGAGTGGGTTATGGCGGTGCGACGTATAAATTATAAACGTGGCCTTGCCAAAACGCGTCTTTATAAGCTTAATCCGCACTCTGGTAAAACCAAACATTGGCGCACTTTACCCAGCGGTGGCGACACCAGTTATGCAGGAATGGTTGAGAAAAACGGCCAACTTTATATTAGCTACTATTCATCGCATCAAGACAGTCAAACTAATATCTATCTGGTTACCTTGCCATTAAAGGTAAAAAAACGAAGTCTAAAGTTCGCCAAGTAGCTTATCAAACTAAAGCCTTTAAGCTTTAGTTTGATAAGTCTTGGTCGATACAATATGAAATAACTCGGAATTTAAACCATGAACTAGACATGTTTCATGGTTTAGCTTATTAAATAGGTTATCTTAATGAAAATTGCTATCATCCCCGCGCGCGGTGGTTCAAAGCGCATTCCGCGCAAAAATATAAAAGATTTCTGTGGAAAACCAATAATTGCTTATCCTATCCAAGCTGCGCTTGAGTCTGAATTATTTGACCAAGTTGTTGTCTCAACCGATGATGATGGTATTGTGGAAGTAGCGAAGTCTTTTGGTGCCAAGCTGCCATTTAAACGTCCCAAGTCCTTGGCGGATGACCATGCTGCGACTGCTCCGGTGATTATTCATGCAATAGAGTGGTATGAATCTCAAGGGGTTGAAATTGAAGAGGTCTGTTTTTTATATCCTTGTACACCGTTTGTCACGGCGAAATTATTACAAAGCGCATACGCAGAGTGGAAAAGCAGTGATGCAGCCTATTGCTTTTCAGTGTGTGAGTTTGCATCTGCACCCCAACGTGCGCTTAAGCTGAATAACGATGGGCGATTAGAGAGTCTTTACCCTCAATATAGAGGCGCGCGTACCCAAGATCTAGATAGAGCGTTTTTTGATGCAGGACAGTTCTATTTTGTTAATCCTGACGTTTATAAGAAAAGAACACCTATTCATAGTCCAGCATCACTCCCTTATATCATCCCAAAGTATTTGGCACATGATATTGATACGCTAGCAGACTGGCAGCTGGCAGAAATGTTTTATCGGTTTTTACAAAATGAGAACATAAATGGATAACTGTAAAAAGTTGTTAAAAGAAATGGAACAAGCTTCAACGCTTTATCAGCCCGGTGTTTTCTGGCAAGAGGCTTCAAAGCTGATGTTTGAGTCGCTTAATAATCATGGTTTCGACTCCTTTAGGCGTTTACCTTGGTCGTTAATCTTCTTTGTGCCTACCTATGGTTCGCCGGGAAGTTCCTTATCGGGTAAACACATTGAAAGTCTGCAGGAGTGGATAGTTCAGCAGAACCTAAATTCCAAACAGACTCAGTTGTTATCAACGTTTTCGAGTGGCGAAGAAAGAGCATTAGCTGACTATCGAACTTTGGTAGCTAGCGAGTATCAAACAAGCCTGATGCCGCGTTTAGTTGATTTCAGTGAAAGTACAATCGGTGAACCGAAAGAACAGTTTGAATTTGATGGTAAAAGATATAGTCGTTCAGCCTTAAATTATTTATTGGGCTTGTCGTTTTTTAAAAAACATGCAGACTTAGATAACATTGGCATAATTATGGAGATCGGAGGTGGCTTTGGGACGATGGGTGAAATAGTCTATAAGCTGATGCCCACAACACGTTACATCAATATTGATATTCCTCCCACACTCTGTTGCTCAACTTACTATTTGCAGCAACTCGTAGGACGCACCGAAATCAAACATCCCCTCGAATTCTTAAGCTTTACTTCTATTCAAATTGAAGACCTAAATTTAATAAATGTTTTTGCTTCATGGCAAGTTGAAAAGTTAAAAGGCAAGATTGATTTATTTGTTAACTTTATCTCCTTTCAAGAGATGGAGCCTGAAATTGTTGAAAACTATTTGTTTCATGTATCACGCTTGCAAGCTGAATGGGTTCTTTTACGCAATATGCGAGAGGGCAAGCCTCTTAAAGCACAAAGGCGTTTTGGTGTTGATAAGCCCATTTATTCAGAAGACTATGCACGCATGTTAGAGGGTTATGAGTTAGTTGATACTAACGTCATTCCGTTTGGTTTTAAAACAGTTGATGGTTTTCATTCTGAGTTGATGTTATTTAAGCGCGCTGTCTATTAATGATGAAGGTTGTGATTCGGGTTGATGCCTCAATAACAATAGGAACAGGCCATGTGATGCGATGCCTAGCCTTGGCTGCTGGGCTCAGGCTTAAAGGTGCAAACGTTGTGTTTATTTGTCGTAATCACCCAAGTAATTTGATATCCATGTTACGCGATAAATCTTGGCCTGTTCATATGCTTGATAGTCAACAAAACGATCAATTAGCTTCAGCGAAACAAACGAATTCAGTTTTGAAACATGATAAATGGTTGGGTGTTTCACAGATGCAAGATGCCATTGAATGTAAACATATTTTGAAGACAATAAAACCAGATTGGTTAATTGTTGATCATTATGCGATAGACCAAGCCTGGCAAATGGAGCTGCAACCATATTATAAGAAACTGATGGTAATAGATGATTTAGGTGATAGGCAACATCTTTGTGATTTATTACTTGATCAAAACTATGGCTCGACGCAAGTCAAATATCAAAATTGTGTGCCGGACTATTGCAAAGCCATAACAGGTCCCAGGTATGCTTTGTTGAGGACTGAATTTGCAGAATGGAGAGATATCAGTCTGAGGCGCCGTTCCAAATGTACACAGCTTAAATCTTTATTGGTGACCATGGGAGGTGTTGATGCAGATAACCTTACAGGTCAAATTTTAAAACAGCTTAAAAGCTTAAGTTTGAAGACAGTAGAAGAAATTGTTGTGATAGCGGGTGTGCATTTAGAAACTGTAAAAAAACAGGCAGTATCCATGCCAATAAAAACGATAGTGAAAACCCATGTTAGCAATATGGCTGAACTGATGAGTAAAGCCGATTTGGCCATTGGCGCAGCGGGGGGGACAACTTGGGAGCGAGCCTGTTTGGGTTTGCCGTCTATCCAGCTTGTTATAGCCTTTAATCAAAGAGATGTTGCTGAGCAACTTGAACAAGCAGGCGTGGTTAAAACGGCGGATAATCCTAAAGACATTTTGTCTCTAATAGTCCACTCCGAAGATTGGATGTTAAGCGTTAGCCAGAAATCAGCTTTACTTTGCGATGGTTTAGGGGTTGATCGGGTTATTGAACAGTTACTTAATTTAAACAAATAGTTGGGGCATAAATCATGAAAGCTTATGTGCCGAATAATATCTTTAGACGCGCAACACACGATGATATGGCCTTAATTTGGCAGTGGCGAAATCAGGCGAATATTCGAAAAGTAATGTTTAATAGTCAGCCGATTGAATGGCTCAATCATCAAGATTGGTTTGTAAATATGCTAGCGAGTCATACGCCTGACTTTTGGGTATTCACGCAAAACAAGCGGCCAGTAGGGGTATTAAGTTTTTCCAATCCCCAAGAAAAATTTATTTACTTCGGATTTTATCTGGGTGAAGAGAATGTCTGGCCTGGAACAGGTATGCTAATGGAGGTCGCTGCGTTAGACTATATTTGCTCACTGCAAAAGTTTGCATTCTTACGCGCTGAAGTGCTCTCATCAAATCAACAGGTTATAAAACTGCATCAGCGTTTTGGCTATGAAATTGTTGATATTCAAGAAGGTTTTTTAGAACAGGAAGGGAGCTTGCTTGACAAAATAATTATGGAAAGAAAAGTTGATAACTGGCTGTCGGACAGGCATGTGTTAATGGACAAGCTCCCTCAGCATTATCAGTTAGCGTTAAACCAGCTTGTTTTTGAATAGTTACTAAGGACCAAGAAAATGAATATAGATGCGTTTGTACTACAGTTTGTCCAAATCTTTGGCGAGGAACAAAATAATCAGGCATTAATTAATGCATCTGAAGATACCCGCCTATTCGGTGAACATCTTGATAGTATGGGTATTGTATTTTTAGTGACTGACCTAGAAAGTCAAATTTTTGAAGAATTCGGCTTGGACATAACCCTAGCCGACGAGCGAGCAATGAGTCAGAAAACATCTCCTTTTAGGAGCGTGAAAACCCTAGCTAGTTATGTCGAAATCCTGATCACAGAGTCAAAGGCTGGAAAATGAGCCAAGCTGTTTATCTTATAACAGGAACTCGAAAGGGCTTGGGGAAAAAGCTGGCTGAACACTATCTGACACAGGGGCACTGGGTAGCCGGCTGCAGTCGCGGAAAGTCAACCATTGAACATCAAAATTACCTGCATTTTGAGTTAGATGTTGCCGATGAAAAAGCGGTTATTTCTATGGTGCGACAAGTGAAAAAAAAAGTGGGTTCTATTGATTTTCTGCTGAATAACGCGGGTATGGCCGCAATGAATCATATTTTTACAACGCCTTATCAGCATGCGCACAGTCTGTTTAAGACTAATTTTTTTGGCACGTTTTTGTTTGTACGCGAAGTGGGTAAACTTATGCTGAAGCAGCAGCGCGGTTCCATTGTTAATTTTACGAGTGTAGCGGCTCCGCTTAATCTTGAAGGCGAAGCAGTGTATGCGGCTAGTAAAGCAGCGATTGAAAGCTTTACGCGTGTGGCAGCAAAAGAATTGGGAGCATATGGTGTAAGAGTGAATGCGATTGGTCCAACGCCAGTTAAAACAGACTTGATTAAAAATGTGCCTGACCATAAGTTGCAAGATTTGTTAAATCAGCAAGCTATAAAACGTTTCGGTGAATTCGATGATGTTTTGAACGTAATTGATTTTTTTAATGCGGATAGGAGCCATTTTATTACGGGGCAGACGCTTTATTTAGGAGGCGTAGTTAGCTGATGTCTTGGCTTATTGAGCAGATCAAAACATTTTCAAGCAGGCCTGCTATTGTTGATGGTCAGGGATGTTATAGCTATGCCGATTTAGTAAATCAAATTGTTAGTTATAAAACGCAGCTTGATGCACAGTTTGAGGACGGGCAAGTAGTGGCCATTTTGTCCGATTACAATTTTAATGCAGTCGCGTTATTTTTTGCCCTTTATCAAAAAAAAGCGATTATTGTACCTATTGTATTTTCAAGCCATGATGAACTTGAAAAACGCATGAAAGTTGTAATGCCAGGGGTGGTGATCAAGTTAAATAAGACTGATTTAGTTTTTGATAAAAAAACAGCTATAAAAGATCGCCATCCGATGATCAAAGGATTGCAGGATGCTAAACAACCAGGACTGGTATTGTTTAGCAGCGGTAGCACTGGTGAGCCTAAGGCGATGATTCACAACCTTGCTGTACTGGTAAATAGTTATCAAGGCAAAAAAACAAAGAACCTTAATATATTAGTTTTCTTAATGTTTGATCATATAGGTGGTTTAAATACCCTGCTTAACAGCCTAGCTATGGGGGCGAAAATTGTGCTGCCTAGCTCGCGTAACCCTGATGTTATCGCCAGTTTAATAGCTACGCATCAAATTCATGTTCTGCCTGCATCGCCCACTTTCTTAAATTTGATGCTGATAGCGCGGGTTCAAGAGCGGTTTAATCTTAGTTCTTTGAAGATGATTACTTACGGCACCGAGTCGATGCCAGCAAGTTTGTTAAAAAAAATCAAGACACGCTTTCCAAGGATAAAGTTATTACAAACCTTTGGAACCAGTGAAACCGGCATTGCTCAAACAGCGAGTCGATCATCTGAGAGTTTGGAGTTAAAACTGGATGATCCAAATATCAAATATCAAGTGGTGGATGGTGAGTTGTGGCTGAAAAGTAATACCCAAATAATCGGTTATTTGAATGCGTCTATGGAAAGTTTTACTGAGGACGGTTGGTTTAAAACGGGTGACCTTGTTGAAGAGCTTGAAGATGGTTATATTTGTATTAAAGGACGCGCAAAAGAAGTGATTAATGTAGGGGGTGAAAAAGTTTTACCCGCCGAAGTAGAGTCGATTGTATTAGAACTAGACTTTATTAATGACTGTATGGCTTATAGTGAAAAACATGCGATAACAGGGCAGATTGTCGCTCTGCAGGTAGTTTTAAAGTCAGATATTTTACCAAATCAAGCTAAAAAGCTAATAAGAAAGCATTGCCATTCAAGACTAGCCGGCTACAAGGTGCCAGTCAAAATTGATTTTGTTGCAACAACTAGCTTTAGTGAAAGGTTTAAAAAGCGAAGATTACAGTCATGAATATTAATCACAGACTTATTGGCGCAGAACAACCGCCCTACATTATCGCTGAATTATCAGCTAATCATAATAAAGATATTGCACGCGCATACAAAATTATTGAAGCAGCCAAAATGGCCGGTGCTCATGCGATTAAATTACAATCCTATCGCCCTGATACCATTACGATGGATATGCGTACACCAGAGTTTTTGATTGAAGACGGTCTGTGGCAAGGTAAAAGCTTGTATGAGTTATATGAGTGGGCGCATATGCCCTGGGATTGGCATCAACCTTTGTTTGATTATGCGCATAAACTTGGTATGACAATTTTTAGTTCACCGTTTGATAAAACAGCGGTCGACTTGTTAGAAGATCTTGACGCACCTGCTTATAAAATTGCGAGTTTTGAGGCGATTGATTTACCATTAATTAAGTATGTCGCTCAGACCAACAAGCCAATGATTATCTCCACAGGCATGGCAAGCTTGGTTGAAATTGAAGAAGCCGTGGAGACGGCGCGTGAAGGGGGGTGCACTCAATTGGCCCTATTACATTGTGTCAGTGGTTACCCCGCGCCAGCCGATCAATATAATTTGCGCACATTGCTTGATATGCAACAGCGCTTCAATCTGCCCGTTGGTTTGTCTGATCACACATTAGACAATACTACCGCGATTGCCAGTGTCGCGCTGGGCGCATCCATTATTGAAAAGCATGTTACGCTTGATCGTCAAGGCGGCGGTCCGGACGATAGTTTTTCACTGGAACCAGCTGATTTAAAAGCCCTGTGCTTAGCCAGTCGAACAGCATGGCAAGCACTTGGGCAGGTTAATTATGACTTATTGCCCAGTGAGGTGATCAGTGTTCAACACCGCCGTTCACTCTATTTTACGCGTGATTTGCCTGCTGGCCATGTGCTAACGGAGCAAGACATCAAAAGTATTCGCCCAGGAAACGGCTTAGCCCCGAAGTACTTACCAGGCCTGCTAGGGCGAGTGTTGAGTCATGCTGTAACTTTGGGTTCGCCCGTTAAATGGAATCAGTTAGCATGAAAACAGTTATAACTTATGGAACATTTGATATGTTTCACATTGGTCACCTTCGGCTTATACAACGTCTACAAAAGCTTGGGGATCGCTTAATTGTTGCTGTATCAACAGATGAGTTTAATGACCTCAAGGGAAAAAAAACCTTAATTCCCTTTGATCAGCGCTCTGAGATTGTCGCAAGTATTATGGGTGTTGATTTAGTGATTGCAGAAAATACCTGGGAGCAAAAAAAGCAAGATATTATTAAATACAGTGTTGATGTTTTTGCAATGGGCGATGATTGGCAAGGCAAGTTTGATTTTTTAAAATCTGATTGTGAAGTTGTGTATTTACCTCGAACACGGGATGTTTCAACGACTCAACTTAAAGCAGCATTGGATCAATTTCTTTCTTTGCAAGGTGCTAAAGGGTTGTTGCAGTGAACCTAAAAAACAAGCGCATTTTAATCGCACCCTATACTCCCACATCAAGAGCATTAGCGAGCGCGTTGTTGGATGATGATTTCGATATTCAAGTTATTGGCTATATAGACAACTATAAAACCGGCGAGAACCTTTACTCTAATCAACAGATAGGTGCGTTAGATTATGATCTTGTTTTAATTCTATCGCCTAATCATTTCTCCAGCATCTACAAAAAATTGAAATCGGTTGTAGGGGGCGCAAAATTAATAAAAGTTGAAATCACAAACTATCAATATGCGTTTTTAACTGAAGAACAAATAAAACTTCAGCTTCGTGAAGTTTGGTGTCAAAATATTAAACTGCGGATTTTACATGGATTAAATCGTTTTTTTGATTTAGTTGGGCGCGATCCGAACCGCTTTGTTTTTTTGGCAAAATCGTTTGTTGGCGGCAATCTAAAGGCGTTTTATCTTTACACGGCTGAACAAAATAAAGACGTTACACTGGTTACAGACAATCAAGAAGTCTACCACGCATTTAACGAAGCGGGTTACCAGGTTACTTGGTTAGGGCGTTGGCAAAGTCTTTTTAGGATTGCAAAAGCAAGCTGGATAATTCAAGATCAAGCAAACCATACAGAATATTTCGCTAGTTTTGGCAAACAGCAAAAAACATTGCAAATGTGGCATGGTATCCCATTGAAAAAATTAAGCCCACAGAAAAATATTACCTATGACTTGTTGTTATCAACATCTGATTATGTTTCCAAAACCAGCCTCGCCTCGCTATTTCTTCATCGAAAAATTATCAATACTGGTTATCCCCGAAATGATCTTTTGCAACCAGGCCTGGTGAAAGACGAATACCTGCTAACAGAAAAAACAATTTTTGATTGGGTGCAGGCTGGCCGTGCTGAGTTGCAAAGAATTCTCATCTATATGCCAACCCATCGTGAGTATGATGTGGGTATCGATAAGCCTGGGATGAAAACAATCCCGCTTGATTGGAAGAGTTTAGATCAAGATTTAGCTAAAATGGATTGCTTAATGGTTCTTAAAATGCACCCATTTGTTGAGGCGCATTATCAAAAACTAGTGACCGACCTAAGTTTGAAGCGCGTGAAGGTTTACCCGGCGAAGAAAGATATCTATCCCATGCTGAAATATAGTGATCTACTGATCACGGATTACTCTTCTGTATATTTTGATTATTTACTCCTTGATAAGCCCATTGTGTTCTATTGTTATGATTTTGAGCAGTATGTCGATAATAAAGATGGTTGGACTTACCCTTTTGACGAATTTACACCGGGTGAAAAAGTTTATTCGGCTTGTTACAAAACCTTGATTGAGGCAATTGATAACAACTTGAGATTGGATACATACGTGGAATCAAGACTAAAACTAGCTACAAAACTGTTTCAGGAGGGTGAAGTGTTCAGTGAGGCTTTGTTACGTCAGTTGGATGGTTTGCAAACGGTAGGACTATTTTGAAAAGTATTAATCTAGCCGGAGGAACTGGAACTAGGCTTTATCCCATAACAAAAGGGGTATCGAAGCAATTGTTGCCCATTTACGACAAACCGATGATTTATTATCCATTAGCTGTGCTGATGCTGGCGGGGATTCAAGACACCCTAATCATAACGACGCCTGAAGACCAAGCCGGTTTTAAACGTATGTTGGGTGACGGTTCAGAATTCGGGATCAACTTAAGCTATGCCATCCAACCTAGCCCAGATGGTCTGACACAAGCTTTTATCATCGGCGAAGACTTTATCGGCAACGACAACGTCTGCCTAGTGCTCGGCGACAACATTTTCTGGGGACAAGGTTTTTGCCCGATTCTTAAACGCGCCGCCACCAGGCCTGGTGGCGCAACCGTATTCGGTTATCAAGTCAAAGACCCGGAACGTTTTGGCGTAGTTGCGTTTGACGAAAACAAAAAAGCCATTAGCATCGAAGAAAAACCAGAAAATCCAAAATCTAACTATGCCGTCACGGGTTTATACTTCTACGACAATTATGTGGTCGAAATCGCCAAACAAGTCAAACCCAGCCACCTAGGCGAACTCGAAATCACCACCATCAACCAAATATATATGGAGCGCGGTGACCTAAACGTTGAGCTCCTTGGACGTGGCTTCGCTTGGCTTGACACCGGCACACACGAAAGCCTGCTCGAAGCCGCCATGTTCGTCGAAACCATCGAAAAACGCCAAGGCTACAAAATCGCCTGCCTAGAAGAAATAGCCTGGCGCAACGGCTGGCTAAGTGACAAACAAGTCATGCAGACCGCACAAGCTCTATCTAAAAATAGTTATAGGCAATATTTGGCAAATTAATAGAGAATAAACTATGAGTCTGATTAAAACTCTCTACTTTAAGCCTTTAGGTGATGATCGCGGTTCGCTCGTCGCCCTTGAGGGCAATAAAACTGTGCCGTTTGATATTAAACGTGTGTATTACATTTTTGGTACAAAAGAGGGCGTCTCTCGTGGCTATCATGCACACCGTAATTTAAAGCAAGTAGCTGTTTGTGTTATTGGTTCATGTCGATTTGTTCTGGATAACGGAAAAGAGCGAGAAGAGGTTGTGCTTAACTCATCAACTAAGGGAATTATGATTGAGGACTTAACTTGGCGAGAAATGCATGATTTTACGCCCGATTGTGTATTGATGGTTTTGGCGAGTGAATATTACGATGATTCTGACTATATACGCGATTACCAAGAGTTTTTAAAGGTCGTCAATGATTAAATACAAAATCCACCCGCTCGCCGATGTGCAAACCAACAAAATAGGTGAAGGTACAACTATTTGGCAGTTCAGTGTGGTTCTTAAGCAGGCACAAATTGGTGCTAACTGCAATATCAACGCACTAACACTTATCGAAAATGATGTGATTATTGGCGACAATGTTACCGTCAAATCTGGCGTGCAAATCTGGGATGGCTTGCGCATTGAAAATAATGTTTTTATTGGCCCTAATGTAACGTTTACCAACGACTTTACCCCGCGCTCTAAACAACGCCCAGCCGAGTTTTTAAAAACTATTATTAAACATCAAGCCTCAATTGGTGCTAGTGCCACGATCATTGGTGGCCTTACCATTGGCGCATACGCCATGATTGGTGCAGGCAGTGTGGTTACCAAAGACGTACCTAATTATGCGTTGGTTTACGGCAACCCCGCAAAACAGCATGGGTGGGTATGCGAATGTGGCACAAAATTAAATAAATTAACGTGTTTAAGTTGCAACAAGGTTTATACAATGATTAACAATGCTCTAACAGAACAGAACAGAACAGAACAGAACAGCCGTAAATGACAATCTGTTTTATGCTAACACCCGGCAAGGTGTGGCATGAAGCTCATTCAAGGCAAAAACATAAACCTACGCCCAGCAAGAGTAGAGGATGCGGAATTTATTTTAGGTTTGCGATTGCAACAACATAAAACACAATATTTAAGCGAGGTAGAAAACAACCTCGCCAAGCAGCTGGCCTGGTTAAAAAGTTACCTACAAAAAGAACAGCAAGGCCTAGAGTATTATTTTGTGATTGAAAGTAAACAACACGAAAACCTAGGGCTGGTGAGAGTGTACGATTTACAACCCAATTCCTTCTGCTGGGGCAGTTGGCTGATAAAAGATGACGCGCCCAAAACCACAGCAATAGAATCGGCGTTATTGGTGAACGAATTTGGTTTTGGAGAACTAGGCTATAAACAAGCCCATTTCGATGTACGCAAAGGCAACGAGCGCGTGATCGCCTTCCACCAACGCTTTGGGGCAAGTATCACGCACGAAGATGAATTAAACTATTACTTCAACTACAAACATGAAGACTGTTTACAAATTAAACAAAAATACCGCCGTTACCTGAATTAAGCGGCTAGGAGGCAAGATGAGCCAGTTAGTGTTAGAAATAAAAAATGAAATGGTAAAAGAGCGGTTGCTTTGGCTTTTACAACACTTTAAAAAAGACGAGCTGGAAATTGTTGGCACCTACACCGTTAAAGACAACCAGGTCTGGTCAGATGAATACATCGAACAAAATTGGCGAGAATTGATCATCACATCATCAATGCAGCCGGATTATGAAAAAAGCAGTCAGTTTCGTGAAGAATTTGGCGAGTATTTGGCAGAGAAGAATAAATGAAAAAATTTTTAATTGATTTGAATATCCTGTTTGATAACTATGACGCTAATCGACAAGCTTTATTCCCGAACTCGATTGAGTCGCTTCAGCTTTTAAAGTGTGCACCTGACTGCGAGTTGTTTGTATCATCCAGTTCGTTGCATAATTTACAGTATATAAAAGCGACCAGCATAAAAAGAGAGCACGCTGCAATTACGAGACAAAATGCGGATAAACTGGCTAATCATTTCATCAAGGATGTTTTGTCTTACTGCAAGCTTGCCAAAACCCCAAGCTACATCGACATTGACTACGACGACATAGAAGACTCGCAAATCATCGCCTCCGCGCGAGCCATTGACGCCAAAGTCCTCACCCGTGACGAAGGCATGTTGACGAAATACCCAGATGAGACCATCAGCCCGGCTGAATTTTTAAAAAAAAAAACCGAGCCACAAAAAGTCAGCTTCTTAGATCTCAAGGCGATTAACCAACAATACATCCATGAGTTTGAACAAGCCTTCGACCAAGTGCTAAATTCCGGCTGGTATATCCAAGGCAACCAAGTTAAAGCCTTTGAGCAAGAATTCGCCGACTACTGCGGCACCAAGCACTGTATTGGCGTAGCAAATGGTCTTGATGCGTTGATCCTCATCCTAAGAGCCTACAAAGAACTCGGAAAACTCAAAGAAGGTGATGAGGTTATTGTGCCCGCCAATACCTATATTGCCAGTATTCTTGCTATAACCGAAAATCGCCTTAAGCCGATATTAGTAGAACCCGATGCACAAACCTACAACTTATCACCAGGCCTGGTTGAGACAGCAATAACCCCAAACACCAAGGCCATTTTAGCAGTGCATTTATACGGACAGCTTGCCGATATGCCAGCAATTAATGCCATAGCCCAAAAGCACAATCTATTGGTTATTGAAGATTCTGCACAATCGCATGGCGCAAGTATTGATGGACGAAAATCAGGCAACTGGGGCGATGCCTCTGGCTTTAGTTTTTACCCAGGTAAAAATCTAGGTGCGCTAGGCGATGCCGGCGCCATCACCACCAATGATGATGAGCTCGCGCAAACCATCCGCGCACTCGGAAACTACGGCAGCCATAAAAAATACGAAAACCTTTACCAAGGCCTAAACAGTCGCCTAGACGAAATGCAAGCTGCTTTTTTAAGGGTTAAACTAAAAACATTAGATCAGCAAATTGAAAAGCGCCGTCAGATTGCAACTTGGTATTGTTCGTATATTGATAATAAAAACATTGCTCTACCTGATCGACTACCAAGATCCGACATTCGACATGATACACATCATGTGTGGCATTTATTCGTCATTCGTACCAAGGAGCGTGCAAAACTGCAAGGTTATTTAGCTGAAGAAGGTGTTCATACTTTGATACATTATCCATTAGCCGTTCATAAGCAGCGCGCCTTTAATAATTGGCCAAAACATCATTATCCTGTTACTGAAGCTCTTTCAAGTGAAGTGTTGAGTTTACCAATTAGTCCTGTGATGACCGATGAAGATACATTATCAATTTGTAAGTTGATCAATGATTTTTCGAACTAAGAACCAAAAAAAGCCAATAGTGGTTGACTGCACCCTTCGAGATGGAGGATATTACAACGATGGGGATTTTGCACCAGGCTTGGTGGATGAGTATTTTGTAAGCGTCCGGCGCTACCACATTGAACCACCGCTAAATCCATGTAACCGTACATTCTAAGGCGTATTGACTAACTGACATCCTCAACTAACTTCACCAATCCCGGTGAGACTTTCCATTGACGTCTGTCTTCTGAGACGACAACAACTGTTTTACGATTCACTTTTATCAAGGTCCCAAAGACCTTACCATCCGGTGTATTAAAATGAACCTTGGCACCCAACCTTAACTTCATAATGGCCTGCATATCTTGTTTGGCACGCAGTTCATCTATGCGCTCACAGATAATTTGATTCATTTCCAAGAGTTGCTCGATGCTCATGTCTTCTAGTCGCATAAGGTGGCTTTTATCGGTTTTGCTTTAAATGGTTGTGTTTGTTTAAAAAAAATGGCTAAGCGGTGTTATTAAGTGGCGTTAATATTGAGCCTGTTTGCTCAGTGCTGAGTTTGTTTTGGTAAACAATTCTGATTTTAACGGATTATGGGCAAAAGTTGCTTTCCAGACTCTGGGTGTGAGTTGAATAATATCTTTAGCGGGATGTTGATTGATGCGCAGCAATACATCAGTCAGATAAGTATAGGGGTTGATGTCGTGTAGTTTACAGGTCGTGATTAAACTTTGAATAATCCCCACCTGTTCAGCCCCCATCTCTGTCCAGCAAAAGAGCCAGTTTTTGCGTCCCATAGGAATGGGTCTTAGGGCTATTTCTAAATGATTGGTATCCAGGGGAACCTCTGGGTCACTCAAAAATACCTGTAAAGCCGTTTGTTTGGTGAGCGCATAGTGGATGGCTTTTCTAAAGGGATCTTTAGGGGTAAGATCTGTGCGCTCACTTTGTTGAAGTGCCCATTCAAAAAACTGCTCTACTATGGGTTTTGAGTGTAATAGGCGGTAATTGCGTTTGAGTTCACCTTGTAGATGTTGTTGTTTGATTTGCTCTTCAAAATGATAGAGTTTGCCAATGAGATCTAAAGCCGTATTCACCGCTTCTGTGGCGTGTGTTTGAGCATTGATAAATTGTCGACGGGTATGTACCCAGCATTGGGCATGGGTAACCCCTTCAGCCTGTTGGGCAAAACGCGCATAGGCACTGTAGCCATCACTGATGAGTGTGCCGCAAAAGCGCTCTTTGAGTTGTTTTTCAATATGGAATCGCCCTCGACTGGTACTGAAGGTAAAGACCACTTCATCATCTTGTCCATAAATGGGCCAAAACCAAGCTTGTTTGAGTTTACCGGGGGATGAGAGTCCCGCTTTAATGGGGGTTTCATCCATGGCCAGGACTTTTGAGCGTAGAACATGGTCTAGTTGTGCCATCACGATCGGTCTGAGTAAATCAATGCTGCGTTGGCTAAGATTGGTCAAGGTGCTGCGAGATAGGGTAATACCGCCGTGATTGAGACGTTGGTGTTGACGATAGAATGGAATGTGGTATTGAAACTTGTCTATCAACAGTCCTACGATGAAGCTCACATCACTTAAGCTTTTATCTAACACATTGTCTGGTGCAGGACTGGGAGCGATCACTTGAGTGGTACGGTGTTTGATGATTGGGCGATCATAACGCAAGATGACATAGCTTGAGGGGCGTTGTGCGAGACGAAAGGTTTGTTTTAGGCCGATGATTTCATAATCATCGGCATCAGGGCCTTGCAGCTCAGCTGGCAGGATTTCAATCACTTCAACCGGTACCTGGTCATTAAAGCGTAAACCCGCTTCGTTTAAAGTGTCATCTGCTCGTAGTTTGCCTAAGCGACGTTGATAACTGACGGTGATGACTTCACCCTCAGGTGTTGAAGCCTTAACAGGCGGTGATAGTAAATCTAACAGACTGAGTTGTTCATCAGGAATTTCAACCAAACGCTTTTCAGTTTTTTGTCCAAACAATTGCTTTTTAAACCAATCGAGTTGGTTTTTGAGTAAACGAACTTCTTCTTTAAGTTCAAGATTTTCTTGGCTCAGTGCAATCACATTTTGGGACATATTAAGCGTCATGTAACAGGTCATTTTAAGGGATAAAATTGATTAAAATCACGGGACATATTTTACCATTTCAAAGGCTTTCAGGCCAGGATTAGAGGGCGGTTTTGCAGGGTTTTTGTCATCATTTTAAGAACTGATTGTTTTGGTTTATTGCGAGTATTTTCAACTGAGTTTTTTGCCTTGATAACGCTTGTGTTGATAGAGCTTTTTGACCTTAAGACCTGAGAGCATTAATTGCAGTTGTGTGGCACTAATGGCACTCGTGTTGGCGTCAATTTGAGGCGCTTGCGCCCATTGTCCTTGCTCTAAACGCTTTTGCCATATGGCATAACCATCGGGTTCAAAATACAGAATTTTAAGTTGGGTACGACGCCGATTAATGAAAACAAAATAATCACCGCTTAAGGGCTGGTAGTTCATCTTTTTAACTAAGCCAATTAAGCCGTGAAAAGAACAGCGCATATCGGCAGTGTCTGGATAGAGCCATATATTGGCAAATGGGGCTGGTGCAAACATAATGTGACTAAACCTGAGCTAATTGCAGCTCTATGCCATTAGGGAGTTTTAAGGTGATTTTCCAAGATTGATGGGCGCTTGGGTTTTCACAAGATGAAGTTGTCATCGAACTTAGGGGTGCTGTATTGATTAATTGAGCAAGAGTGTTTAGTTGAATAAGGTTGTGAGTGTCACGGGACTTTTTGACGGTAGGGATTGATGCGAGCCTGTAAATCAAACTGTGTAAACGCTCATAGATTAAAATCCTCAAAAAAGGAAAAAGCTATGAGCAACTTAGACCACAAAAAACTCCAAGAATTGGCCAAAGAACTTGCCAAGTCTGTTAAAACACAAGAAGACCTATCCAACCTTTCATCCATGCTGGTTAAGATGACTGTTGAAGCAGCCCTTGGCGCTGAGAAGGAAGAACATTTAGGCTACTCAAAAAACCAAGTTACCGACTCAACTAACAGCCGTAACGGCTACACCAGCAAAACCCTCAAAGGTGATCATGGTGAAGTTGAACTGTGCGTCCCTAGAGACCGTAACAGTACCTTTGAACCCGTCATCGTTAAAAAAGGCGCTACACGACTCACCCACATGGATGACCAGATTCTTAGCCTTTACGCTAAAGGTATGAGTACCCGAGACATCGTTGACGCCTTTAAAGAAATGTACGGTGCTGATGTTTCACCCACCCTCATTTCTAAAGTCACCGAATCTGTACTCGAGAAAGTTACCCAGTGGCAAGAACGACCCCTCGATGAAATCTACCCCATTATCTACCTTGACGGCATAGTGCTCAAAATCCGCCAAGACAAACAAGTGTTGCGCAAAACCATGTATGTAGCGCTGGGCATTAACCTAGAAGGTAGAAAAGAATGTTTGGGGCTTTGGTTATCAGAAAATGAATCTTCCAAGTTTTGGTTAAATGTTTTAAATGACCTTCACGCCCGTGGCGTGAAAGACATTCTCATCGCATCGGTTGATGGCCTAACAGGATTTCCTGAAGCGATTAATGCTGTCTACCCTAAAACAGATATACAGCTTTGTATTGTCCATATGGTGCGTAACTCACTCAAGTATGTCGGCTATAAAGAACGCAAACTGGTTGCCACTGATTTAAAAGACATTTACCAATCCGTCACTGAAGCAGGTGCTTTAATGGCGCTGGAGCGCTTTGAACAAAAATGGGATGCAAAATTTCCCGGTATCAGCAAATCCTGGCGAACTCACTGGGATAATGTCTCAACCTTGTTTTTATATCCAGAATCAATACGTAAAGCGATCTACACCACTAATGCCATAGAATCACTCAACTCTGTGATTCGCAAAGCGGTGAATAATCGCAAGATTTTTGGGCATGATAATTCGGCATTTAAAATTGTATTTTTGGCGATTGAATCGGCATCAAAAAAATGGACAATGCCGATTCGGGACTGGAATGCTGCGATGAATCAGTTTATACCCCTCAAGGGGGTACTATAAAGAGTGATTTTGCATGAAGACCGCCTTATAGGGCGGGTGTAACCAAATGGGCGTTTACACAGAATTATTTACAGGCTCATTGATGCAGATATTGCAGGATCTTTGGCTGATTCGGTGATGATTTTTCGCCATTTATAGAAACTTGACAGGGTTAAGCGGTGTTGTTTGCAGAATTGGGTAATGCTTAAACCCGATTGTTGGTGAGTTTCAATGATATTTTGCCATTGAGAAAAGTTGCGTTGTTGTGCCATATCGCCTCCTTGTGATTGAAGGCTGTAGCTTAGCGGGATTTTGGGAAATTGTTTAGTACGCCTTAGAATGTACGGTTACAATAGTAATCGTAATGTCGATTACGATTTTCTTGCTCAAAGATTTTATTATTTGGCTACTGTTTACCGAAGACTTTGCCCCCATGCGCGAACTGTTTTTGTGGCAGTTGGTTGGGGATGTGTTGATGTTGTCAGGGTTTTTGCTTTGTTATATTTCAGTGGCTAAAGCTATGACAAAAATATTTATTTTTAAACAAGTCTTTTTGGCGATGGTTTTTGTTTTGGCATCTGTTTATTTAATCGATCAATATGGCTTGGTAGGAGTGACATATGCTTATGTAGTGCTATACGTATTTGGAAATATTTTCGGCTATGTGGTCTATAAGCTTTATATGAAAAATTGGCGAGGCCTATTTGATTGAAGGATTGAGTGCACATGAAAAAGATAATATATAAATTTTTGAAGACCGTGGCTTATTTTTTACCACAACCGGTACAGGTAGTGCTGAAGAAAAAATTCATTTCTTTAACTCGTTTATACAGCTTAAGTATTCTCCCTAGAATTTTGGATGCCAAAAAAAAGAAGCTCGTCCAGAGTGTTTCTGGAAAAAAAACGGTTAGAGTTGTCTTTTTGGCAATTCATAAAAGTGTTTGGAAGGTTGATCCAGTCTTTCAAAAAATGCAGAAGGATTCGTATTTTGAACCTATCATTTTAGTATGCCCCTATGTTCAATATGGTCATCAAAGAATGTTAGACGACTTAAATGCGACTTATGAATATTTTGCTAGTAAGGGCTATCCTGTTTATTCTTCTTTCAATCCAGCGGATGATACTTGGTTGAACTTAGATGAACTGAAGCCAGATATTTTGTTTTTTACCAATCCCCACAACTTAACCCGCAAAGAATATTATTCTGATGTTTACAATGCATATCTGAGTGTTTATGTACCCTATTACTTTATGGCTACAAAACATGCGGGTGATGATTATGCAATGTATGGCAGCCCTTTCCTATCATCCATGTTTAAGGTTTTTTGGCCAAGTGAATATCACTTACAACAACAGAAAAAGGTTACCAGGGGGCAGGTAAAAAATGGTCTGGTAACAGGCTATCCTGCGATGGAACCTATTGTCGAAACAACTAAGGTTATAAAGGTATGGAAGTTGCAAGAAAACCAAAAGAAGAAAATCATCTTTGCGCCGCATCATACGATTGTTCAAGGTGAAAAGTCTCTTTCGTCTTTTTTAAAATTAGCAAGTTTTATACAATCATTGGCGATGCAATTTTCTGATCAAATACAATGGAGTTTTAAACCACATCCCATTTTAAAAGCAAAGCTGATAAAACACCCTGAATGGGGTAAAGAAAAAACGGAAGCTTATTACCAATTTTGGCTAACTAATACATTTACCCAGTTGGATGAAGGCGAGTATATTGATCTCTTCAAAGAATCTGATGCGATTATTCATGACAGTAGTTCGTTTATTGCCGAGTATGCTTTTTTAGAAAAGCCAGCTCTATTTCTTATGGATGAAGAAAAAGCAAACTATATTGTTAACTCTTTTGGCAAGATGTTTTTGCAACAATATCTAGTGACAGATAATAAAGAAGAGATAGTGGAATTTATAAAGGAAGTGTTGCAAGGCAGTATTACAGCAAGTAACAGCCCAAGCCTTAAAAATTACATTACAGAATTCTACATTGAAAACCAACCCTCTGAATTAGTGATAAACCATTTAAAAAAAGCATTATTAAGTTGATATGAAAAGCAAAATAGCAATTTTAGCTGCAGGTATGCCGCACTTTGGTGAACTACCATCTCTCAGTAGTAAAGTAGGTGGCTTGTCTATTCTCGATTGGCAATTAAATAGCTTAAAGGCGCTATCGGCTATAACAGATGTGGTTGTTGGTTTTCGTGCCTCTGAATTGGACCTTGCACAATATGCGAGTATTAATTTGATTGAGAATCCCCACTGGCAATCAACCGGCAGCGTAGGCTCTTTGTTATTGGTTGATATTGAAGATTGTGATGAATTATGGGTCAGTTATGGTGATGTTGTTTATCACCAGAAACCTATAGAGAGGATGTCTGAGATAGATTCGGATGTTGTCATCGCTTATGACAGTGAGTGGACTACACGATACTTGGGGCGTGATCTGTCAGATATTAAGAATGCGGAAAAAGTCATTTTGACAGGTCAAAATATTAGTCGATTAGGCCAAGATATCAATTTGGATTGGGCAACAGGTGAGTTTATCGGCCTCGTTAGAATAACTGGTGAAGCACTAGCAATACTTAAGAAGCTGAAAATAAAGCCTTTAAAAAATTTAGCAAATTTATCTTTACCTGATTTGCTTGAATTGCTTAGGTTGAAAGGTGCCCAATTAATAGGTTTCGATATTAAAGGTCAGTGGGCAGAGCTCAATGAATCTAGAGATTTAGCGCACTTTGTAATGGGGACAAAATCAGAAACACTTTTAAGATTGCATGGAATGTTGAAGTCTGCGGTGATTCAAGAGCAAGCATCTTTTTCAGTTGCTGATTGGAAAACACAATCGCAAGACTTGATTAGACAGATTCAGGCCAATTTACCTCATGAAAAACTTGTGGTGCGTTCAAGTGCGCTAAGTGAGGATGCTTTTACTCATTCTAATGCAGGCGCATATACCAGCGTTTTAAATGTACAGAACAATATAAAAGATCTAACAGATGCAATTATAAAAGTCATCAACTCTTATGATAACCTGCAACTTGATGATCAGGTTTTAGTACAGCCTATGCTGACAGATGTTGTGATGAGCGGGGTAGTCTTTACCAGAACATTGGAGCAGGGTGCGCCTTACTATGTTATTAACTATGAGGAGTCTGGTTCGACAGAGGGCATTACTTCAGGTCATGCGGCACAAAACTCCGTATTTTACTTTTATAAAAAAGCAAACCCAGATAAGGTTAGCTGTAAAAAGCTCAGAAACCTTATAATTTCTCTTCAAGAAATTGAGTTACTTCTTAATTATGATGCCTTAGATATTGAATTTGCCGTCGATAAAGCAGGTAGAATTCATATTTTTCAAGTTAGACCGATCAGTTTGCATCAAAACATTTCTTATCAAACCGATCAAGAGATTGCTCTGTCAATTGAGCAGGCAAAGCGTTTTTATCAACAATGTTGTCTTATGAATGACGGCTTGGTTGGCAATCGAACGATTTTAGGCAATATGCCTGATTGGAATCCAGCAGAGATTATTGGTACCAACCCTGGGAATTTATCTTATTCTTTATATAAATATCTTATTCTTGATGAAGTTTGGGCTCAGCAACGTGCAGAGTTTGGCTATCGTGATGTAAGGCCATATGGTTTGTTAAAGCGTTTTTTAGGCCAACCCTATGTTGATGTTAGAGCGAGCTTTAACTCTTTTATACCCAAGAACTTATCTAATGAACTAGCAGAGAAGCTTGTGAATTTTTACAGTGTTTGGCTAGTCTTAAATCCACACTTACATGACAAAATTGAATTTGAAGTGGTTCCAACTTGTTTGAGCTTAAACTTTGATCGTTGGAAGCAGCGTTTAATAAGAGAGGGTGGCTTTGATGCCAGTGAAGTAACTCAACTGAAAGAAGGTTTGAAAGAAGTCACTAATAATGCCATAACGCGTGTTGAATCAGATCTTAAGATAGTGGAGAAGCTAAAAGTTTTATTAGATACTCCAACCTATAATTCAGATAACTTCGTTAGTATATCTAGTATTAAGACGCTGTTAGATGATTGTAAGCGTTTAGGTACGCTTCCTTTTGCGCACCTCGCACGCGCTGGTTTTATAGCGATTACTTTTTTAAAGGACGCCGTGAAAGTTGGTGTTATTTCTAAACAAGCTCAAGAAGGCTTTTTGGAATCATTAAAAACGGTTTCGCATTCTTTCTCAGAAGATGCTTATTGTGTCAAAACTTCTTCAATGGCTTGGTTAGAGTTTGTTCAAAAGTATGGTCATTTAAGACCCGGAACTTATGACATAAATTCATCGGCATATCACGAGGATTCAGAACATTACTTAAAGCCGGCGGTTGAGCGATCTCAAAAACTAGTTAGTGATTTGGAAAAGCGAAATTGCTGGGAAAAAGAAAAAAACCGGCTATTCGATGGATTAAGAAAAATCGGAATCCTATCAGATGATGAACAGCTTGAGTCTTTTATGCGACAAGCGATAGAGGGAAGGGAAAAAGCAAAGTTTATTTTTAGTCGAAGTTTATCAAAAGCATTAGATCAATTAATTATTTGGGGGGATAGGAATCAGCTTTCGCGCGAATTCATAGCAGAGCTTTCAATAACACAAATTTTCGAACATATAGAGCAAATTTCTTTGAGTGAAACCGAGTGTAAGAAGTTAAAAGAGTTAGCCAATAACAGTTTGCAAATGCGTAAGACGAATTTAGCGTGTGAATTGCCACCACTGATTGTTTCAGAACAAGATTTTCACTATTTTACCTTAAATGAAAATCACCCAAATTATATTGGTTCAACCAAAGTATCTTCTGTAGTTATTGACTTATCAAAAACTGCACAAAATGACCAGGTGAGTGGGAAAATTGTTCTGATTCCGCAGGCTGACCCTGGTTATGATTGGTTATTTGGACAAGGTATTGTTGGACTGATTACGATGTATGGCGGAGCTAATTCGCACATGGCGATTCGTTCTGCAGAATTTGGTTTGCCTGCGGCTATCGGGGTGGGTGAAGCTTTATACAAGAAACTATCACAAGCAAACCAGCTTGAGTTGGACCCATCAAACTCTTTGATACGGTTGGTTCATTGATATGAAGAGAATAGGCATTTCCCAGCGCAGAGACGACGTTCCCAATAGAAACGAAACAAGAGATTCACTTGATGTCATATGGTCAAGTCTTCTGTGGCGGCTAAATATTATTCCAATTCCTCTGTGCAGTGAAATCCAAGATCATCTAAGTTATTTGGCGGCCCTTAATTTGGATGGTTTTATTTTATCGGGCGGAAATGATATAGGTGAAAGCCCTAAAAGAGATCATTTAGAAAATAGCATTCTTGATTATTCAAAAGCAAAAAATTTACCCGTCTTAGGTGTCTGTAGAGGTATGCAATACATAAATTTCTATCAAGGTGGGAGTTTGATCAATATCGGTGGCCATGTCGCAACTCAACATTCCAAGCTGGTGGGTGGATGGGTTTCGCAAAACAGTATTAATTATGTTAACAGCTTCCACAATTATGCAGTCACTGATCAAACAATAGGCGAGCAATTAGAGCCGCTTGCTCATACTGAAGATGGAGTTGTCGAAGCTTTACAGCATAAACACCATCCTTGGTTAGGCATTATGTGGCACCCAGAACGTGAACCCTATCAAACTTCAAACGATAGATTAATTCAACAACACTTTAAGGTTTAAAAGATGGTTTCGCTGATTGAAGAGATAAAAAAAGATTTAGATTATAAAAATCAATTTTTGATTGATCGCCTTTGCTTTTTAATTGATGTAAAAAAGATAATTCATAAAGCATATTCGGATAATGATTTGAAGCAGGGCGATCAAACGCTGACCGCGCCGGATTTAATGCAAATATGTGATTACTTAAAAAGCGCTTCCGAGCAAAAGGAAAATCTAGATTACAAAATTGTCAATAGTTTGCTAAAAATTCAATCGGGTGAAATAGTATGGCCTGAAAAATTTGTTTTCTCAGAAGATGTAGCGAGTTTTTTATATAAGGCTCTGAATGATTTGCAATTACCTAAAATAAAAAATAAGTCCGCTTTATGCAATATTGGTAGCTGGGTAAATGCAGTAAGTGTATCCCCAGGGCAGGCTATAAAAAAAATGGATTTTACATTTGTGAAATGGAATGAAACCCTTGGGAAAGCATATTCATTTGCATTAATGTCACAAAATATTTTGCCGACAAGTGTTATCAAGGTGCGACCCACACAAAGCTGGAAAAGAAGAGTTTTAGGCTTACTTCCAATAATGTTTCAAAAGTTTGTGTTTATCAAATTAAAACCTGGTCTTTTAAATACCGTATCTGTCAAAGGCAGTTTAAATATTTTTAATGAAGATCATTGTTTGCATAAAGTCTATGGCGATAGGCTTGTAATAAAAAATAGTATGGTTGTCAATGCATCAAACATTAATGAGCATAAAATTGTTGATGCGATGAAGAAAGGCAATGGGAGTGCTCTATTGTTTTCGGGTGGTGGTTTGGTTAGACAAAATACATTTGAGCAAGTAAATAAAAAATTTATTCATATGCATCCTGGAAAATTACCAGAAGTGAGGGGCGCGGATGGATTTTTCTGGTCAGTGTTGTTAAATGGTTATCCATCTTGTTCTGCCTTTTACCAAAATGTAGGTATAGATACAGGGGGTGTCATTCATGAAGAGAGTTTTGAGTTGCCAATGTTCAATACGTTATTGATAAGTGAATTAGAAAGTCACGCCAAATCTAATTTTTATGATGTAGTTTATCGTTCGATACTAGATTATTATGACCCAATGATGCGAGCGATTACATTGTCTGACGTTCTTGAGAAGGTGAATGCTGGTAGTTCAATAGATGATTTAGAGTTGCGCTCTCAAAAAGAGATTGAAGGACGCAATTATCATTTTATGCACCCTTCGCTAAGAAATAAGTTAATAGAATTAATTTTAAATAATAGAGAGAAAGTATGAGAATAATTATCCTTGCAGCGGGACAGGGGACACGCTTAAGACCTTACACAAATGATCGCCCAAAATGTATGGTAAGTTTAAATGGTAAACCACTGTTGCATTATCAACTCGATGTGATGAACGAATTGGGCATTGATAAGTCAGATATTGCTTTAGTTGGCGGATATTTACAAGAAGCCTTGGTTGCGCCGGGTATAAAACAGTATAGAAACGAAAAATTTGCTGAAACCAACATGTTGGAAACCCTCTTCTGTGCGGAAGAGTTTATGACGGATGATGATTTAATCATTGCCTATGGGGATATTGTCTATAAACCCGAGGTGCTACAGGCTTTGATTGATACTGAAGGCGATGTAGTGATTACTGCCGATTTGGAATGGGAGCAACTTTGGTCATTAAGAATGGAGAATCCATTGGATGACGCTGAAACCTTCAAAATGAATGATCAAGGTTTTGTTATAGAGTTAGGGAAGAAACCACAATCTAATGAAGAAGTTCAGGCTCAATATATGGGGTTGATTAAGGTTAGTCGTGAAAAAGTAAGAGCTTTTAAAAGTTTTTATCAGAGCTTGGATCGAAAAGCGATTTATGATGGCAAAGACTTTGACAATATGTATATGACCAGTTTTATTCAAAATCTAATTGATGGCGGTTGGAAAGTTAAACCCGCATTAATCAAAAATGGATGGGTAGAAGTGGATACAGTCGAAGAACTAAAGCTTTATGAAAAAATGAAGATCTTTTTACACACTAAGTTAAATAAATCATGATCGAATCCCTGATTGCCCCAGTATCTGAATGGTTGATTAAAAAAGGCCAGGATAAAATTAAGGAGTCGGCGGAGTTTCAAAACACACGCTTGGCGATACGGCAGGCGGTGGTTCGCGAATTACGCTTGAACAGGGCTTTTATTGACGAGGTAATAAAGCTTAAAGAAGACGTTACAGGTTTGACCCTTGCGATGGCTGAAGAATTAGAAGTCAGTGCATTTAATAAGCTAGAAGACTCGTTTATGCCGATTGAGCTTTTTTTCGATTGTGAACGCCCTGCGTTGGATGAAGAAAGTTCGGATGGCCAATTTTTAAACTGGGCCAGTCAGCTAGAAAATGAAGCCTTGTGGGTCGAGCGTATTTATATGCGGTTACGCATTTTAAGAGCACGCTGGCGTTGCAGCAAAGTCCCAAAAAACAAAAGCGTGCAATATGTACGGTGGTTAATCGATACTTGGTTAAAACAGCAGACAAACCGTAACCGTACATTCTAAGGCGTATTGACTAACTGACATCCTCAACTAACTTCACCAATCCTGGTGAGACTTTCCATTGACGTCTGTTGTGGCTACATTATTTCGTAACAAACAAGCGCAGCTTTTAGCGATGCAAAGACGACAAACAGCTTACAAAGCCATAAAGTTAACCTAAACTACGACAGACTGGCTTTCACAGCTCATTGAACAAGATTTAAGCCCACAGCAAGCTGTTGATTATCTGATGCGTGAAAAAGGCATTAGCCTTCATCACGAAACGGTGTACCAGTTTATTTATCGAGATAAAGCCAATGGCGGTCAATTGCATGAACACTTGAGAATTGCCAATAAGCCCTATCGCAAACGCTATGGAAAAAATGACCGCCGCGGGCAAATCAAAAACCGCATCTCAATTGAACAACGGCCTGAGATTGTTGAGCAAAAAACAAGGATTGGTGATTGGGAAGGTGACACAGTTATTGGCAAGGGACATAAAGGAGTATTACTAACGCTTGTAGAGCGTAAGACACTGTATACCCTCATAGTGCCATTACCAGACAAGCAATCTGAGAAGTTAGCCCAAGCAGTGATTAATGCCATGAAAGGCCTTAAATCTCAAGTACTGACGATTACCTATGACAATGGTAAAGAATTTGCTGACCATGAACGGATGGCAAAGGCGTTGGAAGCAGATATTTACTTTGCACACCCTTATGCTTCTTGGGAGCGTGGAATTAATGAAAATACCAATGGTCTGATACGCCAGTATTTTCCCAAAGGTATGGATTTAAGAGGTGTAACAATAGAGCAAACTCAGTATGTTATGGACAGATTAAACAATCGTCCAAGAAGTAGTCGAGGAGGTAAAACACCTAATGAATTATTTAAGGGGCTGCGAGTAGATTTACTGGCAGCGTGATTAAATTGCAGTTATTACTTAAAACCGCGTTTCATAATGATGTTAAGGTGAATCAATTTAATAATCAGCTGGAAATATGCTTTAGGCACTTTAATAAAGAAGATCAAGTTGAACCGTTAATGAAAAATCCGTCTAAACTGAAACCATTTACTATGCTTGAGTTAATGCAAACTACGGTTGATACTTTAATGGGACATGAGTTAAATCGACAGTTTGCGGAGCTAAAAGATTGTGAGATTAAAAATGGTTCATCATACTCATTAATTGATGTTTATGAAAGATGTCAGCTTTAGTGGTTTTTTTAAAAGAACATTTAAAGACCTTTGCACGAGAATCCTTTGAAAACTTCAAAATATTCTGATATTGTGAGTCAACTCCGTTGAGAAATATATAACCTTTTACAACTATAAACGAATCAATTCAGCGATTGATTATTTAACCCCAGTTCAAAAACGGCTGGAATTACAAAATGCGGCTTAGAAACACTACAGAAATACTTGACCATTACAAACGAACCATTGGGGTGGCAAAAAAATACTACGGTTTAGCCCATGCTAGATATATGGGGATTGAGCGTAACTAAGCAAGGCTGACCCTGATAAGCATTGTGCATAAGTTAAAAAGAGCGGCGAATGTTCAAAGGTCTTGTGCCTAAGACCTAGGGTTGGTATTTTCAAAATCTGGAAAATACCAACGAAAACCAACTAAAAGCTGAAATTTTCAGTTAGACTCAAAAAAATGCCGATTTTCGAAATCGGTCAAGTTTTGGGATAGTCTTACAAGAGTCTCATTTAGGAAAAATAAACTCATGTTAGCATCGATTAAATATCCGAAGGTTTCTTTTTTCTTAATGACCTATCAGCAAGAATCTTTTATTGAAGAGGCTGTTTTTTCAGTTTTGAATCAAGACTACCCTAATCTACAAATTGTAATTTCTGATGATGCATCTGAAGATGCAACCTACTCTAGAGTGCTAAGTGTGCTGAGCCATTATTCAGGGCCTCATCAAATTGTGACCAATCAGAATAAAAAAAATTTAGGTATCGGTCAGCACTTCGCCTATGTTATGGAAAGCTTTGTTGAGGGCGACCTAGTGGTAATGGGAGCGGGTGATGATGTGTCACTGTCTAATAGGGTTTCCAGAATTGTCGAGGAGTGGTTGGCGAACAATAAACCCAGTTTTGTTGCGCATGATTTGTTTGAAATTGACAAACAGGGCGTGACTATAATGGATAAGCGGACTCGTCAGTATGCTTTGCAACCCAGATTTGATCAAATGCCCATGGAATTAGCCTTGTTAGAATATACACAAAATCCATATCCCGTGCCCTACTTAGGGGCAGCATTGGCTTATGATAGAATGGTTTATACTCGATTTTCAACTCCAGAGCTTCTGCCGAGTTATGAAGATCATATGATGTACTTTAGAGCATTAATACTTGGAGGTGGAGTATATTTTTCAGAGAAACTTGTAAGATATCGCATTCATGATGATAACTTTACCAGAAAGAAATTAGTTCACGCTAAAGTTGAAGTCCCCAGTCTCTTATCTCCGTGGTTGGGATCCTATATTGAACTTAATCATGAAGGACTGTCGAATTATAGACTTTTTTTACTAGAATTCCAGGAGTGGCTTGATTATAAAAAGGGAGTATATTTAAAATTAATTTCTATAAACTACAACTTAGTTTACTTATTGTGGGAAAAAATTAACTATCGACGAGAGTTAATCGTGAAATTAATTGGAAATAAAAATAGCGTGTTACTATTTTCATCTGCTAACTTTATGCCTTTAAGAACAGTGTTATTTGGCACGGGTAACGTTGCAGTTAAAGTGATGAAAGATATTTCTGATGTTTTTAATGTAGTTGCTGTTTGTGATAACGATTCTAAAAAGCATGGTCAATTTTTTTTGGGCAAACCAGTAATGAGTCCCGATTTATTGAAAAAACAAGAGGAAGAGATTGATTGCATCTTAGTAGCCAGTTCATTTTTTTTCGAAATACAATATGATTTGATACACATCTATAATGTTTCACCTGCCAAGATTTGTCGCGCACCCATTGTATATTTGTAATCCCCCCGGAAAATAATCGAAGTCAAAAGTAGAATTTTCTCATAAACTAAACAAAGGAGATTCTGCATGATTAGGTGCCCCTTGAGGGTAAACATCAAACTTTACAGACAGCCAAATCATGGCGATTTTGAAACAAAATGAAGCAGGCATCAAGGTCCCAGACCTTTGCCGCGAACACAGTATTATTAGCGCTACGTTTTATAAGTGGCGCGCAAAATATGGTCGCATGGACACCTCGATGATAAAGCGTTTAAAAGAGCTTGAAGATGAAAACCGTCGGCTTAAAAAGATGTATGTTTGAGAGTGTCTAAAATCTCAGATTCGTCAGAAAGCACTTTGGGGAAAGTGGTAAAGCCATCTTTACGCAAAACAGAATGTCGTTGCACACAGAGGAATCAGCATTCGACTTGCATGCAATATTTTCGGTATTAGCCAAACTTGCTATCGCCATCAACCCAAGTTAGCGACTGAAAACGACATCATAGCCGACTGGTTATTGCGCTTAACGACCGCTCAAAAGAGCTGGGATTTGGGTTGTGTTTTGACCACCTGTCCAACGTCAAAAAGTTTGGCTGGAACCATAAGCGGGTCTATCGTATTTACCGTGAGTTGGAACTTAATTTACGGATTAAACCTAAACATCGAATTAAGCGCGATAAACCCGATGCCTTGAGTGTTCCAATCGGCATCCCCACGATAGCGGGGATTTCAAGCCGATTAAAAGATTCCCGCTTTCGTGGTAATGACGATTTTTGGCTTAACTTAACGGCATTGGGTCAGAGTAAAACTAAATAACGTTACTCTTACTCCAATTATTTTTTAATTTCTATTCAACACAAAATTTTTAATGAGGTGTATTCGATGAGTCAAGATAATGGTGAAATTTTTGAATCAGCTGTAAGAAACTACTATAGCCACATAGATTCAGACCCTCATCACCGGTTTATTTCTTGGGAGCATTGCTATCTAAGATTTTCATCATCAGATTTCTGTAAGAACGATTTTGAGAAGGATATAAGCGCATTACATTTGGCTTTTTATTTAGCAAGTTGGGGAATGTATAGAGGGTCAACAGATCTTTTAAATAAAGACTATAAAATACTTTTACCAATTATTGATGTCATTAAAAATCATAACGAGCTTAGGCAATATAATTATTTAGATAGTGACCAGTGGATATCTGATCATTATGTAAGTAAAGTCTTAGATGTAAATTCGGAACTCAGTGAAGTATTAAAGAAGGTCTTTAATGATGGCGCGACACCAACAGACACCCTTGTTTCTAAGATTTTACTTGGTACTTTGGGCTGTATACCGGCTTACGATAGATATGTTAAGCAGGGTATGAGTGCTGAAGAAGTAACTCAAGCCATCTCAGAGAAAGGTTTAAAATCTTTAATAAATTTTTGTAAAAATAAGAAAGATAAAATACACGCTTTATCTAATATCATGCGTTTAAAAGATGATAACAATCTTCATTATCCACCAATGAAAATTATTGATATGTACTTTTGGATAACAGGTTTATCTAAAGAAAAAGAAGTTTTGAATTGTGAAAAATGATGCCAATATGAAAACAGATCTAGATTTAAATGAAATTAAAAAAAACAAATTTGGTGATCAGTACTTTTCTGAAATAAACCATCTTACGTTTGACAAGCTGCCTGCAGAAACACTTTATTCGCGTGACTATAATGCGCTTTTTGATCAAGATTCATATTTGTACATTGTAGTAGGATCAGATTCTGGACTGTTTTATGAATTTGTTAAGAAAAAAAACCAAAATTTAGATGTTGCATTTTTGTTTATTGATTACAAAGAAGTTATTGAGTCTTCGATATACCTTAAGCAAGCAGGTTGGAACTCCACGCCGAAATTGGTGGATGAAAAATTTAACTTTACGGATCTACTCCTAACGTTTAAGCATTTTATTTTGAATAGAAAAATTATGCTTATCAAGTCTTATGCAGTTTTAGATGCGACGAAAGGTAGTGCTTATGAGCAGCTTTGGCACGATGTTGAGTTACGGTTCAGTCAGTTTATTAAGGGTGAATTTGATGCTCAAAGTGCTAAGGTTTTTGAAGTTGAGCGTATTTATAATGCGCCAGATAATTTAATCCCAGTTAAAGTGCTTGTGAAGTCTTTAGAAGGGTGTGATGCGGTTGTTCTTGGTGGGGGCCCAACGTTAGATGAGTCGATGGAATGGATTAAGAAAAACCAATCCAAGCTTATAATTTTTGCGGCGGCACGTATTGCTAATCGTATGGCTTATGAGGGAATTATTCCTGACTTTTTTGTCAGTGTGGATCCATTTCCTTGGAGCTTTGATAATGCAAAAGGCGTATTAGCTTTTTCAGAACAATCTGTTCTTATAACCAGTTTCCACGCACAGCATCGCCTAGTAAGTCAATGGCGGGGCGCGCATGTTTTTGCTGGTGAGCGTTTTGCTTGGCAACATGATGGTTATATTAATAATATCAGCGCACCCGGCCCAACGGTAACGAATGCTGCTTTACACATGGCGGTTTCTCTTGGCGCACGTAGGGTGTTTTTGGCAGGCGTTGATTTTTGTTTTGCCGGTGGAAAGACTCATGAATCCTTAAGTGAAGAAGCCAAAGCCAATGATTTATATGGCTACAAAAGTAAGATGAAACTAGAAGATAACTCTGGAAATCAAGTCGAAACAGAACCTGCTTTTTATTCTGCAAAACATGCGATGGAAGAGGCCATACGTTTTTATAAAAGCATGGCAGGTGTTGAAGTTTTTAGTTTGGGCGCATTATCTGCCAAAATCGCCGCAGTTTCTTACATGGCTACTCAAGACATTCTATTAAGTATGGAAGATAAAGCAACCGTTATGTCACCGGTGTTTGAAAAATGCCAAATTACTAAAGAGGCTCGCTTACAAACGCTTAAAAACATTGAAACTGAATTTAATAACCAGTTGAAGCGCTTTAACAAACTCAATAAGTTAGCCACGGACATTTTAAATACAATACCAAAGGTTTATGATCAAAAAACTCAACAATTAAAGGCAAAACCGGCGGCACAAGTTTCAAAAACAAAAAATAAGGTTATGCATTTAATTGGTAACGATGGCGACATGCTTGTGAATTATCAAGCCGCATTTTTTGCGGACAGTTTTAAGGCTGTAACGGACGAAAATAACATGTCCAATAATGAAGTTTCTGAACAATTAACCGCTTTTTTTCAAGGCGTTAAATTTTCTTCAAGCCACTTTTCAGAGGCTATTGAGCAAGGTTTAAAGCGCGTCAAAAATAGAATCCTAGAATCTAAGTCAACCGATCCTTGTGAATTGTTACCTATTTGGCGTGAGTCACATGAAATGGGCAGAGCTTACATTTGGCAGAGTAGCAATTTGAACTGTTCACTTAACGAAGTTCAGCAAGCTTGTTTACAGACTTCATTAGATGAATACGAGGCGGAGTTTTCAAAAAAAGATCATCATTATAGTAAAATGTTGGTTAAAAAAGTTTCTAACGTCGCCACCTTATTTCAGCGTGCAGAAGAAGCATACCGAAATCGAAATGTAATTGAGTTAAGGGGTTTATTTGATCATGCAAACAGTATGGAGTCTAAGGAAGCTTCACATAAAACGTCATTTGTTTACTTTGTTCAAGCAATGATTGAAGAATTAGAAGGTGATATAGAAGATGCGATTGATATTTACTTAAAAGTTGAAATGCCGTTTTTCAGACGGATATCACTTAACAGGATTCTAAATATAAAAATTAACCAAGAAAAATATGAAGAAGCGTTGTTTGTTTTAGAAGCTCTTTGTGAGTATTCATTTGATTTTATGCTTCCTTATGCGGATATGTTAAATCTATTGGGCAATCGTCTAGCGGCAATGGAAGTGTTAGGTATGTATATCAGCCAGAAACCAGAAGCGATTGATGCGCGCTTAAAGCTTGTCCAATTGCAAATCGAAATGGATCAAAAAAAAGAGGCAAAAAAAATCCTAAATCAGGTTTTAGATATTAGTGCCGAAAATAAAGCAGCAATTCATTTACTGTCACAAATCGATAACAGTGATTGATAGTCTGATTTTCCTCTACAATGCGTAAGTTCTAATATTTAAATAATTTCCCTTGTGTTTAGCGGCTCTTTAGCCGCTTTTTTATGTCCTGAATAAAATAAATTAAAAAATCCACTCAAGAAAGCGCCCGCAGTTCCGATAACTTAATTGAAGGCAGGAAACACTGCCAATGATCTCAAAGATCAACGAATTCAAAAGTTAAAAACACAAAACACAGATACAAGGGAGCACAATCATGGCAATGGTAATCAACACGAACATGGCATCACTGAACGCAGTTAGAATGCTAGACAGTACCTCAAAAGAACAATCCACATCAATGGAGCGCCTAACCTCAGGGCTCAGAATCAACCGAGCAGCAGATGATGCAGCAGGCTTAGCGGTTGCTATTGGGATGACCACTCAAATTCGAGGGACAGACATGGCTATTCGTAATGCCAATGACGGTATTGGAATGCTACAAACGCTAGATGGTGCAACCGAAGAAGTCATGAATATGCTTCAAAGAATGCGAGAACTGAGTATACAATCGATGAACGGTACCTACAACATGGACAACCGTCAACAAATGGATGCAGAAGTCACGCAACTACAAAAAGAAATTCAACGAGTGGCAGACACCACTAAATTCAACGGCATGAACATCATGAACGCCAGCTCATTTGGATCTGCCGCGGTTGCCGCATCCTTTGCCACCACAAGTGCTGGTGCTTTATCGGTTGCTGTATCAAACGCATCGGCGATGAAAATACACGCAGGTTGGGAAGGTTCAAGTGCCAACAAAATTGGTATACCACTACTGAACTTCAGCACGTTATCAGCATTAACCACAGCAGGTAACTTATACGCAACTGGTATGTCAAGTTTTGCCTCAGCTACTACAAAAGCCACAGAAGCCCTTAAAGTATTTGATACTGGGTTATCTGTTCTTAAAAACATGCGAGCTAACTGGGGTGCGCTACAAAACCGCTTAGAATCAACGGTTTCTAATTTACAAAATGTGAACGAAAACATTCAAGCATCACGTTCAAGAATATTAGACACAGACTTTGCTAAAGAAAGTGCCAACCTAGCAAGAACCCAAGTATTACAGCAAGCAGGCATGAGTATGCTTAGCCAAGCCAATCAACAATCGCAACAAGTTATGTCGCTACTGCAATAAGGCAATAAACATAAGCGTGCTGATGGAGTTAAACAAAAGCAAAAAAAAGCTAAAGTTTTCTTAAAAGCTGTCGTTACAGTCTTTGGAAAAATAGAAAAACTCACATACAGGGTTTTCATATAAACAAAAAGGAGATTTATCATGGCAATGGTAATCAATACAAATATGGGGGCTCTCAATGCCCAACGTATCCTAGATAGTTCATCAAAAGAGCAATCTACTTCAATGGAACGCCTAACCTCCGGGTTAAGAATTAATCGAGCAGCAGATGACGCAGCTGGACTAGCTGTTTCCACAGGTATGACCACGCAAATTCGTGGTACTGACCAAGCTATACGCAACGCCAATGATGGTATCGGTATGGTACAAACCCTAGATGGAGCAACAGAAGAAGTTGTCAACATGCTTCAACGCATGCGTGAGCTTACACTACAATCCATGAACGGTACCTACAACATGGACAACCGCAAACAAATGGACTCAGAATTTGTGCAGCTTCAAAATGAAATACAACGTGTCGCTGACACCACAAAATTCAACGGCATGAACATCATGAACAACAGCACATTTGGATCTGCCGCGGTTGCCGCCACCTTTGGCGCCACTAGCGCAGCTGCTATATCAGTTGCCGTAGCCAATGCATCGGCCATGAAAGTACATGTTGGCTGGGAAGGAGCTAGTGCTAATAAAATAGGTATTGCCTTACTCGACTTCTCAACTTTAAGTGCGATAGGCGCCACTATCACCCTTGCTAGCGGAGTAACCACATTCGGATCAGCGACGAAATTGGCCACAACGGCACTAACAGCGATTGATGGTAGTTTATCGGTCATCAAAAATATGCGAGCAAACTGGGGTGCGATTCAGAATCGACTAGACTCAACGGTATCGAACTTAAGTAATGTTACTGAAAATATTTCAGCCTCAAGATCGCGAATTCAAGATACAGATTTTGCGAAAGAAAGTGCTAACTTAGCAAGAACACAGGTTCTTCAGCAGGCAGGTATGAGTATGTTGTCTCAGTCAAATGCTAACTCTCAAAATGTATTGTCCTTGTTGAGATAAGTTTTGACGCCAAGGCTTTTTGAGCCTTGGCATAATCTATAGGTTGTCCACGGTCATATGACTTTTGAAATATTTTTATGTAATTTTTGACATGGTTTTATGCTTACAAAGATTTTGTAAAAATCATAATCTCTCTAAGCCCCCAAATTTTTTATTGGTTAATTATTGTATGAGTTTGCTAAAGTCTTTAAGCAAGCATAGTAATTAGTCCCAAGTTTTAAATGATTTCCCTTGTGTTTTAGCGGCTTTTTAGCCGCTTTTTTTATATTTTCGCTAAAGCTTTTTATTTTGTGCCGATAACTTAATTGAAGGCAGGAAACACTGCCCATGATCTAAAAGATCAACGAAGTCAAAAATTAAAAACACAAAACACAGATACAAGGGAGCACAATCATGGCAATGGTAATCAACACGAACATGGCATCACTGAACGCAGTTAGAATGCTAGACAGTACCTCAAAAGAACAATCCACATCAATGGAGCGCCTAACCTCAGGGCTCAGAATCAACCGAGCAGCAGATGATGCAGCAGGCTTAGCGGTTGCTATTGGGATGACCACTCAAATTCGAGGGACAGACATGGCTATTCGTAATGCCAATGACGGTATTGGAATGCTACAAACGCTAGATGGTGCAACCGAAGAAGTCATGAATATGCTTCAAAGAATGCGAGAACTGAGTATACAATCGATGAACGGTACCTACAACATGGACAACCGTCAACAAATGGATGCAGAAGTCACGCAACTACAAAAAGAAATTCAACGAGTGGCAGACACCACTAAATTCAACGGCATGAACATCATGAACGCCAGCTCATTTGGATCTGCCGCGGTTGCCGCATCCTTTGCCACCACAAGTGCTGGTGCTTTATCGGTTGCTGTATCAAACGCATCGGCGATGAAAATACACGCAGGTTGGGAAGGTTCAAGTGCCAACAAAATTGGTATACCACTACTGAACTTCAGCACGTTATCAGCATTAACCACAGCAGGTAACTTATACGCAACTGGTATGTCAAGTTTTGCCTCAGCTACTACAAAAGCCACAGAAGCCCTTAAAGTATTTGATACTGGGTTATCTGTTCTTAAAAACATGCGAGCTAACTGGGGTGCGCTACAAAACCGCTTAGAATCAACGGTTTCTAATTTACAAAATGTGAACGAAAACATTCAAGCATCACGTTCAAGAATATTAGACACAGACTTTGCTAAAGAAAGTGCCAACCTAGCAAGAACCCAAGTATTACAGCAAGCAGGCATGAGTATGCTTAGCCAAGCCAATCAACAATCGCAACAAGTTATGTCGCTACTGCAATAAGGCAATAAACATAAGCGTGCTGATGGAGTTAAACAAAAGCAAAAAAAAGCTAAAGTTTTCTTAAAAGCTGTCGTTACAGTCTTTGGAAAAATAGAAAAACTCACATACAGGGTTTTCATATAAACAAAAAGGAGATTTATCATGGCAATGGTAATCAATACAAATATGGGGGCTCTCAATGCCCAACGTATCCTAGATAGTTCATCAAAAGAGCAATCTACTTCAATGGAACGCCTAACCTCCGGGTTAAGAATTAATCGAGCAGCAGATGACGCAGCTGGACTAGCTGTTTCCACAGGTATGACCACGCAAATTCGTGGTACTGACCAAGCTATACGCAACGCCAATGATGGTATCGGTATGGTACAAACCCTAGATGGAGCAACAGAAGAAGTTGTCAACATGCTTCAACGCATGCGTGAGCTTACACTACAATCCATGAACGGTACCTACAACATGGACAACCGCAAACAAATGGACTCAGAATTTGTGCAGCTTCAAAATGAAATACAACGTGTCGCTGACACCACAAAATTCAACGGCATGAACATCATGAACAACAGCACATTTGGATCTGCCGCGGTTGCCGCCACCTTTGGCGCCACTAGCGCAGCTGCTATATCAGTTGCCGTAGCCAATGCATCGGCCATGAAAGTACATGTTGGCTGGGAAGGAGCTAGTGCTAATAAAATAGGTATTGCCTTACTCGACTTCTCAACTTTAAGTGCGATAGGCGCCACTATCACCCTTGCTAGCGGAGTAACCACATTCGGATCAGCGACGAAATTGGCCACAACGGCACTAACAGCGATTGATGGTAGTTTATCGGTCATCAAAAATATGCGAGCAAACTGGGGTGCGATTCAGAATCGACTAGACTCAACGGTATCGAACTTAAGTAATGTTACTGAAAATATTTCAGCCTCAAGATCGCGAATTCAAGATACAGATTTTGCGAAAGAAAGTGCTAACTTAGCAAGAACACAGGTTCTTCAGCAGGCAGGTATGAGTATGTTGTCTCAGTCAAATGCTAACTCTCAAAATGTCTTGTCCTTGTTGAGATAAGTTTTGACGCCAAGGTAGGTCAATCTACCTTGGCAACATTATTAAATGTAGATTTGAAATTTTTTAATGATTGACATGTTTTAATATAAATGGAATCATAAGAAATTATAAAGTTCTGATTTAATTCCATTCAAGGAGGTTGTTATGGATATCAATAGCTTGCAGGGTTCACTTGCGCTGAACTCATCAACAACTCCATCTTTTTTAGATAAACAAAAAAGTACAGAAACTGCTCGAGTAACAGAACAAACCAATTCACAAAACGCCCTAGACAGAGTAAGTACCGCTAATAATTTACCCCAAGGGGCTGAGGTACAGTCTAAAGAAAAAGTGGATAGTTTATTAACTGGTTTGAATAGTCAGTTGCAAACCTTGCAAAGTTTCTTAAAATTCGAAAAAGATGAAGATAATCAAAAAATGGTTTTCTTCATTAAAAATAGTGAAACTGGTGAGACGATTCGACAAATTCCCTCTCAGGATTTACTAGATATTTCTAAAAATATTTCCAAATATTTAGAAATGGCGCAACAGACGGACGTAGGAGGCAGAACACCTCCCCCTGTTGGCTTGATTACTAACCAAATAGCTTAATTTATTTTGATTTCCCTTGTGTGTTAGCGGTGTTAACTTTGTTTTCACCGCTTTTTTTGTTTTAAAGTTTTTAATTCGCTAGCCGATAACTTAAGTATAAGGTTGGCATTTAGTGTGCTAAAAGCCATAATAATAAAAATAGACATGACCAGAGGGCTAAGCAATGGCAAACGAAATAGGCTCCACACTTTTAAATAGTTTAACGAACAGTACATTTGATATAGGTAATATGGCAAAAGTACTTGCTGAGGCAGATGTCGCTAGTCAGCGCTCAATTGTTGACAAGGGTAAAACCAAAGCAACCACTGAATTAGATGCTTTAAAGTATTTAGAAATCAATCTTCAAGCTTTTAATAGCTATGTCACAGATTTGTCCAATCCCAAGTTGTTTTCTGAAAGACAAGCCAGTTCATCAAATGAATCTGTAATAAAGGTTACGGCTGATGAAACAGCTAGCCTTGGCTCTTTTTCAATTGAGTCCAAACAGTTGGCTCAAGCTCATAATATTGTAATCAATACCAGTTATGCATCTCCTTACGATGCGATTTCTACAGGAAGTTTAAGTATTTCTGTGGGTGGACAAACATTTGAACCAATAGTAGTTGACAGTAGTAACAATAACTTAGATTCCTTGCAACGCACCATTAATAGTGGTGATTACGGGGTAACAGCTTCTATTATCAATAATGCTGGAAATTACCAGCTCATGTTTACTTCGAAACAAACGGGTGCTGCTGGCGAAATTAGTATGTCCGGTATTACTGAATTTGACGATTTTACCACTACGGCTGAAGCACAAGATGCAGTTATGGTATTGAATGGTCTGACTATTTCTAACAGTACTAATACATTTGATGAGGTTGTTAAGGGTGTTTCTTTTACCCTAAATTCAGCTGCCGCAGGACAGAGTCAGGCAATTAATATTTCACAAGACCCAACTAAAGTGACAGATGCTGTCAAAAATTTTGTGGATGTTTACAACCAAATGAATACTATTTTGGATGAATTGGCTAAATATGATACTTCTAATTTAACCCCAGAACAGTTGGAGTCTGATGAGTATAAGTTTTATGGCGATCTTGCTGGCAACAGTACATTAAGAGAAGTGCGTAGCAATATAAAATCTTCTTTGTCGGGCGCTATTGACGAAATTTCAGGTAACTTCAATGCACTTAGTATCGTTGGTATGAAGTTTAACTTGGACGGTGAATTAGAGCTTGATGAAGATACCTTTAATACGGTAGCGACAAGTAATATGGAAGCATTGGGGCAGCTGTTTGCAAAGGGTGGAAGTAGCTCAGACAACTTAATTAATTTTTTGTCGAGTTCAAGTAGTACTCAAGCCGGGCTTTATGACCTGAATATAACTCGGCTGGCCACGAGAGCAACTTCCGATCCAGTGGCAGTTACCTTAGGTTCGGATCAACAAGCTTCTGGATCTCGGGTAACTGATAATGTTGCAGCACTAACAGTGGGGTCTGGTGCATCTTTTGATTTGACTATTGGAGGTGTTGTTAATTCTATTGCTTTGGCGGAAGCAACCTATAGTTCAAAGCAAGATTTGGCTGATGCCATGCAATTGGAAATTAACAACCAATTTGGCTCAGGGTTTGCTACTGTTAAATTTGATACATCACAGTCTAGATTTGAAATTCAAGCTGATCCAGGAAAAACGACGCTCAGTATCTCAAATGCCACAGGATTGGACGCACAGGGCTTTGTGACCGGCGATACTTACGATGGTCAGGGTATGATGGATTTAACCAGCGATGAGTCGTTTAGTATTAAAGTAGATGATTCAACCACTGCAGAAATAGATTTAGCTGCAGGGCGGTATACCTTAGAAGATTTGGCGTTTCAGTTAACGAACAATATTAATAATAATACAGATATCAAAGCGTCCGGAAACGCAGTTAACATAACTGCAATTGGTTCTGACTCGGATGGTTATAGCTTGATTATGACATCAAACCGTTATGGGGGGTATTCTAGTTTAGATATTACCGCCACAACCAGTAACTCTGGAATTTCTTTTGGTATTGCAGATACCTCTAAAACAGGTCTAAGTGTAGATGGTACTATTACGACCGATTTGGGTACGCTCAATCTCGGTGCCTATGCAGACCAAAAAGATGGAAGAAAAATAAATATTAGTGATTTTGCCTTTATAGGCTCAGAACCAGCCGAGGTTAGAGGCTTGTCTTTTGAAGTCTTGGGCGGTAGTTTAAATACAACGCGTCAAGTTTCTTTCGCTCAAGGTTTTGCCAGTCGTTTAGAAACAACTATTAATGACTTTTTCGAACAGGATACGGGGGTTGTTGCTCGTAGAACTGACACGCTTAGTTCAAAACTGAGTGATTATGACGAGAGAAATACTGCTTTAGATGAAAGATATGACAAATTAGAAATGAAATATCGACTTCAGTTTTCCTTGTTGCAGTCGATACTATCACAGTCACAGTCAACAAGAGATTCCTTGACTGCACAGTTTAGTAATAATTAACGATATTGTTTTTAAGAATATTAAAAAACCAAAAAAACAAGTTAAGGGGAAGAAGATGAGCTTAGCTGCCAGAAAAAATTTCGCACAACAATACGCTAATACTTATTTAGAAACATCTATATCTGAAGCATCGCCACATAGACTGATTGAGCTTTTGTATGAAGGTGCAATGAAAAACCTAAAATTGAGTAAAATTTTTATAGAACAAAAAAATTACGAAAAAAAATCTGAGCACTTAAACAAAACATTGTCTATTGTTATTAGTTTAAGAGAAGGGGTAAGTTTAGATAAAGGTGGCGATGTTGCGCAGAATTTATATGCATTGTACGACTACTGCTACCGCCGTTTAGTGAAAGCAAGTATTAAAAATGATATTGAAATTTTGGATGAAGTTTTGGGGTACATTGCAGAACTGAGTGAGGCTTGGAAGCAAATACCTGACAACTATAAAAAACTATCAAAAGATAGTTTAGATAAATTGGCAAGTTAATGGCAAT
Source organism: Thiosulfativibrio zosterae (assembly GCF_011398155.1). Taxonomy (NCBI): domain Bacteria; kingdom Pseudomonadati; phylum Pseudomonadota; class Gammaproteobacteria; order Thiotrichales; family Piscirickettsiaceae; genus Thiosulfativibrio; species Thiosulfativibrio zosterae. Next base: position 1,012,389 of record NZ_AP021888.1, read on the forward strand.
CTTGAATAAAGATAAAACCTTAGATTTTAAAAAGTTGCATTTGCTTGGTCTTTCCAAGCAGATGCTTAATGCAGCCGAAAATGAAGACTGGGATGAGTTTTCAAGATTAAATGTTCAGTTTGATCGTTCTCGACAGCAATTGTTTGAACAATCACCTGATGCTCTAAAAGAGATATTGCCTTCTTTGCTTGACGACAATCAAAGGTATTTAAGTGCAATAAAAGTATCTATGAGCTCACTTTCGAAGCAGAGACTAAAAGACCTTTCAAACCTAAAAAAACTTAAGGCTTATATAAAAGAAACCTAAAGAATCGTGCTTTTAATTAAGAATTTAGCAAAAAAAATGTTATTTGTGCCAAAATTTTGACATTCGTCAAAAAACCCTATATAAAGACATCCTAAGTGTCATTAATATACGGCGGCAAAATGTCTCAAGAACGCTTATCTTCTTTGGTTGGTAGTGGACCGGCCATGCAAAAAGTCAAAAAACTGATTCAGCAAGTGGCGCAAACCGATGCCACTGTTTTGATTTTAGGTGAATCAGGCACGGGTAAAGAAGTTGTCGCCCAAGCTTTACATTCTGTTTCTACTCGTAATGAACGCGCTTTTATTCCCATCAATTGCGGTGCTATCCCCGCAGAACTTTTAGAATCTGAGTTGTTTGGTCACGAAAAAGGGGCGTTTACCGGAGCGATTACTGCTCGTAAAGGTCGTTTTGAAATGGCTGAGAAGGGCAGTATTTTTCTAGATGAAATTGGTGACATGCCTCTGCCTATGCAAGTGAAACTGTTGCGTGTCTTACAAGAGCGCATGTATGAACGGGTGGGTGGTAATAAAAGTTTTGAATGTGATGTGCGTGTGATTGCTGCAACTCATCGTAATCTAGAAGACAATATTGCCGATGGCAAGTTCCGCGAAGATTTATTTTACCGCCTAAATGTTTTTCCAATCGAAATGCCTGCTTTGCGTGAGCGGGTTGAAGATATTCCTGAGCTCATTGAGTTTATGTTGTCTAAGATTTCTGGCTCGGGTCGTCAATTGCCAAAGTTGACAGACAAAGCCATGATTGCCTTGCAAAATTATCCTTGGCCAGGCAATGTCCGTGAATTAGGCAATTTGGTTGAGCGCCTATCTATTTTATTCCCCAACCTTGAAGTCGATTACGACGATTTGCCAGAGCGTTATCAAGTGGAATTGCCCGAAGGCGCTAAGCTGATTTTGACTTCTGGAGAAGTCGATCAAGCCGAACAAACCATGCCAGAGCAAGAAGAGTCAGCAAATGATAATGGCGACGAAACTTCTGATGATGTTATTGCCAAAGAATCTTCAGTCAGTTCTATGGCGTTTGAGCGCCCTGATTTAAGTCAGGCGTTATCGCTTAATGATGGGATTGATTTAAAGTCTTATTTGGTTGAGATGGAAATTCAACTAATTCAAAAAGCGCTAGAACAAACCGAAGGCAATGTTTCCAAAGCGGCTAAGTTATTGCAGACCAATCGCACGACTCTAGTTGAAAAAATTCGTAAATTTAACCTCAGTTAACGGGTTCAAATTAAGATGCCGAATACTTTATCTGCCATTGAACAAAGTCGTTTAAAAGAGCTTGAGCAAGCGTTTGAGTTATTTAATCAAACCTCAACGCAACTCACCTATGCTTATGAATCTTTGCAACGCCAGGTTGTTGAGTTGCAAAGAAGATTAAACGCTTCTGACCAAGAGAAACGACGAGTTGCTGAACGCTTGGAGCAGTTGCTCAATCTTTTGCCCGCCGGCGTGATTGTTTTAGATGAAACCGACAAGATTGTTGAGATGAACCCCAGCGCTGAGGCAATTTTGGGTGCAGATGCTAAAGACAGATTTTGGGATGTTGTGGTGCGTAATGTCTTTTTAAGTCAGAACGATGCGGGCGAGTTGGTCACTCATGAACAGTTAACCTATCAGTTATCTGTTTCCCCCTTGTCGATGGCTCAGCCAGAACATGCCTCGCCGATGATGGGTAAAATATTATTGATTCAAGATGTAACACCGGCCAAAGAATTGCAGCGCCATATCGCTCGTCATCAGCGTTTAGATTCTATGGGGGATATGGCAGCTTCATTGGCGCATCAAATTCGCACACCTTTGGCGTCTGCATTGTTGTATGTGTCGCAAATGAACAGTGAAACTTTGGATGAAGCACAGCGTGAAAAGTTCACCACTAAGGCGCTGAAAAGTTTGCAGCACTTAGAAGCCTTGGTTAAAGATATGTTGCAATACGCCAAAGGTGGACGCGTTCATGACCAAAAGGTTGAAGTGGCTTCGTTGTTGGAGCTTTTAAAAGTAGCCGTTGAACCGAGTATTCAAAACACTCAAAGCAACATTATTTTTCACCCAATTCAACCAGGCTTGGTTGTTTTAGGCGACCAAGATGCCCTTTTAACCGCTTTGCAGAACCTAGTCAACAATGCTATGGATATTGTTTCAAGCTGCGCGCACATTGAAGTTTCTGCGAATGTGATTTCCAAAAATCGCATTGATTTGCTGGTGGTCGACCGTGGCCCAGGCTTAGATGAAAGTTTATTAGAAAAAGTGTTCGAACCTTTTTATACTAGTCGTGCTAAAGGCACTGGTTTAGGTTTGGCAGTGGTAAGAGCCATTGCAGAAGCGCACCAAGGTGAAGCCTGGGTGCGTTCCATCGTTGGGCGAGGCGCAACTTTTGGTTTAAGATTGCCGCTTTATGAGCAAAAGGATAAGGCATGAGTATTGCAAAAATTTTAGTCGTTGAAGATGATGCAGAATTGCAAGAAGCCTTGGTGGACACCCTAACCTTGAATCAATTTGAGGTGTTAAGTGTCAGCAGTGCTGAAGATGCTTTAGTGGCCTTAGATGATGAAATCGCCATGGTGTTTTCTGACATTCGTATGGATGGCATGGACGGTTACGAGTTGATGAAACGCATCCGTGCCATTAAACCTTATTTGCCAATTGTGTTGATGACGGCCTATGGCACCATTGAACAAGCCGTCGATGCCATGAAGTCTGGTGCGGTTGACTACATTGTAAAACCCTTTGAAGCGGATGTTTTGGTTGAAAAAGCCAAATCTTATTTTTACCGTGACGCATCCAGCGATGAAGATTTTGTGGTTGCAGATCCCGTGACTATACAGTTGAAATCCATGGCGAAGAAGGTTGCTGAAAGTGATGCAACCGTTCTGATTTTGGGTGCAAGTGGAACGGGTAAAGAGGTTTTGGCCAGATTTATTCATAATCACTCTAAGCGTGCCAAACAACCCTTTATCGCGATTAACTGTGCCGCTATTCCAGAAAATATGTTGGAAGCCACTTTGTTTGGCTACGAAAAAGGTTCCTTTACCGGTGCGATGAAAGCCATGCCTGGTAAGTTTGAACAGGCGCAAGGCGGAACCATTTTTTTAGATGAAATTGGTGAAATGAAGCCTGATCTCCAAGCCAAATTATTGCGTGTATTGCAAGAGCAAGAAGTTGAGCGTATTGGTAGCACTAAAATGATTCAATTGGATGTGCGGGTGTTAAGTGCATCCAATATCGATATGAAAAAGGCCATTGCTAGAGGTGATTTTAGAGAGGATTTGTTTTATCGTCTCAATGTGTTCCCCATGCGCTTACCGGCTTTAAAAGACCGCCCAAAAGATATTGCTGCCATCACCGAAAAATTGCTTCACCGCCACTGTGTTGGCTCAAGGGTAGAACCCATGATGTCGGCGCCAGCGTTAAAAAAGCTGCTGCAATACCCTTGGCCAGGCAATATCCGTGAATTAGATAATGTGATACAACGAGCTTTGGTGATGATTTCGGGGGATACCATTCATGCAGAAGATATTATTTTAGATGATGATTATGAATCTGCATTTACGGATGAAAATGTGACTCAAGATTCAGAAGCGATTGCAGCGCAGCCTGAAACCCTGCATGAAGCCATAGACTCAGAGCCGCTTAGTCTTGATTTGAAAGCAAGAGAAGTGCAGTTGATTTTGCAAACCTTGAAAGGTTTTGATGGCCATCGCCAAAAAACCGCCGAAACTTTAAATATCAGCCCCAGAACCTTGCGCTATAAGTTAGCCAAGCTAAAGGAAGAGGGGTATGATGTTCCTTAGGCTTTTTTAAACAGGCAGATGGCACAGCAATTGCTCAAACTTGCTGTGATTGTTGGATTTATGACATAATAAAACCATAAAAAACTTAAGTTACTGACCAAAGAAGTTCAGAATATCAAATAGTAGTTTTGGTTTTTCTGGCTTTAAAACGACTTATAAGAGCGAATTAGATGAACAATAGCATTGATACACAAAGTTTAATGTTGCAAATGCGCAGCTTAGCAGCAGAGGCAGCATCCCAATCAGCGCCGGTTGCCAAAATGGGCACAGGGGCAGAGGGTGCGGAAAATTTTGCCGATTTATTGTCAAAATCTGTCAATGCGGTCGCCACAGAACAAAATAAATCCTCAGAAATGAAAGATGCCTTTGAGCGTGGCGAGGATGTCGATTTGTCTGAGGTGATGTTACAAGTTCAAAAGGCCAGTTTGTCATTTCAAGCCATGACGCAAGTGCGTAATAAGCTGGTAGAAGCGTATCAAGATGTCACGCGTATGCCGATTTAAGTTTAATTAAATTCTGGTTTTGCAGCCGATTTGCAAAATCTTTTGTTAGTATCGTGAAACCTTTGCATGATCAACATTGTGCGAAGGTTTCTTGTTAAATAAAGAGCCTTTCAATGTCAGATCAACCGACTCTTGATCCCAGTTTAAATCCGTTATCATCGGAAGGCTCTACGCTCCTCAAAAATCTAACTTCTCTTTCCGTCGCTAAACAAGTCAGTTTAGTCATTGCCTTAGCGGCAACCCTTGCTTTAGCGGTCGGAATCGTGCTTTGGTCGCAAAACACGCAATACACCTTGCTCTTTGGCAGTATGGATGCCAAAGACATGAGCGAAGTCATCCAGACTTTAGATCAAGAAAAAGTTCCTTATAAACTTGAAGCTGCTTCTGGCGCTATCCTAGTCCCAGAAGATGTGGTTCACACTTTAAGATTGAAGTTGGCAGCAGCCGGTTTTCCTAAGCAAGCTGCGACTGGTTATCAAATTTTAGACTTGGATCAGGGCTTTGGGATTTCTCAGTTCAAAGAAACCACTAACTATCACCGTGCTTTAGAGGGCGAGTTAGCCAAGTCTGTTTCAACCATTAATTCGGTTAAGTCAGCCAGAGTCATGTTGGGATTACCCAAGCGCTCGGTGTTTGTTCGTAAGGAGCAAGAGCCCACGGCATCGGTTGTGGTGGTGTTATATCCGGGTCGTGGACTCGATGAGCAGCAAGTCAACGCTATCGTTTATTTGGTGTCTTCGAGTGTGCCAAATATGAAACCGCAAGGCGTTACGGTGGTTGATCAAAATGGGAATTTGTTGACCAGCAATAACCAAATTGGCACGATGCAAATGAGCTTAAAACAGCTTGATTATACCCGCACCGTTGAAGAAACCCTGTCAGGTAGAATTATTAAATTACTAGCGCCTATTGTTGGTGGACAAAACAAGGTGCGCGCTCAAGTCACCGCAGAACTCGACTTTACCCAACAAGAACAAACTCGCGAAAACTATGAGCCAGATCCAGCTGCCATTCGTTCTGAGCAAGAAGTCAAAGAAATTAACCGTAATGATGCGCCCGGCGGCATTCCTGGTGCTCTGACAAATCAACCGCCGAGAGCGGGTCTTGCGCCAGAAGAAAGTTACGATCCTGGCAAGGATCCAAATCTTAAAAACTCCAAAGAAAAGAAAACCAAAAACTATGAGCTTGACCGCACGGTTAGCCATATTAAAAACTCGGTTGGCAATATTCGCCGTTTATCAGTGGCGGTGGTCGTAGATGATAAGCTCACACTGGATGCCGAAGGCCAGGTGGTGCGCACGCCATTGACGGATGAAGAATTGCAGGGTTATCGTCGTTTGGTTACCGATACCGTTGGTTTGGATGAGGCGAGAGGCGATACCTTAAGTGTAGTCAATGCATCCTTTGTTCAAGAAGTGGAAGAAGTGGTTGAAGGTCCTGCAATTTGGGAGCAACCTTGGTTCTGGAATTTGGTGAAACAAGTCTTAGCTGGCTTAGCGGTCTTAATCATTATTTTCGGCGTGATTCGCCCTATGCTTAAAGATCTATCAAAGCGCGAAGAAACTTTTATGGATTACCCAGAGGATGTTGCTGAGGAAGAAGAAGAGCTTGAAAATACCGATGAGATTTCTAAAGCCCTTGAACAGATGAATGCCGAAGTAGAGCAGGTTGCTGAAGAAGCACAAGAAAACTCTAAAGAAGAACATGACTTGATTGAGAAAGTTAAAACAATTGTGGCTGCAGATCCTAAGTTGGCATCCTTTATTATTCGTGAATGGTTAAAAGCGGGAGGTAAATAATGGCAGTCTCTGCAATTGAAGAAATTGGTGAAGAAAAGCAACTCACAGGCCTTCAAAAAACATCCATTTTATTGCTCGCCTTAGGTAAGGATACCGCTTCAAAGGTGTTAAAACATTTGAATCCTCGTGAAGTACAACAGATAGGTACAGCCATGACTACCGTGGCTGATGTCACTCACAATGACATTCATAATGTGATGAAAAGCTTTTTAGATGAATTGGGTGAAGATGCCTTAGGGGTGAATCCTTCTGAATTTGCACAATCTCTGATGGTTGACGCCTTAGGTGAAGGTGGCGGCGGATTGATGGAAGCTGCTATGCTGGGTAACCAAGTCAAAGGGCTTGAAGCACTCAAGTGGATGCATCCTTCGACTATTTCAAATATGCTTAAAAATGAACACCCTCAGGTGGTTGCCATCATCTTGTCTTACTTTGATCCTGACTTATCGGCTCAAATTTTGGCAGGTATTCCAGAGCGTTTTCAAGATGAGGTTATTTATCGTATTGCAACCCTAACCACTATCCAGCCGCGTGCTTTATTTGATTTGAACGATGTGCTTGAAGCCGCTAATAGTGATGGTGAAGGTGGTAAATTAGCAACCATTGGTGGCGAGAAAAAAGCCGCTGAAATTTTGAACCTTGTCGGTGGTGGTATTGATTCGCGTATACTCGATGCCATAGCCGTTGAGCATGAAGATGTCAGTAAAGCCATTCAAGATAAAATGTTTGTATTTGATGACATCTCTGGCATCGATGGTCGTGGTATTCAAACCATCTTAGGTGAAGTACCTACGGATGTGCTGAAAGTCGCTCTAAAAGGTGCAGATCAAGAGATGAAAGACTTGTTCCTTAATAACATGTCTAAGCGTCAAGCAGAAATGTTGCGTGAAGAGTTGGAAATGTCGGGTCCTGTTAAACTCAGTGATGTGGAAACAGCCCAAAAAACCATTATCCAAACCGTGCGTCGTTTGGCGGATGAAGAGCGCATTATGATGCCTGGTGGTGGCGAGGAGTTTGTGTAGGTGGTGGATAAATCAACGCAAGGCTCTAAGCAAGCTGATGACATTGATGAGTTGCCAGAGGCAAAATTATTGCGCGCAGATCAATTGGGGCGTTTAGGTAATCCAGAAGTTAAAGCCTGGCGCTTTTCCGATTTGGCTCAGGATGAAGTTAAAGAGCAACAAGAATTAAGGGCCGATGTTTTAGCCCGAGTTCGAAAAGAAATTGCGCCTGAAGTCAGTCGTCAAACCACCTTATTGAAAAAAGAGGCTTTTGAAAAAGCCCATAAAGAAGGTTATGACGCGGGTTTTCAACAAGGTTTGGCACAGGGCAAGCAACAAGCCTACGACGAAGCGGTTTTAAAAGCAGATGCGGAGCTGAAACCCCAAGTAGAAAGATTGCTGTCGTTATTGGATTTTTTAAAATCCCCCTATGGGGCAATAGAACAGCAGGTTTTTAAATCTTTTGCGGATCTAGCGGTTGCCCTGGCAGAAAAATTGGTTAAAGCTCAGATTGCAGAATCCACGGATTGGGTAATTAAGGCAGTGCAAGATTCGGTGGATTTATTGCCGGAAGATACGGCAACGCTCGAGATTGAACTCAATCCACAAGACATTGATTTGGTCTCTAAATATCAAGCAGACTTTGACAAAACTTGGGTTTTAAAAAGAAACCCTGATATGCCTTTAGGCAGTTGCCGTGTAAAACAAAACTTTTCTGTCGTCGAAAATATCTGGCAAAAGCGTTTGGCAGAGTTATTGGACGAAACCCATCAAGTCATCAAGCATGCCGTTCAACCATCCCCAGATTCTAACGCCAATAACCCTTTAGGATGAACAGCGTATGACGCTCGATGCATCTCAACTGGCAGCTGCTTTAAATCAAGATGTTTTAAAAAAAGCTGCAAAATTATCCCAAACATTACCTTCTGTGCCCAAAATTCAAGTGGCGGGTCGCCTGGTTAGAATGGTCGGCATGACGCTCGAAGTGGTCGGAACCTATGCGCCTATGGGCGCACGTTGTCAAATCATCTCTAATAATCAAGAAACGGTTGAAGCCGAAGTGGTGGGTTTTAATCAAGACCGACTATTTTTAATGCCTATCGGACAAGTACATGGTCTTGAGCCGAATGCCAAAGTGATTCCGTTAGAGGGTGGTATTAAAGTTGGCGTGAGTCCCAGTATGTTAGGTCGTGTGATTGATGGCGCGGGTCACCCTTTAGATGGCAAAGGTCCTATTCCTGTTGAGGGCGAAGTGTCGCTTAACGGACAGCGCATCAACCCCTTGCACCGACACCCCATAGACACGCCTTTAGATGTGGGTATCAAAGCCATCAATGGTTTGTTAACTTTGGGTAAAGGGCAGCGGATAGGCTTAATGGCGGGTACAGGCGTGGGTAAAAGTGTGTTGCTAGGTATGATGACCAAGTTTACCAATGCGGATATAGTGGTGGTGGGGTTGATTGGTGAGCGTGGTCGAGAAGTGAATGAATTTGTGCGCCATAACCTCGGAGAAGAAGGTCTAAAACGCTCAGTGGTGGTTGCTACGCCGGCAGATGATCCGCCACTCATGCGCTTGCATGGTGCGATGTTGGCGACGGCGATTGCAGAATATTTTCGTGATCAGGGCAAGAGTGTTTTGTTACTGATGGATTCTTTAACCCGTTTTGCACAAGCCCAGCGTGAAATTGCTTTGGCGGTGGGTGAACCCCCAGCCAGTAAAGGTTATCCGCCGTCAGTGTTTGCAAAATTACCGCAGTTAGTTGAGCGAGCGGGTAATGGTGTCGAGGGCGGTGGCTCTATCACGGCTATTTATACCGTCTTGGCAGAGGGTGATGATCAGTCAGATCCCGTTGTGGATTCGGCGCGGGGTGTTTTGGATGGGCACATTGTTTTATCTCGCAGTATTGCAGACTCGGGGCGTTATCCTGCGATAGATGTTGAGGCATCTATCAGCCGTGTTATGGTTGAAATTGTATCTAAAGAACAGATTCAATTGGCGCGGCGTTTTAAACAGTTGTATTCCAGTTATCATCAAAATCATGATTTGATTTCTGTGGGTGCTTATCGCAAAGGTTCTGATCCAGAAGTGGATAAAGCCATTGAAAAATATCCGCAACTCAATCAGTTTTTATCTCAAGAAATTCAAGAACAATTTTCGTTAGAAGCCAGCTTATTGTCGCTGAAAAAAACAGTCTCTTAAACAGTGAAAGGTTAATCTTGCCATGTCTCAAGCACGCTTAAAAAAGATGGCAATTTTGTTGGACATTGCCCAAAAAGAACAAGATAAAGCATTGGAAACGCTAGGATTGTTTAGAAGCCAATTAAGTGCGCATGAAGAACAATTGGCATCACTCAAAGCCTATTTGCAAGAATATATTGACCGAATTAACAATGAAGGTTTAAGGTTGATGCCCATTCAACTTCAAACAACACAAACCTTTATTGACAAGTTAAACACGGCGATTCAGGCTCAAACCACCAAGGTAGAAGAGCAGAATCAGTTGGTTGCTCGCGCCCAGGAGGCCTGGGTAGAAAAGCGTGCGCGACTTAAAGGGTTTGAAACACTTTATAACAAAATTCAAAAAAATATCACCCTGACTTTGGATAAACGAGAACAAAAAATGTTAGATGATTTAGCCTCTCAGCAGTTTACCCAAAAGCAACTCAACGCCTGATAAAACGGACTTTATAACCTGCTCTTAATAATTGAATTTTTAAATTGGCTTGCTAATTGCTTTAACCCGTTTGAAATGAAATTACTTTGCTAATGCAGGTACCAATACCATGTTAGAAACTCAAAAAACACCACAACCTCAAGTCGCTCCGTTTATGGTTGCGTCACCCAAAAGCACTGACCGGCAAGCATTGCCGACAGAAGCGGGCAGCAGTCCATTTTTTGCGGGGTTAATGGCTTCTATGGCGCGCGAAGATAGCCCAGCAGCTGGAACGACAAACTTATTAGCCCAAAATACGGCGGAAACTTCAATGCCAGGGTTTGCTAATTTAGCCAGTTCAAGTGACTTGGTTTTGGCGCAATTGGGCGTAAAACCGGTCAATGCAGAAGCAGGAACCTTAGCTGAAGCAGCGCTGAAATCCTTGGAAATGCCCAAAATTCAACCAGGCCTGGTTAATTTAGAGTCTGATTTAGCCAATAATTTGACTGCTGCAGTGCCAGCTATGCCTGTTGAAACCTTGACCGCTGAGACTCAATCACTACCACAAGAACTTGTTTCCTTGAGCGATGTGCCATCTGATGACCTTTTGGTGGAGGTACCTGCTGCCGAGTTAGCTCAGGCTTCGGTGCTGCCCGTGGTTGCAGAGGCAGGTCAGGTGACTGAAGAAGTTTCAAAGCTTTCGGGTGAATCAACTTTAAAAGAAGTGGGTGACCCAGGTTTGGTTAACTCACTGTCGTCTAATAAAGCATCACCTGGTTTTGGTCAAGCAAACACTCAGACAGCTGCGGGTTCTAGTCCTTCTGTGCAATCGATGACCGCAAAAGCGGAACAAAAAGTTGAAGGTGTGAATCCTCAGGTCAGTGCTGCGGCACAAGCTTCAGTTGGCAATGAGAAATTAACTTCTGAAACTTCTGAAAAATTACCCGCTGGTTTCGATAAAATAGCCGCTAAACCTGAAAAGTCTGAAGGCTCAACAACTTGGGGAACGCAAAGCCAACAAGCGGCAACAGTAACCGCTCAGGCGATGCAGACGAGTTCACAAGGTCAGTCAAATCAGCAGGGACAGAATCATCAGTCGCAACAGCAGCAGTTAGCGCAAATGCAATTTCAGGCTCAGCAAAGCGTTGAGCAATCGGTGAAGTCTAGGTTTACTGAAGAAATGAATGCCGCTAAGTCAGCAGAATCATCCGAAAAAGATCGTTCAGCAAATGTGTTGGGGGATTTAGGCAATGCATTTGATAAGCGTGCTCAATTACCCTTAGGCTTGCAGTCTATCAATACACCGGTAAGACATCCGCAGTGGGGACAAGCTTTAGGTCAAAGAGTGGTGGTGATGGCGAATCAAAAAATTCAAGAAGCCAAAATTACCTTGAATCCTGAAAAGTTGGGTCCCGTACAAATTAAGTTGCATATGGATAAAGATCAACAAGTCCATGTGTCTATGTTGGCACAACATGGCACCACGCGTGAAGCGATGGAAAATGCCATTCCCAAATTAAAAGAAATGTTGGAACAAGCTGGAATTGCTTTTGGTTCTATGGATGTGGGTGATCAAAGAGATTTTGATCAGGCAAAAGAAGAATCGGCTTCTGAAAAAGGTGCTCAAAAGTCTTCAAGTCTGAGTTCTTTGGATGATGAAAAAGAAGATAAAACTGTCCTGTTACAAACAAAAAACAATAATTTAGTTGACTATTACGCTTAGGAGTCATGAATATGAAATTACAAAAAACATTATTCGCCAGTGCTTTGGCCATGGCTTCGAGTTCAGTGTTTGCTGACTCAGCCGTCGCTGGAATTCCAATGTTTGGATTTGTTGCCATAGCGGTGGTTGTGACGGCAGTCATTGTTGGCGCTTTGGTTTATTTAGTTTGGTGCAATCGTTCTGGCGTTTGTGAACAATCTGCTTTAGTTGCTCATTTAGAAAAATGCATTGACCAAAAAAGTTTTGATTCCAACATCAAGTCAGATGACTCAGACCCTAAATTACTAAGAGCGATTAATCAATTAATGTCGTTGGCTGATGAGCAAATTAAACATGAACAAGCTCAAGCTAAAAAGGCTAAACAATCTTTAGCCAGTTTAGAAGCGCAAATTGAAGAACTCAATGAGAGTTTGGCTTCGGCTTATGCTCAGGTTTCGAGTGCTAACCAAGCGGCAAAACCTGTGCCTTGTGACTTCTCTGAAATTCGTAGCTTAACGCAAAAATTATCGGAAGTGGTTGTCAAAATCAATGAAGGCTCTAAAGAAGGTGTGCATTCTGCTGAGATGGTTATCAGTGAAGTCAGCGGGTTAACCGATGAAGTGAATGAAGCCAGTGATGTCATTAAACGCCTTGAAAAAGACAGCAGCAACATCGGTACTGTTTTGGTCTTGATTCGCGATATTGCCGAGCAAACTAACTTGTTGGCATTGAATGCGGCCATCGAAGCAGCGCGAGCGGGTGAACATGGCAGAGGTTTTGCTGTGGTAGCTGATGAAGTCAGAATTTTGGCAGGTAAAACGCAACAAGCGACCACTGAAATTCAAAGTATTATCGAAGAACTGCAACAAAGAGCCAGAAATGCCGTTCAGGTTATGGAAAATGGCCAAGAAAAAGTTGAGTTAACGCAAGTACAAGCGGCTAAAGTCAGCACTTTCTTGCACGGTATTGTGAGTAATCTTGATCAATTAAAAGAAGCTCAGGCAGCCTTGTCTGCAGCCATTAAACGCTAAATTCGGTCAGAAACCCAATAAGAATCATTAAGGACCATTAGTTATGAAAGCTATCATCGGAACCGTTGTTGTTATCGCATGTCTACTGGGGGGATATTTACCTCACGGTAGCTTTGGGATACTCATTCAGCCGCTTGAAGTGGTGATCATCTGTGGTAGCGCATTGGGTGCCTTCATCATTGCAAACCCAGGCCATGTGGTTAAAGGCGCTTTTGGTGGGGCTTTGGGCCTAGCCAAACCAGCACCTTACAACAAAGATGTTTATATGGAATTATTGGGTTTAATGTTTCGTATTTTTAACAAAGCCAGACGCGAAGGTTTGATGGCGATTGAAGCCGATGTTGAAGATCCACACTCCAGTGAACTATTTAATGCCTCGCCTAAAGTGGCTCACGATCATCATGCGGTGGACTTTATTTGCGACTACTTGCGCTTAATGATCAGTGGTGCGAGTAACCCTTATCAGTTAGAAGACTTAATGATTTTAGAATTAGATTTGCACCATCATGAAGCGGCTGCGCCCGGTGAAGCGGTGGGCAAAGTGGCTGAAGCCTTGCCAGGTTTTGGTATCGTTGCTGCGGTACTGGGGATTATCGTCACCATGAGTTACTTGGATGCAGGTCCGTTAGAAATTGCTCACCATATGTCGGTGGCCTTGGTAGGAACCTTCTTGGGTATCTTGGTTGCCTACGGTATTGTTGGTCCAATTTCTTCAGATATGGCCAACCGCGCTCATGATGGTAGTGCTTTCTTTATGACGATTAAAACCTGTTTGATGGCTAACTTAAACGGGTATGCTCCTCAAATTGCAGTTGAGTTTGGGCGTAAATCTATTCCTGGGGTCAATCGTCCCAGTTTCCAAGAAGTCGATGAGTTTTTACAAACCCAAAAATAATTAAAATTTAACCAGGCCTGGTCATTTTTGACCGGCTTTTGAATGTTAAAGGTCGTGTAATCATGAGTGATGAACAATCCATCATCATAAAAAGAATCACCAAATGTCCACACTGTGCTCATGGTGGCGCGTGGAAGGTTGCATTCGCCGATTTCATGACCGCTGCGATGGCGTTCTTTTTGATGTTGTGGGTTTTGGGTGGTGTTAACGACGAACAAATGAAAGCCATGGCAGAGTTCTTTAGAGATCCTACTGTCATTGAGGCTTCACCACAGGTGTTGATGGAGTCTCAGTCCGCTGGTCAAACAACCGACTCTATGATTGATATGGGCGGCTTTATGGATGCGCCTAAAGGCAAAGAGGGCGATGAAGATGGCTCTGGCAAAGCTAAAGAAATCGAACAGATGGAAATGATGAAGCTGTTGATTGAACAAAAAATCGCCGAAAATCCGCTGACCAACGAACTCAAAAGCCAATTAAAAATTGATGTAACGCCAAATGGATTGCAAATACAAGTGTTAGATGACCGCAAAAGACCCATGTTTGGATCGGGGGTTGATTTGCCCAAAGACTATGCCGCTAAGCTGTTAGAAGAAGTCGGCAAAGTATTAAAAGTGACCCAAAATCGTATCAGTATTGCAGGGCACACGGATTCTTCAGGGTATACGGCCAATGCCGAATATACCAACTGGGAATTGTCTGCCGATCGTGCCAATGCCGCTAGAAGATTGTTATTAAGTGGTGGCGTAGATTCCAAAAAGATTGCTCAGGTAGTGGGCTTATCGGATACCGTACCATTTGACAGCGAAAATCCGTATAATCCACGCAATAGACGCATCAGTATTATTGTGCTTAATAAAGAAGCGGATGAGCGTTTAAGAAGCTTAAGTGAGGCACCTGGCTTAGAGGATTTGAGCCAAAACATGGCTAGACCTAATTTGGCGAATGAACACACGGGTGCTCACTAATTCAAGATTAACCGATTTTTTTAAAGGGGATTCGTATGGCAGCAAAACAACCCGCCGTTGAAGAAGAAGTTCAAGAAGAAAAGAAAAAAGGGGGCGGTAAAGGCCTCATTATTGTCTTATTGGTAGTGATTATTCTTTTGTTAGCCGGTATGGGTGCTATGGCATATATCATGTTGAGCGGGGGTGATCATAAAGAAGGTGATGCTGCGACAGACGCTGTTCATGGTGAAGCGGCTCATGGTGATGATGGTCATGGTGATGCTCACGCAGATGCAGGGCATGGTGAAGAAGGCCATGGCGAAGGGCATGCCAAACAATACTCTCCAAAATACAAACAATTTGAACCCCCATTACCAGATGCACACCCTGAATATTTTGTAATGGATAAATTTGTGGTGAATTTTTATGGCGATGGCCAAGCTAAGTTTTTAGCAGTTGATTTGCAGTTTATGTCTTATTATCCGCAAATTACTGGCGAAACTGGCGAGATGGAGCATTTGCGTCCCATTTTAAAAAATGACATCCAAAGATTATTGCGTAATCAGCACTTTAATGAATTAAATACCGCCGATGGCCCAGATCATTTGCGCACTGAGATTTTAGAGATTGCTCGTAAAGTCTTGGAAAAACACAATGTCTATCCAGACTTGTTGGAAGATGTTTACATGACTCGCTTTGTCATGCAGTAAAAACAGTTTTAATGAATGCAATCTGGTTTAGCAGGTTGGTTTTAGAGTCAATAATTAGGCATTTCCATGGATGATATTTTAAGTCAAGATGAAGTTGATGCTCTCCTACGCGGTATGGGCGGTGGAGATGTGGAAACTGAAAATGATAATTCCAGTGAGGGAAAAGCCGCTAAAGTTTATGACTTTACCAATCAAGAGCGAATCGTTCGTGGTCGTTTACCCGCACTTGATATCATCAACGAACGATTTGCGCGTGGTTTTCAAAGACATTTTAATGAAATGATTATGTCCAGCGTCGAAGTGACGGCTGGAGAGGTCAAAATCATTAAAATGATTGATTATCTTCGCAACCTGTATCAACCGACCAGCTTAAACATTTACCGCATTAATCCATTAAATGGGGTTTCGTTGTTCACCCTAGACTCAAAATTGATTTTTACGGCGGTAGATATTTATTTTGGGGGAACTGGCCTGTTACCTTTCAAAATAGAAGGTAGAGAATATACGCCTGTTGAAATGTCGATGGTGCGCAGTATTTTGGATATGGCTTCAGAAAATTTGCGAAAAGCCTGGGGGCCGGTCATGGATATCGAGATTGAATATCTCCATTCCGAAATGAACCCTAAATTTGCAAATATCGTTGATGCGACCGATATGATTGTGGTAAGCCCCATTAATATTCGTTTTGAAGGGGTTGAAGGTCGCGTTGATATCGTGATGCCTTATGCGATGCTCGAACCCGTGCGCGACAAACTTGAAGAAGGGATGTCTAACCTTCAGGGCGAATCTGATAATCGTTGGGCGAGAACCCTCAAGGAAGAAGCCAAAAATATTGAGATTGAAATTGCTGTTAATTTATTAGAACTCAAAATCAGTATTGAAGATTTAATGAACATGGAAAAAGGCGACATTATCCCAATAGAAATGCCTAAGCGTGTTTCTGTGAAAGCCGAGGGCATTACTTTCGTTCGAGGAAAACTGGGCGAGAGTAATGATAAAAAAGCCGTCAAAATTGAAGAGATTGTTCATCATCCTGCTTATCAGGAAAGAATGATTGAAAATGTAAAGGAATGGTACGATGAGTGATGAAGATGATTTAAGTGCATGGGGCGATGCTCTTGCTGAACAGGCAGAATCAGAGGGTGCTGATGATGATCCATGGGGGGCTGCGCTGTCTGAACAGGCTGAAGCAACCAGTGGTGAAATTGATGCAGCTTCATTTGACACACTTCAATCAAGCCGTGGTTCTGGAAAAGGTAAGGTTGATTTAGATGTCCTTTTGGATGTGCCAGTCACTTTACAGTTAGAAATCGGTAGAGCAAAAGTGTCTATTAGAAACCTGTTGTCTTATACGCAAGGCTCGGTGATTGAGATGGATCGTTTGGCGGGTGAGCCTTTGGATTTGTTGGTGAATGGTACCTTGATTGCTCATGGTGAAGTTGTTGTCATCAATGACAAGTTTGGTGTGCGCTTAACCGATGTGGTTAGCCCACAAGAGCGTATTAAAAAGTTGAAATAAACTCAAAATCTGACAAATATTGCACTTTTCAACCCAAGCCCACTTTCGTGGGCTTTTTTATTGGTGCAAAACTTGGGTCGATTCGATAGAATGAATCATTTTTACGGAATCCTAACGCGCCCTATTTATGAAGTTACTCAATTACTTACTATTCGTTTGGCTTCTCAGTGTCAGCTCATTTATTTTGGCAGCGGTTCCTGAGTCGGCAGAACACGCCATTATGAAATCCACCCCAGAACCCAGCCAATATTTAGGGCAGATTATTTTGTCTTTAGTGGCCGTTTTAACGCTCATTTTTTTAGCCGCTTGGTTACTCAAAAGTTTTAGCCGTTATCCAGGAGTGGCAAGTGGTCACTTAAGGATTTTAGGCGCATTGTCGGTTGGGCAAAAAGAAAAAATCATCTTACTTCAAGCGGGCAAAGAACAAATTGTTGTGGGGGTGACAACCACTGAAATTCGTTTGTTACATCAATTGAGTGAAACGGTTGAGGTGGAGGAGTTTAAAGCGCCCGTTTTCAATTCAGCTTTTTCAAAAAAACTTCAAGAAGCCTTAAGTGCGAGAAAACCAGATGAAAAGCTTTAAGTTTTTATCGCAACTGCTTTTTTTAGCAGCAACTTTTTTCCCGGTGCTTGTTTGGGCAGAACCCGGTGTTCCAGCGTTTACCGTAACAACCGATGGCCAAGGGAATCAAGATTATACTCTGACCATGCAAATCCTCATGTTGATGACGGGTTTGACTCTGCTGCCGTCAGCATTGATAGCCATGACGGCTTTTTTAAGAATTATTGTGGTGTTGGCGTTATTGCGTTTGGCTTTGGGAACTCAGCAAACACCTTCCAGTAAAGTCCTTATCGCTTTGGCGTTATTTTTAACTTTATTCATTATGTCGCCAATTTTAGATAAGGTTTACCAAACGGCTGTCAGCCCCTATTTAGAAGAACAAATTAAGTTTAAAGAGGCGATTGAGATTGGTTCTAAACCCATTCATGAGTTTATGATGCAACAAACTCGTGAAGACGATTTGGGTATGTTTGCAGAAATGGCAAATACCAAATTAGAAGACCCAGAGACAGTTCCTTTTACCGTGTTAATTCCTGCGTTTATGACCAGTGAGTTAAAAACGGCATTCCAAATAGGGTTTATGATTTTTATCCCTTTTTTAATCATTGACTTGGTCATAGCAACCTTGTTGATGTCCATGGGTATGATGATGTTGTCGCCGATGATTATTTCATTACCCTTTAAAATTATGTTATTTGTGTTGATTGATGGTTGGGCTTTAATCATGGGGACGATGGCAAATAGCTTCGTCGTAGCAGGAGGCGTGTAATGACACCAGAATTTGTACTGACCTTAGGGCAAAAAATGTTGGAAGTGACGGTGCTTTTATCGGCACCTCTCTTAATTCCGCCACTCATCGTAGGTTTGTTAGTGGGTATGTTTCAAGCAGCCACGCAAATCAATGAGATGACCTTGAGTTTTATTCCAAAAGTGGCCAGTGTCGGCATCGTCTTGGTGTTACTAGGGCCTTGGATGCTGAACACTTTGGTGTCTTTTACCCGAGAGTTGTTTGAAAATATCCCCGCTTTAATTGGTTAAGAGGTTTAAATGTCCTTTAGCTATGCTGAATACTTGCAAGTTTTAGGATTGTACTTCTGGCCGTTTGTCCGCATCTCGGCCATGTTGGCTTTAGTGCCTTTATACAGCGGTGTTTATATCACCGTTAAAGCCAGAATCATGCTGGCGATGCTCATCACTTTGGCTGTTGCGCCTACTTTACAAATGCCCGAACCGATCAGTCCTTTTACTTGGCATGGTATTTTAGTCATGATGCAACAAGTGGGGATTGGCTTGGCGATTGGGTTAATTTTTGCAGTGGTGTTTGAGGCATTTGTTATTGCCGGTCACCTAGCGTCTATGGCAATGGGTTTGGCCATGGCCAGTATGGTTGATCCTTCAACTGGGGTGAATACACCTGTTATAGGTCGTTATTATACGATTCTGGTTTCTTTGCTCTTTTTATTGATGAATGGACATATTTTTGTCTTTAAAGCCGTGTTGGATAGTTTTGAATACTTGCCCGTGGGATTGCATTTTTTAACACCAGATTCAGTAAAAAGTGTTTATGGCTTTGGCTCTGTGATGTTTGAAGCGGGTGTAATGATTGCTTTGCCCATAGTAGTTGCCTTATTAATTGTGAATATTTCTTTAGGGGTCATTTCAAGGGCAGCGCCATCGTTGAATGTTTTTGCGATTGGGTTTGCCATTACCATTTTAACGGGGTTTATAATGATCATTATCGTGACCCCTTTAATACTTCCGAATTTACAAACGCTCTTGACGGCTGCCTTTGAGGTCATCGAGCATTTTCAGCTTAACGATTAAGGTTTAAAAGAGACTGGTTATGGCAGAGAACGCAGACGGTACTGAAAAATCCGAAGACGCCTCTGAAAAGAAACTTCGAGAGGCTCGAGAAAAAGGACAAATCCCACGCTCAAAAGAGTTGACGACTTTATTGATGACCTTGGGTGCGGCTGTTTTTTTGTTGTTTTATGGTTATGTGATGTGGCAACAATTTGAAGCCATTGCCATTAAAGGGTTCAGTTTTGATAGAGCGCATGCGTTTGATTTTCAAATGATGACAAACTTGATTATTGGTATGACCATTGAAACCCTTTGGATGATTTTTCCTTTCTTGGCACTGATGGTCATTATAGCGATTATCTCGCCAACCCTGTTAGGCGGCTGGAACTTCAGTACTCAGGCGATGGCGCCTAAATTAAGTAAGCTTAACCCCATTTCTGGGATTGCTCGAATGTTTTCCGTGAATGCCTTAATGGAGCTGATTAAAGCCTTAGCAAAGTTTTTGTTAGTGGGTGGGGTGGCCGTGTTATTTTTATGGCTATCTTATGGCGAAATTATCAGTATTGGCAAAGAAGCATTAAAACCTGCCATGGCGCATGCAGCGACTTTAATCGTTGAAGCGTTTATTTTTGTCAGTTTATCTTTGCTGATTGTTGCCTTGATTGATGTGCCTTACCAAGTGATTCATCACATGAATCAATTAAAAATGACCAAACAAGAAGTTAAAGAAGAATACAAGCAACAAGAGGGTAACCCCGAGGTTAAAGGTCGTATTAGAGCTTTGCAGCGCGAAATGTCGCAGCGCCGTATGATGCAAGCTGTACCGCAAGCGGATGTCGTCATTACAAACCCTACGCATTTTGCAGTGGCTTTGAAGTATAATCCCGATGAAATGCCAGAACCCATGGTTTTAGCCATTGGCAGTGATTTTATGGCTGCACAGATTAGAACGCTTGCTAAAGAACACAATATTACCATTGTTGAAGCACCGCCTTTGGCAAGGGCTTTGTACTATAATGCCGAGGTTGATCGCCCAATACCTTATGATTTATTTAAAGCTGTGGCGGCTGTGTTAGCTTATGTTTATCAGTTGCGAGATGGTAAATCCGCTAAGCCCGTAGATTTTGCAAACCTTCCCATCCCAGAAGAGATGAAGACGGATGCGCCAACATAAAGACACTTGAATGGATTTAAACTACCTACTTGGCAAACTCAAAAACTCCTTCTCTCAAGGATTAGGTATTCCTATTGCTATCTTAGCTTTGCTAGCAATGGTTGTTGTTCCTTTACCCCCGTTTTTACTAGATGTCTTTTTTACCTTTAATATCGCCTTATCTTTGGTGGTATTGATGGTTACCTTGTATGCCAAGCGCCCTTTAGATTTTGCTATTTTTCCAACCATTATCCTCTTAACAACCCTTTTTCGTTTGGCGCTGAATATTGCCTCTACGCGCGTTATTTTGTTAGAAGGGCATAATGGTGGAGAAGCGGCGGGTAATGTTATCGCCTCCTTTGGTGAATTTGTTATTGGCGGTAACTTTGCGGTTGGTTTGGTTATCTTTGCTATTTTAGTCGTTATTAACTTTGTGGTTATCACCAAGGGTGCGGGCCGTGTGGCTGAAGTCAGTGCGCGTTTTACCTTGGATTCCATGCCTGGTAAACAAATGGCAATAGATGCCGATTTAAATGCGGGCTTAATTACCCAAGAACAAGCTCAAGAACGCCGCAAAGATATTACCGCTGAGGCTGATTTTTATGGTTCCATGGATGGGGCGAGTAAGTTTGTCAGAGGGGATGCTGTCGCTGGTATCATCATCTTGTTCATCAATATGATTGGTGGATTTGCCATAGGTGTTGGGCAGCATGATATGGCTTTCGCAGATGCAACGGAAGTCTATATCGTATTGACTTTGGGTGATGGCTTGGTTGCGCAAATTCCATCATTGTTATTGTCTACGGCAACAGCCATTATTGTAACCCGCGTCACGGGTGATACCCGTGATATGAACGAGCAGTTGTCAGATCAAATGTTCGCCAATCCTAAAGCACTCGGAATGACTTCTGGTATTGTGGGTGTTTTTGGCATCATTCCAGGTATGCCGAATGTGGCTTTTTTAACCTTTGCAGCCATTACGGGTGCAGGTGCTTATTTTATTTATAAAAGGCAAGATAAAAAGCCTGCGCCAGAAGCCATGTTGGCGGAAAATATAGAGTCTACCGACACCAAATCTCCTGAGCTGAGTTGGGATGATGTTCAGACCGTGGATGTACTTGGTTTGGAAGTGGGTTATCGTCTGATTCCTATGGTCGATCAATCTCAAAATGGACAATTGCTGGAGCGAGTCAAGGGTGTAAGACGCAAAGTTTCCCAAGAGTTGGGGTTTTTGGTACCTCCCGTGCATATTCGTGATAATTTGGACTTAAAGCCAAATCAATATAAAATCATGTTGATGGGGGTTTCTTCAGGTGGTGGAGAGGTTTTTCCTGACAAAGAATTGGCAATTAACCCGGGGCAGGTTTATGGCAAGATTCCAGGAACGGCGACCAAAGATCCAACATTTGGCTTAGATGCAGTATGGATTAATCCCGCAGATAGAGATCAAGCACAAGCACTGGGTTATACCGTTGTGGATGCCAGTACGGTTGTTGCTACCCATATCAGTCAAATCATTCAAGACTATGCGTTTGATTTATTGGGCTTTGATGAAACCCAGAAGCTGCTGGATAAATTGAAAGCCAGCTCACCTAAATTGGTGGACGAACTCATACCTGACCGCTTGTCGTTGGCGACTTTGGTTAAAGTTTTGCAAAACTTGTTGCAAGAGAAAGTGTCTATTCGTGACTTGCGTACCATTGTTGAGGCTTTGAGTGAATATGCGGGCAAAACACAAAGTCCCAACGATTTAACCATTCATGTCAGAACAGCTTTGGGTCGTTCAATCGTTCAAGATATTGTTGGCCCAGACGCCGAACTAAAGGTTATTACTTTGGAACCAAGATTGGAACAGTTATTGCTACAAGCAACACAAGGTGCGCCAGAAGGCCAGTTAGCCATAGAGCCTGGTCTGGCAGAAAGATTGCATGGCACATTAAAAGAAGAGTCCCAGAAGCTAGAAATGCAGGGAGATGCAGCCATTTTAATCGTTGCACCACAAATTCGAGCGCAATTGGCCAGACTATTTAGATATAGTTTGCCCAGTTTACATATTTTGGCGTATTCAGAAGTGCCAGAAAACCGACAGATCAGTGTGGTCGCTAATGTTGGGCAAGGGTGATAGATGAAATTAAAGCGTTATCTAGCGTCAAATATGCGTCAAGCGATGGCTTTAGTCCGGGATGAGCTGGGGATAGATGCTGTCATTATGTCAACGCGCAATACCCCTGAAGGGGTTGAAGTGGTTGCCGCAATTGACCCTGAAGCGCAAGAACACAAAACTCAATCGAATAAAGGGCATTCAGAGGCTAGGTCTAGTTTTGTTTCTAATGAACTGCGTGGCCAAACTCAAATGACGCCTCAGCAATCCACTGAAATCGCTCGTATGTCAGAAGAGCTTAAAGCGGTGCGTTCTTTGTTGGAGGATCAGCTTTCAGGTTTGGCTTGGGGCCAAGCTGAACAAAATGATCCTAATCGCGTGGCGATTTTAAAGCGATTGGTTCAGTTAGGTATTGGATGGGATTTAGCTCAAAAGTTAACCAATAGAGTGCAAATACATCGCGATTCTGCTTGGTCAGATATTTTATTTGAAATTGAAAAAAGCATCCCAGTTGAAGAGCGAGATGTGGTGGATAAAGGCGGCATAGTTGCTTTAGTTGGGCCAACAGGCGTGGGTAAAACCACAACCATTGCAAAAATGGCCAGCCGATTTGTCATGAGAAACTCCGCCAGTCAGTTAGCTTTGATCACCACGGATTGTTATAAAATTGGCGCTCAAGCACAGTTAAAAACATTTGCAGATTTATTGGGCGTGCCTGTTCATGTTGTCAATTCCGAGGGCGAGTTGTATACCCTGTTAAGTGCATTGACTTCGAAAAAACTGATTTTGATAGATACCGCTGGCATGAGCCAAAGAGATTTAAAGTTGTCACAACAACTGACAAAAGATCAAGCGGGTATGAATACCGTGCGAAATTATTTGGTGATGTCTGCCGCAACGCAATTAAGTGTTATGAAGGACATCGTCAAATCCTTTAAACAAGTAGGATTGACCGGCTGTATCTTAACCAAGGTAGATGAAGCCTTGCAGTTGGGCAACATTTTAACCGTACTGGTTGAACAGAAGTTGCCCATCAGTTATTTGTCTGATGGACAAAGGGTTCCAGAAGATTTAGCACCAATTAGAGTTAGAGATTTAATTGATAAAGCAATTGTGCTCGGTCAACAGCAGTCTAAAACCGAGTCAGAAGACAGTGCGTTCCGATTAGGAATGGGTAAGGAGATATCAGATGCTCAATGATCAAGCCTCAGGGTTAAGAGCAATGCAATCACATCAAGCAAAGACGCCACTTAAGTCTGGGGTAAAACCCATTCAAAAGAATAAACCTGTGCGCGTGATTGCGGTTGCCAGTGGTAAAGGTGGCGTGGGTAAAACCAATGTGTCAGTCAACCTGGGTATTTCTATGGCTAAGCTTGGTAATCGCGTTCTGCTGATGGATGCGGATATGGGGCTGGGCAATATAGATATTATGCTTGGCTTGCAAACCAAATATAATTTGTCGCATGTTTTGGACGGGCAAAAAACCCTGAAAGAAGTCATGGTTGATGCGCCAGGCGGTTTAAAAATTATTCCCGCGGCTTCAGGCGTGAGTCGTATGGCGCAACTCTCCCCCCTAGAAAACGCAGGAATCATTAACGCCTTTGCAGAATTGGATGGTATTTTAGATGTACTGCTGATTGATACTGCTGCAGGGATTGCCGACAGTGTGGTCAGTTTTTGTCGAGCTTCGCAAGATGTCATCGTGGTTGTGACCGATGAACCCGCATCCATGACTGATGCTTATGCTTTGATTAAAGTTCTTAGCCGTGAGCACAATGTTCGTCGTTTTCATTTGCTAGCAAACATGACCCGCTCGGTTGAGCATGGTAGAATACTTCACCAAAAAGTAGCCAAAGTGTGCGAACAGTTTTTAGATGTCACGATTGACTATCTCGGAACCGTGCCATTTGATTACGATTTGAGAGAAGCTGTGCAAAAGCAATCCCCTGTGGTGATTGCCAAACCTGATAGCTTGGCGGCTAAATCTTTTAAAGAAATTGCCCAAAAAGTTGAAAACTGGCCAATACCCACCAGTATCACAGGATATTTACAGTTTTTTGTAGAAAGTTTGATGCAACAGAACGCATAAGGAAAAACTATGAGCGGCATCCAGGCGTACGCAAATGTTCAAAAACAAACTTCAAATGAAGTGCTTGATATTGAAAGCTATCTTCCTTTAGTTAAAAGAATTGCGTATCACCTTAAAGGTCGTTTACCAGACAGTGTGATGGTGGAAGATTTGATTCAATCAGGTGTGATTGGACTGATTGAAGCGATGCAAAAATTTAATGCCAATCAAGGCGCCAGTTTTGAAACCTATGCGGGTATTCGAATTCGAGGTGCCATGTTAGACGAAATTCGCAAGGGCGATTGGACACCGCGTTCGGTGCATCGCAAGTCCCGAGAAGTGACTGCTGCTATCTCTGCTGTTGAAGCGCGGGTTGGTCGCGAAGCAAAAGATTCTGAAATTGCAGAAGAAATGGGGTTGTCGATTGAAGATTATCATTTTATTTTGCAAGACACTAACTCAGCGCAGCTACTGTCTATTGATGAGCCAGACCATGATGAGTTGGCGGAAGATCGCATCATCGGCACAGGAAAAACACCTTTAGCAGAGCTCAGTGACGAAGGCTTTCAACAAGCGCTGGTTGAGCAAATTGAAGATTTGCCTGAAAAAGAAAAATTGGTGATGGCTCTTTATTACGATGAAGAGTTAAACCTAAAAGAAATAGGCGAGATTTTAGAAGTGAGTGAATCTCGCGTGAGCCAAATTCATAGCCAAGCCATTAAACGCTTAAAGTCGCGTTTAAAAAACTGGATATAACCCATTTATAAAATGCATGAAGAGAGAGAATAAAAATGCAAATTGATAGAAATATGAACATCTTAGTGGTGGATGACTTTTCAACAATGCGCCGAATTGTTAAGAATTTGTTGAAAGAGCTTGGGTTTAGCAAGTTTGATGAAGCGGATGATGGTGCCACGGCATGGCCAATGGTTCAAAGTGGTAAGTATGACTTTATTGTCAGTGACTGGAATATGCCGCAAATGACAGGGTTAGACTTATTAAAAAATGTGCGCAAGTCGCCAGAATTGAAAGACACACCCTTTTTATTGATTACGG
Organism: Thiosulfativibrio zosterae; assembly: GCF_011398155.1. Taxonomy (NCBI): domain Bacteria; kingdom Pseudomonadati; phylum Pseudomonadota; class Gammaproteobacteria; order Thiotrichales; family Piscirickettsiaceae; genus Thiosulfativibrio; species Thiosulfativibrio zosterae. The sequence continues at coordinate 1,038,005 of NZ_AP021888.1, forward strand.
CAGAAGCCAAACGCAGCCAAATTTTAGAAGCGGCTGAGGCTGGGGTTGATGGCTATATTGTTAAGCCTTTTACCGCTGCAACTTTGAATGCCAAAATCCAAAAAATATTTGAGCGTGTAGCGGAAAGAGAAGCGGCAAAAGTTAAAAAATAAGTCGCCCAGTATCGATACCCCACCCCAAAAGCTCCATTATTGATTCAATAAGGGGCTTTTTTTTTGTTGATTGAATAGTGAGACCAGAAACTATGAAGAATATCCCAATTGAAGCTGTCGAAGAACTGCTCAGTGCTTTAAAGTCCGGTGATGAGCAAACTGCTCGTATTTTGTTTGATGAATTAACGCAGTTAAATCAATCAGATGTGGTTCATCAAGTTGAAGAGATTGCCATCAATCTTCATAACACGCTCGATAGCTTTGACGAGGATGCTGAATTATTAATGGCAACCAAACATGATTTGCCGGATGTTTCAGAAAGACTCCACTATGTCATGCAAACCACTGAAGAAGCCAGTAATAAAACCTTAGGTGCTGCTGAAAATACCCTTGCAATTTTGGATAATTTGGCCGAAAAGTTAGCCCATGATTCGCAAGCGCAAGCGTTATTAGAGCAAGCGCAAAATCAACTCACTGAAATTATGATGTCACAATCTTTTCAAGACCTGACAGGCCAAGTGCTCAATAGAGTGATGATGTTGGTGGGTTCTTTAGAGCAATCTTTGATGGATCTTATCGAAAAATCCGGTATCGATTACGCCAAAATTCCAGCACGCTCGCAAACAGATGCTGACAAAAAATCTGCAGAAATGCAGGGGATTGGACCGAATGTGACCCAAGCCTCGCAAAAGGATATTGCCAGTTCACAAGATGAAGTGGATGACTTACTCGGTGATTTAGGCATTTAGTTTTCAATAATGAAGCGGTAAAGGCATTTTTAATCCTAGCTTCGCTGTCAAAATGGTTTGATTCTTATGAGTGGCATATTCATTGCTTAAATCAGTTTAATTAAAAAACAACTGAAAATTGCCAGTAATTTGGCATCGCATGAATTTTAAGAGGGCGAAGACAGTGGATGAAGAAATATTACAGGACTTTTTAGTCGAAGCCACCGAACTGGTTGAAACCTTAGGCGAACAGCTGGTTGACCTAGAACAGTCACCCACCGATAAAGAGTTACTTAACGCAGTATTTCGTGGTTTTCACACCATTAAGGGTGGGGCAGGGTTTTTAGGTGTGACACCTTTAATTGAAGTGTGTCACCGTGCTGAAAATGTTTTCGACAAAATTCGTAATGGCGATGTGGATTATGATGCCGGTGCTGCCGACATTATCTTGCGTGCCTTTGATGTGATCAGTGATTTTATTGGTCAACTCAATGATGGCGCTCGTGAACTAGAAGATGCCGATGCTGGGTTATTGGCAGAACTCGACGCTTTAACAAAAGGCCAAATCTTAGGTGCTGTGGTAGACGCAGAGATAGTGGAAGAAGATTTCTCTGAAGTTGAAGTTGAGTCTGAAGTTGCTGAACCTTCATCACCCAAATTAGCCTTGCCAGACGGTGTTGATCCAGATGGTGATATTACCGATGACGAATTTGAAGCCTTGTTAAATCAAAGAGATACCCTAGATGAAGCGCCTGAGCCCAAAGCCGGATTAGCTTTGCCTGAAGGCGTTGATCCTGACGGCGATATCACGGATGATGAATTTGAAGCTTTATTAAACCAACGCGATTCTATGGAAACGGACAGTAAACCCGCTAAAGCTGGATTAAGTTTACCTGCAGGGGTTGATCCCGATGGTGACATCACCGATGATGAATTTGAAGCCTTGCTGAATATGCGTGATTTGATGGATGATGATGGCGAAGCGGCTGCGCCCGTAGCAGCCCCTGCGGCAAAACCCGCAGCTAAGTCAGCACCCGTGTCGTCCGCTAAGCCAGCGCCTAAGCCAGCCGTGGCAGCAAAACCTGCGCCAGCTCCCGCGCCTAAAGCACCTCCCAAACCGGCTTCTAAGCCATCTGCACCGGATGGTGACGACGATGAAAATAAAATGTCGGCTAAAAATGCCACGGAATCAACCGTTCGTGTCGATACGCGTCGTTTAGATGAAATCATGAATTTAGTGGGTGAGTTGGTTTTGGTTCGCAACCGCTTGTTAACGCTTAGAAGCAGTCACAGCGGGGATGAGGCCTTGTCAAATGCCGTGGGCAATCTTGACCATGTCACCACAGACCTGCAAGCCTCTGTCATGAAAACCCGTATGCAACCGGTTAAAAAGGTGTTTGGTCGTTTCCCTCGAGTGGTGCGTGATTTGGCGCGTAAACTGGGCAAAGAAATCGAATTAGAATTGCGTGGTGAAGAAACGGATTTAGATAAAAACTTGGTTGAAGCCCTAGCCGATCCTTTGGTGCATTTGGTGCGTAACTCGGTGGATCATGGGGTTGAAATGCCAGATGTAAGAGCAGCAGCTGGCAAACCGCGTCAAGGCACGGTCATTTTAGCCGCTGAGCAAGAAGGTGATCATATTCTGTTGTCGATTACCGATGATGGCAAAGGTATGGATCCTGATATGTTGCGCCGCAAAGCGGTTGAAAAAGGCATGATGGACGAAATGACTGCCAGTCAGTTAGATGACAGCGCTGCTTTCCAACTCATTATGGCGGCGGGTTTTTCAACCGCTGAAGTCATCAGTGATATTTCTGGTCGTGGTGTGGGGATGGATGTGGTGAAAACCATGATTACCAAACTCAACGGCAGTATTGACATTAAGTCAGTGGTTGGCGAAGGCACGCAAATCCGTATTAAAGTACCATTAACCCTAGCTATTTTACCGACCTTAATGGTGTCGTTTGGCGAAGACAGTTATGCGATTCCTCTTACCAGTGTGCAAGAAATTTTTGACTTTAAAGAAGAGCAAATCAATACGATTGACGGGATGAAAATGGTGCGACTACGCGAAAAGAGTATTCCGTTATTTTTCCTCACCGAATGGTTAGCGCCAGATACCATCAAAGAAAATTATAAAGGTGACAAGGTGATTATTGTGTCCATCGGTAATCAGCGTGTCGGTTTGGTGGTTGATCAGGTCAATGGCCAAGAAGAAGTGGTCATCAAGCCGCTGGGGGTCATGATGAAGCACATTGATGGCTATGCCGGTGCCACCATTACGGGTAACGGAAGCATTGCCCTAATTTTAGATTTGCCTGGAGTGGTTGAGCGTTTTGCGCTCTAAAGAAAACGCAAGGAACCTATATGAAAACTCGAGCCTTAACCAACTACGATTTGTCGCCAGACTCTGCTTTATTGGCGATAGAGGAACAAGAAAAATACTCAGGTCCTAGTATTCGCTGTGTTTTATTTCAACTGGACTCTGAAATTTACGGTATCCATGTTAAAAAAATTCGTGAAGTTTTACGCGTTGGCACAATTCGCCGTGTTGAAGGATCTGCTCGCAATGTGTTAGGTGTTATTAATGTGCGTGGCGTTATCGTCACCGTGGTGGATACTCGCATTACTTATGGCATGTGTCCTAAACCTGTTGATGACTTATCACGAATTATCATCGTTGAGTTAGATGAAGAAAATATTGTTGGCATGATGGTCGATTGTGTTCATGAAGTAAAAGACATTCCTGAAAAACAATTTGAACCCTTGTCCAGTACCAAAGAAGATGCATCGCGTTATATTCAAGGCATTGCCCACTTCCAGAAAAAGGTCATTATTTTAATTGATGTGGATACCATGTTTGGTCGTCGCTAGACCCCAGTAACAGACTTTAAAGCGCCTTTAAAAACTAAAAAAGCCCCCAGTTTTAACCAGGCCTGGTTGAAATTGGGGGCTTTTTGCTTTTAAAAATGAGTTGATTCTATTAAAAAATCCTATAATGAGCGGCTAACGATTTGAGAAAGGAAATAAACAATGCCCAAGGCGAATGAACTTAAAAAGGGAATGGTGGTTGAAGTCAATAATGAGCCACATATTGTGCGCACCACTCATTGTGCCAACCCGTCTGCTCGTGGAGCCGCCACACTTTATAAAATTCGTTTTAACAGTGTCAAAACGGGTCAGAAAGTTGATATTTCTTACAAGGGCGATGACTTTTTAAAACCCTTAGATTGTCAGCGTATTCCTGTGCAGTTTTCTTACAAAGATGGCGAAAACTATGTGTTTATGAACTTGGAAGACTACACTCAATATTCATTAACGCCAGACGAATTAGAAGGTCAGTTAGAATATATCACCGAAAGCCTAACCGGCATGGATGCCATGGTTTTGGATGAAAAAGTTATCTGTATCGAAATCCCAGTGACCATTACCCTAGAAGTGGTCGATACCGCACCTGGTATGAAAAATGCCTCTGCCAATAGCCGCACCAAACCAGCGACTTTAACCACGGGCTTAGAAGTGCAAGTGCCTGAATATATTGAACCCGGTGAAAAAATTAAAGTGAACTCTGAAACCGGCAAGTTCATCTCACGGGCTTAATGTCATGCAGCGCTTAGCCGCTTGGAGCCTTTTATTAAGCGTCAGTTTTGCCAATGTGTGGGCCGCAGACCTGTCTTTTTTAGAAGAACGGTTTACCGCCTCTGACCAAACTGGACTGTTGCTAACGGCTGCCAATGGGCAAGTGCTCGCGGCTAAAGATGCCCAACAACTTCGCACCCCAGCGTCGACCACCAAATTGCTCACCGCTTATTTGGCGTTGCAACATTGGGGTGCCGATTATCGTTTTCAAACCCGGTTTTATCTTCATCAGTTACCCAATCAAACGACTTATTTGGTGGTGCAAGGATTTGGCGATCCTTTTTTAACCTCCGAAGAATTGCAAACGGTGGCCAAGTCATTAGCACAGCGTTTGCAAACCCTGCAATTATCACAATTGGCGGGCATTCAACTCGACACAAGTTATTATGTGGCTAACCCAAGCCTGCCAGGCACGTTTAAATCGCAAAACCCTTACGATGCCATACCTTCGGCGATTACCGCCAATTTTAACACCGTGAATGTGATTAAAAATCAAGGACAAGTGCGTTCGGCTGAAGCGCAAACCCCTTTAACACTCACGGCACTAGCGCTCGCTCAAGCCTTAGACAGTTCCCCCAAAGCTCAAAGAATGAACAGTGGCGAACTGCGTGAAACCGGCGAGCAAAATTTTGCAGAACTCTTGGCGATTTTTTTAGCACAACAGGGGATTGCCGTTGGCAAGGAGGTGGTTTGGCAAAAGGTTGATGCGTTAGATACCTTAATGGTTACCCATCACAATAGCAAAACCCTGGCTGAAATGATTGCACCGATGATGCGATATTCGACTAACTTTATTGCCAATCAGTTGGCGTTGAACCTAAGTGCCGAGGCGTTTGGCCCACCGGCATCACCTGAAAAAGTGGCGAAGTTTTACCAGCAACAATTGCAAGCCTTAGGTTGGCAAGAGGCGTTGATTGAAGATGGCGCTGGTTTGTCGGCCAATAATCGGTTAAGCCCTCAGCAACTGGTTGAATTACTAGGGTTATTTGAACCCTATCGTGACTTATTACCAGAAATAGAACCGCGCATCTTTGCCAAGTCGGGCAGTTTAATTGGTGTGAGCACCTTGGCAGGTTACATTCAAAAAGACCAAGATTATTGGCCGTTTGCGCTGATGATGAATGAAAAAATGCCTTATCATTATCGCAATTTAGTGGCTAAACAATTACGCGATTCGCTGAATCCTTAGGGGTCTGTGTTAGGGGTTTGGGCTGGAGGTAATTTGTTTTTAGCTTCAATCCATTGCGCCATGTATTGCGTGCTTTTGTGCAAATGATGTCTGAGCATTTTGCCGGTAAAATTGCGTTTTCTTTCTTCGGTGAGGTGATTCTGCAAGACTTGAATGCGTTCAAAGAGTGCTTGTTCGTAAAACGATTTTTTTGCAAATTGCGCCTCAAATAAAGCATCGCCTTTAAGTTGTGCAGCTTGCCAAATCTCAGGGTTTTGATACAGCGCAATGGCTTGTTCCACAAAAGCGTCAAGGCTATCGACCACAGCACCATTCCATTCTTCAATCGACTGACACATACTTTCTGCACCCAAAGGGGTGGTCACCGAGGGCGTGCCACACAGCATGGCTTCGGCCAGTTTGCCTTTAATGCCAGCGCCAAAACGAAGCGGGGCGAGCATCACTTTTGCCGATTTAACCACCGTTAAGGCATCATCCGCCCAACCTTTGACATAAAAACCTTGTTTGGCATTATGCAGTTCGGTGGCTTTTTTGGGGGGATAAGCACCATAAATATGCAGTTCTGCGTTTGGCAATGCCTGACGAATTTGCGGCCAAATGTGTTTAAGGGTGAGTACCGCATCCCAATTAGGCGCATGGCGAAAATTGCCGATACAAATAAAGTGCTGACGGTTTTCAAATGAGGGTTTGCTGTTTGGGGAGGCGTCGGGGTAAATAAACGGTAAGGTAAACAGCAGTTGAGGGGCTAGATTAAATGCCGTTTGTAACAAGTTGGTTTCAAAGGCTGAAATCATTAGGGTTAAATCACAGCGCAAAATGGCCGAGATTTCTCGAATGGCCAAATCACTGCCAGACATTTTGTTAAACAGGGTCATACTATCTTGGCACAAAGCCGGTTGTAAATGATGACCCAGCGCGTCTTCTTTAACAGCATCTTTTAACATTTGCTGACGCACTTCTCGCAGACTGTGCAAATCTTCAGTATTGAGAATACGCAAGGCGTTGGGGCAATGTTTTTCAACCCGCCAACCAAACTGTTCTTCCATCATAAAGCGGTCAAAAATGACCAGGCCTGGTTGAAATTGCCTTAAAAAGTCGTCAAAACTGCTGTCGTTAAGCAGAATTTCTTGTTGTTGTATGCCCAGTGAATGTAAATCAAATTGATGTTCGCCAGGTTTGGCGGGGCTGGCAAAACATATTTCACAGGCTTGGGCTTGCAAGCTGTGTATCAGTTGCATCATGCGTGTGCCGGCCGCCGATGAATTGGGTTCTGGCCATACATATCCAATGATTAAAACTTTTTCTGCTAGCAAAGTGGTCATAGTGCGACTCAATCAATTAAAGTCGCATTATAGTGGGGGCGCGCTTTAAAATCGATAGCTTATACACAAGCCTTAAGTGCGTCATCAATTTGCGGATAGGTAAACTCAAACCCAGCGTCCAACAAACGCTGCGGGACGATGGCAGAAGAATGGGTAAGCACTTGAGCGCCTTCGCCAAACATCAGTTTCAGTTGCCATTCGGGCAAGGGTAACCAAAAGGGGCGATGCAATGCTTTGGCCAAGCTGGCACCAAACACCGCATTGCTGACTGGATTGGGCGCGGTGACATTGATGGGTCCTTCAAGTTCAGGGTGTTCAATGGCAAAGCTCATGATGCGCGCTAGGTCTTCTAGGTGAATCCAGCTAAAGCATTGTTGTCCACCCGCCACTGGTCCGCCTAAGCCCATTTTAAAGGGCGGTAACATTTTGGCTAAAGCGCCGCCATTTTTTCCCAGCACCACGCCAAATCTTAAAATCAACGGTTTGGGCAGCAGTTTTAGACTGGCTTCCTCCCAGGCCTTGCCCAATTGTCCTAAAACGCCCTCACCTATCTCTGTACAGGTTTCATCAATTAAGTTTGTACAGCTATTTTGCGGGTAAATGCCAATCGCTGAGGCACTGAAAATTCTGGCAGGTGGTTGCTTGCATTGGCTTAAGGCTTGCGCCAAGCGCGCGTTGGTGTTTAAACGACTGTCCCACAAGGCTTGTTTGTGTTGTTTGCTCCAGCGTTCGCCCACATTAGCGCCCGCCAGCATAATCACTAGGTCTTGCCCGTTGAGAGTGCTCGTTAGGTCAAAGTCTGGCGCAAAGGCTTGGCGCCCCAAGGCTTTGACTTGATGGAATTGTTGACTAAAATAGTTGGTTAAATAGTGCCCTATAAAGCCGGTGCCACCCAAAATGCAGATTTTCATGAGGATTCCTTTGGTTAGTTCCTGTACATTAATTATACATAGATAGTTAAATTTGTATAACTATTGCTTCATTTTAATTTACAATAGTGTTAAACCAACATTCCAAAGGTGTTAATTAGGAGGTTTTATGCAGTTTTTTGAACTCAGCGTGACGGGCAAAATTGATAAAGTCCGCCTGAATGGTCGTTCAAGCCAAGAAAAATTTCTTGATTGGATTTTAGAGGATACCCCCTTTGAGCCGGCACCGTTTAATGGCGGCTTTGATGAGGCTCAGCGTCGTTTAAAAAATCTTAACTGGCAAGCCTATGGCAAAACACGCAATCACATGGATGGTGCAGTGAGTCATTTGTCGCCTTATATTGAGCATGGCTTAATTGAACCTCATGCCATTTTGGGCTTTATTGATACCAATGATGACCGCATTCATGCCTATCATTTTTTGCAACAACTCAGTTGGCGCGACTTTTTCCAAAAGAAATATCAAGAAGACCCTAAGTTGATTTGGCAAGATATGGAGCCCTACAAAACGGGTTTCAGAGCCAGTGAATACAGCGATAAAATGCCACAAGACATCTTGTTGGGTAAAACCAATGTTGCAGTTATTAACCAGTTTATTCGTACCTTGCAAACCACAGGATATTTGCACAACCACGCACGCTTATACCTGGCTTCTTATGTGGTGCATTGGCGTCGCGTTAAATGGCAAACTGGCGCCAAGTGGATGTTGAGTTATTTGATTGATGGTAATTTAGCGTCTAATAATTATTCTTGGCAGTGGGTTGCCAGCACCGGCAGTAGTAAACCCTATATTTTCAATTTGGATAATGTTAAAAAGTTTGCCGGTGAAGGCTTGAACTTATCTGGCGCGGATAACTATCCGTTAGTGGGCAGTTATGACGAATTGAAAAAACGCTTGTTTCCGCACTTACAAGAAAGGATCGCGGTATGAAAACATCGGCTAAACCGCTCGAAATTACCAAGGGAGAAATCAAAACCCTCGTTTGGCTGCAAGCCAATCAACTGAATCCGCATCATGATATTTTTAGCAAAGTTGATGATGCGGATGGGGTTTTGTTTATTTGGGATGAAACCTTGTTTGAACAAGGCTTTTTTTCAAGACAGCGTTTGTATTTTATTTGGCAATGTCTGCAAGATTTTAAAGAGCAAGAGTTGCTGGTGATTAAGGGTGAAACCCATGAAGTGTTGATGACACTTTATAAACAAAACCCAGATTTAAAAATCGTGACGCCAGAAAATCCCAGCTTTAATTACGACCGCTGGAACTTTGTGCATAAACTCAAACAAAACCAGTTGGTTATTTATGATGGCAAAATGCCGTTTGGGTTTTTTAAGTTTTGGAAAGAAGCCGAACAACAATTGTTTGGTCAAACAAAAATCACCGGATTTGCACACAAATCGGTGGTTATGGAGTAGACAATGCTCAAAGAACATCACTGGTTAGGGTATGGGGGCTTGATTCCATTTGTGGGCTTAAGCCTGTTAATTTGGCTAACCCCTTGGCAGCTCGATGAGCAGTTGTTGGGGCATTTATTGCTGAATTATTCGGCCATGATTTTGAGTTTTTTGGGTGGTGTGATTTGGATGGCCAGCTTGGTTTATCGCTTACCTAAGCATGCCTTGTATGTGTCGGTTTTTGCCATGTTATGGCCTTGGTTAGTATTGATAGAAGCCGAAATCATGGGGCTTAGTTTACCGCTAGCCTTAAGCATTGCGGCCTTTAGTTTTATTGCCCTGTGGCTTTATGAAAAAAGATTTACCACCGCCGCTTATGATTATGCTTTTTTTAAATTGCGCACCCAATTATCTTGGGTAGCCGCACTTAGTTTATTGCTGGGAAGTCTGGGGTTATGAGTCACGAATTGCACGAGTTGTATAATCAAGACTTTAACAAACCCGCACAATGGCGATTTGTTTCCGATGGTGTTATGGGCGGTCAATCACAAGGCAAGGTCACTTTAGCAGAGCGCAATGAGTCTGGATGTTCCTGTTTAGAAGGGCAGGTGAGCCTAGCCAATAATGGTGGATTTATTCAAATGCAGCTGGATTTGCAAGCCTTTAACGATGGCGAAGTCTACAATGCGCAAGGGTTTGATGGTTTGTATTTAGAAGTGTTGGGTAACTCGCAAGAATACAGTGTGCATTTGCGCACCACCCAGTTATGGTTGCCTTGGCAATCTTTTCGCCAATCGTTTAAGGTGACACCACAATGGCAGCGTATTTATTTGCCATTTACCGATTTTGAGTCTTACAAAACCTTTGCCAAGTTGGATGTGCATAAATTAAAGCGCTTAGGCTTGCTGGCGATTGGTCGAGAGTTTGAAGCCGATGTTTGTGTAAGAAGCTTGGGCTTTTATAAAAACAAAACCATCAGCGTTTAGCTGACAATTAATTAAGAGAGTAGTGGGGGCAATATGGCGTTAACCGTCAAGCATTTTCAGTTAATGGAAGCCGATTATGGCATGGCAAAAAAATTGCGTTACCTTTTGGCACATTTGTATGGCTTTGATGTAGAAGTATCCTGTCGTGATTTTTTAGTGCAAGCCGGTGAAGCAGAGCAAGACACTTGGGTGGCGATTCAAAAAGCTTTTGCCCAAACCAAAGGTGCCAATATTCGCCTGCAACAACTCGCTGAAAAAGCCAACTTAGAATACCAAGTTGAACAAGCCTATGAAGCAGGACGCGTTTGTGCGCAAGAGCTATTGCCTGCACAACTCATTGCCCGAGGCATGGAGTTGCGTTACAGCAAAAACCCTTACTGGCAAAAGGCCGATGTGCCAGAACAAGTGCAACAAGCCTGGTCAGATGGTTTTCAAGAGTATTTAGAGCTGACACGAGAAGAATCTTGGTAGTTTTTTAAAGTTAACGACCATTTAAAAGTCCCTAAATTTAACCAGGCCTGGTTAAATTTAGGGACTTTTTTGTTTGGAAATACTTAAAAATTCAAGGCGCTAAACGAGAAATCACCCAGTCATCTTGGGTTTGTTGGGTATAGACGATACGGTCATGTAAGCGGTTTTCACCGCCTTGCCAAAATTCTATTTTGGTTGGGCGAATACGGTAGCCACCCCAAAAGTCTGGGAAGGGTACTTCGCCTTGTGAAAACTTCTGTTTGAGTTTTTCGTATTGCATTTTCAATAGATCTTTGGACGACACAATTTCACTCTGACGACTCACCCAAGCGCCAATCTGACTGCCTTTGGGGCGACTTAAAAAATAGCGCATGGATTCCGTGGTCGAAATTTTTTCAGCAGTGCCTAAGATTTTGATCTGACGCTCCAAATCTAACCACAAAAACTGCAAAGCCACTTTAGGATTTTGAGCGATATCTTGTGCTTTTTGACTGGTGTAGTTGGTAAAAAACACAAACCCTTGCTCATCAAAATACTTCAATAACACAGTACGCGTACTGGGTTGACCATCCGTATCTACCGTGGCAACAATCATGGCATTGGGTTCAATCAAATCGGCTTGTTGGGCTTGTTCAAACCAACTGGCAAATTGTTTGAAAGGATTGCTATCCATTTCATCTTCATTCAAACCGCCTTTGAGATAAGAACGGCGCAGTTCCTGTAGGTTAAGTTGAACCGAATCTTTGCTCATCAATAGTCCTCGTTTTCGCTTAAGGCTTGCACTTGTGGGTGGCCGTATTCGTCTAACAGAATTTTAAAATGGATGGGGCTGCAGCAGACTGAGCAGTCTTCAATGTAGTCTTGTTCTTCTAGGGTTGGGTCGACCATAATTTCAATTTGCTCCCAGCAATAGGGGCATTGCACTGTTTTCGCTCTTAACATGATTTTAATCCTCTAGAAATTGCTTGAGTGTTGTGGTGAATAGCGTTGGCCTTTCTATCCAAGGAAAATGCCCACATTTCTCAAAAACAGCCACCTGCTGAAAGGACCAATGCGCTTGCATGGCTTTTAAATTATAGGGCATTAAGTAGTCTTGTGTGCAGTCCATGAAATATTTTGGTAACTCAGCGGAAATCTGGTGGTATTTAATCGGGTTGGCATCATATTCTTTCCAGGTATTGACATTTAAATCGATATTAAAATCCGCCGCACTGAATTGTTGGGCATATTTTAAGCCGAGTTGATAATCATAAAAGTAGGTGGGTAAAACCTGTTGTATTTGTCGTAGCGTGATTTTATTCAGATCAATGTTTTCCGGAACACTATTGTCCCAATCCTCTTCAAGGGAAGTGTTATCAGAGGTTTCTTGGGTGTTTCTTTGGTCTATTTCGGTGGTTAAATGTTCCATGGCCTTTTTTTCTGGATCAACTGGGTTGAGCAAAATCAGTTTATTGACGCTATCAGGATGAGCTCTTTGATAGAGCATGGCCATGAGTGCGCCCCAAGAGTGGCCGATTAAGGTCACAGATTGGTTGGGTGCAAGGCTTTGTTTGACCGCTGCAATTTGAGTAATCCAGCTCGGTAGAATAGGCCCATTTAAAGGCGAGGCATTTTCGCCTATGCCTTGCATATCCATCAAAATAGCATAAAAACCCATATCGGCGACTTGTTGTTGAATGGGTTCTAAATTCCAACTGCTAAACGCTGGACCACCGCCTAAAATAAAGGCAACAGGATGCTCTTTTTGACCCATCGCATGATACTGAATGGTTGATTGTGAAGGCATTTGTATGGTTAACGCTGGGGTTGTAAAACCAGCTTGGCTGATGGCTGAATAAAAAATTAGCCATGACAGCATCAGCCAGTTTTGAATAAGGCGGGAAGAGAATGAATTCATTGAAAGACTCGAATAAAAAATGCCATCCCCGAAAAGAGAGAGATGGGGATGGCCATAAACTTGTGAGACTGTCCTGGTAAGGGGACACCCGACTGAGCGTTTAAATCAGTAGGGGCTCACAAGAGACTCTTAAAACTGAGACATAATCTATCTCAATTCCAATTGTAATGCTTTTGTATAGGTTTACCGCGCAGCGGCCTATCACAAACTTGGAGAAATCATGAATGGCTGGCTTGTAATGCTTTTAAATCTTCTATGACATCACGCACATGATGCGATGGGTCAACCGAGCGATAAATTTTAGCCAAGCGACCTTCTGGATTAATGATAAAACTTTGGCGTTTAGCAAACTTAATAAACTTTAAGTCCATCAAAGCATTATAGCTGCCGGTTACGCTACCTTGCGTGTCAGCCAATAGGTCAAAGGGCAGCTCATATTTGCGCTTAAAGGCTTGATGGCTTGCTTGGTCATCTAAAGAAACCCCAATGACTTTGGCTTTTTGAGCAATCAAGCGATTAATATTGTCACGAAAGCTACAGGCTTCGGTGGTGCAGCCGGGGGTGTCATTTTTGGGATAAAAATACAGCACCACCCATTGGCCTTTAAAGTCGCTCAAGGAAATGGTTGTGCCATTTTGATTGGGTAAGTTGAAAACAGGAGCTAAGTCGCCTTCTTGCAGATCATCTTGCGCATAACTCATGGGAGATAAAAAGGTCAGTAGACCAGCTATAAAAGTAAACCATAGGTGTTTCATATAAATATCGCCTTGTTTGAGAGGATTGGTTTAAAAAGACAGAGAGTTAAAAGTTGCTTTAATTATACATAAGCGGGCGGCTTTCTGTAAAAGTCTTGTATAATTTTAAAGCGATAAATAAATATTAATAATCATAGGTGTTTATAATCTTTACACCTAGACGCGGTTTTAGGTTCAAAAAGCGCCCTTTTCGTGACTTCTTGCTTGACCAAACTCAATTCAAGCGGGTAATATGAGTTTAGTTTTTGTTTGATCGAGAAAGGCATAAGTAATCCGATGAAAGACCCCAAATTAAGAAACAACTTATTATTGCAATTGGTTGAAAATGCCCAAGAAGGCATCGTCGTTGCAGAAAAAGAAGGTCAAGACACCATCTTAATTTATGTAAACCCTGCTTTTGAGCAGTTAACGGGTTATGAAGCCGAAGAAATCTTGTATCAAGATTGCCGTTTTTTACAGGGTGACGATACTGAACAGGATGCTGTAAAAACCATTCGTTCTGCGATTGATGTTCAAAAACCCGTGAGAACCGTTCTTAAAAATTATCGCAAAGATGGCTCAGTGTTTTGGAATGAACTAAGCGTAACGCCATTTTTTGATGAGATTGATGAGTTGACCTATTACATTGGTATTCAAAAGGATGTGACAGAAGAGGTTTTGTTACAAGAAGCCTTAGATGCCGCTAACGAGAAAATTGCACGCTTAGAAGCGCAACTGAACAATCAATAACCAACTGTTTTAATTTAAACAAAAACGCCCTCAATTGAGGGCGTTTTGCTTTTGGGCATTTGAAAAATAGGTCTTAAAAAACCTGATTTAAATTAAAGTAGTGGCATTGTAGTTTTCTGTCTAAATCTATGACGGGATCTTCATTTACAAAATAATAGAACTCTAGGGATTTATGCGAGTCGGTCCAAATATCCCATAGGGTGACATTCAGCGGCTTTTGATTGGCCACAACGGCAATCCCTTCACAGCGCAATTTTTGCAAGCCGTTAAATAGCGCTTGGTTGTCGATTTCAGGCAGTAGATGCAACACTGGGTAAATGCCCTGATGGGCAAAATATAAAGCAACTAAGAGCAGTAAAATTTCATCTGAGGTATTGCTGCTATCGGGTTGGAGCCAAATTTTTCGACAAGTGCTTAACGACAAATGGCGGGTTGCAAATCGCAAGCGCGTGTAAAGTCTGGGTAACAATTGGGTTTCCAGTAAAGCTAAATATTCTCTGGATAAATTTCCTGTTTCTAATACCAATATACGCAAATTGTGGTTTAAGGTGGTTTCATCCGCATCTGCAAACAGTAAATCTAGGGTATTGCTGAGTTTTGCCAAATCATATTCACTGAGAACTTGTTTGATTTGTGCAATCAAATCCAACTCTTCAATATTGGTGGTAAGCGGATTACGGGCGTTTTGGTTAACCAAGAGTTGTTTGACTTGGCTAATGGGAATGCCTTGTTCTGTCAATTTAATCGCGGCTTTAATTTGGTCGATATGCTCTTGCGTATAAAGGCGATGACCGCTTTCTGTGCGAATCGGCTCAATCAAACCATAGCGTCTTTCCCAGGCACGCAGCGTGATGGGATTAACACCAGCAATTCGACAAATTTCACGAATGGGGTAAAGGGCATCATTAGCTTTCATAGGCGGCGCTCAATTGGTTGGGTAAATATCTATGCATATCTTAGACAACTTCAGAATTTTTAGCAAATTGGGGTTTTAAGCGATTGCACCCTCGCCAAATGATCTTGGCGAGATTCAGCGAGATTAACAATCGGTTTTGGATAGGTTTTACCCAAAATAATGCCTTTCATTTGGCATTCTTGGGTGTGTTCCCAAGGTGCATGTATGGCTTTATTGGATAAGTTCTTCAACTCTGGCACCCAACGGCGAATATAAAGTCCCTCAGCATCAAATTTGACACTTTGCGTCACCGGATTAAACAATCGATAATAGGGCGCTGCATCCACGCCACAGCCAGCGACCCATTGCCAGCCCATGACATTATTGGCAGGGTCGGCATCAAACAAAGTAAAGTCAAACCAGTTTTTTCCCAACAGCCAATGTTGATGCAGGTTTTTGGTTAAGAGCGATGCGACCAGCATTCGCAATCGATTGTGCATGGTGCCGGTTGCCCAAAGTTCGCGCATGCCGGCATCGATAATCGGAATACCCGTTTGACTGAGTTGCCAGGCCTGGGTGTTTTCATCGGCATCTGCCCAATCCATAGCGTTGTATTTGGCCTGAAATGGCTGGGTTTCAGCATGCGGAAACCAGCAAAGCAAGTGGCGGGCAAACTCTTTCCAAACCAGTTGGCGCATCCAAGGTTGCACGGCTTCGGCTTTTAAACTGCCATTGGCAATACGCGCTTGGCATTCTGTAAATAATCCGCTGACCGAGATTTGGCCAAATTGCAAATAGGGCGATAAACGACTGCTGGCATCGATTGCCGGGAAATCACGATCGGTGTCATAGTTTTGTACCGAGTTGGCTAAAAAAGAATCGGCTTGTTGCCAAGCAGCGGCTTCGCTGATGTCCCAGTGCGCAAGTAGTTTTTGAGCCCAAGGTTTTTGAAGTAAGGCTTGTAAACTTTGGGGCAAATGTTTGGCAGACTCAGGCACAGGGATTTGTGCCGTAGCTTTTAAATCAGGAATGGCGGCATCGAGTGTGTGACATTGGTCTTGGCGTTGCATGAGGGCTTTGTAAAAAGGGGTAAACACCAAATAGGGTTTGCCTTGTTGATTACTAAAGCGGCTTGGCTCAATTAAAAACTCGGAATAGAGCGGTGTGAGTTTGACTTGATGTGTTTGGCAAATTTGCAGCGCTAAGTTTTGCTGGGTGACAAAGGGTTCACCCGGTTGAAAGCTGTAAATCACTTCAGTAATGTTATGGGTTTTTAGCAGTTGAGTAAACTGCTCTGCAAAGTCACCTTCGTGTATCCAAATAGCACCGCCCAGATTTTGAATATCCGTTTGCAGGGCTTGCAAGCTTTTTGCCAGCCACAAGCTGTTGGCAGATTCTGTGCCGCCAATAGTGAGTTTTGGGTCGTGAAAATAGCTAAAAATAACCAGATCTGGTTGTTTTAGCGCCATTTGCAGCCCTAAGTGATGTTGTAAACGCAGTTCTCTTTGGCACCAAACTAGGGTTGTCATGTGTTTTCTCGTGGCGTTTTGAGGTTAAGCAATTCTTTTTTTAGGGACGCAGACAGTGGGTTTTCACCCAACCAAATCCCAAAATACACCGCTTTAAAGCCAGCGGTTTTCGTGGTAAAGACCGTTTGCTCATTGAGTTGTAATTGTGTAATGCCATTTTCATAGCTGAGGCGGTAACAGTCATTGGGTTCGACCGCTTGATAGCTGGCGTGAAGTCCGTTGACGGCTGCTTGTAAATCGACCGATAAGTTGTCAGGCAATACTTCATTTGCGCCCTTTATCAAAATATCAGGGCTAATCGATTTGAAATAACATAACTCTAACTGCAAAGGTTGTTCATTACTTAAAAAGTTGGCCTTTAAGGACATTTTACTTTTAAGTTTGGCTTGGTAAATATCCATAAATAACCAAGTGGCGGTGCCTTGCGAAAGGGTTTGCCATTTGGCAGGCGTAGTGCTTTCAGCCCAACTCATTGAGCTGAATAAACATACACCTAGCCAAAGCCAAGGTAGGCGTTTCATGGCGCAGAATTCTCGAGCGTAGGTTTGCGAAAGAATAAGGTCACTTCGCCAACCTTAAATCCCCATTTGGTCACAGCGGCACGATTGACCATGGTTTGATCATCATGCAGATACATCCAATCGTCAAAGTTAACATGAATACTGCTGTCTTTGTAAGGCAGATCCAGTACATATGCCCAATTGAGTGCATTACCAGCCGACTGTCCCTTGGCTTCGCCAACCACATCGGCTGCAGTACCGATAAACTGATTGGGTTGGGTCTGTTTAATGGTCCAAACACGGGTTTGTTTTTCGCCATCGTTGTATAAAAACTGTTCATCGAGGATGAGTTGAGTTTTATCCGCTGAGAGCGTGCCAGTAATGTCCACCGTAAAACGACGCAATACCATGCCGCTGCGGTCTTGGAATTGACCCCAAGCCTGAGTTTTACCATTAAAAAATGCAAACAAATCCAGTTTGGGCGTTTCGTTAGCATAGTCTTGAATTTTCATGCTGCTGCATCCCGCGGTTAAACTGAGCAGTAGAACTGTCAGCGTCCATTTAAATAAAGCTTTCATGGCTATTTACTCTCAGGTGTCATTTTGCTTAGCACCAACTGGTGCACGGAAATACGACCTGTTTCGAAACCAACCGTGCAATAGTCAAGGTAGTAGTTCCACATTTTTTGGAATTTTCGGTCAAATCCCATGTTTTGTAACATCTCACCTTGCTGATTAAAATCGTGTTTCCAAAGTTGGCAGGTTTTGGCGTAATCTTGGCCAAACGCATAGACATCATCTACCCAAAAACCATGTTGCGTGGCAAGATTACGCAATTGCGTTAGGCTGGGTAATAGGCCGCCAGGGAAAATATAGGTTTGGATAAAATCGACATCTGCTTGATAGCTGTCCGCTACGCTTTCGTCAATTGTGATGATTTGCAAAGCCGCTTTACCATGCGGTTTCAAACAGTTTTGTAACTGCTCAAAATAGCTGTGCCAATATTCTTTGCCAACGGCTTCAAACATTTCAATACTGACAATGTGATCATATTGTTGCGCTTCGTGGCGATAATCTTGCAATGCCACTTCAAAGTGCGACTCATCGGCTTGCGACTCTAGGCGCTGAATGGCATATTTTTGTTGTTCTTCTGAAAGCGTTAGGCCTTTGACATGAGCGCCTCTTTTCAAAGCGGCTTCCATCAGTCCGCCCCAACCACAGCCAATTTCTAACAGCTTGTCGCCTTCTTCAATCCTTAAGGCATCCAGCAGGCGTTGATATTTGCGGTGTTGTGCGGCTTCAAGCGTGGTGTGTTCGTTATCAAAAATAGCACTGGAATAAGACATGGTGTTATCTAACCAACGGCTGTAAAAATCGTTTCCTAAATCATAGTGATACGAGATATTTTTACGGCTGTTTTGAACCGAGTTATGGCGCGAGCGATGTTGCCAAAGTTGCCATAGGTTTAAGGCTTTATTGGATAGAAGCTTGTTAAAAACTGCTTGATTGTCGCTGGCCAAATGCATCAATTGGTAGAGTGAGTGGGTATCCAGCGCATGCTCAAAATAGGCTTGTGCAAAACCCAGTTCGCCTTGGGTTTTAAGCAACCAATAGGTGCGTAAAGGATTGTGAATCGCCAACTCAGCATGACGACCAGATTCTTTGCCTTCAAAACGATGGGTTTCACCATATAAACTGAGGGTAATCGAGCCTGTTTGAATGTGTTTAAAAGGCAAATTTAATATGAACTTTTTAATCAACGAGGGGTGTACCAAGCGTTCTAGCCAGCTGGCTTTGGTCTGTGAAAGCGTTTTTAACATGACTTCATCTCCGTGTGACTGTAATTAACCTCGGCCAAGGCCGCAGGGGTTTTATGAAATTTTCCACCTTTTATCCAAATTTTGAGCGCCCACCAATGAATCATCCACAGCACTTTAAGCGTGTTAAACGGATATTTAAGGGCCGCTAATATAAGGTTGTTGGCGTTTAAGGGTTTGGCTTTGCCCACCTGAATGGCATTGAGCACTGGGGCATTATTTTCTTGTTGGTAAATGCCCACTTGATATCTTTCAGCCGGTTTAAAAAAGCGAAATTCGTAACGACAATCCATACCAATAAAAGGCGACACATGAAACACCTTGGTGGCTTGCGCGCGTATGCCTTCTTTAAGGGGCAGCCCCTTTTCGCACAGCACATAATGATGCCATTGCCCAAAGGTATTAGACACTTCACCAATCACCGCCACCATTTCGTCTTGTGCGTTGTAGGCATACCACATGGCAAGTGGATTAAAAGTAATCCCCAAAAACCTTGGAAAACACACCAGTTCAATGCGTGCGGCGGGTTTTGGTAAACCATAGTTGGCGAGCAGGGCATCTGCCCATGCGCGCCAAGGCTGCTCGTTGCGTGCACCATAGTCTTTAAAATGCACGCTGAATAAATTAAAGCGGTTTAAAGACAAACCCTGGGTATTTTGGGCTTCTTGTTCGATGGTGTCGATATCCACTTTTAAACTGACGACACCATAACGAAACTGGTATTGCATGGGCGCAAAACGCTGATGCATCACTTGTCCAAAATACAGGGCGCTGGACATCTTAGGCTCTTTTAGCTTGTGATGATTTAATGTCCGTTTCCCAGGGTAAATGTAAATCCCAAAGGCGTGCTAAGTTGACCGAGCTGGTGAGCCCATCTTCGTGGAAGCCATAACCAAAATAACTACCGCAGAACCAAAGGTTATGCTTGCCTTGAATGGCTGAGAGTTGTTTTTGAGCGCGCATGGCCGCACTGTCAAAAACAGGGTGTTCATACACCAAGCGCTCGTGGGTCAAACTTTCAGCGGGTGGTGTGTTGGGGTTTAGAGTGACCAATAAAGGTACTTCGGTTTCAAAGTTTTGCAATAGATTCATCCAATAGGTGACTGCCACTTTGTCTTGTGCGCTTTTGGTATCCCGCAAATAGTTCCAAGCCGCCCATGCCAATTTGCGTTTTGGCATCAGGTCTAGGTCAGAATGCAGGTAGGCAATGTTTTCTTGGTATTTAAAATGCGCCAATAAATTAAAATCGGGTTTGATTTTGTCATCTAAGGCTGCATAGGTTTGGTCGGCATGCGAGGCAAACACGACATGGTCAAAGGTTTCGTGATGGTCGTTGGTAAAATAAACGCTCAAACCCAAATCAGTTTTTTCAACCTTTTTAACTTGGTGATTTAACTGGATAGCAAAGGCATTAAGCTCCAGCAATTTATTAATATATTGCTGAGAACCATTCTTAACCGATTCCCACTGGGGTCTGTCTTCTACATTGAGTAAACCGTGGTTTTCAAAAAATCTTAAAAAGCTACCCACCGGAAACTTCAACATGGTTTCGGTTGGGCAAGACCAAATTGCTGCCGCCATGGGCAATAAATAATTATCACGCATATGGTTACTGAATTGGTGCATCAGCAAATAGTCGCCCAACGTATAAGTGAGCGGCGTGATGCTATTGAGGTCTTGCTTGGCTTGTTGATTAAAGCGCAAAATTTCTTTAAGCATACCCCAGTGTTTGGGCGACAAAAGATTACTGCGCTGTGCAAATAAGGTATTGAGGTTATTGCCAGAATATTCTAAGTGTCCACCATCCACACTCACTGAAAAACTCATATCCGTATTTTGCGTTTCAACTTCAAGGTGTTTAAAAAATGCTGTCAGGTTGGGGTAGTTAGGCGTGTTAAACACAATAAAACCGGTATCAACCGGTTGTACTTTATCTTTTAGTTGTAAAAAACTGGTATTGGTGTGACCACCAAGTTTGGCATTTTTTTCAAAAAGGGTGACATCATGTTGTTGACTGAGAAACCAAGCAGCACTTAAACCACTGATGCCTGAACCAATCACAGCCACTTTGCGAGGTTGTGGGGTATTTTTAACTGGGTTGGATGGCATGGTAAACTCCTGATGCTTTAAATGAAATTTTATTCTATACAAAAACTATACATCAATCCACTAAAAAGTTATACAATCATTGAAAAGATTCGCAAAAAGGAAGGTTTTTATGAAAACAACCCAGTTAACGAATCCCCAAATATCAGGGCGTCGCATTTGGTTAGTGGGCGGTTCAGAGGGAATCGGTTTGGCGATGACTCAACAACTTCTAGGGGCCAATCATCAACTGGTTGTGTCAGCTAGGGCTGCCGAACAGCACGAAGCCTTGTTAACATTACAGCAAAATTACCCAACGCAATTGTTTTTATTGAATTTAGATGTCACGCAAAAAGACGATTTGCCTGCCAAAATTGACCAGGCCTGGTCATTTTTAGGGGGTTTTGATGCTTGGATTTACAATGCTGGCGCTTATATTCCGATGACCATAGATGAATGGAATGTGGATGCCTTTGAGCAGATGAATGCCATTAATTATTTGGGTGCTGTATATATCATGCATGGACTGCTGCCAAAGTTTAAGGCGCAAGCGGCTGGAGAATTGTCACCCCAATGGCTGTGGAATATCAGTTTGGCTGGCGACTTTGGGTTGCCTTATGGTGGCGGGTATTCGGCGCCCAAAGCAGCATTACAAAACTTGGCAGAATCGCTTTACCCAGAGCTTAAGCAAGCTGGCATTGCATTAAAAGTAGTGAATCACGGATTTGTGCAAACGCGCTTAACCGCCAAAAATGATTTTGCCATGCTGGGGTTAATGACGCCCGAAGCGGCGGCCACGAAAATCATAGCCGCCTTAGACTCACACAAATTTGAACATCGTTTTCCATGGAATTTGGCATGGGTGTTGGGCACGATTAAACGCTTGCCCAAAAGTTGGGCGCTCAAAATTACGCAAGGAATGTTAAAAAAATGACTATTATGCCCGCAGATTTTCAAGCTGCCTTAGACAACTATGCTCAGGTTTTTGCCGCGCTTACGCCTGAAAACCTGCACACAACTTTGCCACAGGTGTTCGCGCCACAAGCCAAATTTAAAGACCCATTTAATGAGGTGGTGGGATTAGAAAAAATCATGGGCATTTTTGAACATATGTATGCCACCCTAGATGCACCGCATTTTGTGATCACGCATACCGCCCAAAAAGGTATGGTTGGTTATATTCACTGGCACTTTCATTTTCAACTTAAAGGGCAAGTGCAACCGCAAACTCTAGAAGGGCTGAGCCGCATTGTCTTTAACGAACAGCATCAAGTGATTGAGCACATCGATTATTGGGATGCAGGTGCCGCCATTTATGCCAAGATTCCGTTGCTGGGTTGGGGCGTACGCTGGGTTGCCAAAAAACTCAGTGCTCAGCAGGGTTGAGTGTTAAATGTCTTCGCCTGTGTCTGTGTCTAAATCCATATTAAACCGTTGGCAACTCCTCGGTTATGGCGCACTGGGTTGGCCTTTGGCCATGTTGGGCATTCCGCTGTATTTATATTTGCCAGCTTATTATCAGCAAAACACGGAGTTAAGTTTGGCGATTATTGGCATGGCGTTATTGGCTGCGCGCCTAACCGATGTACTCACAGACCCTTTGATTGGCCACTGGAGTGATGCCTTAACTGCAAAAGTGCCGCGCGCTTGGCAAGTGTTGAGTGGGTTTGGGCTTTTAATATTGGGCGTTTATCAGCTATTTTTTCCAATGGGCTTTTACGCACAATCCCTTGAAGCGGTCAGTGGTTGGCAACTCGTTTTTTGGAGTTTTGTCACCTACTTGGGTTGGACTTGGGTGCAGGTGCCTTATTTAACGCTGGCCTCAGAAAGAACCGATGATACCTTTAGCCAAAGTCGGCTATCAGCGAGTCGAGAAGGTTTGGCGATAGTCGGTGTGTTGAGCGTTTTATTGTTACCTCTGTTATTACAACAGTCGTTTACCGAGTTAGCGTTCTTTCAAAATCTGTTTTGGGTATTTGTCGGCTTACTGGGATTGGCGGGTTTTAGTTTGATCCTTTCAACCCCGCGTTTATTCGTTGCTAAAGATAGGCAAGCTCAACCTAATCCAGTCGCTGTGTTGCGCACTATTCTGCAGCAACAACCTATCCTGTTAAAACTTTTGCCGATTTATCTGCTCAATAATCTGGCAAACGCCTTGCCTGCCACCTTATTTGTGTTTTTTGTAGCGGATTATCTGCAGCTGGATGCCGACAAGGGATTGTTTTTATTGGTGTATTTTTTGTCAGGCGTTTTGGCTTTGCCACTGTGGCTGCAAATTTCTAAACGCTGGGGCAAGGCCTTTAGTTGGCAGTTATCGATGGGGTTGGCAGGGTTTAGTTTTATAGGCGTGTTTTGGCTAGACCCGAGCGACTTTTCAGGGTTTATGCTGATTTGTATTTTAACTGGCTTAAGTTTAGGGATTGATTTGGCCATGCCAGCATCTATGCAAGCCGATTTGGCGCAGCAGCAACCCCAATGGGCGGGCTTTTTATTTGGATTATGGGGCATGGTCACCAAATTCGCCTTAGCCTTAGCGGCTGGTTTGGCCTTGCCTTTGTATGATTGGGGGAAAAGTTTAGAACTCTCAACCGATTGGGTGTTGCTAGGGTTATATGCCGGGTTGCCCATTGTTTTAAAACTTTGGGCGATGGGATTGTTGCAGCGGTTTAAAAGTTTATAAACGGTTATAAACGGTTATATAAAACTGCGATAACAGCTAATGGCTTTTACCAAACATGGTTGCCGGCAAAATACGAAAAGCCCACCATGAAAGCAGCTTCTTGAAATTGCTTTAAACCGGTTTCAGCAAAGGTAATCGGTAGCGGATAGTGTTTGAGATTTTCTTTTTGTTGGGTGTTGCCCATAATTAGGGTTTTTAAACCTGGGGTCAGTTGCAATGCAGCTTCTAATTTAAAGCCGTTAGCGCCCCCAGAAAACTTGCCTTTCTTTTGGCGTTCTCTAATTACAAATAATTCAATTTTGTAATCTTCAGCCAACTTCGCCATGGTTTTTTGAAAGTATTGTAAGTCTTCCACACGGTCAGGATTGGCACAGGTGATGCGGCGGACTCGGCAATCTGGCAGGTGAAAGATTTCATCCTGCATTTTGAGTAAACTGATAATCGCATCATTGCCACTGAGTTCTACACCACATACCAGCATCTTGCTTCTCCTAACCGATGGTAAAGACGCTATTCTAGCAAACTCTGCTACTCATCATCTATTTTGCGGTGCTTTTTTGCGCATCCGCATCTGGTACAAACTTCAACACATTGCCATTAATGCAATAGCGTTTGTAAGTCGGTGCTGGGCCATCATCAAATACATGACCTAAATGAATGCCAGAACTGGCGCTACGCACCTCGGTTCGAATCATGCCATGAGATTTATCCACCACTTCAACGATTGAACCCTCAACAGGATTAAAGAAACTTGGCCAGCCAGTGCCGCTGTTAAACTTGGTGTCGCTTCTAAAGAGGGCCGCACCGGTAATCGGGTCTACAAAGGTGCCGGGACGCTTTTCATCCAAATGCGAACCAGTGAAGGCATATTCTGTGCCCTGTTCAAATGCTATATGGCGTTGCTCAGGGGTTAAGAGTCTAAAGCCCAGCCATTTCCAAAAGCGTTCCTTGTCGCCGTTATAACCGGTAAAGCGCGACACTTCTTTGCCGTCTTCAAACAACACGATGGTTGGTGTGGCAAATAAAGCTTTCTCTAAAGTCCAGCCTTTAGGCGGATTAGGGTTGAGCGTGGCGATAATCGGTACTTCAGATTGCCAAGTGTTCATCACTTCTTCTTTAAACTTGGCACAGAAAGGACAATCCTCTGCTTCAAATACAATCAGTTGACGCGTTTTGTTCAGATCAGTGGCATTCAGCAATGGGTGGGTTTTTGCTGTGCTGTGTTCTGAAGGATAAGCCACGCCCGTGCCACCTAATCCGCAATAGCCATTCGGGTTCTTTTTAAGATAATCTTGATGATACTCTTCGGCAGCGATGTAGTTGCGAAGTGGGGCAATTTCTGTGGTAATTTTGCCCAGGCCTGCCTTGCTCAGGGCTGTTTGATAGGTGTCACGCGTTTGGTTTGCTAAAGTAAGTTGCGCGTCACTTTTGGTATAAATCACACTGCGATAATTGGTACCGACATCATTGCCTTGGCGGTCGCCTTGGGTTGGATTGTGGTTTTCCCAAAACTTAATCATTAGGGTTTCTAAGTTAACTAAAGCTGGATTAAAGGTGACTTTAATCACTTCGGCATGATTACGCTTGTTGGATTTGCCCATTTGAATCAATTTTTCTAAGCCTAATACTTCATAGTAGCCGGCTTGGGTATCATCACCACCGGCATAACCACTTTCAACATCTAAAACGCCAGGCACTTCAGAAAGACGCTTTTCAGCGCCCCAAAAGCAACCCATACCAAAAACTATACTGTCGGTTTTAACATCGGGCATATCAGACATTTCAGGGTGTTTTTCGGTCATATTAGACTCCTTTGCGCAACTGGGTAAACTGAGAAAAAGCGGAAGGCACAAGGCTAGCCAGCGCCAAGAACTGCCCAAAAATTTGGGTCGTTGAATGTTCATTTGATAACCTCCTAAATTGGTCAGGTATTTTTGTGGTTATAATAACTCAAAAAAACTCAGTAGGAGTAGTTGAATGAACTCTATGCGTCAGAGGCTGTTACGCTTTTTTGTGTTGTTTAATGTTGTGGTTGGAGGAATAGGGATGCAGGCGGTTGTTGCGGATGAACACAATGTAGGTTTTGAGGTAACGCGTGCCGGACAGCAGATGGCATTTTCAGCGTTTTTAGCGGATTTAAAGACAGCTAAAGTGGCGATAGTTGGGGAGTATCATGATTCTGTGGCGGCTCATGAATTACAATTAAAGGTATTGCAAGGTCTGCAAACGCTCGAACCTCAACAATGGGCGTTAGGCATAGAATGGTTACCGGTTTCTGCCCAAGCCGCGATTGATGATTATTTAGCCGATAAAACCGATGATTTTCAGTTTTTACAAGCGTCAGACTATGTTAATCGTTGGGGATTTGATGCAAGGTTGGTGTTGCCTATTTTGCGTTATGCCAAAGAACACAACATAAAAGTGCTCGCGTTAAATGCGCCCAGCGAACTTACCCGCCAAGTTTCAAAAGAGGGCTTAGACAGTTTAAGTGCGGAGCAAAGAGCCTTGTTTCCCAATCCACTATTGCCTCAAAGCCCTCAGTATCTTGAGTTCTTAGAAGACTTTTTGAAAAACAATCATATTCCCGCGGATAAAAAAGAGATGATGCTAACGGTGCAGGCCATTTGGGATCAAACCATGGCGATGAGCGTTATTAATTTTTTAAAGCACTCTCCAAGTCAAAAGGTTTTGGTCTTGGCGGGTATGGTGCATGCGGCAAAAGGGCAGGGGATTCAAGATGCTTTGCAGCATTTAAACCCTCAGATGAGTATCAAAACCATTGGTAATGGCAGCCTTGAAAACGAAGAAGATTTTCCGTTTGATTATTTTGTGCATCTGCCAGAAATGAACTTGTCACCGGCGTTGGTTTTGGGGGTGATGTTGCAAACGGATCATCAAAAATTGACGGTTGAAGAAGTCAATGCAGAGGGCTTAGCAATAAAATTAGGGTTGCAAAAAGGGGATCAAATCCAGCAAATTGGCGACTATCTAACAAACACCCTGGCGGATTTAAAACTGGCTTTATGGTTGAGTACTGGGCAAAACCAAGTGGTTATCAAGTGGCTGCGCCATGATGATATTTTAGATATTGATTTACCTTATCAAGCTCTTTGGGTGGATTAGAAAGGGTTAAAGCCGTTAAAGCCGTTAAGGGCTTTAAGACAATGCCTTGACGCTTTGAATTAAGCCAATGCAGCCTGACCCAATGCAGGAATTGGGTTGTTGTGCATTCTTCTGTGCCGTTTGTTGGCTAAAATAATCCATTAAGGCAGCTTCAGAGGTTTGATTGGCATCATACACAAAGATACCGATTTGATCATCGGGTTGTAAATATCCCGTTTCTCCAAAAGGGGTATAGCGGGTTGCACCTAACGAGATGATGATTTGCGTTGGAAAACCCAAGTCTGTTAAGTATCCCATCAAGTTTTCAAGTGGCCCAAAGTCCGTTTGGGTATTGAGGGTCACCACGCACCAATCCAATAATTTTTGATAAAAATATTGATAATTGCGCACCGGGCTGTCCATGCCATAAGTCTGTACAACTTGGTTACGACAAATAAACGATGCAATGTGCAGGTTGTCTAGTGAGTCATTAGTATTAAAAGAGTCAATGGCTTGCCAATCTTGCGCCAGGCCGGTGCATTCTAATCCCCAGTTTTTCTTTTCACTGATTTTTTTGGCATTGGGTTTGCGAATAGAGCAATCATTAAACGCTGAAAATGCCTGCGGATGAAGGGTTTGAATGCGTTGATTGGCATCATAATCCACTTTAAATAACACGCACATTTCAGGTTCCATGTGCAGATTAATAGGGCTTGAAAAGTCCGCTTTAATCACATTGGATGACAGCGGATAAACGCCTAAAAAACTGCTGTGGTTGGGCAGATAAATGGGGAAAATCCCCTTTGGAGCCAAAGGGTCAGCCGTTTTGACCTTCACAAAATCGGCATCCTCGCCGGCTTGGCTAAGATGTTCGGCAAAGTTACCGGCGATGCCGAATACTGGGATTTGTTTTAATTGTTCGGTCGTAAAATTGATCATGAGTCTTTAACTTTTTTAAAACATCAACATTTGTAATTTGCGGCGGTAGTTTTTAACCAATTCTGGGTGGCTGTCTTTCAAGCTCTCGAAAAGTTCGACCAGCGTTTTTTGCGCAATATTGTCTTGGAAGTCTTTATGACTGCTGAACAATTTTAAAAGGGCTTTAAAAGCTTCTTCAAACGCATTATGAATAATCAGATAGCCCACCAAACCATATAGGGCTTCTGCGTTACCTGGGTCTTCACGAAGGGTTGCTTGAATGTCTTCAATACTGGGCGATTCGTCTACAATTTTGCCAAAACGCATCAGCAGTTTAAGTGGTTTGCCTTCGGGGGAGTTTTGCGCTTCTTCTGGCAATTTATCAAACAGACTTTGACCTTGTTCAAGATTGCCTGTGTGCAGATACATTTTGACTAAGTCTAAATGCACTCGGTAATTATTAGGGTTGGCTTGAGCCGCTTCGCCCAATAAACGCACCACTTCATCATAATTGCCAACTTGAAATGCTTCTTGTGCCTGCAAACGCAGTTCCTCTGAAGGCTCTGCTTTAAGGTGCGGTTCAAGCATTTCTTTAAATTTGGCTAGGGGGTGAGCGCCTTGCAATTCGGCAATCACTTTACCGTTTTTATAGAGCTTAAAAGAAGGAATGCTTTTAATCTGAAATTGATTGGCCAGTTCGGTTTGTTCTTCGGTATTGATTTTGGCCAAAATGAATCGTCCAGCCCAACTTTGGGCTAGGTTTTCAAGTTGCGGCAGTATTTGTTTGCAAGGGCCACACCAGGGGGCCCAAAAGTCTACCAAAACCGGTAAATGAAATGAGTTTTCTAACACCATTTGTTGAAAGTTGTCAGCGGTAATGTCCACAATCATGGCTTGCATTTTTGGAAGTCCTTCATTCATTTAAAATCTGTTAAAACACAACATTATAGTTGAAAAGTGACTCGAAGGGGTTCGCAATCCAAATCTCAAATAGGGATGCGTAAAATATCTTATTTTTAACGGGCTGAGACAAACAATGGGTGACAGGTGCGGTGGTTTGTAGTAATGTTTATTAGGTAAATTATTTTGGGGTTGTTGACGATGAATATTGAAATTAATGAGGTTCGCAAAAGCCTAATTGCTCGTTACTCACTCGCGCTATTTGTGGTGGCCCTGTTAGCGACCACCGCCTTTGCTGTTTTGGTGTCAGCCCTAAAGAGTTCTGAAGACACCGCCTATATTGTAAACCTGGCGGGTAAGCAAAGAGCGCTCAGTCAAGCCATCGTATTAGATGTGCATCGTTTACACCAAATAAGACTCAAAACGCATGAAGATGATTCCACCGAAAACACGCAAAAATTAAATGCGACTTTTAAGCATTTGCAGGGCTTAGTAAATGAAATGTCTTCTGCCAATCATCAATTGTCAAAAGGGCAGTTGGTTGGTAAAGCGCCTGTTACTTTGTCGTCGGAATTGCAAAATCTCTATTTTGGGCCCAAAAACCTAGCCCTAGAAGTGGAGGACTTTTTAGTTTTGGCTAGAGAAATGTTAGCCTCACAAGATTTGACCCAATCCCAAAATTTACTCAATTTGATGGATGGGT
The DNA here is from genome assembly GCF_011398155.1 of Thiosulfativibrio zosterae. Classification (NCBI taxonomy): domain Bacteria; kingdom Pseudomonadati; phylum Pseudomonadota; class Gammaproteobacteria; order Thiotrichales; family Piscirickettsiaceae; genus Thiosulfativibrio; species Thiosulfativibrio zosterae. The sequence goes on from NZ_AP021888.1 coordinate 1,067,325, forward strand.
TGGCTTCGCCCTTACTGGTGCTATTAGACAGCGCAGTTAAACAATATCAGATTGAAGGTGAGAAAAAATTGGCTTTTATTGCCAAGTTAGAAACCTTTGTGTGGGGTGGCACTTTAATAACCTTGTTGTTTGAAGTGATTTTTATCTTTCAGCCGTTGGTGAGACGCTTGGTGGATTTGGATGTACAAAACGCAACCAATAGGCTTGAGCTGGAGCATTTGGTGGAAGTGCGTACCTTGAAGCTTGAAAAAGCGAATGAAAAACTTGCCAATCTTGCCTATCACGACTCTTTAACAGGCTTACATAATCGTCTTAATCTTGAGCAAGATTTGGAGAATATTGTTGAACAGTTTCATAGGCATAAATCACCATTTTCAGTATTTATGTTAGATATTGACTGGTTCAAAAAAGTGAATGACCAGCATGGTCATGACGCGGGGGATTTTGTTTTAAAGGAATTTGCAAATTTACTAACCACCTCTGTCAGACAAAACGATGTGGTGTATCGAGCTGGGGGTGAAGAGTTTGTCATTTTATTTGAACGCATGTCTTTAGCTGAAGCCATTAAAAAGGCTGAGGATATTCGTGCCTTAGTCGAACACCATGAGTTTAAATATCAAGACGAAAATATCAAGAAAACTGTCAGTATTGGCGTTTTTCACTCTGATTTAAGCGCCGTTATTAAGGTAAAAGAAGTGTTTAAATTGGTGGATGAGGCACTGTATTTAAGCAAAGCCTTAGGCCGAAATCGGGTTAGCTTGGTTGAAAGAAATCAAATAGCGCATGATGCCCAAATTCCCAAGGAATTTGTGAGCATAGTATTTAATGAGGCTTCATTTAGCGAGTTTGATAAAAATCCAACCTCTCAGGGTGGGCCTTGTATTGTGCCTAAAGTAGTCACGGACAATATTCAAAAATTGTTTGGTGTTCCAGCGGATGTTTTCCTGACAGCGGAAACTTGTTTGCGCAGTTTTATTCATCCAGATGATTATGATTTTGTAGATGAATTAGGCCGCATGGGGTCGGATTTAGAAAACTATCAGCAAAGCTATGTTGAAAAAACGCTGGTCAATTCGACAACCCTGAGGGTGGTCGATGTTCACAATAAAATCACTTTGGTTTATGTAGACATTTATTTTGAACCAGGTGTTTCATCTTACCAAGAGGCTAAACTTGAATTAAAAATTTACACCAGCCAGGATATGCACAGCCAAATCGAAGATGCATTAATGGTTTACAACTTTCATTCTATGCTCGAAAACAGCAATGACTATATTTACTTTAAAGATCGCTACCATGTGTTCACGGCGGCCAGTAAAACCTTGGTCGATGTCACCAATGTTGACAACCGCATGGATTTGGTTGGTAAAACGGATTACGAAGTCTTTCCTAAAGAATATGCCGACAAATACTTTAAGTTAGAAAAGCAGATTTTCAGTGGTGAAGTCGCTGTTGCTCAAGAATTTCAGCCAACCCTAGATAAAGCAGGAAACCACGGTTGGGTGGATAACCGCAAATATCCCATCAAAGATGAGAAGGGTGGAGTGATCGGCTTGTTTGGTATAGCACGGATTATTTCTAATACCGATTACGAAGGAATTATTCGTAAAGAGAAGTTGAAATAAGCATCTGGGTATCCTATGTATCTGAAAGCAGGGTTTTAAGTTGATAAAGGGCATCTAAAGCCATTTTGGGAGTCAGTTCATCTGGGTTAATGTCTTTAAGTGCTTGATGAAGTTTTTCCAGTTTAGGGTCGGGTAGAGCAAACATATCATATTGTGGACTTGTGTTTAGAACACTGGACTGACTGGCAACTTTTTCAATGGTTGGTATTTGATTGGCAACGGTTTGATTTTCAAGGGTATAAAGCACTTGCTTGGCTTGGGTGATGACACTTTGTGGCACACCAGCCAAAGCCGCCACTTGCAATCCATAACTTTGCGAAGCTGGCCCTTCTTGGACCTGATGCATAAAGACAATTTTGTCATTGTGCTCTAAGGCATCTAAATGAATGTTAATGGTATTCTCTAAGCTATCTGCTAAAGTGGTCAGCTCAAAATAGTGGGTCGCAAACAGGCAAAAACCTTGAATGTTCTTGGCCAAATGTTCCGCAATCGCCCAGGCGAGAGCCAATCCATCAAAAGTAGAGGTGCCACGCCCAACTTCATCCATTAAAATCAAGGAGTTGGGAGTTGCATGGTGCAAAATATTGGCGGTTTCTGTCATTTCGACCATAAAAGTAGAACGCCCAGAAGTTAGGTCGTCTGATGCACCAATCCGCGTAAAAATTCTATCTATATCGCCTAAGGTCGCAGATTCTGCCGGGACAAAGCTGCCCATCAATCCCATCAACACGATCAAAGCCGTTTGGCGCATAAAGGTCGATTTCCCCCCCATGTTCGGCCCCGTAATAATTTGGAGTTGGCGTTGTGCATTAAAAATAGCATCGTTGGGAATAAAGGGCGCTTTAGATAAGGCTTCAACGGTTAAATGTCGGCCTTGTTGAATGTGAATGCCCGGCTCTGTTTGCAGCTGTGGGCGAGTCAAGTTTAAGGCTTCTGCTTGATAAGCAAGGTTTACCAAGACATCGGTTTCTGCCAAGGCACTGGCGGTGGTTTGTAACGCCAATAAATGTTCGTTGATGGTTTCAAGCAAATTTTGATACAGCCATTTTTCACGCGCTAGAGATTTTTCGCCAGCCGATAAAACCTTATCTTCAAAGGTTTTCAGTTCTGGAATAATATAGCGTTCTGCGCCCTTAAGGGTTTGGCGGCGAATATATTCCGCCGGCACTTGCTCGGATTGCAGTTTGCTCACTTCAATATAATAGCCATGCACACGGTTATAACCGACCTTTAGGGTGCTGATGCCGGTGCGCTCTTTTTCTTGGGCTTCCAGTTTCAGCAAAAACTCACCGGCTTGGTTTTTTAAATTGCGAAGTTCATCCAATTCCGCATCAAACCCTTCGGCAATAACGCCACCATCACGCATGAGCATGGGTGGGTTTTCACAAATGGCACGACTGAGTAAATCAGCCAGTTCTGGATAGATGCTTAAACGCAGCGCTAACTGCTGTAATAAGTCACTGTTTTGGGCGGCCAGTTGTTGGGTTAAATCGGGCAGTTGATTCAGGGTGCGCCCTAAATGCAATAGATCACGCGGGCGCGCGGAATACAAAGCCACACGACTTAAAATGCGTTCAATATCGCCGACCGGTTTTAAATGGGTTTTAAAGTCGTCGAGCGTATTCAACGCCAAAATATCTTCAATGGCATCTAGGCGTTGATTAATTTTATGGGTATTGCGTAATGGCTGATTTAGCCAGCGCTTAAGCAAGCGACCGCCCATAGGTGTTGAGGTTTTATCCAAAATTTCTGCAAGGGTGTGGGCGGCTCCCCCTTGTAAATTACTGTCAATTTCAAGGTTACGACGACTGATAGCGTCCAAAATCACGGTATCGGTGGTGCGATAATGATGCAGACTAAACACATGGCTAAGCCCGTTTTGTAACATAGACTGGGCGTAGTGCATGACTGCACCGGCAGCCGAAGTCATGGCAGGGCTTTGTTCGCAACCATAAGCACTTAAATCTTGGGTTTTAAAATGTTGGGTTAAACGCAGTTTACAAGCCTTTAAATCAAAGTGCCAAGCGGGATATTTAACCAGGCCTGGTCGTTTTTGGAGGTTTTCTGGCAAGTTTTCAAACCAAACCGGATTATCCGGAATCAGCAATTCGGCGGGTTTAAGGCGTTCAATTTCGGCGAGCAGTTGCGCTTGATTGTCGCATTCTGTGGTTTCAAAACGACCACTCGCAACATCTAAAATGGCTAAGCCGAGTAGGTGATTGACTTCCACTATCGCCATTAATAAATTCTCTGAGCTTTCTTCCATTAAGGCTTCATCGACCAAAGTGCCGGGTGTAATCACGCGCACCACTTTTCTCTCCACTGGCCCTTTGGAGGTTGCCGGATCACCAACTTGTTCACAAATGGCAACCGACTCACCCAGCTTAACCAATCGCGCCAAATAGTTATCTGCTGCATGATGCGGAATGCCCGCCATGGGAATCGGGTTGCCACCCGATTTTCCGCGAGCCGTTAGGGTGATTTCTAACAGCTTAGAGGCTTTCACGGCATCGTCAAAAAACAATTCATAAAAATCGCCCATGCGATAAAACAGCAAGTGATTGGGGTGTTCCGCTTTCATAGCGAGGAACTGTTGCATCATAGGGGTGTGGGCAGAAAGGTCTATCGAGGTGCTGGACATAATGGGCTTAAGGGCTTTGAATTTTTAAGAGGCTGAATTATAACACCTCGCCAAACCAGCCTCAAAAATTGCCATGGCTGGAGCAGGATAAAATTTTAATAAAAATGTAAAAATTAATTTGACTTCAGCGTAGGAGTGCCTATAATACGCCTCATTCACAAAGCGCCCGTAGCTCAATTGGATAGAGTACTCGGCTACGAACCGAGCGGTTAGGGGTTCGACTCCCTTCGGGCGCACCATTATTCAGAACCCCAGTTAAGTTTTTAACTGGGGTTTTTTATTATCTAAATTTCAGTTTTTTGCACACCCCAGACGACTCTTTGCCATTTTTAAAGCCTTTAAAATTTACGCAATTTTAGACCTTCTTTGAGTTCTACAATCTTTGTTTTGTTTTGAGCTTTAAATAGTCTGATGCTAAGATGTTTTTAATCTTAGGGGAATTTACATGAAAAATGCTGCGGCCTCCCAGTTTTTAACCTTGCAAACACTGTTGCAATCTTTAGAGGATGCAGATATTCCTGTGACCATTTCTGATGCTTTGGCAGAAGATATGCCGCTGGTATTTGTGAACCAAGCCTTTTTAAACTTAACGGGTTACACAGAAGCCGATGTTATCGGTAAAAACTGTCGTTTTTTGCAAGGTAATTACCAACAACCTAATGCGACTTATCAAATTAGACAAGCCTTAGAAAAGGGCGAAGTTTGTAATGTTGACCTGGTTAACTACACCCGATCGGGTCGTGAGTTTATCAATCGTTTACATCTTTGTCCCATCAAAAATCATGGTCGAGTTGAGTATTTTTTGGGATTCCAAAAAAATATCAGCGACCATACTCTCGTTTTAATTGAAACGCTTTTTAATGCCAACCAAGATCACAAAACGCTCATTGATGCCATGTCTGAGGGGGTGGTGATTCATGATGCTACGGGCAAAATTGTGGAATGTAATTTAAGTGCTCAGCGTATTTTGGGTTTAACTTTAGACCAAATGCAGGGCGTAACTTCTATGGATAAACGTTGGCATGCGGTTCATGAAGATGGTAGTCCTTTTCCGGGGCAAGAGCATCCTGCCATGCGTGTGCTTCGAACAGGGGAGTCGGTGTTTGGGGAGATAATGGGTATTTATCATGCCTCTGGTGAGTTGCGCTGGTTGAGCATTAATGCCACTCAGTTAACGCACACTTACAACTCTGATGAACCAGGCAAGGTATTGGCGGTGTTTACCGATATTACCCTACAAAAGCATACAGAATGGCTGGCTGATCATGATGAGTTGAGTCGTTTATATAATCGCAGATACTTTAATCATGAAATGCCTAAAGTCATTCAACAGACGCCACCTAATGACCAGCGTTATTTTATGATGATTGATTGCGATTTCTTCAAAGGTTATAACGACAGCTATGGCCACAACGCGGGCGATGAAGTGATTCACCTGGTTGGTGAAATGATGTTAGATCAATTTAAGGGTGAGCAAGATATTTGTTTTCGAGTAGGTGGTGAGGAGTTTGCGATTTATTTTGTCGCGCCCAATAAAACGACTGCTTTTAATCAAGCCGAAAACCTAAGAAAAGCCATTGCAGATAAAGCCATCGCCCATAAAGAAAATATTCCTTGGTGTGTGATGACCGTATCGATAGGTCTTTATGAGTTACCCGATTCGCCTTCCTTGAGTTTAATGAAGGTGTACGATTCTGCTGACAAGGCTCTTTATTTATCTAAATCGAATGGCCGAAATCAGACGAATTGGTATGATGAAGTCATTGTTTAAATGATTGTTTTAAATATAAAAAATATCGAGAGGATTTATGGTTAGTTTAACAACGCCTATTTGTGAGTTTAATTTACCTGCAATTGATTTTGATTTATTGGGTGTTGATGGACAACGCTGGAATTTAGAAAAAGCCAAAGGCCCTAAGGGCTTATTGGTGATGTTTATATGCAATCATTGTCCCTATGTTAAATCCATTCAAACTCGTTTAGCCAATGATGCCCGCATTTTGCGAGATGAATTTGGCATACATTCGATTGCCATCATGGCTAACGATCCAAATGAATATGCCGAAGACTCTTTTGAAAACATGAAGTTAGTGGCAGAAAAGTTTGCCTATCCTTTTCCGTATGTGATCGATGACACTCAAGCCATTGCCAAAGCTTATGGTGCAGTTTGTACGCCGGATTTCTTTGGCTATAACGCAGATCTTAAATTGCAATATCGCGGTCGATTAGATGCCTCTCGCAAAGAAACCGCACCAGAAGATGTGCGCCGTGACTTATTAGAGGCGATGAAATTGGTCGCAACAACTGGGCAAGGGCCTTTAGAGCAAATCCCGAGTATGGGTTGCTCCATCAAATGGAAAGACCATTAAATCGAAAACTGCTGAAGCGTTTGGTGCACCTTTTCAAAGGTTAAAGGGTTGCTAAGATTCGCTTTGGCACAGTCATTTTGCAGTTGTCGCAATTTGGTCACCATCGTTTCTGAAACTTTTGAGTTTGGCGCTAAGCTAACCGTCATTAAATCATCAATTAAATAGGCAAAGGCCCGCAGTTCAAGGTGTTGGATCTGCTGTTTTTGGGGATTGCTCAGCTCATGATATTGACTGGCAGCGCCAAAATCGCCCATTAAGAGATCGGCATTGTCATTTATTAAAATATTGTGTGCGTAAAGGTCGCCATGGCTGATTTCGTGCTGATGTAGGTGTGCCATGGCACTGGAAACGGCTTGCAGTATTTTGAGTGTGGTGGTTTGATTGAGCTGTAACTCTGGCGCAAAAGTATCTCTTGAGCAGGTTTCTAATGACGGTGGCAAGCCGAGATTTTTGTAATCGCTCGGAATCAATTTCATCAATAAGCCCGTTTGCGGGTTTTCTGACGAGTGGTTGTCAAAATGCCCAAGCACTTCAATCCAGTTGGGATGATTGGGTATTTTTAAACTGGTCTGTAATTCATCTTGCGGGTAACCATCGCTGGTTAACTGTCCTTTAAAAATCTTGACGGCAAAATCTTCTTGAGTATGGGCTGTGTTTTTCTGCCAGCGTGCCCGATATATTAACCCTGATGCCCCTTGTCCCAGCAATTCGTCACATTCAAAGTCTTGAGAGTGAAATTTTGAATGTTCCAAGGCGGTTAAGTCGGCGGTGGCACAAAACGGATTGCCTGAAAAAGCTAACCATGCCAGCTTCGGTAGGGCTAAAAGCCAATCGGGCAAGTGGGTGAGTTGATTGGCTGAAATTCGGATGAGTGCCAAGTTTTCGCAGTGTTTGAGTGTTTCTGGCAAAGCCGCCAGTTGATTGCCCGCCAATGCCAGTTTTTCTAATCGAGGACATTGTCCAATGGCATTGGGTAACAGGGTGAGTTGGTTGTCTGTCAAAATCAGCCAGCGTAATTTGGGTGGCAAAGCATCTTCTGCAATGTGTTTTAAGCGGCAAGATTTAAAGCCAATCATTTCTAAGTTGGGGCAGAGTGCCAAAATGCTTGGAAAAATTTCTATGGGATTATTGGATAGAAAAATCACCTTTAAACGATGCAGTTTTGGCAGGTCTTGTGGCAAAGTCATGAGTTGATTGTTGGATAAATCTAGGATTTCTAGACTGTCTGCAAGCGAGTAAATCTCTGTGGGGAATTCAGTGAGGTTTGCAGACAAACTTAAACGCTTTATCCCATTTAATTCCCCGGCTTTCAGTTGTTCTAAAGTTTGCAAATCACTCTCCAATTCTGTGCATTCAATACTCACGGTCGGGTATCATAATTGATTAAAGTCTCAGCTCCAAATCTCTAAGGAATTCATTGTGCAATTTTTGACTGTCATGACATTGTTATTAATTTTTCAACTCTCAGGAGAGTTGTTGGTTTTGTCTTGGGACTTGCCTGTTCCTGGCCCTGTATTGGGAATGATGTTGATGTTTTTGGTATTGCTTTTTAAACATAAGGTGGCGCATCAAATGCGACCAGCCACTGAGCAGTTGTTGAGTCATCTATCTTTATTATTTATCCCCGCGGGGGTTGGGGTTATGGTGCATGTGGTTCGATTGGAGCAGGAATGGATTGCCATTTTGGTTGCCATTTTTTTAAGTACCCTGATAGGTTTATTAGTCACCGCTTGGACTATGCAGTTAATGATGAAACTCTTGCACAGCAAGGATATTAAATAATGCAAACACATTCGGCTATTTGGGTTTACCTTTCCGCCAGTCCTCTTTGGGGGCTGACTTTGACCTTGGTGTGTTATTTGTTGGCGCTTAAAATTTATCGTCAAGCTAATCATCATCCGTTACTCAATCCGGTAGGTTGGTCAATTTTGATGATTATTACGGTTTTGGTGGTCGGTGATATTTCTTATCCGAGTTATTTTTCGGGTGCGCAGTTTATTCACTTTTTGTTAGGTCCCGTAACGGTTGCTTTGGCGATTCCGTTATTTTTTCAGTTAGAAAAACTTAAAAAAGTTTGGTTACCTTTAAGCGTTGCTTTGGTGGTGGGGATGACCGTTTCTGGTTTTAGCGCCTACTTTATTGCACAAGCCTTGGGGGCGAGTGAACAGACCATGCTGTCGATGATTCCAAAGTCTGTGACGGCACCGGTGGCGATGGGGATTGCTGAAAAAACCGGAGGGTTGCCAACTTTGACCGCGGTTTTTGTGGTGATGACGGGTATTTTTGGTGCGTTTATTGGCACCAGTTTATTTAAGTTATTCAGAATTCAAGATGATACGGTGAAAGGGGTGGCCATGGGCGTGACGGCACATGGTCTAGGCACAGCAAGGTCTTTCCAAGTAAGCCCAGAAATGGGGGCGTTTGCCGGTTTGGCAATGGCGTTAGCGGCCTCTTTGTCGGCATTTGTTTTGCCGGTTGTATTGAGCTTGTTAAAGTCTTTTTAAGATTTTAAAAATATCTTAAGGTATAAAAAAGCAGGCCTTAAGCCTGCTTGGTTGTTTGGAGCGTGGCGCTAAAGGTTTTATTTGACCGCAATGTAACGCGTTAATTTTTGAGGCACATAATTGAATTCTAACGGACGAATGTCTGGTAGGCCGTGTTTGTAAGCCAAGGCTCTTTCACCTTTAATGAGTGGGGTTAAATACTCTAAGGCGGCAGGTGTAATGTCCATGCCATCTTCGGTGAGGTATTCATCAGGCACCGACTTTTCTAGGTCTGCCACTTCCATTAAATCCACATTTTTATAACGCCAAACCAACGGACAAGTATCAATCACTTCGATGACGGGTAATACGCCGTGCAATCCATCTAAAGCGGCTTGCACAGCGGCTTTGCCGGCACGATAGGCCATTTCCCAGTCAGTTTGTGAAACTAAATGGCTGGCAGAGCGTTGTAAATAATCTGGAATAGCACTGTGGGTTTTGCAACCAAATTCTTCTGCAACCATATGAGAAAGCGTGTGTGCAACGCCTCCTAATTGCGTGTAGGCATTGTTGTGGGTATGTTCGACATTTTCAATTGAAATGTAGTTGCCGTTTTCATCGGTTAAACCTTCGGATACGATACAAACGCAATAACCTTTGGTATTGATGAGATCACGAACCCGATTTAAAAATTTGGTTTTATTAAATTGTCTTTCGGCAGGCAATATCAGAAGTGGTACTTCAGGAATAATGTTTTTCACCAACCCGCCAGCAATGGTTAACCAGCCCACATTGCGCCCCATGGCTTCGAGTACAAAGAATTTGGTAGAGGTGTTGTGCATGGAATATAAATCCATGGTGGCTTCTAATAAACTGGTGGCTATGTATTTAGCAGCGCTCCCAAACCCTGGGCTGCAATGAGACAGTGCTAAATCGTTATCAATGGTTTTCGCAACCCCAATGCAAGTCATGGGGTGACCATTTTGCGTGCAATAATCCGCCACTTTCTGTGCGGTGACCATGCTGCCATTGCCGCCATTGTAGAAGAAGTAACCAATGTCATAAGCCTTAAAGACTTCTAAAATACGCTCATATTGCCCTGGGTTTTCTTCAAAAGTATCTAGGTCAAAACGACACGCCTCAAAAGCAGCGCCTGGCTGAATTTTTAAACGGTCCAGTTTATCTTCGGTCAGATGGGTGACATCAATAATTTCTTCTTCTAAAACCCCTTTAATACCATTGCGAGCGGCATAGATTTTATTAAAGGCCTCTGGATGACGCTTGGCCATTTCGATGACGCCGGCGGCACTGGCGTTAATGACTGCGGATACACCGCCGGCTTGGGCATAAATAACATTTTTGGATTGTTGTGACATGGCTGATATCTCTTAAATCTGGTATGGAATATTGGGAATTAGTCTACTCTAATGTCAGTTGCTGGTTTTGAATTTTTAATGACACTTCGCCCAAAAGTAACTTTTTAAAAGGCTGTTCAAAGACAAAATGTCGCCAACCTTTTAAAACAGCACTTGAAGATCGCACCATTGCGAGTAAATCCGCTTTATTGGCTAGATTATTGGGGGGGCAATTGATATCGTGGGCAATTTGGGTGAGCAACGCTTGGGCTAAATCAATCAGCTTGGCTTCCTCGGAAGAGGGTGGCGCTGGATGGCTGACTTTTGCTGGCCAAGTTTCAGGGTGCTGAAAAACATCATCAATAATGGCAATCCATTCTGCGCCATAGCTTTTGATAGATGACGACTTAATATTGGGCACTTTATAAAGTGCTTCAACAGTAATGGGAGGGCGTTTGGCAATATCCACAATACATTCGTCTGACAAAACCCAACGCTTGGGCTTATTGCGTGTGATGGCAAAATGCTCACGCCACTCCGCTAGACGAAAACAAATGGCCAGTTGTTTGGCATTTAAGCCTTTCGTGCCTTTAAGCTTGTGTCCGGCTTCGACTGGGGGATTGTCATAATGAATAGGGTTGAGTAGGTCTTGAAAATCGGCTTGTAAAACCGCAAGCTGTTCTTGGCTGAGTTGTTGCACGATTTTTTCATACAAGGGCGCTAAATATTTCACATCATCTGCGGCATAGGCGATTTGTTTGTCGCTGAGTGGACGGCGTTCCCAATGGGTACGGGTTTGGTCTTTTTCGAGAAGGATGCCTAATTCGGCTTCGACCATTTTTGCCAAACCGGCTAGATTGCCATAATTTAAGAAAACGCCTGCAATTTGGGTGTCAAAAATTGCAACAGGCATTTGCTGGCTAACTTGATACAATACTTCGATATCTTGACGGGCAGAATGGAAAACTTTGATGAGATTTGGATTGCTTAAACAGTCCCAAAAAACCTTCAGGTCTTGCATTTGGTTAAAGGCTAAGGGGTCAATCAACGCCAGTTGTCCCGCACTGCTTTGCACTTGAATTAAACAGAGTTCAGGGTAATAGGTGTCCACCCGCATAAATTCGGTGTCAATTGCCATCCATTTACAAGTCTGTAAGTGCGCACAAAATGGCGCTAGGGCATCGGTATTGGTGATGATGTTTGTCATAAAACGAAGTTTAGCATAGCTTAAGGAAGAAAAATTGAAGCATCCACAAAATAGTGATTTATGGGTTCATATTTTAGGTATTGCCGGCACCTTTATGGGGGGCATTGCGCAATTGGCGAAAGCCAAGGGCTTTAGAGTTTCAGGGTCTGATAAAGCCATTTATCCTCCAATGAGTACGCAATTACTGCAGGCTGGCATAGAGGTCACGCCTTATGAGCAAGATACCACGCTGAGTGTTTCAAATCACCATTTTCCGGATGTGGTGGTCATTGGTAATGCCTTGAGTCGTGGACATAATTTAGTGGAAGCAACCTTGAATGCGCAACAGTCTTATACCTCTGGCCCCCAATGGTTGGCTGAGCATATATTGGCCGACCGTTGGGTGGTGGCTGTGGCTGCAACCCACGGTAAAACCACTACTGCATCTATGGTGGCTTGGATTTTAGAGTATGCAGGTCTTAATCCTGGGTTTTTAATTGGCGGCGTGCCAGAAAATTTTGGGGTGTCAGCGCGTTTGGGTGAATCACCATTTTTTGTGGTTGAGGCCGATGAATACGATACGGCGTTTTTTGACAAGCGTTCTAAGTTCGTCCATTACCATCCGCGCACCTGTGTCATCAATAACTTAGAGTTTGATCATGCAGATATTTTTGAAAATCTTGCCGCCATTCAAAAGCAATTTCATCATTTAGTTCGTACGGTTCCAGGCAATGGCTTGATTATTAAGCCCAGTGATGAATTAAATGTGGATGAGGTATTGGCCAAAGGATGTTGGTCGCCAGTGCAGTCGCAAGGCTTGCAAAATGCGGATTGGACCTACCGTTTGTTAAAACAAGATGCCACTGAATTTGAGGTGCTTTTTAAAGGCGAGCTAAAAGGGCAAATTTATTGGGGCATGACAGGATTGCACTCTGTTCGTAATGCTTTGAGTGCGATTGCTGCTGCAGTGCATTGTGGCGTGCCGGTGGAGCATTGTATTGCGGGTTTGTGCGAGTTTAAAGGGGTGCGTCGTCGCATGACTTTGGTGGGTGAAACAGCCAAAGGTATTAAAATTTATGATGATTTTGCCCACCATCCAACTGCCATAGAAACCACACTTTTGGGTGCTAAAAATGCACTAAAAATAACCAGCACCCTAAAGGGCATAAAGCCTGGTCATAATTCTGCTCCAAATGGGCGTTTAGTCGCTGTTTTTGAACCGCGTTCTAATACCATGCGCATGGGTGTGCATCGAGATACCTTGCCTGCTGCGTTTGCCTGTGCTGATGAGGTGTTTGCATTTATTGACCCAGATTGGCATTGGCATCTACCAGCCAGTTTATTTACCCAGCCAGTGACCGTAATGTCTTCTTATGAAGCCTTGTTAGAGGTGTTGATTAAGCAGCTGCAGCCGAATGATACTGTGGTCATGATGAGTAATGGCAGTTTTGGTGGCTTGCACCATCGATTATTGGATGCTTTAAATCAAAAGGATAATGAGTGAGTATTTGGGTATTTTTAGAACTAGGGCTGTTTTTAGCCCTAGTGGTTTGGGTCGTCTGGATGATTCGCCGACGCTAATTTTTTTATTTGGCCAGCTCAGCGGCTTTTTCTTTTAAGGCTTCGATATTTTCGGGTGTAATGCTGTCTTTAACATAGTCCGTTGCGCTTTGGGTGGCATCTTTGGCCTTGTCTATGATGTTGGCTTCTGGCAACAATACGGCAATGGCCACAATAACGGCTAAAACAATCAAAACGGCTTTCATGCTGTTGAGTAAGATTTTGGCTAAAAAGAATATGGCCACTAAGGCGACCAAAACTGCAATCCCTGTGCTGACATCCCCAGCTTGCAGGTTTTCGAGCGTGGTGTTAACCCATTCAGGCATGGCAAACATAAAATGAACTCCGAATTTTCAAAAAACAAAAATCATAGCATATCGAAATGATTTTCATGCAATTTTGTCTAAAATCGGTCAAAATACGAGGTTTTAACCGATTTAGGATTGGCCCGTTTTGAAACGCCAAGATTTCCATTTTGATTTACCCGAACACTTGATTGCGCAGCAACCTGCCGCCACCCGTTTAGGCAGCCGCTTATTGGTACTCGATACCAATGGCGCGTTAATCGATCAACAGTTTCCCGATTTATTCGATTATGTTCAACCGAATGACTGTCTTATTTTTAACAACACTCGGGTGATTCCTGCCCGATTGTTTGGGCAAAGATTGACGGGTGGCAAGGTCGAATTGTTGATAGAACGCATCTTAGATCATTCTCGATTTTTAACCCATATTCGCGCCAGTAATGCCCCCAAAGCCGGCGCGGTGTTGCGCATTGCTGATGCGTTTGAAGTAGAGGTGTTGGGCAGAGATGGCGCATTATTTGAAGTGAAAGTGTTGTCAGATGAATCGGCACTCAGTTTGATTGAAGCGCATGGCCATATGCCTTTGCCGCCTTACATTCAGCGCGAAGACGAGTTAGAAGATAAAACCCGTTATCAAACCGTTTACTCTAGCAAACCGGGTGCGGTAGCGGCTCCGACCGCAGGATTACATTTTGATGAGCCTTTTTTAGAAAAGCTCCAACAAAAAGGCGTGCAGTTGGGTTATGTGACTTTGCATGTGGGGGCTGGCACTTTTAAACCGGTGCAGGTCGATGACATTAGCGAACACCGTATGCATTCTGAAGTGATTGAAATTCTGCCTGAAACTGTTGCCCTGATTCAACAAACCAAAGCCAAAGGTGGGCGGGTGTTTGCCATAGGCACCACCTCAGTGCGTTGTTTAGAAAGTGCCGCTTGGTTAAGTGCCACAGGTGAATTGGCACCTTATCAAGGCGAAACCGATATTTTTATAACGCCAGGTTATGAATTTAAAGTGGTGGATGTATTGCTGACCAATTTTCATTTACCTGAATCGACTTTAATTATGCTGGTGTCGGCTTTTGCCGGTTATCAGCCAACCATGAATGCCTATGCGCACGCGGTACAACAGCAGTATCGTTTTTTCAGTTATGGCGATGCCATGCTGGTTTTTAAAGGAAACTCTCCAAAATGAAGTTTGAATTAGACAAGACCGAAGGCCGAGCCAGACGCGGACGCATGAAATTTGACCGTGGCACGGTTGAAACCCCAGCCTTTATGCCGGTGGGAACCTACGGTTCGGTCAAGGGTATGACGCCAGAAGAAGTGCAAGCCACGGGTGCCCAAATTATTTTAGGCAATACCTTTCATTTGGCGTTGCGTCCTGGCACCGACATTATCGAATTGCACGGTGACTTGCATGACTTTATGCAATGGAAAGGCCCAATCTTGACCGATTCAGGTGGCTTTCAAGTGTTCAGCCTGGGCAAGATGCGCAAAATCAAAGAAGAAGGGGTCACTTTCAACAGCCCAGTGAACGGCTCTAAAATTTTTATGGGCCCCGAAGAGTCGATGGAAGTGCAACGCAAGTTGGGCTCGGATATTGTGATGATTTTTGATGAATGCACGCCTTATCCCGCCAGTCATGAAGTGGCAGCGGATTCCATGCGTTTGTCGATGCGTTGGGCAAAGCGCTCTAAGGATGCGCATGGCGATAATCCTTCGGCATTATTTGGCATCGTGCAGGGCGGTATGTATGAAGACCTGCGCATAGAGTCCATCAATGGTTTGACTGAAATTGGTTTTGATGGTTATGCCATAGGCGGGTTGTCGGTAGGCGAGCCGAAAGATGAAATGATGGCAACTTTGGATTTTACCGAACCCCACATGCCTAAAGATAAGCCGCGCTATTTAATGGGGGTTGGCAAACCAGAAGATTTAGTGGAAGGTGTGCGCCGCGGCATTGATATGTTTGATTGTGTGATGCCAACCCGCAATGCACGCAATGGGTTTTTGTTTACCCATGATGGCGTGGTTAAAATTCGTAATGCGGTTCATAAAACCAGTTTAGAGCCTTTGGATAAAAGATGTGACTGTTACACTTGTAAAAATTACAGTCGTGCCTATTTACATCATTTAGACAAGTGCGGTGAGATTCAGGGTGCACGTTTGAATACCATTCACAATTTGCATTATTACCAAATGTTGATGCGTGAGATGCGTGAGGCATTGGATGCTGGTCAGTTTGAAGCGTTTGTAGAATCTTTTTACGCTGACAGAGGCTGGCCTGTGCCGCCCTTGAATGCACTTAAAACCGCAAATAATGCTTGAAAATAACCAGGCCTGGTTAAATTTAAGTGTGTTTTGAGGTCTCTAAGATAAAAAAAATTTATAAAACGGCACTTGTTGTGCCAAAATAACCCCGATTTTTAATTTACGAAATAATGGAGAAGACCATGAGTTTTTTGATCAGTGATGCATTGGCTGAAGGTGGTGCGGCGGCACAAGGTGGCGGATTTGAAAGTTTAATCCCGTTAGTTTTATTGTTTGTGGTGTTTTATTTTTTATTGATTCGTCCACAACAAAAGAAAACCAAAGAACATAAGAAATTGGTTGAGTCGATTCAAAAGGGTGCTGAAGTAGTCACCTACGGTGGTTTGGCTGGCAAAATTCGTGGTTTAGATGATAACTTTATCGATTTAGAAGTGGCTGACAACATCACTGTAAAGGTCGAAAGACAAAATGTTGCGCGTGAATTACCCAAGGGAACTTTAAAAGGTACTGCTGAGTAATTTGCCTTAGGCAAACGATAACAAAGGGGCTTGGCCCCTTTTGTTGTTTAAAAAACATTCATTTTGCGATGATTTTTTAACCGAAAATCCGTTTTTTTAAACGCTTATCCGATTTGAATGGCGACCCCATTCAACAAAATAGAGTTTTCAATATGTTTCAAACGCAAGCTCCCATTATCAGTAATCAGTATCCTGCTTGGAAATACTTTTTATTGATTGTTATGACCGTTTTGGGTCTAACCTACGCGCTCCCTAATATTTTTGGGGATGATCCAGCGGTGCAAATTTCGCCGGCAAAATCGGTGCAATTTGATGCCTCGACTCAACAAAAAGTGACCGAGGCTTTGACGCAAGCTGGCATAGCGCCCAAATCGGTACAATTTGAAAATGGTCAGTTTTTAATTCGTTTGAACAACAGCGATGACCAACTCAAAACCAAATCGGTTGTCAAAGATTTGATCGGTCGTCAAGGTGTGGTCGCGCTTAACTTAGCGCCTGCTACGCCAGATTTTTTGCGAGCCCTAGGTGGTCAACCGATGTATTTAGGGTTGGATTTGCGCGGTGGGGTGCATTTCTTGATGGATGTCGATATGGAAGCGGCAGTCGAGAAAAGTTACCAGCGTTATTTGGATGAAATTCGTGCGCTATTGCGTAACGAAAAAGTGCGCTATTTAGGCATTGCTTACGAAAACCAAGAGTTGATGATTAAGTTTAGGGATTTGGACGGTTTAGCTCAAGCGCAAACCTTATTGTCGAATCAATATGGCCGTGAGTTTTTGTTGACCGAAAATACCGCCACGGCAGCGCCAAATTTATCAGTTAAGTTACAACCTGCCGCCATTAAAGAAGCGCAAGCCTATGCGTTGAAACAAAATATCACCACTTTGCGTAATCGTATCAATGAGCTAGGCGTTGCCGAACCAGTGATTCAACAGCAGGGTGATAGACGCATCGTGGTGCAATTGCCGGGCGTGCAAGACACGGCTCGTGCCAAAGAAATTTTAGGCGCCACCGCCACTTTAGAATTCCGTTTGGTAGAAGAAAAGGGCGATCCTTATCAAGCCAAAAAAACCGGTTATGCGCCTAATGGTTCTGAGATTTATCAGTTCCGTGATGGTCGTCCTATCTTATTGCAGCGTCGTATCATTATCTCAGGTGACAATGTCATCAACGCGCAATCGGGTATAGATCCACAATCGGGTTCGCCAGAAGTGAGCATTACGCTAGATGGTGTCGGTGGTCGTAAAATGATGTCGGTGACCAAAGAAAATATTGGTAATCGCATGGCGGTGGTGTTTATTGAAAACCGCACCGAAACCACCGAAGTGAATGGCGAAAAAGTCAAAAAACGCATCAGTACCCAAGATGTGATTAATGCGGCCACCATTCGTGGTCAGTTCTCAACGCGTTTTCAAATTACGGGCTTAGATAACCCCCAAGAAGCACAAGACCTTGCTTTATTGTTGCGTGCAGGGGCTTTAGCTGCACCCATGGAAATTGTTGAAGAACGCACCATTGGCCCAAGTTTAGGAAAAGACAATATCGAACAAGGTTTTATGTCTGTAGTGGTCGGTTTTATTTTGGTACTGATTTTAATGGCATGGCGTTATAAAACTTTTGGCTTGATTGCTAACCTAGCCTTAACTTTAAACTTAGTATTGATTTTTGCGGTGCTGTCTTTATTGCAAGCCACGCTCACCATGCCAGGGATTGCAGGTATCGTGTTAACAGTGGGGATGGCGGTTGATGCCAATGTCTTGATATTTGAGCGTATTCGAGAAGAATTGAAGGTTTCGTCTATTCAGTCGGCGATTTATGCCGGTTATGAGAAAGCCTTTGTGACCATTGCAGATGCCAACATCACCACGCTCTTAGCCGCAATTGTGTTGTTCAGTTTTGGCACTGGGCCGATTAAAGGGTTTGCGATTACCTTATCGATTGGGATTATCACCTCAATGTTTACCGCCATTTTAGGCACGCGTGCCATCGTTAATTTACTGTATGGCAATAAGCCCGTACAAAAATTATCGATTTAACTGCAACTCAACATAAAGAAGAGTGAACATGGAAGCACAAGTTACAAATACAAACACGGCTGCTGAACAGCCGGTTAAGCAAATCAACTTTATGAAGCACCGCGGTTTGGCGGTGATTTTATCGGCCGTGATGGTCATTGCCTCGATTGTTGGTTTGGTTTATAAAGGGCTAAATTTTGGTATCGACTTTACCGGCGGAACCATAATTGAGCTGGCCTACGATAAACCTGCCAATATTGAAACCATTCGTAACACCTTGCGTGGCAATGGATTTGATGATGCAGTGGTGCAAAACTTTGGCTCGGTTGAAGATGTGTTAATCCGCATTGCACCGCGTGAAGGCGTGAATGCCGCAACCGTTAGTAACCATCTGATGGATGTTTTAAAAGCGCAAGACAGTGGTTTTGAAATGCGTCGTGTGGAGTTTGTTGGACCTCAAGTGGGTGATGAACTGACCGAAGATGGCGCGTTAGCGGTTATTTATGCCTTGTTAGGGATTTTGATTTATGTCGCATTGCGTTTTGAATTTCGCTTTTCGGTCGGTTCGGTGGTGGCGTTAATTCACGATGTGGTCATTACCTTGGGTGTGTTTGCGTGGACTCAGGCACAATTTGATTTAACCGTATTAGCCGCGATTTTAGCGGTTATCGGTTATTCGTTGAACGATACCATCGTGGTCTTTGACCGAGTGCGTGAAAACTTTAGAACCGTGCGTGAAGGCTCGCCAGTGGAGGTGACTAACCTTGCCATTAACCAAATGTTGTCGCGTACCATTATGACCTCTCTAACCACTTTGATTGTTTTGATTGCGTTGTTTTTCTTGGGCGGCGAAATTATTCATAACTTTGCAATGGCTTTAATTGTAGGGATTTTTGTGGGCACTTATTCTTCAACCTATGTTGCCAGTGCCATAGCTTTGGCGATGGGGGTTTCTAAAGAAGATTTGATGAAACCACCCAAAGACAGCGCCGGCAAAGAGGAGCGCGAAGCCGAATTGACCCGTGCCTTCTTAGAAGAAGAAGCGCGCCGTGAAGCCAGAGAAGCCGCACGCGAAGCCGCTAAAGCGGCCAAACAAGCCAAATAAAGTCGCCTAAAAATAGGCTAAAAGTTCTGAAAAATGACCAGGCCTGGTCATTTTTTGGTTTTTAAAACAGGTTTTTTAACTCAAAAGTATTCAATCATGTCGTTAATTTTAGAAAAAAACAAACGCCGCACCTTTGCGATTATTTCGCATCCGGATGCGGGTAAAACCACCGTTACTGAAAAACTCTTGCTCTACGGAGGAGCTATTCAAATGGCCGGTGCGGTTAAGAGTCGTAAAACCGATCGTGCGGCCACTTCTGACTGGATGAAAATCGAGCAAGAGCGTGGGATTTCGGTCGCTTCCTCGGTGATGCAGTTTCCCTATAAAGATGTCATGATTAACCTGCTTGATACGCCCGGTCACGAAGACTTTTCGGAAGATACTTATCGTACTCTAACCGCCGTGGATTCTGCGCTCATGGTGATCGATGTGGCGAAAGGGGTTGAAGACAGAACCATTAAGCTCATGGAAGTTTGTCGTTTGCGTGATACGCCTATCTTAACTTTTATTAATAAACTTGACCGTGAAGGGAAAGAGCCCATAGAGTTATTGGATGAAGTCGAGGACATTTTAAAAATCAAATGTGCGCCTATTATCTGGCCGATTGGCATGGGCAAACGCTTTAAGGGCATTTATCACCTCTATAACGATACGGTGCGCTTGTTTGAATCGGCGCAAGGTTTGGTAGCCAGCCAAGGTGAGTTGATTCAAGGGTTAGATAATCCTCGTTTAGACCAGTTATTGGGTAGCCAAGCGCAAGAGCTGCGCGATGAAATTGAGCTGGTGCAGGGTGCGAGCCATGAGTTTGAGTTAGATGCTTTTTTAAATGGCGAGTTAACGCCGGTGTATTTTGGCTCGGCGGTGAATAACTTTGGTTTGCAAGAGTTATTGGATGGCTTTGCACAATATGCGCCTTCACCCGTTGGGCGTAATACTGAAACGCGTTTGGTCAAAGCCGATGAAGAGAAACTCACCGGTTTTATCTTTAAAATTCAGGCGAATATGGACCCAAAACACCGTGACCGTGTGGCCTTTATGCGCGTGGTGTCTGGACAATATGAAAAGGGCATGAGTTTAAAACATGTGCGTATTGGCAAGGATGTCAAGATTGCCAAAGCGATTACCTTTTTAGCCAATCGTCGTGACCAAGCTGAAGAAGCTTATCCGGGCGATATTATTGGTTTACATAACCACGGCACCATTAAAATTGGCGATACCTTCACTCAAGGTGAAGATTTAAAATTCACCGGCATTCCAAACTTTGCGCCAGAATTATTCAGACGCGCGCAATTAAAAGACCCGATGAAAATGAAGTCATTACAAAAAGGGCTAACGCAGTTGTCCGAAGAAGGTGCAACTCAGCTCTTTAGACCGATTGCCAATAATGATTTAATTTTGGGCGCGGTTGGTATCTTGCAGTTTGAGGTCGTTGCTCAGCGTTTACAAGACGAATACAATGTCGCTTGCTTTTTTGAGCCGGTGAATGTGTCCACAGCGCGTTGGGTGGTCGGGGATAAACTCGAGATTGAAAAGTTTCTTGCCAAGGTGCGTGATAATGTTGCTTATGATGCAGCGGATCAATTGGTTTATATTGCGCCAACCCGAGTTAATTTGAGTTTGATCGAGGAGCGTTGGCCAAACTTGAAGTTTGTGGCAACGAGAGAACATTAGAAATATTTGCAAGTTTGCAATAGTTTAGGAGAGGGTTGTTATGGAAAATTTTGATTTAAATATGTTGTGGGTGGATTACGCCATGCCTTGGGGTATTAAGCTCATCTTTGCATTGCTCATTTTCGTGCTTGGTAAATGGGTCATCGGTATGGTGATTGGGGTTGTGCGCAAGGTGCTTGATAAATCAAAGATGGATTCTATGTTATCCAACTTTATTTTATCGATAGCCAATGCCATTCTGTTGCTATTCGTAGTCATTGCAGCACTGAGTCAATTAGGTGTTGATACGACTTCGTTGATAGCATTAATTGGGGCTGCAGGTTTGGCAGTGGGTTTAGCCCTGCAAAACTCATTACAGAACTTTGCAGCAGGTGTGATGTTGATTGTATTCAAACCCTTTAAGGTGGGTGATTTTATTGATGCTGGTGGCGTTGTGGGTGTGGTTGAACAAGTCGGGATTTTCAGTTCAACTTTGCGTTCCGGTGACAACAAAGAAATCATAGTGCCAAATGGTTCGATTTATAGCAGCTCAATTACCAATTTTTCGGCCAGAGATACGCGTCGTGTCGATATGGTATTTGGCATCGGTTATGACGCCGATGTGAAGTTGGCGAAAAGTATTTTAGAAAAGCTGGTCACTGAAGATGAGCGCATTTTAAAAGACCCAGCACCGGTGGTTGCTGTTTCTGAACTCGCGGATTCGAGTATTAATTTTGTGGTGCGTCCTTGGGTGAATTCAGGGGATTATTGGGCGGTTTACTGGAGTATGAACGAGAAGGTGTTAGAAGCATTTGCTGAGGCAAATGTCAGCATTCCTTATCCGCAGATGGATGTTCATTTGTACAAAAAAGAAGCTTAAAACCGACTGAAAACGCTGGGGGATTAAATCTCCCCCAGCGTTTTTTTTTACAAATTTTAAATCAAAAGGAAAATTAAGATGAAGTTCAAGAAAATAGTGATGGCTACTGCCATTATCATGTCTAGCTCAGCTGCGATGGCAGATGAAGTTAAAACAGGTTTAAGTGGCGCAGGTGAAGCGGGTTATTCAAATACCACGGGTAATACGGTTTCTGAGTCTTTATTTGCTGGGATAAAGTTAGATTATTTGCAGGCAGACTACAAAGTTAAAGGTTTGATTGAAGCCAATAACAAAAAAGAAAGTGGCGTGCAAACCGCTGAGCGTTATGTGGGTGATTTTCAGGCAGATGTCTTCTTTAGTGATAACCAAAAAATGTATGGTTTTGGTCAAGCTCGCTGGGAAAATGACCGTTTTGCCGATATAGATTTAAGCAGCTATTATTTTGGCGGTGTGGGTTATAACTACTTTAATCAAAAAAATATTGTGTTAACGGTTGAAGCCGGTTTGGGTTATCAAAATGTTAATTACATGACTGCTAAAGACTTTGACCAAGGCGTGAGCAAACTTTATGCTAACTTTGAGTATGCAATTAATGCCAATGTGCGTTTCTTGCAAGATGTCACTGAATACTATGGTAGCGAACAGGCTAAGTTTGAATCGAATACTGGCGTTAAAGTTAAATTAGCAGATAGCCTAAGTATGAAAGCCTCTTATAAATATCGTCATAACAGCGACCCAGCAGCGGGTAAAAAGAATGAAGATACAGAAACTCTATTATCGGTCATGTATGATTTCTAACGCATTCCGTTAGTTTTGAATCCTGATGAAAGCCGACTAAAAGTCGGTTTTTTTATAGAATAATGATGGTGGCGAGGCCTAAAAATACAAAGAATCCTAGCGAGTCCGTGACGGTGGTTAACATGAGTCCGGCGGCGAGTGCAGGGTCAATTTTCATGCGATGCAGTCCTATGGGGATTAAAGCCCCAGCAAGCGCCGCAGCGATGAGGTTAATAAGCATAGCACCGGCAAAAATTAAGCCCAGCGTCCAATCTTGAAAAACTAAGAATACACCCGCAAAGGACATAATTGCCCAAACCAAACCGTTCAGTAAACCAACCGTGGCTTCTTTAAGGATTAACAGTTTAGAGTTGGCCTGACTGAGTTTTTGCGTTGAAATGGCACGAATGACGATGGTAGCCGTTTGGGTTCCGGCAATGCCGCCCATGCTGGCGATGATTGGCATTAACACCGCTAGAGCAACAATTTTTTCAATGGAAGCATCAAACAAGCCGATAACAAAAGAGGCGAATATGGCGGTCAGTAAATTAATGCCTAACCAAAAAGTACGGCGTTTGGCGGCGCGAGAAGGTGGCGAGAATAAGTCTTCTTCCTCATCTAAACCGGCACTGGCCATTTGATTGTGTTCTGCTTGGTCACGAATAATATCAACGACATCATCAATCGTGATACGACCTAACACGAAGTTTTTATCGTCCACAACGGTGGCGGCAATCAGGTCATATTTTTCAAAAATATGCGCTACCTCTTTAGCGGGCGTCATGCCGTGAATGGCGGCTTTGTGACGATCTACTAAGGCTGAAACAAGGGTGTCTTCATCATGGGTCAGTAGGTCATTGAGTTTGAGCGTACCCACATAGCGCCCATCTCTGTCGCGTACAATTAAATCCACCAAAGAATCAGGCAGTTCCCCTATTTTGCGTAACAAACGCATTACCACCTCAAGAGTAACTTCCTCACGCACGGCAATAAAATCGGTGGACATCATGCCGCCGGCGGTGTTTTCTGGATAAGTTAAGGCGATTTCAACGGCAAATCTATCTTCATCCGATAAGGCATTGAGCAGTGTTTTTTGTTCGGTTTCTGGGAGAGATTGCGCAATATCCACAATGTCATCAGTCTGTAAGTGCCCAACGACCTCTAAAATTTCATGTTGTTCCAGTTGGTCAAGCAAACTGCTGCGCACTTGATCATTAGTGTGTGCCAGTATTTCGCCCTGAAATTTAGGGTCTATCTGCTGCCATAGCGCATTTCTTTGGGCAGGGGGAGTTGCCTCAAGAATTTCAGAGATTTCTTCTGGCACAAGGCGTGACAATAAGCTTGCCACTGCAAGCAGATTATTATTGTTAATGGCGTCTAACAATTGTTCAGTCAGTAGGCCGGTATCATTTGGATGGTGTCTGGTGACCATAACAAGTCTCAAAAAAAGTTTTGTTTAATTCTATCAAGACTGGCTGTTAAAGTGCTTTTTATCTGTGTTTTAAAAACAAAAAAGCCCAAATTAATGGGCTTTTTGCTAGCGTTGTGAATCTTTTATGAAAGATTAAGCATCTACAGTGTGTAAGCTACGCGCGCCACCTGATTTTTGGTTGTGGCTAGAAATTTTTTCTTTGTGTTTGATGATTTGACGATCCAATTTGTCTAATAAACCATCAATGGATGCATACATATCTTCACTGCTATGCTGTGCAAATAAATCTCCACCAGAAACATGAACAGTTGCTTCAGCTTTTTGATCTTGTTTTTCAACTGTCAAGATGACATGAATATTGGTGACATGGTCAAAGTGACGCGTTAATTTGTCCATTTTTTCGTTAACATAATCTCTTAGCGCATCGGTAATATCAATGTGGTGACCAGTAATGTTGATTTGCATAATATCGCTCCTTTATATTTATATTTGCGATGGAGGAGAAGTGCTTTAACTTTATGCTCTTGTAACTCACTTCTTAACTTTCGATTTCAGTATAGCACAGTTTGATGGGCTTACAACTGCCTGGCAACAAAATTTGAAGCAACAAATATGAGCATAAGCTGGATGAAAAATGCTGAAAAGATGACAAGAAATTTTGGTTGAAATAGTCAGTGATTGTTGCCAATGTTAGGCAAAGTTTTCACCTAAATAAACGCGTTTAACTTCTTGATTTTGTAAGACCTCGGCGGGTGTGCCTGAGGCTAAAATGGTACCGGCATTCAAAATATAGGCTTGGTCACAAACGCCCAATGTTTCACGCACATTATGGTCAGTAATGAGAACCCCAATATTTTTGGCTTTCAAATGAAGGATGATATTTTGAATATCTTTAACAGAAATAGGGTCTACGCCCGCAAAGGGTTCGTCCAATAAGATAAACTGTGGCTCCATGGCTAAGGCGCGTGCAATTTCAACACGGCGTCTTTCACCACCGGATAAGGCTTGTCCAAGCTGTTCAGTAATATGCCCAATTTGTAGGTCGTCAATAAGATGGTTATAGATGCTGAGGCGTTGTTCGGCATTGAGTTCTGGACGCATTTCTAAAATGGCCATGATATTTTGGGTAACCGTCAGTTTTCTAAAAACAGAGGCTTCTTGTGGGAGATAACCAATACCCATTTGCGCTCTTTCATGAATGGCCAACTGGGTGATTTCTTGGTCGTCTAAATAGATATGACCTGCATCAGCGGCAACCAGTCCTGTCATCATATAAAAAGTGGTGGTTTTACCGGCACCATTAGGCCCGAGCAAGCCAACCACTTGTCCGCTGAAGACATCTAAGTCAACAGAGGTGACAACGGTTCTTTTTTTATAACTTTTGGCAAGGCCTTGGGCGTAAAAGTGTGCCATTTAAGGTTGCTCTGGTGTTGGTGTTGATGGGGTTTCTGCGGGCGTTTGAGGTGTAAAAATCACCTTAATACGCTGATCCGCTTCTCCTGAACCTTTAGCACGGAGTGTTTTTTGAGTGAGGTCATAAAAAATCTCTGGACCTTGTATCGAGTTTTCACCTTCTTGTTCAACTAAGGCATCCCCCTGAAACAAAAGGGTTTTGAGTTTGGCGTTATAGGTGATTTGTTCTGCGTGCCCCGTTAGCCATTTTTGTTGTTCGAGTGAATAGCGTTTAAAGGTTGCGGGTTTGCCAGTGGCAACGGCACTTTCTAAAACTGACAGCGGGTGTTCGATACTGACTTGGTCGCCAGTAATTTTGGTCGTGCCTTGGGTTATGACAACATCCCCAATATAGATACTTTTACCCAATTTTTCTGCCGCATCTAAACGGTTTGCAATCACTTCAACCGGTTGTTCTTCATCCGGTTTAGTGGTTTCAGAGGAAGATTCTGCCCAAACTAGACCGCTGGCGGAAAACAGCATGGATAATATCATTGCCTGTAAAATGCGTGTTTTAGATGTTAAAGCAAGGGTGTATTTCATGGTTTAGTCTTTTGTTGGGCTAAAAATTGTCGTCACTTTAGAGGCAAATTGGTAATGCCCCTCTTCTAAGTTGCCTTGAAAACCCTTGCCTGAAATGCGAGTTTTTGGATCAGTTAATACCACTTCAAGCGGGCTTTCTAATTGTTGAGTGTCGCTATTATAGGTAATCTGCTGAGTTTTTAAGGTTTTATTTGTTTGGTTGAGACTTTGGGATTGCATCAACACATTACCCTCAAACAGAATTTGCGTTTCATTGGTTGAGGTTGCAAATTGACTTTGAATGGTTGTTGTTTTGTCTGTTGACACTTGAATGATTCGAGGTTCGGTAAATTTAGCGACTTTTTGGGTCTCTTGATAGTAAATAGCTTTGGCGTTGATGATATTTTGCTGATTGGGTTTTTGAGCATCTAATGCCCAAGTCGTGGAGTCAAAAATTTGCCAGCTATAAGTCTCTAGGGGTTTAGGCGTGACTGCTGGCGCTTGGGTTGTGTAAGACATTTGTTGTGTCGCCAAAACAAACATTAGCAGCGATAATAGGATAAACAATAACCAGCTCAGTTTTTTGGACATGGTGTCTTCCTATAATTGCAGACTAAGCATCTCTTAAATAGAAGTCCATATGCGTTTGCCAAGCATCTTGCGATTTCATAATGATTTCGCACACTTCTCTTACACAGCCTTGACCGCCTTTGAATTGCGAAATGTAATCCACGCGAGATTTAACTTCTTGGTCGCCATCGGCAGGCGTTACTGATAAACCAACGCGTTTAAGAATGGGTAAATCTAAAATGTCATCACCCACATAAGCAACTTCAGACATTCTAAGCGACAGTTTTTCAACCAGCTCTAAAAAGGTCGGTAGTTTGTCAGGTACGCCTTGGTATAAATGTTTTACTTTCAAGTCGCGCATACGGTTTTCAACCAGTTGAGATTTGCGCCCAGTAATGATGCCTATGTCTATTCCTGATTTTTGTAGCATGACCATACCATGACCGTCACGGGTGTAAAAAGCTTTATATTCTTGACCATCGTCACCGTAAATTAAACGATTGTCCGTCATGACACCATCAACATCTAACAGTAATAATTTGATTTTTTTGGCTTTTAAAGTCAGTGCGTTGGAGACAGTGGTCATGGTGTTACCTCAAAGTTTGTTTAAGCAATCATTCGGAAATAAATTAACACGAGATAAGCAATAAAGCTACCTAAGAGTAAAAACCCTTCAAGCTTGGTAATCATGGCATTCCCTTTACGGGGCAAGGCAACCAATAACATTAAAAGCGTTAAGGTGAGCATAATAGGATAATCAATCAACAGCGTGTTGGCCTCAATGATTGAAGGCGCAATCAATGCGGGCATTGCCATTACCGCTAAAAGGTTAAATAGGTTAGAACCTAAAATGTTCCCAATCATCAAATCAGCCTCATTTTTGCGGGCAGCGCTGATAGCGGCTGCCAGTTCTGGTAGGCTGGTGCCAACGGCTACGATGGTTAAACCGATAATCATGTCAGGTACTTCAAAGAAATGAGCAATTTCAACTGCGCCCCAAACCATTAATTTTGCACTACCAATCAAAATGGCTAAACCGATACCCAACAGAACCAATGCCTTGTTAAGGGACATTTTGGGTAGGTCTTCAATTTCATGAAGCGTTTCTTCGGCTAATGGGTCTTTAGGGTCAATGTTTTTGTTGATTTTGATCATCCAAATCATGACTGCAAAAAACATGGCCAGCAAAATAAACCCGTCAGTTACATCTAAGTCTTTGTCTAATAATAAAATTAAACCAATTAAAGAAACGCCTAGTAAAACTGGAAACTCACGCTTGAGTAGAGATGATTTAATGGCAATGGGCGCAATAATGGCTGTGATGCCCAATACCAAACCGATATTCGCAATATTGGATCCGATAACATTTCCTATAGCTAATCCAGGGTTGCCTTCTACTGAGGCTAGAACAGAAACAATGACTTCGGGAAGTGAAGTACCAAAGCCTAATACGACAACGCCGATGATGAGAGGTGAGATTTTTAAGTGTAAAGAAGTGCTTGCTGCGCCATCGATAAAGATGTCTGAGCTCCAAACCAATAGAACTAATCCAATAATTAAACCCAGCGTTGGTAATATAAGCGTTTCTATCATTTAATAATCTTTGTTTTTTTGTTTCAAAGATTACTATTATAAATGGCAAGGCCTTTAAAATAAATATTATTTATGACTAGGGGTGTATTTAAGTGAATATTTTGGGCTAAAAATCATTAAAAAGGTGAAGTGTTTTGGAAAATTTAACCGTTGGCAGTTTTGGTTGGGATAGAGCGGAATGGCAAGAAATTTTCTATCCTGAAGACTTACCCTCTGAATGGTGTTTGGATTTTTACAGCAATGAGTTTCATTGTGTATTAATACCGCAAACCGAATGGTTAGCTTGGTCTGACGAAGAATTTGAGAGTGTTCTTGAGTCGATAGAAGGGCAAACTTTTGCTTTGTATTTTGCGGTTCAAACCGCATTAGATGCCTCTCAACAAAAGCAGTTGTTAAGATGTCATCAAAAATTTTATCAGTATGAAAAGGGTGTGGTGTTTTGGCAAGAAGCATTCAGACTTCCGTCAGGATGTGAGGATTTTTCTCAAACGCTGTTGCAGAAACTTGATGATAACCATAAAACTGAAGAATTCGAATGGTCTTGGACTTTTGACGGCTGGCGTTTATCTGGCATTCCTTTAGGGCTGGTTTTTAAAATACCCAGCGATGGCAAAGAACAAGCCAAAATGATTAAGTCGTTTGTTGAGAGTTTGCCAAAAGATCAAGTGGGTGCGCCATTTATCTTAGGCGACTTGAATACTCCCCTTGAAATTCAGGATTTGCGTGCGATTAAAACAATTGCCGAGTTATTGGGTTATTAGGGGTATTCTGATGAACGCTATAATTAAAATCTTTAATTCTGTTTTTAAACCGCTAAAATGGCTCTAAAAATAACCAGGCCTGGTTATTTTTAAGTCTAATTTTTGAGAAAAATATGCAGGAAACTACAACGCATACAATGCATCATTCTGAACAAGGTTCCAACGAATCTGGCATGGTGCCGTTAATTGAAATTAAAAATTTGGTCTTCAGTCGTGGCAATCGTAAGATTTTTGATGGCGTCAATTTGGTGATTCCACAAGGAAAAGTGACGGCAATCATGGGCCCGAGTGGCACAGGCAAGACCACCTTGTTAAAGTTAATCGCTGGACAACTTAAACCTGACTCGGGTGAGATTTGGGTGAAAGGACAAAATGTTCATAAGTTGCGCCGCACCAAACTTTACGAGTTGCGCAGTAAGATGGGTATGCTCTTTCAAAGTGGCGCGTTACTCACCGATTTAAATGTTTTTGATAATGTGGCTTTTCCAATTAGAGAACATTCAAATCTCCCCGAAGAAATTATTAAACCGTTGGTGCTGATGAAACTGCAGTCGGTTGGCTTAAGAGGTGCGCAACATTTGATGCCTTCGGAGTTGTCCGGTGGAATGTCGCGCCGAGTGGCCTTGGCTCGTGGTATTGCCCTAGATCCTGAAATGATTTTTTACGATGAGCCTTTTGTTGGGCAAGACCCGATTACCATGGGTGTGTTGGTTCAGCTGATTCGTAAACTTAACGACAGTTTAGATTTAACCAGCGTGGTGGTTTCGCATGATGTGGATGAGGTTTTATCCATTGCTGACTACGCCTGTGTATTGTCTGAAGGACGCATTGTTGCCGAAGGCACGCCAGAGTCTTTAATTGAATCTTCTAATGAAGCCGCTGCTTATGTCGAACAGTTTTTACAAGGAAAACCTGACGGTCCAGTGCCTTATCATTTTCCGGTTAAATCGTATCTAGAGGACTTAACACCATGAGTTCAACCCCAAAAACAAATCAAGTCAGTTCGGGCTGGGTGAATGGTCTGGCTTATTTAGGTTCAGGTTTTATTGGTTTTTTATCAAGTTTAGGGCGCGCAGCTATTTTTATTTTGTCTTTGCTGCCAGCCATGCCCAGTGCACTTTGGCGTTTTGAGCTACTGATTAAACAAGTCTATTTTGCCGGTGTTTTATCTTTGCCGATTATCTTAACGGCAGGCCTATTCGTGGGCATGGTACTCACCCTGCAAGGTTACAATGTTTTGGTTGATTATAACTCTGCCGAAGCGGTAGGTGCTATGACGGCGCTTTCCTTGTTACGCGAGTTAGGGCCCGTGGTTGCGGCATTATTATTTGCGGGTCGCGCAGGTTCAGCCATGACTGCCGAAATTGGTTTAATGAAATCGACCGAGCAATTATCAGCCTTAGAAATGATGGCAGTCGACCCCAATAAATTTGTATTTGCGCCAAGATTTTTAGCCACAGTCATTGCCTTACCTTTGTTGTCGTTACTGTTCATCGCAATGGGGATTTTAGGTGGATATTTAGTCGGTGTTGGCTGGTTAGGGGTTGATGAAGGCGCTTTTTGGTCGCAAATGACCAGTCATGTTGATTGGCAAGAAGATGCGGTCAATGGCATTATTAAGTCGATTGCCTTTGCATTTTTAGTGGCAATTATTGCGTTATATCAAGGCTATGATGCTATGCCCACTTCGGAAGGGGTGAGTGGTGCAACAACCAGAACCGTGGTTCATGCCTCGTTGGGTGTTTTGGGATTAGACTTTATCCTAACCGCCCTAATGTTTAACTAGTTTTATTTAATTTTGAATTATTGAATCAGGAATTTGTGTATGAGTCGTCAAAAGATAGTTGAGGTTTGGGTTGGGGCATTTGTGTTGATGTCACTGATTGCATTATCGGTTATTGCCTTTAAAGTCAGTAATTATCAAGGTTTACAAGAACGTGCAACCTACGAAATCAGCGGGCTTTTTAGTAACATTGGCGGTCTAAAGGTCAGAGCCCCCGTGAAGATTAGCGGTGTGGTGGTTGGGCGAATTAAGTCGATTGAAGTCGATGCTAAAACTTATCAGGCCTTGGTCAAAATGGACATTTATCAAGATTTTAATCAGTTATCGAGTGACACTTCGGGTGTTATTTTGACCTCTGGGTTGTTGGGCGATCAATATGTAGGATTAGAACCCGGTGGGTCTGATGAGTTATTGAAAAACGGCGATCGACTAGAACTCACGCAGCCAGCGTTGGTTTTAGAAGAGTTGATTGGTCAATTTTTAACCAAGTTTTCAGGCGACACTTCGAAGCCTTAGTTTTAATTGTTGGAGCAAAACATGACATTTTTAAAAGTTCAATTGGCGCGTTCTCTCATGGTTTTGGCAATGCTGATGGGATTGATTTCGCAGGCTTATGCCATTAATCAATCGAATCCTGAAACCATGGTCAAAGAAGTTTCAGAACAATTACTGAAAGAGTTGGAGTTGCAACGCGCTGAATTAGAAGGGCAGCCGCAAAAAATTAAGGTCTTTGCCGAACAGTTTGTGTTGCCTTATGTGGATACCCCCAAAATGGCCAGATATGTCATGGGGCGTTACTGGAAAATAGCCAGTGAAAAACAGCAACAAGCGTTTACAGAAGCCTTTACACAAACGCTGATGCGTTCTTATGCCAGTAGCATTTTAAAGCTCAAAGTCACCAGCGTTGTCGTAAAGCCGATGATTGAAGAAAAAGAAGGGCGTGTTCAAGTTCCTTCAGAAGTGACGCAGGCTGATGGGAATGTGACGGGAATTGTTTATCGTGCCTACCTAAACGCGGCTGAAAATAAGTGGTTTTTATATGATGTGTCGATTGAAGGCATTAGCATGTTGCTGAATTATCGCAAGTCTTATGGTTCTGAGTTAGATAAGGGGGGCATTGACCAAGTGATCAATGATATGCAAGCCAAAAATAAAGCTTTCTTAGAGGCAGCGTAAGTGTTTTTTAAATCCAAAAAAGCAGTTTTAAAGTTTTCAGTCAGTGATCAATGTCTTAACTTTGAAGGTCCTGTGAATGCCGATACGGTGAGTCAGTTTGTCAAACAGTGGCAAATTCATATTAAAAAGACACCGGTAGAAGTATTGAGTGTGGATTGGTCGGCGGTGACAGAAAGTGACTCTACGGGCTTGGCCTTAATGCTATCGATACAGGCAAAGCAAGCGGCGCATTTAAGCTTAAAAAATGTTCCGCCAAAATTGCTAACCTTATTGCATTTATATGATTTAGAAGAAGTTTTTGAATTGCCTGCGGCAGCACAATTATCTCACGGAGCAGTTTTGTGAGTGTACCAGCGGTTCAGTTTGAGGGGGTTTCTAAAAACTATCATCATCTGCGAGCACTAAACAACATCAGTTTTGATGTTGAAGAAGGCAGTTTTTTTGGATTATTAGGACCAAATGGTGCCGGTAAATCTACCTTAATCAATTGTATGTCTGGTTTGGTCAAACCATCTGACGGGCAAATTTTTATTAAGGGCGCCCATGTGATTAAGGATTATCGTCAAGCAAGACGCGCCTTGGGACTTGTACCGCAAGAACTGATTTCTGACCCTTTTTTTTCCATTAGAGAATTGTTGCGCATACAGTCGGGCTATTTCGGGTTGGTAGGCGCTAAACAATTGGCATGGGTGGATGAATTGCTGGAGCGTTTGGCACTTAGTGATAAAGCCGATCAAATTACCAATATGCTTTCGGGCGGAATGAAACGACGACTGCTGATTGCGATGGCGTTGGTTCATAAGCCACAAGTCTTGGTTTTAGATGAGCCTACGGCGGGTGTTGATGTAGATTTGCGCCGAACGCTATGGGAATTTGCCCAAGAACTTCATCAGCAAGGTCATACGATTATACTCACAACACATTATCTGGAAGAAGCAGAAGCTTTGTGTCAAAAGGTCGCTATTTTGCAACATGGTGAAGTTAAAGCCATGGACACAACAGCGGCGCTCTTATCAAAGCACCCATATCGTTTTGTTCGAGTATCAGGCACTGGCAATTATAAATCTTTGTTACCACCATTAGCAGAACGCTTGGTTGAGTTTGATGTAAATGGTGGCCTATTCAAAATGGAAAAAGATATGCCCTTACCCGAGATGCTGGGATGGTTGCATCAGAGTGGTTTAAATATTCAAGATATTAGTACCCGAGACGCTTCGTTAGAGGAGGTTTTTTTGAACCTAACAGGAGCCACTAAATGAACTGGACAGGCACTTGGGCACTTTTTGTAAAAGAAGTTAGACGATTTTATTCAGTAGCGGTGCAGACCATCTTTGCTCCGGTGGTTTCAACCTTGTTGTATTTGTTAATATTTGGCAAGGTCATCAGTGCGGATATCGAAGTTTTTTCGGGATTAAACTATAGCCAGTTTTTAATTCCAGGTTTGGTGATGATGGCGATTTTGCAGAATGCTTTTTCTAACAGTTCGTCGAGTTTGATTCAGTCAAAAATGCACGGTAATTTGTCTTTTGTGTTGCTCAGTCCTATCTCCCCGGTTGAACTTTATATCGCTTTTATTGCGGCCTCAATAGTGCGTGGCTTAGTGGTGGGTTTAGGTGTTTTGGTTGTCGGTGTTCTTTGGTTTGATTTAAGTTGGCAGTCACCGATGTGGATTTTGGTTTTTGCAATTTTAAGCGCGGGTTTGATGGGTGGAATAGGCATGACAGCCGGAATTTTGTCTGACAAATATGACCAATTGGCAGCATTTCAAAACTTTATTATTATGCCATTGACCTTTTTAAGCGGGGTTTTCTATTCCATTCACGCCTTGCCAGGTGTTTGGCAAACGCTGTCGCATTTCAATCCATTTTTCTATATGGTGGATGGTTTTAGGTATGGTTTTTTTGAGCAATCCGATGTTTCTGTTTATTTGAGTTTGACGGTCAGCTTTGGATTCTTCCTGCTTATTTCTGCGATAAATGTGATTTTATTGGTTAAAGGCGTTAAAATACGCAACTAAAATTTTTTTCAAGGTAGATTCATGTCCCCAGAACTCATTCAGCAAAAAATAATTGCTCACTTACCCGAAGCGCAAGTCACTATGGATGGCATGGACTGCAATTTTGCTGTAGAGGTAGTTTGCGCGTGCTTTGAAGGCAAGAGCCCCATTCAAAGACATCGTATGGTTAATGATATTTTTAAAGACGACTTTGCTTCAGGAGCATTGCACGCCTTGTCCATTAAAACCCGTACGCCTTAAGCTGAGTTAATATGGATAAAATAGTCATTAAAGGTCCTGGTAAATTGTCAGGCAAAGTTAGAGTGTCGGGATCCAAGAACGCTGCATTACCGATTTTAATGGGATGCTTGCTGGCAGAATCGCCCGTAACCCTGTCTAATGTTCCTCACCTTAAGGATGTCACCACGACCATACAGCTTCTTGCCAGTATGGGGGTTCAGGTTATGTTCGATGAGCGCTTAAATATTGAAATCGATGCTTCCGTGTTAACTTCGAAAGAAGCACCCTATGAGTTGGTTAAGACAATGCGCGCGTCAATCTTATCCCTTGGGCCGCTTTTGGCAAGATTTGGTGAGGCCAGAGTGTCATTGCCGGGTGGTTGCGCCATAGGATCTCGTCCGGTCAATATCCATATCGACGGTATGAAAAAGATGGGCGCAAATATTGTGGTCGAGAAAGGCTATATTATTGCCACAGCAGACAGACTTAAAGGTGCGGATATTTTGATGGAGCCGGTCACAGTCACCGGAACCGAAAATTTATTGATGGCTGCCGTTTTAGCGCAAGGCACAACGATTCTGCGTAACTCAGCGATGGAGCCAGAAGTTTCAGATTTAGCACATTTCTTAAATAAGATGGGTGCAAAAATTTCGGGTATCGGCACGCCAACACTCACTATTGAAGGCGTTGATAGC
Source organism: Thiosulfativibrio zosterae (assembly GCF_011398155.1). Taxonomy (NCBI): domain Bacteria; kingdom Pseudomonadati; phylum Pseudomonadota; class Gammaproteobacteria; order Thiotrichales; family Piscirickettsiaceae; genus Thiosulfativibrio; species Thiosulfativibrio zosterae. Next base: position 1,102,285 of record NZ_AP021888.1, read on the forward strand.
CTGCAAGGCTGTGATTATCGAGTGATTCCAGACCGAATTGAAGCGGGCACTTATTTAGCAGCGGCAGCCTTAACCCGCAGTAAGATTACCGTAACCCATGTTGATCCTTCACATTTAACCGCTGTTTTGGATAAGTTTGTAGAAGCAGGGGCTCAGTTAGAATTAACTGAAAACACCATAACATTAGATATGCGAGATCAAGCATTGAAGCCTGTGGATATCAGAACAGATCCCTATCCAGGCTTTCCGACAGATATGCAGGCGCAATTTTTGGTGATGAATACTCTGGCAGAAGGTGACTCTAAAGTTGAGGAAACCATTTTTGAGAATCGATTTATGCATGTCTCTGAATTGATTCGTATGGGGGCTGATATTTCCTTAGATGGTAATGTGGCTTACATTACAGGGGTTGATAAATTAATTGGCGCACCCGTGATGGCAACCGATTTAAGAGCCTCTGCAAGTTTAATTTTAGCCGGCCTTGCAGCAGAAGGTGAAACGGTGGTCAATCGTATTTATCATATTGACCGTGGTTATGAGTTGATAGAAGAAAAGTTTCATAAGTTAGGCAGTCAAATTTACCGAGCGTCCTAAAATCTAAAATTTGCTAAAGTAGAATAAAATGATGAATGAACAACTAACATTTGCCTTATCTAAAGGGCGCATTTACAAAGACACGCTTCCTTTATTGGAAGCAGCTGGCATTATTCCGTCGGAAGACCCAGATAAGTCACGCAAATTGATTATTTCAACCAATCATGCGCACATTAGACTATTGATTGTGCGAGCGACCGATGCACCAACCTATGTTGCTCATGGTGCAGCGGATATAGGTATTTCTGGTAAAGATGTTTTGATGGAAGCACCGACAGACAATCTTTATGAGCTTTTGGATTTAAATATTGCCAAGTGTAAGTTGATGGTTGCCGGACCTGCAGAGCCAAAGCCAGTAGGGCATCGCTTAAAGATAGCGACTAAATATCTTAAATCAGCCGAAGCTTATTATGCGCAAAAGGGTGAGCAGGTAGATTTAGTTAAGCTTTATGGCTCGATGGAAATTGCGCCTTTGATTGATTTGGCGGATTACATTGTTGACTTGGTTGATACAGGTAATACTTTAAAAGCGAATGGTTTGGTGCCGATGGAGCATATTGCGGACATCAGTTCACGCTTAATTGTAAATGAACATGCATATAAAACAAAATATGCACAAATAAATGAAATTGTTGAAAAAATAAAATCTGCAGTCGTCTAAGAGAGAAGAAAAAAGATGTTAAATATTAGAAGATTATCTGCCAATGCGACAGGCTTTAGAAAAGAGTTAGATCAACTTTTGGCCTGGGAAACGGTATCAAATGATGCTGTGAATGATATCGTCAAAGAAGTGGTTTTAGCGGTTAAATCGAAAGGTGATGCTGCGTTATTAGAATATACCGCACGCTTTGATAGATTGCAGCTTAAGAGTGGCTCTGATTTGGAGATTCCAACGAGCGAATTACACGCGGCTTTAGAGCGCATTCCACAAGACCAACGAGAAGGTTTAGAAATTTCTGCCGAGCGTGTTCGCGACTATCATCAAAAACAAATTCAAAATTCTTGGTCATACACCGAGTCTGATGGCACGCTTTTAGGTCAACAGGTTACCCCTTTAGATAAAGTGGGTTTGTATGTTCCCGGTGGAAAAGCGGCTTATCCATCATCGGTCATCATGAATGCCATTCCCGCTAAGGTGGCAGGTGTCAAAGAGTTAATTATGGTTGTTCCTACGCCAGATGGTGTGGTGAATGATATGGTTTTGGCAGCGGCAGCTATTTGTGGTGTAGATAGAGTCTTTACCTTGGGCGGCGCGCAAGCGGTTGCAGCTTTGGCTTATGGTACAGAAACTGTTCCTCAAGTTGATAAGATTGTTGGGCCAGGTAATATCTTTGTTGCTACCGCTAAGCGTATGGTTTTTGGTACTGTCGGTATTGATATGATTGCAGGCCCTTCTGAGATTTTGGTTTATTGCGATGGAAAAACCAATCCAGATTGGATTGCGATGGATTTGTTTTCTCAAGCGGAACACGATGAGGATGCACAATCTATTTTGGTGACGCAAGATGCAGCCTTTGCAGATCAAGTTCATGAAAGTATGAGTCGTTTGGTGAAAACCTTGCCACGCGAGGAAATTATCACTAAAGCCATCACTGACCGTGGTGCCATTATCGTGGTTGATGATGAAGAACAAGCCATGGAAATGATTAATATCATTGCGCCTGAGCACTTAGAGTTATCGGTTGAAGATCCACAGGCTTTATTACCCAAAATTCGTCACGCAGGCGCCATTTTTATGGGGCGTTACACTGCGGAAGCCTTGGGTGACTATTGTGCGGGTCCTAACCATGTGTTGCCAACTTCAAGAACCGCTAGATTTTCATCGCCTTTAGGGGTTTATGATTTTCAAAAGCGTTCAAGCTTAATTATGTGTTCTGCTGATGGTGCCAGTGAGTTGGGTAAAATTGCCGCAGTTCTAGCAGATGGTGAAGGTTTGCAGGCGCATGCGGCTTCTGCCAGATACCGCATCAAAAAAGACTAAGCTTTTAAGTTTGATAAATGATTGACCCCCTTTTTTGGGGGTTTTTTATAGGGGAAATAGATGAAAGTGACTGAATTATTGGCATATTGCCATGAGTTATTAGAGGTTAATGCTTATCAGGATTATGCACCCAATGGCTTACAGGTAGAGGGTAAGCAAGAAGTTACCAAAATTGTCACCGGTGTGACGGCTTGCCAATCCTTAATTAATAAAGCCATTGCCCTAAACGCAGACATGGTTTTGGTGCATCATGGATACTTTTGGCGAAATGAATCCCCTGTCATTTCTGGAATGAAACAAAAGCGCATCAAATCTTTGTTAGCAAATGATATTAATTTGGTCGCTTATCATCTGCCTTTAGATGGTCATTTAATTTATGGTAACAATGCTCAGTTAGCTAAGTTATGGTCAATAACAGATGAAACACCCCAACAAAACAGTTTGGTGAGAATGGGTCGTCTAGAATATGCCACCAATATTGAAGATTTTATTGAAATGGTCGCTAGTTCTTTAGGCAGATTGCCATTGCATTTACCTGGAGGGCCAGTCAGGGTGCAAAAGATAGCCTGGTGTAGCGGTGGGGCGCAAAATGATATTGAACAAGCCATAGAGTGGGGGGCTGATGTTTTTATCAGTGGGGAGGTTTCCGAGCAAACGACCCATCAAGCTTTGGAGAATGGAATTCATTATTTAGCGGCGGGTCACTATGCGACTGAAAGGCTGGGGGTGAAAGTGCTTGGAGAACATTTGGCTGAAATTTTTGGATTAGAAGTCATTTTTGTGGATGTTGATAATCCTGTTTAGTAGACTTGATATTAAGTATGGTTATGTCGTGGTATAATCAAAATTTATGGTAAGACCCTAAATAGGTCCTTTATTATTAGTAAAGTTTATAGGCGTATAAGCATATAGTCGTTTATGTTTTGTGAAACCTTGGGTAGAATACCCGCTTATAACTGAGTGAGAAAACCGAATTTCTCACTAATAACAACGGGTGATAGGACGAAATATGTCTCTAGAAAATAACAACGAAGTAAATTTATCTCGTAGAAAAGTCTTAACGGCTGCTACCGGTGTTGTGGGTGCAACTGGCGCTACTTTTTTAGCAGTGCCTTTTGTCAGTTCTTGGCAACCGAGTGAGAAAGCAAAAGCAGCGGGTGCGCCTGTAGATGCCGATATTAGTCATTTACAACCTGGGCAAATGTTGACGGTTTCTTGGCGCGGTAAACCTGTTTGGGTTGTTCGTAGAACACCAGATATGGTTCAAAAGCTCACTGGCAATGTGACTGAGTTAAGAGATCCAGGATCTGAGCAATCTATTCAGCCGAATTATTGTCAAAATGATTCCAGAGCAATTAATGCAGAGTTTTTTGTCGTTGTAGGGATTTGTACACATTTAGGTTGTGCGCCGCTATATCGTCCAGCCATTGGCTCTCCAGATGTTTCAGAAGATTGGCAGGGTGGTTTTTTCTGTCCATGTCATGGTTCAAAATTTGATTTAGCTGGCCGCGTTTACCAAGGGGTTCCAGCACCGACTAATTTAGAAGTTCCTCCCTATCGTTTTTTAAGCGAATCAATCGTGCGTGTGGGCGAAGATACGGTTGAAGGAGGCAAGGCATAATGGCAAATTCAAATCCAAATTCAAAGCCAACCAGTCAAAACTCGCTTTTAGGTTGGCTAGACGCGCGTTACCCTTTGGTCAGCACTTGGAATGAGCATGTTGGCGAATACTATGCACCTAAGAATTTCAATTTTTGGTACTTCTTCGGTTCTCTTGCTCTGCTGGTTTTAGTGAATCAGCTGATTACAGGCGTATGGTTAACCATGAGTTATAAGCCGAGTGCAGCAGAAGCATTTAATTCTATTGAATACATTATGCGTGATGTTGAGTGGGGTTGGTTAATCCGCTATATGCACTCTACAGGCGCCTCAGCCTTTTTCATCGTGGTCTATCTACACATGATGAGAGCATTGCTTTACGGTTCATACAAAAACCCTCGCGAGTTGATTTGGTTGTTAGGGATGTTGATTTTCTTAGTCCTGATGGCGGAAGCCTTTATGGGATATTTACTACCTTGGGGGCAAATGTCTTATTGGGGTGCACAGGTAATCATTTCATTGTTTGGTGCGATACCTATTGTTGGACCAGATTTGGCAATATGGGTGCGTGGTGATTTTGTTATTTCTGATGCAACCTTAAACCGTTTCTTTGCCTTGCATGTTATTGCTTTGCCATTGGTTTTATTAATATTAGTTTTCATGCACATAGTTGCTTTACACCAGGTGGGTTCTAACAATCCAGATGGTGTAGAAATTAAAAAGTATAAAAATAACGAAGGTTTACCTATCGATGGTATTCCTTTTCACCCTTATTATTCTGTTAAAGATTCGATGGGCGCGGTATTCTTTATGTTTATTTTTGCGGCGTTTGTATTCTTTATCCCAGAAGGGGGCGGTTATTTCCTTGAACCACCAAATTTTGAACCAGCAAACCCCTTAAAAACGCCTGAGCACATTGCGCCTGTTTGGTACTTCACACCTTTCTATGCCATTTTAAGAGCTGTGCCAGATAAGTTATTGGGAGTATTGGCAATGGGCGGTGCAATTGCCGTGTTATTTGCCATGCCTTGGTTAGATCGTTGTAAGGTCAAGTCGGTTCGCTACCGTGGCATTTCTTACAAATTATTGTTAACCATGCTCGTCATTAGCTTTATTGTGTTGGGTTGGTTAGGTACTCAGCCTGCAACCCCAGAATTAACTAAGTTGGCGAGAATCTTTACAGCGACATATTTTGCATTCTTTTTGGTATTGCCTTTTACCTCAATTAATGAAAAAACCAAGCCAGTACCAGAGAGGGTTCACTAATGAAAAAGATGTTTCAAGTTTTCAGTATGTTGACTCTAATCGCCTTAAGTTCTGCAGCTTCAGCTGCAGGCGGGCATGGCTTAGCACTCGATAAAGCGCATAACGATATCCGTGATACAGAGTCTTTGCAGCGTGGTGCGGTTTTATTTGCAAACTATTGTCTAGCCTGTCACTCACTAAAGTACATGCGTTATAACCGTATTGCTAATGATTTGGGCTGGTCTAATGAAGAAGTGGTTGCAAAACTAACTTATGGCATGAATAAGCCGGTTGATATTGTCAATAGCCATATGCAAGAAGGCGTTGCTTTGGATGTATTTGGAACTGAAGTTCCAGATTTATCTTTAATGGCGCGTTTGAAAGGCCCTGACTATATTTACACTTTTATTCGTGCTTATCATCAAGATGAGCAGGGTAATTGGGATAATAAAATCTTGGTTGGAACAGCCATGCCGAATGTCCTTGAAGGTTTGAAAAGACATCAGTCTGCTGAAGACTTTGATCAAACCACGCGTGATATTACCAACTTCTTGGAATATGTTGGAGAACCTATCAAAGTGACGCGTTACGACCTAGGTATTAAGGTGATGTTGTTCTTGTTTGTGTTATTCATCTTAACCTACTTGTTGAAAAGAGAATATTGGCGCGACATTAAACACTAATGTTGTTTATTTCGTGATCTCAATTTTCATTAAACCCGCGTCTGCGGGTTTATTTTTATGGAAATAACTATGGCAAAAGCAAAAGTGGCCTATGTGTGTTCTGAGTGCGGTGCAGATTATGCCCAATGGCAAGGCCAATGTATGGCGTGCAAATCTTGGAATACGCTCAAGGAATTTAAAGTCAGTGCCTCTAAATCTAAAGCTAGTTCATCTGGCGTAGTGGGTTACACCGGCGCACAAACTCAAAAAGTATTGTCTGTTAGTGAAGTTGATTTGGCTGAAGTGCCCAGGTTTGCCTCTGGGTTGAGTGAACTCGATAGAGTTTTGGGTGGTGGGATAGTGCCTGGCTCAGTCGTGCTTATTGGTGGGGATCCCGGTGTTGGTAAATCATCCATTTTGCTGCAAGTGTCTTGTTTATTAAGTCAGCAACTGAATGTACTTTATGTGACTGGAGAGGAATCATTACAGCAAGTGGCGATGCGCGCAACTCGTATGCAATTACCCGTTGATAAACTGCGACTGTTAACAGAAACTGATGTTGAGCGAATTGTAGAAGCTTCGGAAGTTGAAAAACCAAAGGTGATGATTGTTGACTCGATTCAGACCATGCAATTAGCAGAGGTTACCAGCGCAGCAGGCGGTGTTTCGCAGGTCAGAGAAACGGCTGCTTATTTAACGCGTTATGCCAAGCAAAATCAGGTGATGATTTTTTTGGTTGGGCATGTCACTAAGTCTGGAGAGGTTGCCGGGCCTCGTGTCTTAGAACATATTGTGGATACCGTCATTTTTTTAGAAGGGCAATCGGACAGTCGATACAGAACACTTCGTGCCATCAAGAACCGCTTTGGAGCGGTGAATGAGCTAGGTGTTTTTGCTATGACAGACAAAGGGATGCGTCAAATTAAAAATCCATCGGCCATCTTTTTATCACGCAGCGAAGAGCCTTCTTCAGGTTCTGTGGTCATGGTGCTTTGGGAGGGGTCTCGACCTTTATTGGTAGAAATTCAAGCTTTGGTGGATGACGCACCTTTTGGCTCACCAAGACGCGTGATGGTAGGCTTGGAGCAAAATCGTATTGCGATGCTTCTGGCTGTGTTGCATCGTCATGCCGGCGTACAAGCCAGTGATCAAGATGTTTATGTGAATGTGGTCGGTGGCGTTAAAATTACCGAAACCAGTGCAGACTTAGCGGTGTTATGTGCCATTGTTTCTAGTTTGCGTAATCGAGTTTTGCCTAACGATTTAATTGTGTTTGGCGAAGTGGGTTTATCTGGTGAAATTAGACCTGTTCCCAGTGGTCAAGAGCGATTATTTGAAGCGGTTAAGCATGGCTTTAAAACCGCAATTGTGCCGCAAGGGAATGTGCCCAAGGGCGGTGTTGCAGGAATGACCATACATGGCGTTTCAAATTTACAACAAGCCTTAGGGTATTTGATTTAAGATACACACATGCTTTTATGAAAAGAGATAACTATGATTGCCAATAAGCCCATCAAAGAACTGCAAGCAATTTTTGCCGATATGGCCATAGCTACAGCGATTATTAAGAGAAATGAAGACTCTGAGTGGTCAATTGTTTGGCAAAATAGTGCGGCGACATCGCTTTGGAGTGAATACGACATCGATGAAGATTTTGATCTCAAGTTATCTTTAATGGATGCTGCCTCCAAGACAGGCGCTTCCAGTTTTGTGTGCAAGTTAGTCAAAAACATTCAACCGTTTCGATTTATCGTTTCTGCTTACAGTGATAATGATTTCTTATTGCAATTTTTACCAGAAGTCGCCGTGAGCGAATATCGTGGAGAAAGACGCCGCAAAGAAGATGTTTATCAATTGGTTATTGAAGGCTCAAAAGTTGGGGTTTTTGATTGGAATATTGCAGACGAATTTATCAGTTACAGCGATAAGGTCTATGACCTTTGTGGTCTTAATCATTCTGAATTAGGCAATACCTTAGAGCAGTTTCTCAGTAGAGTGCATGCAGAGGATGTTGAAGGTTTAAAAGAATCTTTTGAAACGCATCTTGAGCAAAGATGGCCTTATGATTATTCTTTTAGAATCAAAACTTCTGTCGGCCATTATGTGTGGGTTCAAGTAACCGGTAAAGCCGTTTGGAACTCGGTAACGGCTGAGCCGATTCGATTTGTCGGTATGATGTTGAATATTTCAGCCCGTAAAAATGCCGAAGCACAAGTGCTGCAAAGGGAAGCGCTGATTGAACAAATCATTGATAGCCTGCCCATCAGCATTTATGTTAAAGACCACAATGGTTGCTTTAGATTTTTTAGTAAGCAAACTGAGCAAGATACGGGCGTCAGTCGAGAAGAGGCGATTGGGCGCACGGTTTATGAAATTTTTCCAACGACTTTGGCGCGTCAGCAATCCATCAGTGATCAGATAGCGATTACTGAAAATCGTATTTTGGTTTCAGAGGAAAATATTCAAATAGCCGGTTTCAGTCGCTGGCTTATGTTGGGTAAAGGTCCCATTAAGGTTAATCGCAACGGCGAAGATCAGGTTTGGATTTTAGGCTTTTCAATTGACATTACACAGCGTAAAGCTGTTGAAGAAATGTTAGAGCAGGCGAGAGATGCTGCTCAAAAAGCATCCCAGGCCAAATCTGAGTTTTTATCCGTCATGAGTCACGAAATTCGCACGCCCCTGAACTCAGTGATAGGAACGGCTGGTTTGTTGATTGATACCCCGCTCGATGCAGAACAAGCGCAACACGTTGAAATGATTAAACGCTCTGGTGAACACTTGTTACATTTAATTAACGATATTTTAGATTTCAATAAACTCGATGCCGGCAAAATGGAGCTTGAATCTCGTCCAATTGATTTGTATGCACAAATTCAAACCGTTTTTGCCATGTGTAATGTCAATGCGCGTTTAAAGGGGATTGAATTAAACTTTAGTTTCCCTGAGCATATGGGGCATTATTTCTTGGGTGATGAGGCAAGATTTCGTCAAATACTGTTGAACCTAATCGGCAATGCCATCAAGTTCACCGAAAAGGGTTCGGTGACACTAAAAATAATGACCCCTTCTACGGCCTTAGAGGCCGCAAGCGCCCAAAGAATTCGCTTTGAAGTGATAGATACCGGTATTGGTATACCTGCGGACAAAATTGGACTGTTATTTTCTGAGTTTACTCAGGTTGATGCCAGTACAACTCGTAAGTTTGGGGGTACAGGTTTAGGGTTGTCGATTTGCAAAAAATTGGTTGAGGCCATGGATGGCAAGATTGGCATTATCAGCAAATTAGGCGAAGGCAGTACTTTTTGGTTTGAAGTGCCGATGGAAGAAGTCGGTGAAATTGAGGCCAAGAAAGAATTTGCCGATGACTTACCTGAACTCACCCGTAGCCTGAATATTTTGGTAGCAGAAGATAATTTACCGAACCAATTATTAATTAAAGCGTTATTGAAAAAAATGGGGCATGAGGTCGTTTTGGCCGGTAATGGGCTAAAAGCGATTGAAGCCATTGAAGAGCGCGAGGCTGATCATGATTTACCCATGTTTGATTTGGTTTTAATGGATATGCAAATGCCTGAGATGGATGGTCTTGAAGCGACGGCTAAAATTAGAGCTTTAGAGTCAGATGTCTCCACCATTCCGATTATTGCTTTAACCGCTAATGTAATGTCTGGTGATAGAGATAGAGTGATAGAAGCTGGAATGAATGATTATTTAACCAAGCCAATCGATTTGGTGGCTTTAAAAAGAACTTTAAAAGTTTGGGGTTCGATTCGCCCTGAAATTTAAAGCTTCAGGGCTAGACGAGTATTGACCTATCTTTTTAAAGTTAAGATAGCTCTGTTGTCTTCAGAAAATTCTGCCATTCGGCAAAAAGTTCTGGGGTGGTTGCCGCAACAGCAGAGCGCTTAGTGACGGTTGGTACTAAAACGGACTCGCCATTCAGCGCAGCGCTTTGACCACCTGCTTCATTTAAAATGAGCCATCCTGCGGCATAATCCCAAATATTTTGTGCACCATGACAATAGACTTGTCCGCGACCTGCCGCAATCCAACACCAATCTAATGCAACCGAGCCAAAACTTCTTTGAGAGGCAAATGGTGGCGTGACAGCCAGGGTTTGTGCTAATTTTGCGGGTAGCCTTTTGAAATCAATAATTCCAATACACTGCTTAAGGGCTGTTTTAGCTGTTTTGGCAATGAGCGTTTTGTTGTTGAGTTCTGCGCCTAAGCCTAAGCGTGCGCCAAACATTTCATCGCGATAAGGATCGTAAATTAAGCCTGCAACCACTTGTCCTTTAACAACCAACGCTAAAGAAACTGAGAAAAATGCTATGCCACTGGCAAAGTTACTGGTGCCATCCACTGGGTCAAGAATCCAGCAACCCTGTTCTGATGAAAGCGCAGTCGTTTGATCTTCTGAGGTTGACTCTTCACCAAGGAATGCATATTTCGGCCAATGGGCTAATAAGAAGGCTTGGCTTTTAATTTGCATTTGGGTATCAGCTTCGGTCAGCAATGAACCATCTTGCTTAATTTCAGCAGACACTTTATTAAAACGGCTCAGCACTTCCTGTTTGGCTAATTCAATGATGCCTGTTTTGAGTTTTTGCCATTCTTGAGCGTTATTAAAGTGATTCATGTGTTTCTTCCTTTTTAAAAGTCGCTTCACTTTGGTCTTCTCGAATAGTGAGTTTGACCTTTTCGATGGCATTTGCAGAACGCTCAACCACTTCAAGCACATAGGTGTCTTTCAATAATAAGCAGGTTCCTACTTCCGGTAACGACTCAAGTTGTTCTTGGATTAGACCGTTTAAAGTCTTGGGTCCATCAATCGGTAGTTGAAAATTATATTCTTTGTTGATGTCACGAATAAATTCGCCTGCATCAAAGGTGATAGAGCCATCTTCATTAAAGAGCGTGGTTTCTTCTTCTGGATCTACTCGAGAGTCGGTCGTTAATTTACCGACGATTTCTTCCAGTAAGTCTTCCATGGTGAGCAAGCCTTGGATGTCACCATATTCATCAACAATCATCGCCATGCGGCGTTTATTTTGATTAAACTTCGCCAATTGGATATTTAAAGTGGTGGTTTCTGGCACAAAATAACCAGGCCTGGTCACTTTTATAATGTCTTTGAGGGTTGCATCTTCTTTTAAAAGAACCGGCAAAGCGCGTCTAAGATTTAAAATGCCAATAAAGTCATCATCAATACTGCCGCGATAAATTGGAATGCGAGTGTAGGGCGATTTTTGGATGTCTTTAATGATTTTTTTCAGGGGTTGGTCAACATCAACGCCATAAATATCTTGTTTGGGCATCATGACATCTTCAACGGTGACCGATTCTAAACGCAAAATACTGGTCAGCATACTGCGATATTGTTGCGGCAATTGTCCGGTTGCTTCATCAATCAGCGTTTGCAGTTCTTCTTGTGTTAGGCTGTGGTGATCAACGGCATTTTCTTTAACTCGAACGCCTAATAAGCTGAGTAAGTTATTTGAAAAGAAGTTAATCATGGCCACTAAAGGCGACAATATTTTAAGCAGTGGCGTTAGCGCGTAAGCGGCTGGGTAGGCGATTTTTTCTGGATAGAGCGCCGCTAAAGTTTTTGGCGCAACTTCTGAAAATACCAATACCACCATGGTGAGTAAACCTGCGGCAATGGCAATACCGGCTTCGCCCATCAAGCGCATGGCAATAATGGTTGCGATCGACGAGGCGAAGATATTAACAAAGTTATTGCCAAGCAAAATCACACCCAGCAAACGATCGGGCGACTCTAGAAGCTTTTGAACTCGAATGGCTTTGGGGCAACCTTCGTTAACGCGATGCTTTAAACGGTATTTATTAAGGGCCATCATGCCCGTTTCAGAACCTGAAAACAGGGCTGACAAAATAATGAGTAGGAATAAAATTCCAAAAAGAAAAGGTAAGGGTAAGGTACTCAAGAGCGTAAGTTTACATAGTCAATCGAAAAATTATTATAACCAACTATCGAAAAAACATGCAAAAACATTCCAGGTTTATGACCTTTGGTTTTATGCATTCATTAACATTAGAATTAATTGCGTTCCTAAGTAGCTGAGCAATAACAGAATATAGGCCCAAAGTGTATAGCGAGCAGCCTTTTGACCGCGCCAGCCGCGTTTGAAATGTCCCCATAAAAAGATGGCATAGACAATCCAGGATAAGATGGCAAAAAACGTTTTATGAATTAAATGTTGCGCAAACATATCTTCAATAAAAAAACCGCCAGTAACCAAAGCAAAGCTGAGCGCAATAAATCCCATTAACACCAGTTGTACAAGGGTTTTTTCCATAATTTGTAGAGGCGGCAAGGCTTTAAACAAAGAGGTTAAGCGCTTTTGACGAAATCTTTTTTCTTGAATGGAATAGAGAATTGCCTGAGCGGCGGCCAATCCCATAATGCTATAAGCCATAATTGACAATAATATGTGCACACCCAGCGTTAATTCAATGGATTGAACTTCAGGTTGCGCAAATGGCAGTAAGGTTGTGAGCGCCGCAATGGGAAATATGAAGATGCCCAACATTTCGGTATGTTTATTAATGTTGGTTAGCAGTAGCGCCGAAGCAGAAATCCAAGCAATCAGTGAAATAGAAATGGTTAGTGAAAATTGTAAGCTAATACCGTTGAATAACAGCGGCATAAAAGAAATTAAATGCAAGCCGCTGGCCAATAAAACAGTTTTTAGCAATTTTGCACGAGCAAATTCAACGGTTTTACCTTTGATTTTTTGCCAAAGCATATGGCTGGCATAAAGGTAACCAATGCTGGCAACAACTGCGCTGAGATTGCTAATAATCATTCAAAGTCCAATCTTAAGAAATTGTTTGTCGAAAGTCTTATAATAGCGAACATTAATAGTTAATGTAAAGAGAGCATTTCCATGTTTGATAATCTATCCGAACGCCTGTCCCAAACCTTTAAAAATCTAACGGGTCAAGGGCGTCTTAGCGAATCTAATATAAAAGATGCATTGCGAGATGTTCGTCGTGCGCTATTAGAAGCAGATGTGGCCTTACCGGTTGTTAAAAGTTTTATTGACCAAGTTCAAGAACGCGCCATAGGTACTGAAGTCTCAGCCAGTTTAAATCCTGGTCAGGCATTTATTAAAATCGTTCGCGATCAACTCACCGAAGTGATGGGTGCAGAAGCCGCACCGCTCAATTTTAATGTTGAACCTCCTGCGATTATTATGATGGCAGGTTTACAAGGCGCGGGTAAAACCACTTCTGTGGGTAAGTTGTCTAAATGGCTGCAAGAAAAACACAAGAAAAAAGTCATGGTGGTGTCTGCCGACGTTTATCGTCCTGCGGCGATTAAACAGTTGGAAACCCTAGCTGAACAAGTGGGGGCAAATTTCTTCCCTTCGACAGCGGAACAAAATCCCATAGACATCGTTAAGAACGCCCATAAAGAAGCGCGCCGTAAATTTATGGATGTGTTGATTGTGGATACGGCGGGTCGCTTGCACATCGATGATGAGATGATGCAAGAAATTAAGCAATTGCATGCCGCTATCAAACCGATTGAAACCCTGTTTGTGGTTGACTCTATGACGGGTCAAGATGCCGCCAATACCGCGAAAGCCTTTAATGATGCCTTACCCTTAACAGGTGTTATTTTGACTAAAACGGATGGTGATGCTCGCGGTGGTGCGGCCTTGTCGATTCGTCAGATTACGGGTAAACCCATTAAGTTTATTGGGGCGGGTGAAAAAACCGATGCTTTAGAGACTTTCCATCCAGAACGTATGGCCGGCCGAATTTTAGGTATGGGTGATATGCTCAGCTTAATTGAAGAAGCTGAGTCAAAAATTGATAAAGTCAAAGCTGAAAAGTTTGCTCAAAAAATTCAAAAGTCTGGTCAATTTGATTTAGAAGACTTTTTAGAGCAGTTGCAGCAAATTAATAAAATGGGCGGTGTTGGCGGTTTGATGGGCAAATTGCCTGGCATGGGTGCTTTAAAAGGGCAGGTGAATAACGAAGCCATGGAAAAAGATTTTAAACGCTTAGAAGCTATGATTTATTCCATGACACCTCACGAGCGTGCATTTCCGGCTGTGATTAAAGGTTCTCGTAAAAAGCGTATTGCTGCCGGTTCAGGAACACAGGTTCAGGACATTAATCGCATGATGAAACAGTTTGAACAAATGCAAAAAATGATGAAAAAAGTTTCCAAAGGCGGCATGAAAAACTTGATGCGCGGTATGGCTGGAAAAATGCCAGGTATGGGTGGCATGATGCCGCCAGGTCTTAAATAGATTTCACTTTATAAACCCATAAAAAAGGCGCTAATTTTGACCAGCACCCTTAATAGCAAACAGGGCATAAAGTCTGGTCATTTTTAGCGCCTTTTTTGTTTTTATAACTTTAAAAAAGTTTGTTAATAATCAGTTGCGCAAGCTAATGCTTGGCCAGTTTCTCTCTTTGGCGATGGTTTTTAAAACATCGTCACCATCGACCACAGTCGGATTTCCAACAGCTTCTAATAGCGGTAAATCATTTCTGGAGTCAGAATAAAAGTAGGCATCTTTCAAGTCAAAAGGATGTTCCTCTAACCAGTCATTTAAACGAATGACTTTGCCGTCTTGGAAAGAAGGGGTTCCTGAGACTTCTCCTGTAAAACAATGGTTGATGATTTCAGGGTCAGTGCCAATTAAATGATCTATGCCATATCGTAAACCAATCGGGCGGGTTACAAAGCTATTGGTGGCGGTAATGATTAACAGCGTGTCGCCATTGGCTTTGTGCTGGTTGACCAAGTCTTGCGCTTTTTGAAGGTAAATGGGTTCAATCATGGTTTGCATAAACTCTTGATGCCAATCAAGCAGGGTTTGCATCGGGTATTGGGTTAAAGGTTTTAAAGAAAACCTTTGGTATTCCATGATGTTTAGGGTGCCATTTTTATAATTGGCGTAAAAACGATCATTTTCAGCTTCAAAAAAGGCGGGGTCTACGGCACCTTTTTGAATTAAAAACTTTCCCCAAAGGTAGTCACTGTCGCCAGCAATTAAAGTGTTGTCTAGGTCAAATATGGCCAGTTTCATAAGGTCTGAGATTCCATTGCAAAATTTTTATTCATTTTATCTGAATGTTTCACAGATTGCAGTTGGATGTTATAAAAGCGCATTTATAAATTCTCATTAATTGGTTTTATGATTGATTTGGAAGATTTGGTTCTAAAAAAGTGCTCTAAGTTGTAAAATTAATTGAAAAATATGGGGGTTTCTTGCCATAATACCCTTTAATGAAATAAGCGTTTTTAATAGGGTTTACTGTGATCGATGTAGATGGGTATCGACCGAATGTCGGTATCATAATAGTCAATAAGCAAGGAAAGTTGTTTTGGGGTAAGCGAGTGTTTCAAGACGCTTGGCAGTTTCCTCAGGGAGGCGTGCGTGAATCCGAAACCCCTCAGCAAGCAGTTTTTCGTGAACTTAAAGAAGAAGTCGGTTTAGAGCCTTCTGATGTGCGAGTTTTAGGCAGAACCCAAGATTGGATTTCATACGACCTTCCTAAGCATTTAATTCGTCATAACAGTTTGCCGGTTTGTATTGGTCAAAAACAAATTTGGTTTTTATTGGGTTTAGAAACCGAAGAATCCAAAATCAATTTGGCTTTACACGAAACCCCTGAGTTTGAAACTTGGACTTGGGTCGATTATTGGCATCCAGTACAGGATGTGGTTGAGTTTAAAAAAGCGGTTTATCATCAAGCGCTATTAGAGCTTGAAGACTCATTAAAAAAATTCTGGCTGCCATAAGACGTCTTTTGCGGGTAATTTCAAACTTTTACCGCAACACTTCTGTTTGATATTCATTTCTAAAAAACATTTCTAAGTCTTTAAATCCATTCAAAAAATCTTTGTCAATCCTCTGTTTAAAGGGCTTGCTGGGCTTTTTGTTGTTTTGTTGAATTCGCACCTGCCCTTAAAAAGTGGTATTATTCGCTTTCATTAATTTGAATACTGGGTGTTTTATTGCCCATTAAGTGGTATTCAAGCCCCTTGGAAATACTAAGTAGCTGGAAACCAAGGCGGTTTTGAACTCTTAATTGAGTTCATCTGTTGGCGGTCGGCGTAAGAACTACGCTTGCTGAAGACACTCTGGTATTACCCAGCCTCCAGAGTCAAACCAAACCAACCAATGAGGTTAAAAAATTTTATGAGCGATCAGTTCGTTGACCAAGACCCACAAGAAACACAAGAGTGGCTTGATGCTTTAGAAGCCGTTGTATCTTTTGAAGGTACAGAAAAGGCACAACATATTATTGCAGCACTTATCGAAAAAGCCCGTGTTCACGGTATAGATGTGCCTTATGCGGCCAATACTCCTTACATCAACACCATCGCTGCAGAGCAGCAAGTGCAGTATCCAGGTGATATGGAATTAGAAACAAAGATGCGTGCCATGTTGCGTTGGAACGCCATGGCGATTGTTTCTGGGGCCAACAAAAACACCAGCGTTGGTGGTCACATTGCTTCTTACGCTTCAAGCTGTGTTTTGTATGAAGTCGGTATGAACCACTTCTTTAAAGGGCCTAAGCACCCACAAGGTGCGGATATGATTTTCTTCCAAGGGCATACCGCTCCTGGAATGTACGCTCGCTCATACATGGAAGGTCGTTTAACCGCTGAACAACTTCGCAACTATCGTCAAGAAGTAGATGGAAATGGTCTTTCTTCTTATCCTCATCCGTGGTTGATGCCCGATTATTGGCAGTTCCCAACCGTATCTATGGGTCTTGGTCCATTGATGGCTATTTATCAAGCCCGTTTTATGAAGTACATGGAAGCCCGCGGATTAGCCAAAACAGAAGGTCGTAAGGTTTGGGCATTCCTTGGGGATGGTGAAATGGACGAGCCAGAATCTCGTGGTGCCATTCAGCTAGCCAAACGCGAAAAATTAGATAACTTAGTTTTTGTGATCAACTGTAACCTCCAGCGTTTAGATGGCCCTGTGCGTGGCAACGACAGTATTATTCAAGAGCTGGAAGGCGTTTTCCGTGGCGCAGGTTGGGCAGTGACTAAAGTCATTTGGGGTTCTGGTTGGGATCGTCTATTACAAAAAGATGTTTCTGGAAAATTGATCGAGCGTATGGGCGAAGTCGTCGATGGTGAGTATCAAGCCTATAAGGCTAAAGACGGTGCCTTCGTTCGTGAGCATTTCTTTGGTAAATACCCAGAGTTATTAGAGTTGGTCTCAGATATGACCGACAAACAAATTTTTGCATTAACCCGCGGTGGTCATTCACCTCGTAAAGTCTATAACGCCTACAAGCGTGCTGAAGAAACTAAGGGTCAACCAACCGTTATTCTTGCGAAAACCATTAAAGGCTACGGCATGGGGCCTTATGGAGAGTCAGCTAACACGGCTCACCAGCAGAAAAAATTGGATTACGAAGGCTATAAATACTTCCGTGACCGTTTTGCGATTCCTTTTTCAGATGAAGATTTGCAAAAGCAAGTGCCTTTCTATACACCAGACGAAAGCTCAGATGTTATGCGCTATATGAAGGAGCGCCGTGAGGCACTTGGGGGTTCTTTACCTGTTCGTCTAGACAATGCAGAGCCTTTACCCGTTCCGAGTTTAGATACCTTTAAAATGCTCACAGAAGGCACGGGTGATCGTGAAATGTCGACTACCATGGCATTTGTGCGTTTAGTGTCTATCTTGTTGCGTGACAAGACTTTAGGGCCACGCGTTGTGCCAATCATTCCCGATGAAGCGCGTACTTTTGGTATGGAAGGTTTATTCCGCCAAGTTGGTATTTATGACCCAGCAGGACAATTGTATCAGCCAATGGATAACGATCAGTTGATGTGGTACAAAGAAGCTTCAAACGGCCAGGTATTTGAAGAAGGTATCAACGAAGCTGGTGCCATGGCTAACTGGATTGCAGCTGCAACCGCTTATGCCAACTACGGTGTGAGCATGATTCCTTTCTACATCTACTATTCCATGTTCGGTTTCCAACGCATTGGTGAC
The DNA here is from genome assembly GCF_011398155.1 of Thiosulfativibrio zosterae. Lineage (NCBI taxonomy): Bacteria > Pseudomonadati > Pseudomonadota > Gammaproteobacteria > Thiotrichales > Piscirickettsiaceae > Thiosulfativibrio > Thiosulfativibrio zosterae. Next base: position 1,120,383 of record NZ_AP021888.1, read on the forward strand.
TTGGCTTGGGCAGCGGGTGATTCGCGTGCTCGTGGATTCCTTATCGGTGGGACAGCCGGTCGTACCACGCTAGAAGGTGAAGGCTTACAGCACCAAGATGGTCACAACTTGATTCAATACGATCATGTGCCTAACTGTTTAAGCTATGACCCAACCTTTGCGTTTGAATTGGCTGTGATTATCCGTGATGGTATTAAACGCATGTTTAATGAAAAACAAGATGTGTACTACTACATCACCGCCATGAACGAAAACTATTCACATCCAGCCATGCCAGAAGGCGTTGAAGATGGCATTATTAAAGGGATTTACCCCTTTAAGAAGTCAGAATCAAAAGCCAAAAACAAGGTGCAGTTAATGGGGTCGGGTACCATCTTCCGTGAAGTGATTGCCGCCGCAGAAATGCTTGAAGCTGAGTGGGATGTGGCTGCTGATATTTGGGGCGTACCCAGCTTTAACCTATTGCGTCGTGATGGTATTGAAGTACATCGTTGGAATACCTTGCACCCAACAGAAACCCCGAAGGTGCCTTATGTCACTGAAGTATTATCTGCTTCAGAAGGCCCGTTCATCGTTGCAACCGATTATATTCGTGACTATCCAGAGCGTATTCGTCAATATGTGCCAGGCCACTATAGTGTGCTAGGTACCGATGGATTTGGTCGTTCAGATACGCGTGAACAGTTGCGTAAGTTCTTCGAAGTTAACCGTTTTTATGTGGTTGTTGAGGCGCTGAAGTCTTTAGCAGACACCGGCAAAATCAAGCCAGAAATCGTGGCGAAAGCCATCGAAAAATACGGATTAGACAGCGAAAAAACTTTCCCTGTTCATGCCTAAATGAAGTTAAGCCGCTTTTATGAAAACGGCTTTTTCAAACGAATTTAATCGAAACTGTCAGTCCAAACACTAAAAGTGCTGGCAGTTCCTAGCTATAGGAAATGATGAAATGGCTATACAGCAAATTAATATTCCCGATATCGGTGATTTTGACACAGTCGAAGTCATTGAGGTTTTGGTTGCGGTTGGCGACACCGTTGCCATAGATGATTCTTTGATGACCTTAGAATCGGATAAAGCCACCATGGAAATCCCATCTCCCGTGACCGGAAAAGTCACTAAGGTGATGGTCAAGGTTGGCGATAAGGTGTCTGAAGGCACCTACGTGTTAGATATCGAAGTCAGCGACTCAGCCGCAGCGCCAGCGCCGGCCAAAGCAGAAAAGCCAGCCCCTAAGGCAGAAGCACCTGCAGCAGTTCCAGAAAAAGTGGTTACACCAGCCGCCGCGCCAAGAACCGTTGAAGCCCCTTCAGCGCCTGCAGTAGCACCTGCAAAACCTGTGAATAATCAATCTATGGGCGCGAGCTCTCATGCTTCGCCTTCAGTTCGTGCTTTTGCCAGAAACCTTGGTGTTGATTTAACTTTAGTTTCTGGGACAGGTCCTAAAGGTCGTATTCAAAAGCATGATGTCGAATTATTGATTAAATCAGTGATGCAAGGCACTAAAACGGTTTCTGGTGCAGCACCTGCGGCTTCGGGCGCGGGCATTCCTCCTGTGCCAACCATTGATTTCAGTCAGTTTGGTGCAACTGAAACGGTTGAATTGGGTCGTATCAAAAAAATCTCTGGTAAGCATCTGCACACTAGCTGGTTGAATGTGCCTCATGTCACCCAGTTTGATGAGTGTGATATCACCGAAATGGATCAGTTCCGCGTTGACATGAAAGCAACGGCTGAAAAGCAAGGTGTCAAATTAACGCCTTTGGTATTTGTCATGAAAGCGGTGGTCAAAGCCTTGCAAGACTTCCCTAACTTTAATGCCTCTTTATCACCCGATGGTCAGTCGTTGATTAAAAAAGGCTATTACAACATAGGTGTGGCTGTTGATACACCCAATGGTTTAGTGGTTCCTGTTGTTAAAAATGTTGATCAAAAAGGCATCTATGAGCTTTCGCGTGACTTGATGGAAATTTCTAAAAAAGCGCGTGATGGCAAAATGTCGCCTGCCGATATGTCGGGCGGATGTTTCACCATTTCTAGCTTAGGCGGTATTGGCGGTACACAATTTACCCCAATCGTGAATGCTCCTGAAGTGGCCATTATGGGCTTATCAAAAGCCAAAATGCAGCCAGTTTGGAATGGACAAGAATTTGTACCGCGTTTAATCATGCCTTTCAGTGTGTCTTACGATCACCGCGTGATTGACGGTGCCGAAGGCGTTCGTTTTACCACCACGGTGGGTCAATATTTAACTGACTTGCGTCAATTATTAATGTAATCGGGAGTTTTTAACAAATGAGTACAATAGTTGACATTAAAGTTCCCGATATTGGTGATTTTGCAGAAGTTGAAGTGATTGAAGTGCTGGTGGAACCTGGCCATGAGATTATTCAAGACGATTCTTTACTAACCCTAGAATCTGACAAAGCCACCATGGAAATTCCAGCGCCCTTTGCAGGTAAGCTCATTTCTTTAACCGTTGCTATTGGCGACAAAGTTAAAGAAGGTACCGTTATCGGACAAATGGAAATTGCCAATGTCGAAACGGTTGCAGCCAATGTGGAAGAAAGCGTTACCGCCACCGCAGAGCCAGAAAAAACAGTTGCCCCAGCTGCAGCGACGGATGTTCCTGTTGCTGACAAGCAATGTGAAGTTTTGGTGTTAGGTTCTGGGCCTGGTGGTTATACGGCAGCTTTCCGTGCGGCAGATTTGGGCAAAAAAGTCATTATGATTGAGCGTTACGCTAGCATTGGTGGCGTCTGTTTGAATGTGGGCTGTATTCCTTCTAAAGCCTTATTGCACATGTCGGTGGTTTTGAATGAAACCCGCGAAATGCATCACCATGGCATTACCTTTGCAGAACCACAAATAGACACCAATAAAATGCGTGCCTTCAAAGATGGTGTTATCAATAAACTGACCGGCGGTTTGTCGGCTTTGGCTAAAGCACGCCAAGTTGAAGTGGTGCAGGGTTATGGCAAGTTCAGTTCTTCACACACAGTTACCGTCGAAAAAGCCGATGGCACGACCGAAACCATTGGCTTTGAAAATGCCATTATCGCGGCGGGTTCTCGTGTGGTTAAACTACCATTTATCCCACATGATGACCCTCGTGTGATGGATTCTACCGATGCGCTTGAGTTGGCAGAAATTCCTAAGCGTATGCTGGTGATTGGTGGCGGCATTATCGGTTTGGAAATGGCGCAGGTCTATGATTCACTTGGCGCTAAAATCACGGTAGTGGAACTGGGTGACACCATTATTCCCGGCGCGGATAAAGACATTTCTAAGCCGTTGTTAAAGAAAATTCAAAAGCAATATGAAAATGTTTTCTTGAGTTCAAAAGTCACAAATGTTGAAGCCAAGCCTGAAGGGTTGGTGGTGACTTTTGAAGGCAAAAAATGTCCAGCCACGGATACTTTTGATCGCATCTTAGTCGCCGTTGGTCGTGCACCTAACGGTAAATTGATTGATGCCGACAAAGCCGGTGTTGCGGTCAATGACTGGGGCTTTATCGAAGTCGATCAGCGTCAAAAAACCAATGTCGATCACATCTACGCCATTGGGGATATTGTTGGGCAACCCATGTTAGCACACAAAGCTGTTCACGAAGGAAAAGTGGCTGCGGAAGTGATTGCTGGCTTGCCAAGTGCCTTTACACCGATGAGCATTCCATCAGTGGCCTATACTGATCCAGAAGTGGCTTGGGCGGGTAAAACTGAGCAACAACTTAAAGACGAAGGCATCGAATACGAAAAAGGTGCTTTCCCATGGGCAGCTTCTGGCCGTAGCTTAAGCCTTGGGCGTGACGAAGGTTTAACCAAAGCCTTATTCTGTGCCGAAACGCATCGTTTATTGGGTGCGGGTATTGTCGGACCTAACGCAGGTGAACTGATTGCTGAAGCCATGTTGGCGATTGAAATGGGCGCTGATATGCAAGACATTGGGCTCACCATTCATCCGCACCCAACCCTGTCAGAAACCCTAGGGTTTGCGGCAGAAATGGCGGAAGGCACCATTACCGACTTGTTGCCACCGAAAAAGAAAAAGTAGTTTTAAGCGTTTTAAAACAACACTTACAATAGGTTTTTGCCCTTAAAACCCCACCAAAAATAACCAGGCCTGGTCAATTTTAGTGGGGTTTTTTGCTTTTATAGCCAATATGAATGCGCTCTAAGTGCCTGATGGAGATTTTCTTTGATAACCTTGAGTCCCATTAAGCGCCGCCTGACTTATGTGGTTTTGTTTGAAATTACTGCCATTATATTTTCAACGCTGGTATTGATGTTGTTAAGTGAGAGCGATGCCCAAGAGTCCTTACCCGTTGCGATTTTTATCTCGCTCGCAGCAGGTATTTGGAATTATCTGTTTAATACCGCATTCGAGTTTTGGGAGATGCGTCAGCAAATTCAAGAGCGAACTTTTGCTATTCGTAGTCTTCATGCCTTAGGATTTGAGGGTGGCTTGGTGCTGATTTGTTTGCCATTATATATGGTGTGGTATGGGGTTGACCTCTGGACTGCTTTTACAATGGAAGCGGCTTTGTTGCTTTTCTTTTTGGTTTATACCTTTATATTTACCTTACTTTTTGACCAATTATTTACGTTGCATCTGCCGTTAAGTAAATGATTAGCCCATTATCCAATTTTTGATTTAAGGAAGTTTTATGTCTTTCGCCACTTTAGGCTTATGTGATGAACTTTTGCAAGCGATTGCCGAGCAAGGATATACCTCGCCAACCGCAATACAACTTGAAGCGATTCCTGCAGTCTTAAGCGGGCGAGATGTCATGGCGGCTGCGCACACAGGTACCGGTAAAACAGCCAGTTTTACTTTGCCGATGTTGCAATTGTTGTCGAGAGGAGAGAGTCCGCAAGCCTTGCAGGTGCGTGCTTTGGTGCTCACCCCAACCCGAGAGTTAGCGGCTCAGGTGATGCAAAGTGTTCAAGTTTATAGCACACATTTAAAAATTCGCACTGCCGCCGTGTTTGGCGGAGTAAGAATCGAACCACAAATCGCCGAACTACAAATCGGGGTTGATGTGTTGGTGGGAACCCCGGGTCGCTTGTTGGATTTGCATAGTCAAGGCGCAATGAGCTTTGACACGCTAGAGATTTTGGTACTGGATGAAGCGGATCGTATGTTGGAGTTGGGGTTTATTGACGATATTCAGCGTATCCAGGCGTTACTGCCAGAGAAGCGTCAAACCTTAATGTTTTCAGCGACTTTTTCTGAAGCGATTAAGTCCCTTGCTCATAAAATGTTTACCAATCCGCTGATGATAGAAGCGGCAGCAGCTAATAGCACAGTCACTGCTATTAAGCAGTTGGTGCATCCGGTTGATCAAGAGCGCAAGAGCGAATTATTGATCGATTTGATTAAGAGAAATCAATGGCATCAAGTCTTAGTGTTTATCCGCACCAAAAAGGGTGCGGACATTTTGGTAAGTGAATTGAAAAAAGCGGGTATAAAAGCAGAATCTATTCATGCCGATAGGTCACAACACGCGCGCACTCAAGCCTTGGAAAACTTTAGAAATGGACAAATAGTGGCATTGATAGCAACTGATATTGCGGCACGAGGATTGGACGTCAGTCAACTGCCCTGTGTGGTGAATTTTGACTTGCCCTATGTCCCTGAAGATTATGTGCATCGGATTGGTCGCACAGGGCGTGCTGGGGCGGAGGGGTTGGCGGTATCTTTAGTCAGTGAGGCGGAATACAAACAATTAAAGTCGATTGAGCAACTCATTGGGCTGACCCTAGAACGCAAGATTTTGCGTGGTTTTATGCCCACAGAAAAAGCGCCCAAAAGCCCGTATGATGATGCCGAATATGGGTGTTTTGAGCCTGACAGAAAGCCTAGTAGCAAACCCAAATCTTCGCATCGGCGGGCAAAATCTTCCAGAAGAAGATAAGTTGCCAATATCAGCCAGCCTTTAGTTTGAGTCAGTCATGTTGATTTTATTGAGCCTCATTCATCGCCAGTGCCATGGCTTCTGCCACGCGTATGCCGTCTATGGCCGCTGACATAATGCCCCCTGCATAACCGGCACCTTCTCCAGCAGGGTACAAGCCTTTGGTGTTGATGCTTTGATAATCGTCACCGCGTTTGATACAAACAGGGGAGGAGGTGCGGGTTTCAACGCCGGTTAACATGGCATCTTTTAAAGCGAATCCGCTGATTTTTTTGTTAAAGGCTGGAATGGCTTCTTGAATCGCTTCAAGGCAATAGTCGGGTAATATTTTGGTTAAATCGGTGAGTTTTACACCAGGCTTATAAGAGGGTTCTATTTTGCCAAGCTGTGCAGAAGATTTACCGGCCAGATAATCGCCCACTAATTGTCCTGGTGCATCATAGTTTTCGCCACCCAAAACATAAGCGGCGCTTTCTAATTGGCGTTGCAGTTCAATGCCGGCCAAAGGGCTGTCGCTGGGGTAATCTTTGGGGTCTATGCCAACCACTATCGCACTGTTGGCGTTGCGTTCGTTGCGAGAGTATTGGCTCATGCCATTGGTCACCACACGTTTTTCTTCAGAGGTCGCTGCAACCACTGTACCACCAGGGCACATACAAAAACTGTAAACCGAGCGACCATTTTTGCAATGGTGTACCAACTTATAGTCAGCCGCACCCAGCAAAGGATTGCCGGCGTTTTTACCAAACAGCACCTCATCAATTGCGGATTGATTGTGTTCGATACGAAAGCCAATCGAAAAGGGTTTGGCTTCGATATACACCCCCTTATGATGCAACATTTCAAAGGTGTCGCGCGCACTGTGACCCGTGGCCAAGGCAATATATTTAGAATGGATTTGCTGACCATTTGAAAGGGTTAAGCCTGTGATTTGCCCATCTTCAATATGCAAGTCGTCAACTCTTGAATTGAAACGAATTTCACCACCCAACTCAATAATTTTAGCGCGCATTTTTTCAACCATGCCCACCAGTTTAAACGTACCGATGTGCGGTTTACTGACATACAAAATCTCAGCTGGCGCACCCGCATCTACGAAATCTTGCATCACCTTACGGCCGTAATGCTTTTTATCGTTGATTTGCGTCCATAACTTACCGTCCGAGAAAGTCCCCGCGCCGCCTTCGCCAAATTGCACATTCGACTCGGTGTTTAAGGTGCGGTTGCGCCAAAAGCCGAAAGTATCTTTGGTGCGTTCACGCACTTCTTTTCCTCTGTCTAAAATAATTGGTTTATAGCCCATTTCTGCCAAGACTAATCCTGTGAAAATACCACAAGGACCAAAGCCAACAACCACTGGGCGTTCTGTTAAATTTTCAGGGGCTTGAGCGACATATTTATAAGACATATCCGGAGTCGGGCGGATGTTTTGATTTTGGCTGTGTTTTTTAAGCAAGGCTTCATCATTGTAAGTTTCGACATCCAAGGTATACATCAAACTAATCTTGTGTTTGCTTCGTGCATCAAATCCTCGTCTAAATACCGTAAAGTCAAGCAACTGCTCTGCTTGGATTTTTAGGGTCGCGAGGATTTCGGCTTGCAGTTGGTCTGGGGTGTGATCTAGAGGGAGTTTGACATTGGTGATGCGAATCATGAGAAATCCAAAGTTTATGTTACTTAGTTATAGTAAAAATAAAGAAACACTCAAGGTTTAAAACAGGCTAGTAAGCTAGATTTTAGCTTGCAATCAGCCACTTAATCCGTAGTATACTGATGTTTAAAAGTGAGTGGTTAAACGTAAATTAACCCCAAATTTTAGCAGAAATCGACACTCTAAGGCGAAGAAAGAAAATGGCATTTGTAGTGACTGAAAATTGTATTAAATGTAAATACACTGATTGTGTGGCGGTTTGCCCGGTGGATGCCTTTCACGAAGGGCCAAACTTTTTGGTCATTAATCCAGAGGTGTGTATCGATTGCGATTTATGCTCGGCAGAATGTCCTGCACAAGCCATTTTTCAAGAAGACGCTCTGCCTGAAGGAATGGAAGAGTTTCGCAAAATCAATCTAGATTTAGCACACATTTGGCCAGTCATTAACGCAGTCATTCCTGCGCCAGCAGATGCCGATGAATGGAATGGTGTTGCAGACAAAGCCCAATACCTAGAAATAGAGTAACCCTAACAGTTGTTTTATACCCTAGTTTGTTCGGTAATTTAAAATAGAAATCGGTACGGTTTTTTTCACGGGAAACCCTTCGATTTCTTGGCGTTGAATGATATGCCCTAACAGGCTTTCAATGGCGCAAAGATTTTTAAAGTCGTCTTTCGAGACTAAAGAAATGGCTTCTCCAGTTTCACCCGCTCTGCCGGTTCTGCCAATACGGTGAATGTAATCTTCTGCAGGAAAAGGCAGGTCATAATTGACGACTCTTTCTAGCTTCTCCATATCCAGGCCACGCGCCGCTATGCCTGTGGCAACCAAATATTTTAATTTTCCCTCTTTAAAGCTTTGCCAAACGCTTTCGCGCATGGCTTGGCTTCGGCCACCATGAATTGAGTCGGCGAGGATGCCGCGTTTGCCGAGTTGTTCAACCAGTTTGGCAGCGGAGTGTTTTTTCTCAACAAAAATGAGTGCTTGATTCCAATGCTGTTCTTGAATTAAATGGCTCAATAGCGCTGATTTAGTGTCTTTGTCGACCGTTATTAGCCATTGCTTTATTTTTGGCGCACTTTTGGCGTTGGAGGACAGGCTGATTTCAATTGCATCATGATTGACGACCTTGGCTAAAAATCGAACGTCATCTGTCAGAGTGGCTGAAAACAATAAACTTTGACGATGTTCGGGCAGACGCTCGATGATTTTATGGAGGTCGTCGATGAACCCCATATCTAACATTCTGTCAGCTTCATCGAGAACTAAAAATTCTAAGTCATCAAAAAACAACGCTCTTTGATAGGCTAAGTCTAATAATCGACCTGGCGTGGCGACTAAAATATCTATGCCATTTGCGAGTGCTTGTTTTTGCGCTTCAAGGTCCGAACCGCCGTAAACCGCTAAAGAAGATATTTTTAAATATTTTGCATATGCCTGAATGTTCGCTTCAACTTGAATAACCAACTCGCGGGTCGGTGCTAAAACTAATGCCCGAATGGAACGACCACGCACCTCGCCCAAGCTACTGAGGGTTTGTAAAATAGGTAAACCAAAGGCGGCTGTTTTGCCAGTTCCGGTTTGTGCACCTGCAATGAGATCTTTGCCAGACAAAATCACAGGGATGGCTTTCTTTTGGATTTCAGTAGGGGTTTTGTAGCCTAATTCTGAAATGGCTTTTAAGAGTGGGTCGATGAGTCCAAGTTTTGAAAAGGGCATGGTTATCCTTGAAGGTTTGTTCGAGAAGATTCATTGTAAGAATATAATGATTGGCTCAAAATAAGCGATAAAAAACATCAAAATACGCTAAAAATAACCAGGCCTGGTCATTTTTAATGAGCTTTTTTAATGTTGACGACGGTCTTGAAATTCGCCTTTAATAATTTTTTGCTTTTTAACAAGCATGACGGCTTGATCGATTTCATCAAACAAAGCGTTGTAATCTTTGTCTCCATTAAAGTAGGCGGTTGCATAAGAGGCTTTTGCCAACTGATCTAATTGGTGGTTGATGTCATCTTGTGAAATCACGATAAACTCATCACCACCTATGCGGTAAATATTGAGGTTTTTAATTTTTTTGAGCAATTTAGAAATATCATTGGCCACTTCTTTAATGACTTCATCACCCGCTCTATAACCAAGTTGTTTATTAATGCTGTGCAGGTCATTGATGTCAATTAATGAAATATAAAAGGGCGTTGCCTCTTTCATTAGTTTGGTTATTTTTTTATCAAAATCTTGGCGCAATTCTAAGCCGGTCAAAAAGTCGTATTTGTAGACGGGAATGAACTTATTCAGGAGAATGCAGTTTTTAAGCTTGAAACTTAAAATCATAATGGTCATGGTAATTAATAAAATAATGAGATGAACAATATCATTTTCTAAGAATTCACGCATAGAGCAAGACCAGTTTGATTGATTAGGCTCAGCAGTTTATCAGCAACCGTCAGGCGTGTTGCAATAAATGCTGTTAAGCGTTGGAATGGTTTTTTATAAAATAGCGGAAAGCTTCTGGTGTCATGGGCTTGCCAATAAAATAGCCTTGCATTTGGTCGCAGCCCATTTCTTTGAGCAGGTCCATAACTTTTTGAGTTTCAATACCTTCTGCGATGACTTTTAAGCCTAAGTTGTGTCCGAGATTGATGGTTGAGCTGACAATTTTTCTGTCATTTGCGTCTTCATTCATTTCCATAATAAATGACTTATCGATCTTAAGTTCAGTCACTGGCAAGCGTTTTAAATAGGCTAGGGATGAAAAACCTGTACCAAAGTCATCAATAGAAATGCAAACCCCTAAATCATGCAATTTATTTAAAACCTCTAAAGAAACCGCCAGATTTTCCATCATGACGCTTTCAGTAATTTCGAGTGTTAAATAACCATAGTCTAATTGGTAGTTGTCCATAATCAATTTGACTTCATCTGTTAAGTCCAAGTTAGAGAGATCTCTAACGGATAGGTTGACAGAAACCGTGATAGGGAAGCCTGCTTTGTGCCATTGACTACATTCAGAAACGGCTTTATTGAGCATACTGAGTGATAGTTTGTGAATAAATCCCGCGCGTTCGGCACCTTCGACGACCTTTTCAGGAGAGATAAACCCATATTCTCGATGGTTCCATCTCAACAAGCCTTCGGCGCCACAAATCTCACCATTTTCGGCATTAATTTTGGGTTGGAAGTAAATTTCAAATTGATCTTGTTCTAAAGCTTCTGCAACATCGTGAATCAGGTTAAGTCTGGTTTTGCTATAGATGTTTTGGGTTGCGTCGTAAAAGGTTAGGCCTGTACGATTGCGTTTGGCGGTATACATCGCCATATCGGCATATTGAAATAAGCTTTCCATATCGGTAGCGTCTTCTGGATAGCTGACCATGCCTATACTGATACCAATATTGACCTTTTGACCATTGATTTCAACGGGTTGACTAATTTTTTGAATCAGATCTTCAGCAAGGCGGGTTGCACGCTCTTTGGATGCATCGGGCAATAGAATGGAAAACTCGTCCCCGCCTAATCTGGCTAAGGTATCCGATTTTTGAATGAGCTCTTGCATACGCTTTGAAACTTCTATAAGCAGCTGATCACCGGCGGCATGTCCCAAGGTATCGTTGATGTCTTTAAAAAAGTCTAAATCCATTAGGTAAAGCACAAACGGGCACTGGCGTCTTTCTGAATTTAGCAAGTGATACTCGATGCGTTGATTCAGTAAAAAACGATTAGGCAAGCCGGTTAAGTGATCGTGCATGGCTTGATGTTCAAGCGCAGTTTGGCGCAGGGTGACCTCTTTGTCCATTTCAACAAAGGCATCAATCAGTCGTCCAACTTCTCTGGTGTTTGACGAATGGATATTGGGCAAGTCTATGTCGAAAGCTTTAGAGCGCAGTGCTAAAGAAACTTTTTCAATCGGTGAAAACAGCATCCATTGCATAGAAACTAAAATAGAGGCAATAAATAACAAGAAAAGGGCAATGATGGCAAAAATTAGCTTGTTAAAAGCCTCGTCACTTTCTTTAAGGGCTTCGTCGGTACTGAGTTTTTCAGAGTGAATGGATTTTTCAATATCAATAATGTTTTGGCTGATGTCTTCAATCACTGGAAACACGCGGGTTTTAATGATTAGGGTATCTGAGCGCCATTGATCCGATTCTGAAATTTTTCTAAGATTAATGAAATCTTGATACCAATCTTGGCTGTTGTGTAATGCGTTCTTAAGTATGTCTTCGGCCTCAAAACTGTCTTCTTTGGAATACAAACTTTGCAGTTTTTGTAGGTTTTGAGTGAAAAGGGTGTGTATGTCTTTTAGGCTTTTTCCTTGATCTTCTAATATTTCGGTGGTGAAGGAAGCCAAACGATTAGCCATGTAAATGCGGGTTTGAGAGATGGCATTTATCCAAATAGATTGAGATTTCAATAATAACGGATAGATTTCGGGCGAATTGAGTTGAATGCTATTGGATTCAATTTCGTTAATTAAAATTTCAAACCCAGATTTTATAGAGTCTTGTTTACTTTCCATGATATTGGCGGATATATTCAAACCTGGATATTGTTTGTTGATATCCAAGCGATATTCAATCAAGTGCTCAACTTCTGTTTTCAGTTTTTTAACATTGTGAGCGGCTATGACAGTCAAAGCAGAAATATCTTGATGATAAGGATGTTTGGATTTACCCAGTGCATTTAAGCTTTTCAAAGCAGCGTTGGTATTGGCTGCAATTTTTTGAATGAGATTTTCGTTAAGCGGGTCTAGCAAAAATAGATTAATGTCTTTGTTGACGATCAGTAGGGTGTTTCTGACTTCTTCAATGTGAGTTTGTTCTTGAAGCAAACCTTCATAAGCCGCATTCACTGAATCTTTCGTAGTCACTAGATTTTGATAACTGAAAGAAACAATAATCGTGACAAATAACCCAATCAAAATGGTCAGCAGAATATATCGATTTCTTAAACTGGGTGGATTTTTGTCGATAGGTTTCATGGATTGCCTACTGAATTGCATTCATTTAAATTGAACAGCTGTTGAGCGGGTTAATTGTTAAGGTTTGAAGTTTATATTTTATTGCATTATTAAAAACCGCTGACCAAAAAGAATTAATGTGCTCATGCTTTTAACTTTTAGTATGCATAGCGGTCTTTACCGGCATGCTTGGCTTCATACAATTTTTCGTCGGCAATTTTAATAACTTGTTGGTAGTCTGGGTCTTGTTCAAATTGTGCTAAACCAATCGACACCGTTGCTTTCAAGGTTCTGCCATTGTCTAGTTTGACTTCATTTTGTCTAATGTTATCTAAGATTTTTTGAGCAGCAAGAATGCCATTTTCAAGAGAGGTTTCGGGCATCAAAATCATGAACTCTTCGCCACCAAATCTAAAGGCATAATCGGTCACTCTTAAAGCTCGTTTTAAATGGCGGCCTATGCTTGAAAGCACGGCATCGCCTGCTTGGTGACCGTGAATATCATTGACAGATTTAAAGTTATCAACATCAATCATCAGCAGGGTATAGGGCTCTTGGGTTTTAATCGCTAGCTGAGTTTCGCTTTGTAAAATAGGCGCCATAAAACGGCGTTCAATTAAACTGGTTAAAGCATCTTCACGCGTGGCGTCTTCGATATTTTTGTCGGCAATTTGCCCGAGCATCCAGCCACATTCATTGGTTAACGCATTGATTTTTTGAATGGTTTGCTCTTTGGGCGCATTAGGGGAATGGTGCAGTTCATTAAGGGAATCTTGTAGTTCATCTAAGTTATGGATGATTTTGTTGGTGACTCTTGGGTCGGTGCAAAAAAAGCCCAGTTTATGACGAATCCAGAGGGCAAATTCTTGATGATGAATATCCACTTTGCGGTGGGTAGAATGGGTTAGCAAATCAGACATAAATTGCGTCATCCAACCAAATAGAGCGCCTTTAACGCGTTCAATCTCAATCGCCATTTCATGCGCACTAGAACGGCTTCTGTATTCTTGTGCATGGCGCTCAGTGTTAACGCGTTGATCAAGGTAAGACTCATTGATGAGGCTCAGGGCTGAATCCAAGAGTAGGTTTAACAGAATGATTAAATCGGCTTTGAGTTTGTCTGGAATGTTGGCATCGTTACGCAGGTTAATAAATAAAACCTGCTTAATGGTGCTCATGGCGCTGTTAACCATATGCATGGGCACTTCAATGCGTGAATGCACTTCGCCAACCAGTCGTTGTTTATTCACTAGGGTTTGAATGTCTTCATCCGAGAATTTGGGGCTAAGGGTTTGTTTTATCCAAGCTTGTAATTCAATTTTAAGATGGTTTTCAACCAACTGATTGGTTAGATAACGCTTGGTTGCTGAGTCGGTGAGCAGTACATCATAAAAAGCTTGGGTGCATTCAGCGGCATTATTTTTAATAAATGTTTGATAGGCTTCTAATAGTTGGTTATTGTCTGGGGTGTAAAGGTTGCCAATAAAGAATTGTTGTAAAGTTTGCATTAGAAACCCTTCCCTGAGTTGTTAAGATAAGCGTAAATAATGATGTTACCACATAAATATTATTCTTAAAACAGTCGACTGCTCGGGTGTTTAAATGCGAACTGGATTATCGGTTTCGCCAAATATTAGATACGGCTTTATCACTGCCTAAAAATGCCACAATTAAACTGATGAATCCTATGGCCGCAAAAATAAAGGCGGGTAAAAGTGCAGCCATTTCGTTTGTCCGAAAGCCAAAATAAACCGCAACGCCTGCTAACATTAAAAACAAACTGCCTAAGATTTTTAGAAAGGTCCTGTGCGATGGTCGATAGTTTTCTGGCAAGTCACCTGTTTCAAATAAGTTTAAGATGGGGGCAAAAAGTTTGGTTAAGACGGATTTCATGTTGGGGCAGGGCTCTAAAGATAATTAAGCCTTCATTATAACGGGCTTTTTCAAGCCGTGTTTTTAACTCAACAGTTTTCATTAAATTCCCGATGTAAACACAAAAGTTATGGTTAGGTCTTTCGGGAGCGCGTTTTAGTTTAAAATTCATCCCCAATTGACTTGAGATGAACAAACGAGCATGAGATGACCACAGAGATTCAAGAATTAGGCATTTTGCCAGCCACCACAGAAGCCTATCAGTTGATTTATGCGGACGAAGATTTGGTGGTGGTGAATAAGCCCACTAAATTATTAACAGTGCCTGGTCGGCATCCCGCCAATCATGATTGCTTGGTCAGTCGTGTTCAAACTGAGTTTGCAAGCGCCATGGTGGTACATCGTTTGGATTACGATACCTCAGGCCTGGTTATTTTACCCCTGAATAAAGCGACTTTATCGGATGTGAGTAAACAGTTTCAAGCGCGCACAGTTCACAAACAATACACGGCAATTGTAGATGGTTTGATGACGGACGATGTTGGTGAGATTGATTTGCCGATTGCTAAAGATGACGCCAATCCACGATGCTACAAAATTTGTACCCAAACAGGCAAACCTTCTGTGACACGCTTTGAAGTGCTGGCCAGAGATTTTGAAAAACAGCAAACGCGTGTTTTGCTCAAACCCATCACAGGGCGCTCTCATCAATTGCGTTTACATTTGCGTGCCTTGAGTCATGCCATTTTGGGCGATGAATTTTATGCGTCCCCCAGGGTTTTAGACGCATCTCCAAGATTATTACTCCACTCTAATCAGATCGAATTTGTACATCCTGTGAGTAAAGCGTTGCTCACATTTAATAGCGTCGTGCCTTTTTAAGCCATGAAGATTTTGCAAACCCCAGCTTCAAATCGTCTTGCTTTAATAAGTTTGGCGATTGTTTTGTTAATCGTAACCAAAACCGTGCACATTATTGACTGGCACTATGCGGATGGTTATTGGGATTTAGACAGAGTTGTGGGGTTGGTTTTATTTTTGGGTGTGGTTCACCATTATATTGAACCACTCAAACTGGGTTCTTGGCTTTGGTTGCTGGGCTTGTTGGCGAGCTTTGTATTGCTGGATGCAATCACCTCGCAACTGGGATTGGCAAGGATTGTGCAGTTGTTCATTTTGACTGCGTTGGTTGAAGAAATTCTATTAAGAGGCGTTTTATTTGAAGGGTTACTTAAAAAATTGTCTCCTCGAACCGCGCTGTTATTGACCACGGTATTATTTACAATGGTACACACCAAAGCCTATTCAGACCCTTGGTATGCGCTGGCTTTACTCATCACGGGCGGATTATTAGGGGGCATCTATTTGCATTACCGACAACAGAGTTTGCAAAAAGCAATGTTATGGGCAACCAGTGTGCATATGGTGATTATTCTGATAGGGGTTAATCTTGCCATTGTTCAATGAGCTTAGCTTTTATAATCCCTCGCAGCAGATAACCATGGAGCGACGCTTGTCATGTCATCTTTTTATGAATTAACCGTGTTGGGCTCTGGGGCTGGCGCATCTTCGGTTTATGAAGGCTTAACCAGCAGTAGCTTTATGTTAAGTTGCGATGGGCAGCCGTTTTGTTTGGTGGATTTGGGCTTAGGCGTGGGCAGAGAAGTGATGCGTCAGTTTGGTGAGTTTCCATCAAAAGTCATCATTACCCATAATCATTCAGACCATGCCGGTGATTTGCCGGTCGTGGCTTTGGTAGAACTTAAGCGTGGCAATCGTCTGCAAATTATTGCTCAAACCGAGGTCATGCAACGCCTCAAACAACACCGCATGGCGGAACATCATCAACAAGCAAAGCCAGAAGCCTTAGCCGATTGGGTTGGTTTACCTGAAGGGGAATCTTTTGAACTGGGCTTTGGATTGACGCTGGCGTTTTACCGCGGTGAACATTCCGAGTTGAGTTTTGGTTTTAGGCTGATGGATGCGCAAGGGCAAATTCGATTGGCCTATACGGCAGATTCTTGTGTGAGCACTGCTTTATATGAGAAATTAGCGCCAGCCCAGGTGTTTATTTTGGATGCACGTCCTAAACCGAATGCTTGGCATGCCGATTTTGCGCAAATTCAGCCTTGGTTAAAGCCTGGTGTTTTTATATTGGGGCATGGTTTGTCAAAAGCCAAAGCCTATGAATCTTACCCTGAATTGCCACTATTGCTGGCAGGCCAAACCCTAGTCTTTTGAGGAACACAGAATGCGCTTAAATGTAGCTGAATTAGTCAAACAAATGATTCGATGGGTTTATGCCTTGTCACCATATTTTTGGATAGACCGTTATTTTAAGCAACAAGAACTGGCGTTTGAACCCGAGTCAGACGCTTGGCAAGCCTTGCGCAATAAGCGATTATTTTTGTCAGAGTTTTATATTGTCAGTTGGTTGGTCGGCTCGATGCTACTGGTTGGCCTAACGGTGGCGCTCAATTTAACAGGGGATGCAGATTCTATTTTAAATTCTGCCATTGTCACAGCGGTTGTGGTGTTATTGTTATTGCGAATTTTTGGCATAGTGAATAAAGAAATTGGTGTGATTTTATTTGGGATTTGCAAAATCACCGAAGGCACCATGGTTTCTGCCACCGGTCGGGTCATTGTTTTGGCAATGGTCAACTTTATGACTGCACTATTTTTGTTTGCCACGGTTTATCAATTGCAAGGTCAGTTTGAAGATGTGCCCAGCTTCTTTGGTGCACCTCATTCGTTTGCGGGATTGGTGCATTCTGTATCCTTACATTTTACGATGAATGGTGCTTTTACCCCGGCTGATGCCTTTACTTGGCTGGTGAGTATTTCGCAGGGCATTTTTTGTTTTGCGTTTGGCACCATTGTCATTTCACTGTTTGTGTCTTTATTAAATGTGAAACCGCTTCGAGCTTAAAACCCAGAAGCGGTTAGTGTTTTATTTCTCCCCCAACTTTTATTGCGAGTCTTTTATGGCCTTTAGTTTTGAACCCCAAGTCATTGGTTATATTGCTGGTTTTCTAACCACCATTTCATTTTTACCCCAAGCAATTAAAACCCTTCGCAGTCAAAGTACCGAGTCCATTTCGCTGTGGATGTATGGTTTGTTTGTGACGGGGGTCAGCTTATGGTTGGTCTATGGCTGGCTAATTGCCGATCCCACTTTGATTGCAGCCAATGCGATTACTCTGCTATTTGCCAGTCCTATTTTGATTTTAAAACTACGCCATGTTCTGTCTGCTCGGTAACCTTAAAGGCTAAGATGGACAATTACTTTTTATATTTACTCATTACCATCATCACCATCGCCAGTCCTGGGCCAGGCGTTTTACTCACCCTAACCAATGCCTTGCGTTATGGGTTTAGAGGGTCTTTGGCGGGTATTTTTGGCATTGCCGCAGGCATATTTGTGGTGGCAGTTTTGTCCGCAACCAGCATCGCTTTGGTGCTATCGACTTCGCCCATTGCATTTACGGTATTGAAATATCTAGGGGCTGCTTATTTGATGTATTTAGGGTTTAGACTGTGGCAAAGCCAACCGCAATATCGAGTAACGCAAACGGTTGTTGATAAAACCCATCGATTGAGATTTGTGGAAGGCGTGGGTATTACGGTGTTAAATCCCAAACCCATTTTCTTTTTTATGGCGGTGTTTCCGCAGTTTATTGCAGTCACAGATTCTGCACTAGACCCCTTGTGGCAGTTTTGGTTTTTGGTATTAACCTATTGTGTTTTGGTGGTGGTGATTCACAGTTTGTATGCGGTCATGGCAAAACTGGCGAGAGCGTCTTTGGCGTCAGAACATGGCAGTTATTGGGTGAGTAAAACCAGTGCTGTTTTTCATATTTTGTTGGGTTTAGGATTGGCCTTAGCCACTTAGCTAATCAATAGCATTGAAGTTAAGGTAATGCCAAAACTAAAAAACCGCACTGGGCGGTTTTTGTTAAAAAAAGCGTTAGGCGTTATCTATGATTACGCATTCATATAAGGATAGTCCGTGTAACCTTCTGGGCCTGGCGTATAGAAGGTATCTGGGTTGGCTTGGTTAAGTTCTGCACCTGCGGCAAAGCGCTCTGGTAAGTCTGGGTTGGCTATGTAGGGCACGCCAAATGCCACCGCCACTAATTCACCTCTGGCAATCGCTGCTTCGGCTTCGGCAGCGTCATAGCCCATATTGCTGATTAGGTTGCCTTGATAATTTTGGATGGCGGCGCTGAGAATATCAGTTTTTTGAATTCCAAAAAAGTCACTGCGCATGATGTGTAAATAGGCCAAATTAAAATCATTAAGTTTGCTGCTTAACCAAGCGGTTAAGGCGGCAGGATCACTGTCTTCCATGCTGTTAAAACTATTCACGGGAGAAATACGCAAACCCACACGGTCGTTGCCCCAAACCCCACAAACCCCTTCTAACACTTCAAGTAACAAACGCGCACGATTTTCAATCGATCCACCATAGCTGTCGGTGCGTTTATTACTGCCATCGCGTAAGAACTGGTCTAGCAAATAACCATTGGCACCATGCACTTCAACCCCATCAAACCCTGCCAGTTTTGCGTTAATGGCTGCTTGTTTAAAGCCTTCAATAATGCCAGGAATTTCTTCAAGCGTTAAAGCTCTCGGAACGGTATAAGCTTTTTTGCCTTCAGGGGTGTGAATTTCATCGTTGGTGATGGCAATTTCGCTCGGCGCAACAGGCTGTTTTCCACCGTTAAAATAGGGGTGACAGGCACGACCCCCATGCCAAATTTGTAAGAAAATGCGGCCGCCTTTCACATGAACGGCATCGGTGACTTTTTTCCAACCGGCAATTTGTTCAGCGGAATAGATGCCTGGTTCGGCGTAAAAAGCACTGCAACCTTCCATGGCCATGGTGGCTTCCGCAATTAATAAACCGCTAGAAGCGCGTTGCGCATAATGCTCTGCCATGAGGTCAGTTGGAATATGATTCGCTTCGGTTCTGGCGCGAGTTAAGGGGGCCATTAAAACTCGATTAGGCAGGTCAAGAGCGCCTAATTTCACGGGAGATAATAGGTGTGGATATGCGTTTTTCATGTTGCCTCACTTAGTGGTTGTGTTTAATAAAATGGTTAAATAATTCGGTTTATAGGGCTTTCCAAACTAAAATTCGGTTATTTTGCGGCATGATGATGTCGTCTAGCAGTTGCAAGCCTGCCAGTTTTGCAAGGCCATCACACCAGTCTTTATCTTTAATGCCGCTGAGCGGATTGCGTTGTTTTAGCCAGCAATCAAACTGTGCATTACTCTCACTGGTAAAACGCCCGTTAATATTAAATGGACCATAAATCATGACCAGGGTGCCCGTTTTTAATACTTTTGGCAGGTTGCTAAAAAAGTCGCTTACCTGTGCTTCACTCATAATGTGAAAACTATTGGCGCTGAAAATGGCGTCATAGGGTTGGGTTGGCCAATTAGCATCCGATACATTCAATGCCAAAGGTGCTAAAACATTGGGCAGCTGTGCTTCTTCTAGCCATTGCAAAATGCCGGGAATATTCTCGGCAAGCTCTGATGTTTGCCAAGTGAGATGCGGTAAGGCCTTACCAAAATGCACGGCGTGTTGACCTGTGCCAGAGGCAATTTCTAACATGCTTTGTTTATCAACTAGCAGAGGATGCAAGGCTTCTAAAATGATCTGTTTGTTTTCTTCGGCCGAGCCACTGAAAGGTTTTTGTTGTAAAAAGGTCATGATTTAATTCGCTGAGTTTTTAAAAAGAGAAACCACCCAAATTTGAGTGTCACAGATTTGATACTGAATGTTGAATTCATAGAGCTTAACACCAAAGTCGTTACGCTGGTCGATATTGCCAAAATGAATCGGACGCGGGTTGTGGCTTAAGGTCGATTCAATCAAGGCTTGCAGTTCTGGGTAACGCTCTTGCACCTCTAATAATTGTTGTCGTGCCAGCTCGCTAAAAGAAACGGGCAATAGATTACTTGCAGGTGCTTCATGCGCAAATCCTCCCAGCGCTTGCGGCACTTGATCGGCATAAGGCAAATAGGGTTTGATGTCGATGACCGGCGTCATGTCCAATAAATCTAAGCCTGATACCTTTAAAAACAATTTGCCATTCGATTTTTCCCAGCCATGATATTGCAAAACCGACATGCCAATCGGATTGGGTCGATAGGGTGAGCGGGTTGCAAACACCCCTTGGCGTTTCGCGCCTTCGCGTGGCGGACGCACGGTGGGTCGCCAATCTTCCAGCGGTTTAATCGCTTCATGAAAAATAAAGATGACCCAAATGTGGCTAAACCCCTCTAATCCATTTAAGGCTTCTTCGCGATTCCACGGTGCTAAGAGTTCAATTTTGCCAAGATTGCCTTTAATCAATCCTGTTTGGCGCGGAATGCCAAATTTTTCCTTAAAAGGGCTATGGACTAATCCAATTTGATGGCATGCAAATGGCAAGGGTTGATTCATGGTTTAAACGCCAAAGGATTCTGTGGGCACACTGGGTAAGGAATGTGTTCTAGGGTTTCAGTCATATATTCATCAATCATTTGTCGTTCGCGCTGGCAAAAATCACCAATCCCTTCTGGGAAAGGATTGCGGGTTAGCCAATGGCTTGATTGGGTTTGTACTGGCACAAAGCCGCGCGCAATTTTGTGCTCACCGCCCGCACCAGGTTCGAAAACTTGTAACCCATTTTGGATGGCAAATTCGATGCCTTGATAAAAACAACATTCAAAATGCAAAAAGGGCACATCGGCTACACAACCCCAATGGCGACCATATAAGTGGGTTGGCGAATGATACATTAAAGCGCCGGCAATACAGTTGCCCTTGGCATCGTCAGCCAATACCAACAAGACCTGCTCGGGAATTTTTTTGGCAACTGCTTTAAAAAAGGCTTCATTGAGCGTTGGGGTGCTCCATTTTTCGGTAAAGGTTTTGTGGTAAAAATGGCTAAAGTTTGCCCAATCTTCATCGCTTGCAGTGTGGCCGTTGAGTTGCCTAAATTGTATGCCCTGCGCCGCAAGCGCCTTGCGTTCTTGGCGAATATTTTTACGCTTCTTACCGGTCAGCGCCGCTAAAAAATCATCAAAAGATTGGTAGTTTTGGTTAAACCAATGAAACTGGCAATCGTGTCGCGTGATTTGAGCCGGTTGTTCATTCAACCAATCTTGTTGAGTGGGGTGGGCAAACAAAATGTGCAAGCCGCTGAGGTTGTTTTGCAGGCAGATTTGTTGTGCCCCATTAAGCAATGCCGTTTGACAGGCTTCGTCAGACAGGTCAGTGGCCGCAGGGTTTTTTAAAAAACGCTGTCCTAGGGCGGGAGTATAGGGAATGGCGCTAAGTAATTTTGGATAATAATTTAAACCCACTTGCTTCCAAGCATTTTCCCAACTTTGGTCGAATACAAACTCGCCATAGTTATTGTATTTTTGGTAAAGCGGTAGGGCGGCAATGAGCTGATTATTTTCATAGAGGGCTAGATGACACGGAATCCAGCCAAAGCGTTCACTGGCACAGTTGTGTGTTTCTAACTCTGACAGAAATGCGTGGCTTAAAAAAGGCGACTGCTGAACATTCATAGCATCCCAATCCTGCGCGGGGATGTCTGCAAGATTTGAAATTAATCGCAAAGTCAGCGTTTCAGAAATGGCCATGCCCTCGATTCCTTAAAAAAATAATTGACCATTTTAACAGACAATCCCTCACCGTTTTTTGATGTGACAAACCCCAAAAAAGCCCTAAATCTAACCAGACCTGGTTAAATTTAGGCGGTTTTTTGCTTAAAACTTGTCTTCTTGGTAATCCGTAAAGGCTTGTTCTATTTCTGCTTGGGTGTTCATGACAAAAGGTCCGCGTTGTACAATCGGCTCTCGAATGGGTTGCCCGGACACTAAAATCAAACGACTAATTTGTTCGAAGGTATTTTGCAAACTCACTTTATCACCCTGCGTCAAAATGGCTAGTTCGCCAGACTTTAAGGTTCTCTCACCAATCGATATTTGGCCTTCCAGTACAAACACAAAAGTTTGGTCGTCTGCCGCCAATGAATGTTGAAAGGATTCTTTTGACGTTAATTGAATGTCAAAAAAGGTGGGGTAAACCAGCGTATTTTTAACGGGGCCTTCTGTGCCTGCTTGTGTTTTACCGGCAATGACTCGAATTTGACCGCCAGTTTTGGAGTGCTCAATGGGCACGGCTTCTGGGGCAAAGTCTTGATATTTTGGGGGCGTCATTTTATGGCTGGCGGGTAAGTTGATCCACAGCTGAAACCCTTTTAATAGCCCATTGGTTTGTTCAGGCATTTCTGAGTGAATGATGCCGCGACCTGCGGTCATCCATTGCACGCCACCCGGTACAATCACGCCTTGATTACCCGCATTGTCTTGATGGCGCATTTTGCCATCAATTAAATAGGTCACAGTTTCAAAACCACGATGTGGATGGGGTGGAAACCCGCCAATGTAATCTTGTGGTTGGTCGGTTGAAAAAACATCGAGCATTAAAAATGGGTCAAGGTTACGAATTTCAGAAGTGCCGATATAGCGGCGCAATTGTACGCCTGCGCCATCACTGGTGGCTTGTCCATGAATGATTGTTTTAATTTGACGCATGGTGATTCTCCTTAATTTGATTCCAGTTTAATTGTTGCGTAAATTTTGATAAACCGTAAAATTAAGAAAACATTGTTCACTATAAAGGAATAATCGATGGGGCAGCTAGAAGAGATTGAAATTTTTATTCGGGTTGTTGAAGCCGGTGGGGTTGGCAAGGCAGCCGAGCAATTGAATATGGCGAAGTCTGCGGTTAGCCGCCGGTTAGCAGACTTAGAAGCTCGTTTGGGCATAAAACTCATCAGTCGCACCACACGCACTTCGAATCTAACCGAAGCCGGGCGTTTGTACTACGAAAAGTCGTTGCGATGGTTAGAAGCCTTGGAAGAAATGAATCATGAGGTGAGTAACCAAAATGCGTATTTAATGGGCAGCTTGCGGATGTCTGTGCCCTTGTCTTTTGGTTTATTGCATTTAAAACCTGCGATAGAAGCCTTTGCCAAACAGCACCCACAACTACATTTAGAAATAGACTTTACTGATAGAAAGGTGAATTTGATTGAAGAAGGGTTAGATTTAGCCTTGCGAATTGGGCGTTTGCAGGATTCCAGTATTCAAGCACGCAAGTTGTTCAGGGCGCAATTGGGTTTGTATGCCAGCCCAGATTATCTAGCCGAAAAAGGCGAGCCAAAAACTTTTGAGGATTTAGAGCATCACGCAATATTGCGCTATTCTAACGATCCGAATCCTAAGTTAGAAATGACAGATGCCAATGGTCAACTTTATGAAATGCCGATTAAGGGCAATATGAGCGCAAATAATGGTGAGTTTTTAAGAGATATGGCTGCAGCAGGACAAGGTTTGGTGGTATTACCAAGTTTTATTGCATGGCAAGCAGAGCAACAAGGCGCTTTAAAAAGAATTTTGCCGGATTTTGGGATTGCGGATGTGGCGGGATATTTGGTGTATCCGCAAAATCGCTATTTACCCCAAAAAAGTCGATTGTTTATTGATTATTTGGCGGCATATTTCGCCAAAAATAGAATTTGGGAACTCTAGACGCCCTAACTTGAAAAGCTAGGGCGATGTTTATTTTGGTATCAACTGGTTATTACGCAGGTTTTTTAGGCGATTTTTTGCCGTAGTTGGCTAATAACTGTTGATATTGTTCTGCTGTTAAAACCGATTTAACAAAATCACGACATTCAATTTTAGACATCATAATGTCATGACGCAGTTTGAAAGATTTTTCACCCAAACTGGCGATTTCTTTAGCATCGCCATCTTTTAGGGCCAATTCTTTAGCTTGTTTTTCTAAAGCCACCACTTCTTTCACTTGAGCCATGACCGCCGGAGAATTTTTCTCTTTGTAGGCTTTAAGTTTGGCAAACTGTTCATCGCTTAAATTTAACTCAGCACGGTTTTTCATCACAGCTTTCATCAAAACAGGCATGAAGTTACTGTGTTTAAGGGCTTTTGCAAAGGCCTTGTCATGTTGCGGTTTGGCAGATTGCATGGCAGCTGGTTTAGCTTCTGGCGCAGCGGCGTCATTGGCAAAACTCAATGAAGGTAGGGTAAAAAGTGAGGCTAGGGTCAGGGTCAGTAGGGTTTTTTTCATGATAAATTCCTATCAAGATGTTCAAAATTCGTAAAAAGGTTAAAAACTTTAATGCAGTTTTTTTAAGGCAAACCTATCTTAACGGATATTGCCCAAGTTGAATATAAAAATGAATGCTCAATTTGTTTAATTTTTTGGGTAGCTTGATGGCAGTTGCATTAGGATATGGCAATGATTAAAAAGTTTAAGCGTGAGCAGTCGCATGAGTTTTAAAAGGCGTTGGGATATTTTTTGTACGGTTATCGATAATTATGGTGACATAGGTGTCTGTTGGCGCTTGGCAAAATTGTTGGTTCAAGTGCATCAGCAAGCGGTGCGCTTATGGGTTGATGACTTAGCGGCTTTACAAAAGTTGCATCCGAACACTCAAATAGATCAAGCTAAGCAATGGCTGGAAGGGGTTGAGGTTTGCCACTGGACTTCAAGGGCATTTGACATGGTGAGCATGGGTGATGTCGCAGAAGTGGTGATTGAAGCCTTTGGCTGTGAATTACCCATCCAGTATCAACAGGCAATGGGGCAAAAAGGCGAAGCCTCTTGTGTTTGGATTAACCTAGAATATTTAACCGCTGAACCCTGGGCTGCAGAGTGTCATGGACTGGGCGCTTTGCAAAACAATGGTGTTAAACGGCATTTCTTTTTTCCAGGCATGACCAAGGGCACGGGCGGATTGATGTGTGAGCCCGATTATGAAGTGCGCAGAATGGAGTTTTTAAACAGTTTGACCCTGCAGCAGCGTTTTTGTCAGCGTTGGAATTTGCCGTTTGATGGGTTGGATGACGCAATTAAAGTATCCTTGTTTGCCTATGAAAATCAAGGATTGTTGGGTTTGCTAGACGCCTTTAAAAACTCAAGTCGTCGCGTGGTGGCTTTTTTGCCGGAAGGTAAATTGTTAAATGATTTAAACGCTCAGTTGGGGTTAAGTTTGCAAGCGGGGCAAACTTGGCAAACGGCGCAGCTCACGCTTGTAGTGATGCCTTTTTTACCCCAAGCAGCTTATGATGAGCTTTTATGGTTGTGTGACCTGAACTTTGTTAGAGGAGAGGAGTCTTTTGTTAGAGCGCAACTGGCTGCCAAACCCTTTGTTTGGCATATTTATCCCACCGAAGACCAGGCGCATTTTGATAAGCTCGATGCCTTTTTAGCCATTTACCCAACCTTAGCCATCTTAAAACAAGCCAATGTGGCATGGAATCAAGAGCAGTGGCACCTTGAGCATTGGCATACTATGGTGAATGTATTACCAGAATTACTGGAGTCTGCTGAGTCTTGGCAAAATTCTATAAAACAATTAGGTGAGCTCAGTGAGAATTTAATGACTTTTGCCAAAAAGTTATAAAAATGAATATAATATGCCACACTTTTGTAACTCTAGGAAATTGAAATGAAAACAGCACAAGAAATGCGCGTTGGTAATGTGTTTATGATGGGTAATGACCCAATGGTCATCCTAAAAGCAGAATTTAACAAATCTGGTCGTAACTCAGCCGTTGTTAAAATGAAGTTAAAGAATGTTTTAACTGGCCAAGGCACTGAAACTGTCTATAAAGCAGATGACAAATTAGAAGACATCGTTTTAGATAAGAAAGAATGTACTTATAGCTATTTCGCTGATCCTTTATTTGTATTCATGGACACAGAATACAACCAATATGAAATTGAAAAAGATGATCTAGGCGATGTTGCTAACTACATTGAAGACGGTATGTCAGACGTATGTGACGTGACTTTCTACAACGGTCGCCCAATTTCAGTTGAATTACCAACCATCATTGTGCGTGCCGTTGCCTATACTGAACCTGCCGCGCGTGGCGATACTTCTGGTAAAGTGATGAAAACAGCGACTCTATCAACGGGTGCAGAATTAACGGTCGCCAGCTACATCGAAATCGGTGAACTGATCGAAATCGACACTCGCACCGGTGAGTTCCGTAAGCGCGCTTAATTTTAAGCCTTTGCTTAAAATGGCTAAAGTAACCTGCTGCGGCAGGTTATTTTTTAAGGTCTTGTAATATTATTTAAGTAATATAAAACTTATTGATAGCCTTTTTGAAAAGACTAGGAAGACTCGTTAAATGTTAAAAATCATCCACACCGCTGACTGGCACTTAGGTAGAGTGTTGCACAATCAATCCTTATTGGCCGATCAAGCAGTTGTTTTAGAACAAATTTTGACCTATATAAAAGACCATCAAGTGGATGCCTTGCTAGTGGCAGGCGATATTTACGACCGTTCTATTCCACCGGCTGAAGCCATCAAACTGTTGAACGGCTTTATCAATCAACTCGCTCTAATCAATGTGCCCATTATTATGATTACCGGTAATCATGATGGTGCAGAGCGTTTAAGTTTTGCGTCTCAACAATTGCAAGCCGCCGGGGTTCATATTTTGGGCAATCTCAACCAAGTCACTGTGCCGGTGGTTTTGCAAAAAGCAGATGTCACCGTAAAGGTATATGGTATTCCCTATGCCGACCCAGAAAGTGTGCGTGATGCTTTTGGGTGTGAAGTCAAAGGCTATGATGAAGCCCATACTTTTTTGGTTGAGCAAGTGAAAGCCGTTTATGAGCATAACGCCAATAACCTGTTGATGAGTCATTGCTTTGTGGACGGTTGCGAAACCTCTGAGTCTGAAAAAACCCTTTCAATTGGCGGTTCAGACCGAGTGTCGTTTGAACCCATGATGGATTTTAACTATGTCGCCCTAGGACATTTACACAGTCCACAGCAAAGGGGGGCCGATCATATTCGCTATTCAGGATCCCTTCTTAAATACAGCTTCTCAGAGCATCAACAAAAAAAGGGCGTCACCCTGTTAGAGTTTGATGAGAAGGGTCTGGTTAAACACCAACATCTCACCCTTAAACCCCAAAAAGAAGTCAGAGTTTTAGAAGGCTTATTAGAGGAGGTTATTGCCCAAGGTAAAACTGATCCGCATAAAGAGGATTATATAATGGTGCGCCTCACCGACCAGACGGCATTACTCGACCCTATGGGAAAACTGCGCGTGGTTTATCCTAATATTTTGCACCTAGAAAAAACTCTATTAACGCAAGCCATGGGCAAAACCCCCAATAGAGATGCCTTAAAACGCGGCGCCGAGCATATGATTCAAGACTTCTTTAAGCAGGTCACCGGACATGAGATGACCCCAGAACAACTGACTATTATCGAAGCCACGCTAAAATCCATTCACACCCAAGAAGCCTAAGAGATTCAGCCATGAAAGCACTCGCCTTAACCATCCAAGCCTTTGGCCCCTTTGCCGATACCCAAACCATCGACTTTAATGCGTTTGGCGACAGTTCACTGTACCTGATTAATGGCAATACGGGATCGGGTAAAACCACTCTTTTGGACGCCATCAGTTTTGCCCTGTATGGCGATACCACCGGTAAAGAAAGAGATGCCACCGAGATGCGCTGCGATTATGCCAATGCGTCCTTACTCACGCAAGTCACCTTTGAATTTAAACTCGGGTCAAAAACCTATCGCATTCAACGCATCCCCAAGCAAGATGCGCCCAAAGCCAGAGGCGAGGGGATGACTTCTAAAGGCCCAGAAGCCTATTTATGGGAAATCCATGGGGATGCTTCAACCACTTTGCTGGCCTCTAAAAAAGTCACCGAAGTTACCCAAAAGGTGATTGAACTGCTCGGTCTTAACAGCGAACAATTTAGACAAGTGATGGTGTTACCCCAAGGGCGCTTTAGAGAACTGTTATTAGCCGATTCTAAAGATCGAGAGGAGATTTTTAGCCAGTTATTTCAAACCCAAATCTACAAACAAGTCGAAGACAAAATTAAAGAACAAGCCAAAGAAGTCAGTGACCAAATCAAGGCTTTTGAAACCAAGATTGCCGGTATTTTAGAAACCGTAGAGTTAAGCTCAAGCGATGCCGTAGACACAGAAATAACAACCCTTGCAGTTGAACATCAAATCAAGCTTCAGCAAAAAAACGACCTGGGTCAAGCACATCTAAAAGCCATCAAACAACATCAAGCAGGGCTTAATTGTCAGCAACAGTTTGACAACTTAACCGCTCAGCAAGAAAGGTTAAGCATCCACCTCAAAGAACAACCCAACATAGATCAATTAAAAGCGGCCATGAAGCGTGCGCTCTCGGCACAAAAAATCAGTCCTATGTTTGAGCAGATGGAATTACTCACCCAAGACAAACTTAAACTGGAAAATACTCTTCAAGATTTAAGGGTGTCTAATCAACAAGCCATTCAAGTCCTAGCAACGGCAGAACAGTCGGCCAAAACCGCCAATGACAATGCCAAAACCATTGAGCAGCTTAATCGAGAACTAGACAAGCTGCAAAGCTATCAAGACGCGCTTCAAAAATTACAACTCGCCCACGCAGACATGCAAACTGCGCATCAAGCGGCACAGCATCAGCAAGCCAACCTAACTCAAGCACAAGTGTCCATACAAACGCTTAAAGCCGCACAACACTCAGCCGAGCAGAGTTTAGAAGGCTTGCAAGCCCTTGTCACTCAAGAAACAGATGCAAGATTAAAGCAAGCTCAACTGCAAGAACAGCTGAAAATGGTCGCGGAGCTTGCCAGACTTGAATCGCTACTGAGCCATAAAAAACAAGAAGGCGAGCAAGCCAATCAACAAGTGCAAATCGCTTTGCAAGCACTCAATGCTGCCGAACAAACTGCAACAGAATGTCAAATGCGCTGGCACCTAGGGCAAGCCAATATTCTGGCAAAAACCCTCAAAAACAACCAGGCCTGCCCCGTCTGTGGCAGTTTAGAGCATCCTCAGCCCGCTCAATGGCAAGATGCCAGTCATGAAATAGAGCAATCCCATGTAGATGCCGCATTTGCCCAAGTGGCGGCTTGTCAGAAAAAACACGCTGAAGCCAGTAATCACTTAACCGCTCTTAGAACCCAATACTCAGAATTAAAATCTCAGCGCGATCAACTCAAACACGCTTTAACAACCGATGCCTCTGTTGAAGCCTTAAATCAGTCCTTGGCTGACATTCAAAACCAGATACAACACATTGAGTCCGCCAAGACGGAACAGAATAATACTCAAGCCAATCTTGGCAATATCAAACAACAACTTTCAGCCCTAGAAGCTAATCTGCAAGTTTTACAAACCGAAGTTTATCATTTACAAACGCAAGCCCAGTTAAAACACCAGGCCTGGTCAGATTTACAAACCCAGCTCCCAGAAGCCTACCGCAATTTAGAGGCATTAAACTCGGCTATTAACAATTTGCAACAGCGTTTAGCCGAGTTAAAGCAAGCTCAAGAAACCGCAAGACTGGCATTAGAAGCGGCAAGAAGT
This sequence comes from Thiosulfativibrio zosterae, assembly GCF_011398155.1. Classification (NCBI taxonomy): domain Bacteria; kingdom Pseudomonadati; phylum Pseudomonadota; class Gammaproteobacteria; order Thiotrichales; family Piscirickettsiaceae; genus Thiosulfativibrio; species Thiosulfativibrio zosterae. The sequence continues at coordinate 1,150,258 of NZ_AP021888.1, forward strand.
CGAGCCGATAAAGCACAGCAGTCGCTTGAAAGCAGCCAACAACAGCTTAAAGACTTAGCGCAAAAACAAGCAGCTAGTCAGCAACAATGGCAAATGGCACTCGAGGCGAGCGACTTCAAAGATGTAACGGAATTTAAGTCGGCACTATGGTCAGCGCAAGCGTTAGAGCAGCATCAAAAAACCATCAACACCTATGAAGAACAGCTCAACCAAATCAACGGTGCGATTCAACAACTTCAAACTAGCCTAGCAGATCAAGCAGCGCCCGACTTAAATCGCTTACAACAACAAGTGGATGAGGTTAAAGTTTTGCTGGATAACGCAGAACTTGAGTTTAAAGCGATTGATCAAAGAGTCACGCTGCTGAAATCCGTTCAACAAAAACTCGCCCTTGCTCATCAAGAAAACCAAACTCTGCAAGATGAATATCACTTGATAGGCACTCTAAGCCAAGTGCTCTCGGGTGCTGCGGGGGATAAGGTTAATCTACAAAGGTTTGTGTTGAGCTTGTTGTTAGCTGATGTGTTAGAGATTGCCTCGTTACGCTTAAAAATGATGAGCAATGGTCGTTATGAGCTGATTCGCAAAGAAGATAAAAGCAAAGGCAATAAAACATCCGGCCTAGATTTAGAAATTTTAGACACCTGGAATGACAGCAGCCGGGGCGTTGCAACCCTCTCGGGTGGCGAATCCTTTATGGCGGCATTGTCTTTAGCCTTAGGCTTGTCTGATGTTGTGCAGTCTTATTCGGGTGGCATCAAACTCGATACCCTGTTTATTGATGAGGGCTTTGGCAGTTTAGACCAAGAGTCACTGGATCGCTCCATTGAAATGCTTAAACAGCTTCAAGCCAGTGGGCGCAGTATTGGCATAATTTCTCATGTGTCTGAGTTGAAAGAACAAATGGCAATGAGGATTGATGTGCATGCCAGCGGGCAGGGCAGTTTTTTAAAGGTAGTGGTTTAAGAGCGGTGGTTTAAATAACTGTTGCAAAAGGAAGATGATGAACTGGTTTGAAAAATTAACAGGCTTTACCGAAACCGACTATCTCACCACACAATCGCAGTTGAGTCTGCAAGGCGAAACTCTGGTTTGCTTGCCCAGCGGCAAACGCTATCAAGCTGGGCTTCTTTTAACACCCACACTGGCAGACTTACGCCAAAAAAACCGCTTTATTGGCGCAAGATAAACAGCCAAATCAGCTGTCGGAATGGGTGGGCGATGTGCAAGTCTTGCATCAAGACCCTAAAAATCAAAACGCCATTTTCCAAGTTGCCTCGCAATTTAATCTACTAGAAATGGTGTCGCCCCGCGTAACCCCGCTAGCAGGTATTACGGGTTATGCATATGACAAAACCCAAGGCCCTGTTTGTGCGATGGCCTGTGCAGCAGGAACGCTTTATCGAAATTATCTAGTGGACATGGCAGGGCAGAAAGGGCAAACAGACCAATGCCAGCTGAATATGCTCGATGAATTCGAGCGAGCGGCCAATCATAAAAAACACGGTTTTTGGACCATGCAAAACGGTTATGTCATGCCCAGCAAGCCAGGCCTGGTTAAATTTAAGCAGTTTTTAAGCGCTTTAAGCACAGAAGAAGCAGAAAATCTTAAAGCCTTAATCAAAGTCGGTCTGCAACAAAATACCCAAGTCACCCTAAACCAAGCACAGCATTGTGTGAGTCAAGTGTATTGTTCTGCCTTGCCATTGGCTTATCACCCTTATCAAGACGACCTCTGGCAACCTTTCGCGCAGTGGGTGCTAGATGCCGCCTATGAAGCCACTTTTCATCACGCACTCCTAGAAAAACACCGCACCGGAAACCGACGCATCTACCTCACTTTATTGGGAGGCGGCGCCTTTGGAAATCCAACGGATTGGATTATCCATGCCATTGAAAAAAGTTTGCATCAATTTGCAAACTGCAATTTGGAAATCATATTTGTCAGCTATGGGCAAAGCAGTCAGGCCGTGCAAAGCCTGTTAAAAAGAGCAGGCGTATCCATATGATGGTGAGGTTTTTAATCTTCGCGCTTTATTAATATCCTATTGTTGTAGGATTTTATCCTTTGGATTGCATCATTTACCTATAATCCTCATGTGTTAGGATTTAAACATGGGTCTAAAGGATATGGTCAAAAAAGTGGTAACCTCTAAAGCTCCCTTGTTCGATGGGGAATTAGATATGAAGATCTTGGGTGAATATATTCGCTACCAACGAACCAATATTGGCATGACGCTGATGGATGCAGCTGCGCTGAGCGATTTATCTAAACAGACAATAGTCATAAAAATAATCACTTAATTGGTTGATGTATGCATAATTAAAAATGATTTTATGCTCGATTAGTTTCAAAGCAGTTGCGACGCAAATAAAAATGTCAGGAAAATTAGGGGTATTCTAAGGAAATTGGTACGACCGAGTGGACTCGAACCACCGACCCCCACCATGTCAAGGTGGTGCTCTAACCAGCTGAGCTACGGTCGTACAATAGGAATTGTACTTTTGAAGTATTCTAGAATGATGGTACCAGTGGTCGGACTCGAACCGACACGCTTTTAAAGGCACCGGATTTTGAATCCGGCGTGTCTACCAGTTTCACCACACTGGCATTCATAGAATGGAGCGCATTATAGACAGCCAGTTTGTCTAAGTCAAACCTTTTGTGATGCTTTTGTTAAAAAGGTTTAAATGTCTTCTAATGCGGTTGGGTGAAGGTGGTCTATGAGTTTTTGCACCTGTCTTTTGCAGCAGCCATTTCCATCAGATGCATAGGTTTGGCAACGCACAGCTTCTAAGGTATCTGCGCCCTCAATAATGGCTTCTATCACTTTAAGTCGAGGGACTTCATTGCATACACAGAGGTTTTTATCAAGATCTCTTGTTAAGGTTTCGGGTAGTTTTTCGAGATGGGTTTGAAGGTTTTTTGCCATGGCTTGCTCAGTGTTTGGGTTGCATCATGTTCATTAAATCTTTGAGGTGGTAAATTTGTCCGGCACCTCCCCAGTTTCCGTCGGCCACTTCATGAAACATCACCCAAACGCGCGCAGCATTCATAAGATTGTCATCTGTGCCTTCTAGTCGCAAAACCTCTTGAGTGAGTTGTTTTGTCAACTGAGATTTATGACGCTCCGTCATGGTATTGGCAAAAATAGAAACATCAAAACGATAATGCGGTTTTGCAACCCGTTTGCCACCAATAAAGTAATCGTTTTGCGGGTGTTTGTGAAAATAAACCCAGCTAAGCATTTGCGCCTTAGGATTTTGTTGCATGCCTTCTAAAGTGAGTAGGGCATTGGATGCAAATTGCGCCAGCTGTTCTTCTTGTTCGGCACTCAAAGCGTTTTGGGGAAGGGTTATATTGATTAAAGGCATGATGAACCTCCTTTTAATATCCTTTAAAGGGTTTAGGTGAGAATTGCATGGCGCAGATTTTTTTATCTTGGTTTAGATAGCGCTGAAACTTTTCTTTAAGAGAGACGGGTAGCACACTGTCGGATATCGTGTTAAAACCTAGCTTTTCGTAAAACTCTGTGAGATGTTCATAGGCAAAGCAATAGGTAGGGTGTGTTCCCATGACATACTGCATGCCCATAATCAAAGTTGAGCCGATGCCTTGTCTGCGTGAATTTTCTTCAATATAAACATTTCTTAGCCAATATGCATGATCTATCCATTCAAGGCGTGCTGCGCCTATGAGGGTTTGCTGGGTGTTTTTGACTACAAACAATTCGTCCTGTTTGCCGGCGGGTGTTTGTTTATGGTTTTTTAAAAACTGATTGCCCAAGCGCTTTTGCAGGTCATCTGCTTGCAGAATAATTAAATCTTTGTTCAGTTGTGATCGGGGATGTGGCATGATGTTTTTTTCGTAAAAAATTTAAAGTAAGAGTACCACAAAATATGTCGAGAAGTCGCTGCGAAGCGTGTTTGCGCTTAGAAAAGCTCTGTTTGTGCGATGCTGTGGTGAGTGTCGATAATGTTGTTGAGGTCTTATTCTTGCAGCATCCTTTGGAAACCTTGCAAGTTAAAAATACCGCTAGATTGGCTTATTTGAGTTTGCAAAATGCGCAGTGGTTAGCGGGCGAAAGTTTTGATGAAGAGGATTTGCTTAAGCGTTTAGCGGATAAGTCTTGGGTGTTGTTGTATCCAGAAACCGTAGAGGATCAAGCGCCTTTAGTAAAAGTCGAGCAGCTAAGAGAAAAGGTGGAATTGCATAATCTGGGTTTGGTGGTGTTAGATGGTACCTGGCGAAAAACGCGTAAGATGTTGTTCTTAAATCCGTTTTTAGCGAAGTTGCCAAGATTGCAAATTTGTATGGCAAAGAAGTCAGAGTATGACATTCGTAAACAAAAGAATGCGCAGACCTATTCAACACTGGAAGCAGTGCAACAGGCATTAAGCGATTTGGAAAATAATTCACAAAAATACGAAAAGATGACCGATGGTTTGCAGGCTTTAATAAGCCAGCAAAAATCTTTTAGCCAAACAGGAGCCCATTAAAACAACAAAAAACCGCCCAAAAACAACCAGGCCTGGTTATTTTTAAGCGCTTTTAGTTGATTTTTAAAGGATTTTAGTGACTTCTCTTGTGCCTTCCAACGCTTTTATGGCGGTGGTGACGCGTTTAAAGAGGTCTTCGCTGTGTTCAGTTTCTTGACGCAAATCAGTTACACCCGCGTGGCTGGTTAGGCAGGTGGTTTCGTTGTTGCCCAGTTTAATTTTTTGCGCCGAGATGGTTTCTTGCGCCAGCTTGGTAATTCGAAATGCATCGACAGCTTTCACTTCGGGTAACACCATCATAAATTGGTCGCAACTCATGCGGCCAATATACCCCAGTTCTTTAACGACATTTTTAATGGCATGCGCGGCCGTTAAAATGGCTTTGTCGCCCATTTCATGTCCATAGGCATCGGTGATGCGTTTGAAACAATCCAGGTTGATTTTGCATAAAGAAACCGGTTTGTTGTTGAGTTTGGCTTTGTTGATTTCTTCATCAACGATGTCCAGAAAATAGTCACGGTTATACAGGTTGGTTAAAGGATCGTTGGAGGACAAGTGTTCAATTTGTTCTTCCATGTGCTTGCGTTCAGTAATGTTAATGGCCAGCCAAATAACCGCCGGTTGGCCATAGGTTTCGGAGTCTATTGGATAGACTCGCGCTTCATACCATTGGCCTTCGGTGACGCGAGGAGACTCTATGCCATCCACATCGCCATCGGCAAGTTGATATTCAATTTCATTAAGGCGTCCGGTTTGAATGGCTTTTTGGACCACTTTTAAAAAGCGTTCTGCCATTTTTTCGGGTAAGACATCCTGATACTTGCGTCCAATTAAAGATTGTCCGTCGGCGTATAACGAGCGTTCTTTGCCGCCGATGATATCCAAGTAAGTGCCGTCTTGTCCCATCACAAAAATAGGGTCGGGCATGGCATTGGCAATGGCTTCGAGGTGCGAGTTAAGCTTGTTAAAGTTGTCCGTCATGGCGAGCTTCCTTTTAAGAGAACTACTTAGTAATAGGCTTGTATTTGATGCGATGCGGTTGTGCGGCATCGGCACCTTTGCGGCGTTTTAAATCGGCTTCGTAGTCAGAGAAGTTTCCTTCAAACCATTCCACATGAGATTCACCTTCGAATGCCAGCATGTGAGTAGCAATACGGTCTAAGAACCAACGGTCATGCGATATAACCACCGCACAACCTGCAAAGTCTAGCAGAGCTTCTTCGAGCGCACGCAAGGTTTCAATGTCTAAATCGTTGGTGGGTTCATCCAATAATAATAGGTTTCCGCCAGTACGTAAAATTTTGGCTAAATGGACTCTGTTGCGTTCGCCGCCCGACAAGGTGCCAATACGTTTTTGTTGATCATTGCCTTTAAAATTAAAGCGTCCGCAATAGGCGCGCGAGTTCACTTCGGTGTTACCAACCATGAAGATATCGTTGCCACCGGAAATTTCCTCCCAAACGGTGTTGTTATCGTTAAGTGCATCACGACTTTGGTCTACATAAGACAGTTGCACCGTTTCACCAAACTCTATGCTGCCTTGGTCAGGTTGCTCTTGACCAGTTAGCATTTTAAATAGGGTAGATTTACCTGCACCGTTTGGTCCGATAATCCCAACGATACCCCCTTGTGGTAAACGGAAAGATAAGTCATCAATGAGTAAACGATCTCCAAAGCCTTTTGAAATGCCATTCACTTCGATGACTTTTTCACCTAAGCGTTCTGCGACAGGAATGAAGATTTCTTTGGTTTCGTTACGCTTTTGCGTGTCTTGTGAACTGAGCTCTTCAAAGCGCGCCAAACGGGCTTTAGATTTTGCATGACGACCTTTTGCACCAGAGCGCACCCATTCCAGTTCACTTTGAATGGTTTTCATGCGAGCCGCTTCTTGTTTAGATTCCATCGCAAGGCGTTTTTCTTTCTGGTCTAGCCAAGAGGAATAGTTGCCTTCATAAGGGATACCTTCACCACGGTCTAGTTCCAAAATCCATTCTGCGGCATTGTCTAGGAAATAGCGGTCATGGGTGATTGCCACAACGGTGCCTTTAAAATCCAATAAAAATCTTTCTAACCAAGCAACCGATTCAGCATCTAAATGGTTGGTTGGTTCATCAAGCAATAACATGTCTGGTTTTTCGAGTAGTAGTTTACACAAAGCCACACGGCGTTTTTCACCCCCAGAGAGCTTGGTAACATCAGCATCCCAGGCAGGTAGACGCAAGGCATCCGCTGCGATTTCTAGGGTGCGATCCATGTTGTGGCCGTCTTTGGCTTGAATCAAATCTTCAATTTCGGCTTGTTTTTTTGCCAAAGCATCAAAGTCGGCATCCGGTTCAGCATAGGCTGCGTAAACCGCATCTAGTTCTGCTAATGCATCTTTAACATCTTGCATGGCCGATTCAATATTACCACGCACATCTTTGGTTTCGTCTAGTTGAGGTTCTTGCGCTAAATAACCAATTTTAATGCCAGGTTGTGGACGCGCTTCACCAATAATGTCTGTGTCTATGCCAGCCATAATTTTGAGTAAGGTTGACTTACCTGAACCATTTAAACCCAATACCCCGATTTTGGCGCCTGGAAAAAACGATAAAGAGATGTTCTTAAGAATATGCTTGGAAGGTGGCACGATTTTGCCAACACGATTCATGGTATAAACGAATTGAGCCATTTAAAAAACCTTATAAATGAATGAGATATTGTTATCAGTTTAACGACTTTTAAAAGTGTTTAATGGATAACGAAAGCGTTAATTTGTAAAAATAAACAAAACTTTACCTAAATTGCGGCGTTTTATAAAGAACTTTATTTTTAAATCATCTGAAGTGGTTTTTTGGTAAACTATGGCGCACTTATTTTTACCATTTGGAGATCACGAAGATGTTTGAAAAGTCTATGACGATTGCGGGTTACGACGACTTAATTGCCGACGCTATTAAAAATGAAGAAAAGCGTCAAGAGTCGCACATTGAGTTGATTGCGTCTGAAAACTACACCAGTCCTCGTGTGATGGAAGCTCAGGGGTCTTATTTTACAAACAAATATGCTGAAGGTTATCCAGGAAAACGCTATTACGGTGGGTGTGAATTTGCCGACATCGTTGAACAAGCGGCTATTGATCGTGCCAAAGAATTATTTGGCGCAGACTACGCTAACGTTCAGCCTCATTCAGGGTCACAAGCCAATGCGGCGGTTTATCTAGCCTTGTTAAATCCAGGCGACACGGTTTTAGGGATGAGCCTAGCGCACGGTGGTCACTTAACACACGGTTCGCATGTTAGCTTTTCAGGCAAAATTTACAATGCTGTTCAATACGGTATTGATCCGGTATCTGGTCAAATTGATTATGCTGAAGTGCAAGCACTTGCAACCGAACACAAGCCTAAAATGATTATCGCTGGCTTCTCAGCGTATTCTCAAGTGATCGATTGGTCAAAATTCCGTGAAATCGCCGATTCAGTGGGCGCTTATTTATTTGTCGACATGGCTCACGTAGCCGGTTTGGTTGCTGGTGGTATTTATCCAAACCCAGTCCCTTTTGCCGATGTGGTGACGACAACCACTCACAAAACTTTGCGCGGTCCTCGTGGTGGTTTGATTTTGGCTAAAGCTAATCCAGATTTAGAAAAGAAATTTAACTCTGCAATTTTCCCAGGTGGACAAGGTGGGCCTTTGGTTCATGTGATGGCCGCTAAAGCAGTGGCTTTCAAAGAATGTTTAGATCCAGGTTGGAAAGAATATTGCCAAGCGGTGGTTAACAACGCAAAAGCTATGGCAAAAGTCTTTATGGCGCGCGGATGTGACGTGGTTTCTGGCGGAACTGAAAACCATTTGTTCTTAGTCAGTTTGATTGAAAAAGGCCTAACAGGTAAGTTAGTTGATGCGGCTTTAGATGCGGCTCATATTACGGTTAATAAAAACTCAGTACCTAATGACCCTATGTCACCTTTTGTGACTTCAGGGATTCGTGTGGGTACAGCAGCGGCAACCACGCGTGGCTTTACAGAAGAAGACTGTACAAACCTTGCCACTTGGATGTGTGATGTTATTGATGCTTGTGACCAAGAAAATACCACTTGGGATGAAGCTGTGATTGCACAAGTACGCGATAAGGTTTCTGCTTTGTGTGCGGCTAAGCCTGTTTACAAATAACCCATTATTAAACGGACTTTAAACCATGCAATGCCCAATATGTGGCGCACCAGAAACGAAAGTCATTGATTCTCGGCTTGCCATGGATGGTGAGCAAGTACGTCGTCGCCGAGAGTGCTTAAGTTGTGGTGAGCGTTTTACCACCTATGAAGCGGTTGAGTTGATGCTGCCGCGGGTGGTCAAAAGTGACGGTAATCGAGAAAAGTTTGACGAAGATAAAATTCGTCGTGGCTTGGTCAAAGCACTTGAAAAACGTCCTGTTGCCAGTGAAGCGATTGAAAAAGTCATCCATCGTATTGCAAAAGATTTAATGGCAGAAGGTATTCGAGAAGTGCCTTCTTCTAGAATTGGCGAGCTGTTAATGGATGCTTTACGCGAGTTAGATCAGGTGGCTTATGTGCGTTTTGCCTCGGTGTATCGCTCTTTTCAAGATGTGAATGCGTTTCGTGAAGAAATTGAACGCTTGATGAAAGCCACTAAAAGTTAATGAAAGTTAATGAATTTTTCTGAGTTTGATGCGTTGATGATGCAACGCGCTTTGGATTTGGCAGAGAAGGGCATTTACTCGACCAAGCCGAACCCTGCGGTGGGATGTGTCATTACCCAAGACTCAAAAGTCATTGGCGAAGGTTGGCATCGCCAAGCCGGTCAACTCCATGCTGAGCGTTTAGCTTTATTAGATGCGCAGCAGCGGGGGTTCTTTGTTAAAGGCGCAACCGCTTATGTCACGCTTGAGCCCTGTTCTCACACGGGAAGAACATCGCCCTGTTCGGATGCTTTAATTGAGGCAGGCATCGGTCGAGTGGTGGTTGCCATGCAAGACCCTAATCCGTTAGTGTGTGGGCAAGGTATTCAAAAGTTACAAGCAGCGAACATACCTGTTGATGTTGGGCTAATGCAAGAACGAGCAGAGTCGCTGAATTTAGGATTTATTCAAACCATGAAAACACAATTACCTTTTGTGAGATTAAAAATGGCCACCAGTTTAGATGGCAGAACCGCGGCGGCTAATGGTGAAAGTCAGTGGATTACGGGTGATGAGGCACGCAAAGCGGTGCATTTTATGCGCGCTAAACATGGTGCTTTAATCACCGGTATTGGTACTGTTTTGGCAGACGACCCCAGTTTAACGGTTCGCTTAACTGATGAAGAATTGGCTTCTATTAACTTAACGCAAGACAATTGTCATCCGATTCGCGTTATTTTAGACCCTCACATGAGTATGCCATTAGATGCCAAAATGCTGTCTTTACCGGGGCGAACCATTGTTATGACCTCTAAGGCATCGGCTGAAAGTCAGCGTAGCCAAATTGATGCTTTTTATGCCAAGGGCATAGAGCTGGTTGCTGTGGCGGCGCAAGATGATGTCTTGGATTTAGAGTCGGTATTGCATTATTTGGCACAAGAAGAAAAAGTCACAGATGTAATGGTCGAAGCAGGTTCGATAGTGGCGGGCGCATTTATGCGTTCTGGGTTTGTTAATGAACTTCATTGTTTTGTGGCACCGACCATTATGGGTGATAAAGCCAAGCCTATGTTCACCTTGCCTGGCATAGAAGCCATGTCTGACAAATTACCGTTGGCATTCCAATCTTGTAACCTAGTTGGGCAAGATGTCCACCTTGTGTTAACTCCTACAACTCAAAAAGGTTAGTCATGTTTACAGGCATAATTGAAGCAGAAGGTCGCATCGCTAAAATCCAACCCGTCGGTGGAGATGTTCGCATGACCATTGAAACGGGTAAACTAGACATGAGCGATGTCAAAATTGGCGACAGCATTGCCTGCAATGGCGTTTGTTTAACAGCGATAGAATTAATGCCTAATGCTTACATTGCAGATGTGTCTGGCGAAACCTTAAAAGTGACAACCTTGGGACATCTAAAAATCGGTTCGGCGGTTAACCTTGAAAAAGCCTTGCGTTTACAAGACCGCTTAGGTGGTCATTTGGTGAGCGGACATGTGGATGGTGTAGGCAAGGTTACGCACATTAGCCAAGATGCACGCTCGTGGCGTTATCAGTTTGAAGCCCCTTTGGCCATTTGCAAATACATAGCCGCTAAAGGTTCCATCTGTATTAATGGCATTAGCTTGACGGTTAATGAGGTTGATGGGCAAGTTTTTGGGGTAAATATTGTGCCGCACACCCGCCAAGAAACCACCATTAAAGAGCTGCAGTTGGGGTCTGAGGTCAATTTAGAGGTTGATTTATTAGCCAGATACCTTGAGCGTATGGTCACTGCGCCGCAAGAAACGACTCATGCCAAACCTGAGATGACGATGGAATATCTCGCCCAACATGGGTTTGCGAAATAACTCACATTTATAAAATAGAACACTTTTAAAAGGCTGCTATGCAACTCAATACCATTGAAGAACTGATTGAAGACTATCGCCAAGGCAAAATGGTTATCCTAATGGATGACGAAGACCGCGAAAATGAAGGTGATTTATTAGTCCCCGCAGAAACCGTTACCGCAGCGGATATTAACTTTATGGCGCGTTATGGACGAGGGTTAATTTGTTTAACCTTAACCCGTGAGCGTTGCCAGCAGTTGCATTTACCTTTGATGGTACAAAATAATCAAGACCCGCATGGCACAAACTTTACCGTATCTATTGAAGCGGCAGAAGGGGTGACGACAGGGATTTCAGCTGCTGACAGAGCGGTGACGATTCGCACAGCCGTTAAAAAAGATGCGACCTCTGCAGACATAGTCACGCCAGGGCATATTTTTCCATTAATGGCACAGAGTGGCGGTGTATTAACCCGCGCAGGTCACACAGAAGCCGGTTGCGACCTAGCAAAATTATCGGGGTTTGAACCTTCGTCAGTGATTGTGGAAATCATGAATGAAGATGGCAGTATGGCGCGCCGCGATGATTTAGAAGATTATGCCAAAACTCACGGCTTAAAAATTGGCACCATTGCTGATTTGATTCAATACCGTTTACAAAATGAAAAAACCATCGAGCGGGTATCTGAGTGTAAATTGCCAACCAAATATGGCGATTTCAAGTTAATTGGTTACGAAGATATTTTAGAACACAGAACCCATTTCGCCCTAACTTACGGCAAAATTGACCCAGAGAAGCCAACGGCGGTGCGAGTGCATATGGCAGATACTTTATGCGACTTATTTGGCTCAACGCGTTCAGAATGTGGCTGGTCTATAGAAGCGGCGATGCAACAAATTGTGGCCGAAGGCAATGGCGCTTTGGTGGTGCTTCGTAAGCATGAAGATGGTGCGGCACTGCTGGATAAGATTCAACAATTTCATTTAAAAGACATGGGTATCAAAACGCCAGATACCATGTTGGATGATGACACCAAAACCTTTGGTTTAGGCGCGCAGATTTTGGCTGACCTAGGGTTAAAGAAAATTAAAGTCATCGGTTCAGCTTGGAAGATGACAGGGCTAGGGGGTTTCGGTTTAGAAATCGCTGGTAATATCGCAAAACAATAATAACGCGTCAATTTAGACATTTAGCAAAGAGAGAAAAACATGAATATTATCGAAGGACACTTAACCGCTCAAGGCATGAAAATCGGCATGGTTGTTGGTCGTTGGAATGGGTTTATTGTAGACAGTTTGGTTAAAGCAGCCATCGACACGGTGATTAGACATGGCGGGTCTGCAGATAATATTGACCAGGTCATGGTGCCAGGTGCATTTGAAATTCCATTGGTTGCGCAAAAAATGGCGGCTTCTGGCAAGTATGATGCAGTGGTTGCTTTAGGTGCGGTGATTCGTGGTGGAACGCCTCATTTTGAATATGTTGCAGGTGAGTGTGTTAAAGGTCTTGGGCAAGTACAACTGCAAACCGGTGTGCCGGTCGCATTTGGCGTTTTAACCGTTGATTCAATTGAACAAGCCATTGAGCGTGCGGGTACCAAAGCAGGAAACAAAGGCGAAGAGTGCACCCTAGCAGCCATTGAAATGGTTAATGTTTTAAAACAAATTTAACAGTTAGAAATGTCATGAATATAAAAGATTTTAAACCGGGTCAAGGTGAAGAGTTGCCGGATGATACGAAACCCTTAACACCTCGCTCTAAAGCCCGTGAAGTGGCAATGCAAGCCTTGTATCAGTGGCAGCTGAATACATCGGATGTTTATAGTTTAACAAAACAGTTTTCTGAAGATGGTTTGTTACGAGATATCGATATGTCACTTTATAACGATATTATTCGTTATGTCAGCACCGAATTTGAAGCGTTAGATGCCTTAATGGCTCCGCATTTAGATCGTCGTGTTGAAATGATCAATCCTGTCGAAAAAGCCATTTTGCGTATGGGCATTTTTGAGTTGAAAGAAAAACTCGAAATTCCATACCGTGTTGTCATCAACGAATCGGTTGAATTAACGAAGCGCTATGGTGCAGATGAAGGTCATAAGTATGTTAATGGCATTTTAGATAAGGTCGCACAAGTGTTGCGTCCTTTAGAGTTTGGTCAAGCCGTCCCAAAATCCTAGCAGTTGCTAGCCTTTACTTCTAGGTGCGTTAGATGATTGGTCTAACGCCTTTTCGCAGTGGTTTTGCCATGTCTCACGAATTTGATTTAATTAACCAATATTTTGCCCCCTTGTCTCAAGTTGATTCTGGAGAAGTCGGTATTGGGGATGATGGAGCTATCTTAAATTGCCCGGCCAATCATCAATTGGTAGTGGTCACCGATACGCTGATTGCTGGTCGACATTTTCCACTAAACACAACCCCTTATGATATTGCATGGAAAGCACTGGCCGTCAATTTAAGTGATTTGGCAGCGATGGGTGCTAAACCGGCTTTTTATTCGCTCGCTTTAACGCTTTCGCCACAAGAAAATAACCAGGCCTGGTTAAAAAGCTTCAGCTTGGGGCTTAAAACGCTCTCAGAACAAGCCCAAATTCGACTCATTGGTGGCGATACCACGCAAGGTCCTTTATCGATTACGGTGACTGCTCAGGGATGGGTGCCGAGTGGAAAAGGTTTGTTGCGCTCAGGCGCTTTGGCCTATGCTGATATTTATATTTCTGGCGCCTTAGGTAATGGTGGGCTAGGTTTGGCGAATGTGTTGAATCAATTGATGCCTGGTGATGTTGGGTATTGCACGGATGCCATTGCTAAACTCAATCGACCCGAGCCTCGCTTGTCTTTAGGACAAGCGTTGTTAGCACAAAATTTGGCCTTAGCCGCGATTGATATTTCAGATGGATTTTTAGCGGACTTGTCGCACATCTTAAAAGCATCTAACTTAGCCGCTAGCATTGACTACGATGCGTTGCCTCTTTCTGAGGCATTGATAGCCTGGGCCAAAAAACAATCAGATTCATTATTTGGTTTAAATACCGGTGATGATTATGAATTGTGTTTTGTGGCTCTCCCAGATAGTGCGTCAGCAATTAAGCAGTTGGCTGATTCTTTGGGATTAAGATTAAGCAGAGTCGGGCAAACCTTGCCTTATACTGCTGAGGGTGAACGCTTGGTTCTGAGGGATTCTGCAGGGAATGTTATGCCTATGAAACGATTGGGCTATCAGCACTTTTAATATTTTTTACATTACGGATACAAAAAAAGGGCGTAAAGCCCTTTTTGTTTTTCTAGTTTGCGAGTTGTATGGATTAAGCCTTTTCGCGTCTGGCTCTAACGCCTTCAGCAAGGGTGGCTAATAATTTTTCGCTATCTGCCCAATCAATACAAGCATCAGTAATACTTTGACCATAGACCAGTTCTTTACCCGGTTGAATGGATTGTGCACCTGCAACCAAATGACTTTCGACCATGACACCCATAATATTTTCACAGCCAGCTTCAAGTTGCTCTTTAATAGATTCTGCAACGATGAGTTGTCTTTCATGTTGCTTGCTGGAGTTTGCATGACTACAGTCAATCATCAGTTTATCTTGCACTTTTGCGGCTTGCAGTGCAGCTACGGCTTCGGCAACAAAAGGTGCTTCATAATTCGGGCCGTCATTACCACCACGCAAAATCACATGGCAATCTTGGTTACCTGTGGTTTCAAAAATTGCAGATTGTCCTGCTTTGGTTAAAGACATAAAAATGTGTGGGTTGTTGGCTGCACGAATCGCATCGACTGCAATTTTAAACCCACCATCAGTGCCGTTTTTAAATCCAATTGGGCAGGATAAACCAGAAGCCAATTCACGGTGACCTTGGCTCTCAGTGGTTCTAGCGCCAATGGCGCCCCAAGAAATCAAATCAGACACATATTGGGGCGAAATCAAATCTAAGAACTCAGTTGCGCAAGGAATACCCATGCTATTGACATCTAATAACAAGGAGCGAGCTAGTCCAAGACCTTTGTTAATTTCAAAAGATTCATTTAAGTCTGGATCATTAATTAAACCTTTCCAGCCAACTGTCGTACGGGGCTTTTCAAAGTAAACGCGCATAACAATCAAAAGGTCTTTGTTGTGCTGTTCAATTTGTCCTTTCAAACGCTCGGCATATTCACGGGCAGCGATGGGGTCGTGAATGGAGCAAGGTCCGATGACAACCAGAATTCTGTCATCACGACCAGAAAGAATGTTATGAATTTCTTGGCGAGTGTCATAAACCGTTTGAGAAGCATTATTCGTTATTGGATATTGAGAATGCAGTTCTTTAGGGGATTGAACTTCGGTAATGCTCTTGATGCGTAAATCATCGGTTTGATACTTGTGTGTCATTGCGAATAAACCTTGCTGAAATCATGACTATATTAAGGTGAAGTATTATGCCATTTTTAGAGGGTCTTGAGCGTAAAAAAACGCTTAAAAATAACCAGGCCTGGTTAAATTTTAAGGATTTTTAAAGGATAAGCGGTTTCGCTTTAAAAATTTTATGGTAAAATTCTGCAAAATTTAAAATTAAACATTTTTTTCATCATTCTGGAACCGTAAAGTGCATTGTAGATATATTATTCAAGGCGTCACTGAAGAAGGTAGAAAGTTTCGTCCAAGCGATTGGATTGATCGTATAGCTTCTATGGGTGCTTCTTATGGTACATCGCATCGTTTGGTGTTTTCTGATATGTTGCACCCTGAATTATATGAAGGCGAAAAATGCTTAATGATTGATACGGCGCTAGAAGAACAAAATCCAAACATGTTTGAATATGTGATGAATTTTGTAAAATCTAACAAACTCAAAATGACCCAAGTCTGTGAGATTGACGAAGAAAAGTTAGGGTCTTAACCCCAACTGATTTTTTGATTCCTGTCTTTGATTAATCCTACATTTGTTGGATTAAGTCACTTCCCCAAATTAACGAAACCCAACCGCCTATGGCTAAATAAGGTCCAAAAGGAATGGGGTCACTGAGCGGTTTTAAGCGTGTTACGGCTAAAAATACCCCTAAAATAATACTGCTGAGTGAGGCAATTAAGATAATTTGCGGTAGGCTGGCAATACCAAACCAAGCGCCCAACGCGGCCAGTAATTTGAAATCCCCATAGCCCATGCCTTCTTTTCCAGTGATTAACTTAAATATCTGGAATATCGTCCACAAAATCATATAACCCGCCGCGGCTCCCCAAATAGCTTCTATCGGCGAAGCAAAAGTTGATTGAGTATTGATTAATAAACCTATCCACATTAAAGGCAGGCTGAGTTTATCTAGGATCAGTTGATGTTCAATATCAATCACGCAAAGGGTGATGAGTATCCAAGTGAAAACCAGCGCATAAGCCGCAGTGATGTTTAAACCAAAGTGATACACCATAAAGAGCGTAAAAAGCCCGGTGATGAATTCAATCAGTGGGTAGCGAGCGGAAATAGGTGTTTTACATGCATGGCATTTTCCTCGGGAAGCCAACCAGCTAAACAGCGGGAATAGGCGATACCAAGGAAGGGGTGTTTGGCATTGGGGACAATGCGATCTGCTGATGCTGATGTTTTTGAGTTGTTCTTCTGGCGCTAGGTCTAGTATTCTTGGCAGGCGCCAAGTCAGCATGGAAATAAAACTGCCGATGATAATGCCAATTAGACCGCTGAAGAAATAGATTAAATAGGCATCATGCATCATCAGTATGATGTTTAAACCATCTTGAATAATTTTTCGAAATTGACGACTTCAAAAACTTTTAAAATTTGTTTAGAAACACCCTTGAGGGTAATGTTATTGGCATTTTCACCTTGAATGGTGCGCAGCTGCAACAGCATTCCTAATCCACCACTGTCAATGCTGTCAGTGTTTGAAAAATCAATAATCACGGATTCAAATTTTTTATTTTCATAGGTTGCTTGAAATTCAGGGAATAGGTTAATGGTAAATGAACCATTCACAAAGATAAAAAGTGTGCCATCTTCAATTTTTGAGCTAATCATTTTTGCGTACCTTGTTTGGAAATTGACTGTCAGTATAAGCCATCAGATTTTTAAAAAAAAGTGGGATATCAAGATAATTTAGAAAATAATGAATTTTTTAGCTAAAAGGATCAGATAGACTCACTGTAGGTCACGCAGTTACGATCATTTTCCCATACAGTTAGGCTGTGCATGGTTACTTCAGGGGTTTGAATTCGGCGTTCAATTTCTTTAAAAAGATAAACCGCAATGTTTTCGGCGGTAGGGTTTACCTCTTTGAAGTGGGGATGGTCGTTTAAAAAGGTGTGGTCGAGTTCTGCGACAACCAATTTTGCATGGCGCTTGATTTCTTTAAAATCGATAACCATACCAATGTCATTTAATTGTGAGCCGACAACTTGAACTTCAATCTTCCAGTTGTGTCCGTGCAATTTAGCGCAATCGCCTGGGTAGCCTCTAAGGCTGTGTGCCGATGCAAAATCCAGTAATGTTTTTAAAACGAATTTTTGTGCCATTTTGATGAGCGCTAACCATTTGAAAAAGAATAATTATATCAAATAATAACCTTTTAATGAAAGCCCTTTAATCGGGTTGCTGATTGAAGCCTTAATTAAATGGGCTTTTTTACCGTCAATGCTGTCGTTGAGCAATATAGTGAGTTAAATCCATTAAAAATGGGGAGTTTAAATTTAAGTCTAGGAGTAGGTTTTGGGCTTCGGTGATGAGTTGATCACGATAAACTTTGGCTTGCTTTAATCCCATTAATTTAGGGTAGGTCGATTTTGACAATTTCTCATCACTGCCTTGGGGTTTTCCAAGGGTTTCGGTGGTGCTTTCAATGTCGAGAATATCATCTTGAACTTGGAAGGCTAGGCCAATGGTTTCACCAAATAACCCAATTTTTGTGTGACGCTCTAAGTCATTGTCTAATAGCAGTGCGCCGAGTAAACAAGCCGCCTTTATGAGCTCCCCTGTTTTTAGAAGGTGCATTCTTTTTAAGTTTTCTAAGGAAGTAAGTTGGCCTTCTGATTGAATATCAATCATTTGACCTGCAATCATGCCTAAACTGCCACTGGCAGCACTTAGGATTTGAATGGCAGATACTTTTTGCTCAGCATTGAGATGATGATCGTTACTGATGACTGCAAACGCTAAGGTGAGTTGCGCATCGCCGACTAAGATGGCGGTGGCTTCATCAAATTGAATGTGACAGGTTGGACGACCTCTACGCAAGTCATCGTCATCCATTGCGGGTAAATCATCGTGAACTAAAGAGTAGCTGTGAATCAGTTCAATGGCGGCAGCTAAGCTATCCACTTTTTCCAAAGGGCATTTAAAGGCTTCTGCAAACGCATAAATTAATGCGGGTCTTAGACGCTTTCCTGGGTTAAGCGTGGCATAGCTCAATGCTTCGTAGAGCGGAGAATGACTTTGGGTATTGAGTATTTGGGTTAAAACTTGATTGGTGCGAGTTTCATACTTTTGTAATTGTTGTTTCAAGGCGTATCCAAAAAAAGGGTTACAAAGATGATTAAAAAAGCCGTCATATGACGGCTTTTAAATAGAGTTATGAACCTAATTATAAATTATAGTTCATCAGCATGTTGACTTAGATATTCAGCAACACCTTCAGGTGAATCTTTCATCCCTGCATCGCCTTTTTTCCAGCCTGCTGGGCAAACTTCACCGTATTGTTCGTGGAACTGAAGTGCTTCAACAGTACGAATGAGTTCATCCACATTGCGTCCTAGCGGTAAGTCGTTGACGACTTGGTGACGAACTACGCCCTTGTTATCAATTAGGAACGCACCTCTTAAAGCAACATTGGCAGGGTGAACAACACCGTAAGCTTCCATGATTGAACCACCTACATCGGCAACTAATGGGAATTTAACTGGGCCAAGACCACCTGCATTAACAGGAGTGTTACGCCATGCGTTGTGTGTAAACTGTGAGTCAATAGAAATACCGATAACTTCAGTGCCAAGTTCTTTGAAACGCTCTACGCGGTGATCAAATGCTAGAATTTCTGAAGGACATACAAAAGTGAAGTCTAAAGGGTAAAAGAAAACAACAGCATACTTGCCAGCAATATGGCTTTTTAAGTTAAAGTTGTCAACAATTGTGCCATCTGCTAATACGGCGGCGGCAGTGAAATCTGGGGCTGATTTTGTAACGAGTACAGACATGTTCTTTTCCTTTGATTAAAATTAAACAACTTAAATAGTATAGTAAATTTGTAGGTTATTTGTGAAGTGTTTTTTGAAGTTTTAAGCTTTTAGTCAGCTCGGCCGATACAGATAATAGGTGTAATGTTTTGCAATCAGTTTTAAATCTAATGAAGTCATTTTCAAAAGGTTTGGCTAAGAGGGTTTTGATGATGTTTATGGTTTATTCTCCAGAGGGTTCTAATGCCGTCAGTCCAGGACAATTGCATGCTGCTTTAAAAGTTGACCCCTCAAAAAAAGTGAATCCTGTGCAGCGCAGTGAGTTAGAGCAAATGCACCTAGAAGCAGAGGATGCGGCCAAAAAACAGTTACAAAATAGAGCGGCATTAAAACATTATCAGTCGACTCAAAATGTGGATCATGAGCGTCATATTGTTGTTAAAGCGTTTGAGATTATGAGCCAACCGGTTGTGACAGTTGATAAGCGCATGTCGATTGCGGATGCCTGGCAGTTTATGCAAGCGAAAAAGATTCATCATTTGCCTGTTTTGGAAAATCAACAGTTGATAGGTTTATGCAGTTCAAGTTGTATTTTGTCACGCGCAATTTTGGACAAAACAGGAGCCTTAGAAGAAATTAAAAATGAGACCGTTGAACAGGTAATGGTAAAAGAAGTGGTGACCACGCATCGTAATATGGATATTCGTAAAATTGCTTTGGTCATGAGTGAGTATGGGTTTGGTTGCTTGCCGATTATGTCTGAAACCGAATCCATTTTGGGTATCGTAACCCTTTCTGATATTGTGCGCAGGGTTGCGGCTGAACCCCCCTTAGGGTTGTATGCTTAGATTCAAAAAAAACGGGCAAGTAGCCCGTTTCGTTTTAAGAGAGTGTCAAACTTTTAGAGCGCAGCAAACTTAACCATCTTGGTTAATTTTTTTTATTAAAGCGCTTAAAGTGGTTTCTGCTTGATCATTTTCCACTTGGCAAGTACCCGCAGCCATATGGCCACCGCCACCATATTGAAGGCAGAGTTCACCAACATTGGTTTTAGATGAGCGATTCAAAATAGATTTACCAACAGCAAAAACAGTGTTCTGCTGCTTGAGTCCCCAAAGTACATGAATAGAAATATTGGTATCTGGGTAAAGCGCATAAATTAAGAAGCGATTAGTTGGGTGAATCAAGCTTTCGTTTCTTAAGTCTAAAACCACGAGGTTACCATGCACAGTCGCACATCTTTGTAGTTGTTCTTTGGCAGCTTCTTCATGTTCAAAGTATAAATCAACACGCTCTTTGACATCGGGTAAGGCTAAAATTTGTTCAATCGTGTGATCTCTACAATAATCAATGAGTTCCATCATTAATTGATAGTTAGAAATTCTAAATTCTCTAAAACGCCCTAATCCTGTGCGAGCATCCATTAAATAATTTAACAGCGGCCAGCCTGATGGGTTTAAGACTTCATCGCGATTAAAGCGAGCGGCATCACCCTTGTCGACAGCGTCCATTAAATCATCAGAAATTTTTGGGAATTTTGCTTTGCCACCATAGTAGTCATAAACCACGCGCGCAGCGGAGGGTGCATTCGCATCAATAATGTGGTTTTCAATTAAGCCATTACGAATACTTTCACTTAAATGGTGGTCAAAAGCTAAATGGCACCCAGGAACATATGGCAAATTAGTGGTTATGTCATTTTCAGTGATTTCGATTTTTTGATCTTGCATGTCTTTTGGGTGAACAAACAAAATGTCATCAATTAGGTCTAGGTCTTTCAATAAAACGGCACAGACTAACCCGTCAAAATCACTACGCGTAACCAAACGAAACTTTTTTTCGGCCATAATTCAATCCTCTGGTAAAACAAACGCTCTATTATAAGAGTCAGTAAAAGTTAATTGCTAAAAGATTAAGCTTTTTCTGCTTCGGCTGCAATATCTTTATGAACTTGTTCCATGTCTAAAGCTCTAAGTTGTTCAATGCCTTTTTCCAAGTCACCTTCAGGAATCAAACCTGGATTTGAATAAACAACAATTTTCTCGCGCATAAAAACGATAGTAGGAATTGAACGAACTTGGAACATACCCGCAAGTTGTTGTTGTTCTTCAACATTGACTTTGGCAAATACGATGTCAGGGTGCTTTTCAGAAACAGCTTCAAAAATTGGCCCAAACTGTTTACAAGGACCACACCATTCTGCCCAAAAATCGAAAATTAGTATGTCATTGTTAGCGATGGTGTCTTCAAATTGATTGATGTCTAAATTAACGGTGGCCATAATCAGCTCCTTTTTAAGAATGGGTTTAACTAGGCGGCATGATTGCCGCATAGCGACTAAACTTTTGGATTGCCGCCTTGGGTTAGTAAGGCTGGATTTAAATATTTTTTAAGGGTGTCTTCATCTAAGTCGGTCATTGATTTGGCAACTTCTAAAACGGGTAAGCCGGTTTTATAAGCTTCTTTTGCAATCGCAGCGCCTTTTTCATAGCCGACAACGGTATTCAGTGCAGTGACTAAAATTGGATTTATGTCTAATGCTTTTTGTAAATTGGCTTCGTTAACCGTGAATCCTGAGATGGCTTGAGTGGCTAGTTGAGTAGCGGCACTGGCTGCTAATTCAATACTTTGCAACAAATTGTGTGCAATCATCGGTAGCATGACATTTAATTGGAAATTGCCAGCTTGTCCACCAATGGTAATGGCAGTATGATTGCCCATAATTTGTGCCGCAACCATGCACACAGCTTCTGGGATAACAGGGTTCACTTTTCCTGGCATGATTGAACTGCCAGGTTGAAGCGCTGGCAATTGAATTTCGCCCAGGCCTGCAAGAGGGCCAGAGTTCATCCAGCGAAGATCATTGGCAATTTTCATTAAGCTGGTGGCTAAAACATTGAGCTGACCGCTAAGTTCAACAGCCGTATCTTGAGAGCTTAGGCCAACATAAAAGTTTGGCATGGACTCAAAATCGACAGCCGTAATGGTTGAAAGATTGGCACAAACAAGGGGCCCAAATTCTGAATCAGCATTAATGCCTGTACCCACAGCGGTTCCCCCTTGCGGAAGGCGCTGAATACGCTTTTGCGTATCGGCCAGTCTTTCAAGGTTATCTTGAATTTGAGCACGCCATCCCGAAAGTTCTTGTCCAAGTGTAATCGGAGTGGCATCCATTAAGTGGGTGCGACCGGTCTTAACAATATGGCCAATTTGCGCTTCTTTATCCAATAAAGTATCAATCAGCAATTGAAGAGCAGGGCGCAAAGTTTCTTCAACTGCGATGGCTGCAGCGACATGAATTGCTGTCGGGATAACATCGTTTGAGCTTTGGCTCATGTTGATGTCATCATTTGGATGGACTTCAATATTAGTGAGTTGTTGGGTTAAGGTGGCCAAAACTTCATTCATGTTCATGTTGGAACTGGTGCCTGAACCCGTTTGGAAAATATCAATAGGGAATTGGTCATCATATCTACCCTGTATGATTTCTTTACAGGCGATTTGAATGGCATCCATCTTTTGTTCTGAAAGCAATCCCAGTTCTTCATTTGCAGAAGCACAGGCAAACTTTACATAGGCTAATGCTTGAATAAATTGAGAGGGCATTCTCAAGCCGCTAATGGGGAAGTTTTGAATAGCTCGTTGAGTTTGGGCGCCATAAAGTGCGTTTACAGGGACTTCTAATTCCCCCATGCTGTCTTTGACAGTTTTAAATTTTGTTTGTGACATGAGTTTAAGGCTGGCAATTAAATGATTAAAATTTATGTTTTTTGTATTTTAGCTTATATTGTTTGGCGTGGTAGAGAGAATTTACCCTTAACCGATTGATTGCGTTTATGAGGTGTAATAAACAAAAGCTTTATGAAAAGAATAAAAGATTTGTGCGAAAACTTTGAATCCCAGCTTGTTCAACGGGTCTTATGGTGGAAAATTTGTGCCGATTTCCCAGAAAAAATTCAGTTTTCTGAAGCTATGGGTGAGTTAATCGGTGCGACTGAAATGGCAGTTGAGCATTTTTTGATGTTAATGCCTGAAGCCAATCGTCAGCCATTTATAGATAAGTTAGCGTGCCTTTTTTCAGAGAGCGATTGTAAAGAAGTTACACCTCAGTTTTTGTTAACCGTGACCCTTAGTCACAAAGTAAAGCATTTTCAATGTCAAGTTCATGACTTTAATTCGGATGGTGTTCAATGTCTTTGGGCGCAGTGCAGTAATGTTTCAGCTTTGGTTGATTTAGAAATGGAGTTAATTCTGTCGCAAAGTCAGTTAGCGCTTAGAGAAATGCAAGAGCAAGCTATTCAGGCTCAAAAGAACCAAGCAGAGTCTGAAGAAAAGTTTTTGCAACAATCCATATTTTTATCCATGCTCAGCCATGAATTGCGTTCACCTTTAGCGGGTATGTCACAACTCATCCAGCAGTCTAAATCTGCGTTGCAGGACGAGGAAAGGTTGCTGAATAATTTATCTTTGTTGAGCATGACAACGGAGCAGTTAACTTTTTTGGTTAATGATATTTTGACTTTTTCACAAAATCAGCACCATCGTTTGCAGTTAACTGAATCTCCTTTTGCCTTAGATGAAATGTTAAATTATGTGATACACCTAACCAAATCGATTGCAAAAGAACGCAATATGGTTGTGACAGCACGAAATCAAAATCCAAATGCGTGTTTTAAAGGGGATGTTTTAAGAATTTCGCAAATACTGATTAATATGATTGTGAATGGCATTAAATACACTCGATATGGCGGGGTGTTTGTAAAAGTAAAAGTGGATGGCGCTTTTGTAGAGTTTAAAGTGGTGGATTCCGGAGTGGGTATTGGTGTCGACAAAATTGATAAAATTTTTGCACCGTTTTCGCAGATTGATACTGGGATTGCTCAAAGTTATTTAGGGTCAGGATTAGGTCTGTCGGTTGTTAAACTTTTAGTTGATTTATTGGATGGTCAAATTAAGGTTACCTCAACAAGAGGAGTCGGTTCGACTTTTACCGTTAGGTTGCCTTTAGAACAAGTAGATTGTCATTGCGTTAATTTAGAAACGACTTCAAATCCAAGTGAACAAAAAAAGCTGGATTTACAAATTGGAAACAAAAAAGTCTTAATTGCAGATGATTCTCTGATAAACCGCAAAGTCTTGCAGCAGATGCTGGAGGAGTTTGGTTGTCAAGTTGAAGCCGTTGAAAATGGGTTGATGGCCTTTGAGCGATTTCAACAGTCGCATTTTGATTTGGTATTTTTGGATATGCAAATGCCAGAAATGAATGGCTGTGAAGCGGCGAAATCGATATTAAATTTGATGGGTTCTGTCGATTTCCCCAAGGTTAATCGAGATATTAAAATTGTTGCTCTGACCGCTGCCCATACTGAATCTGAGCTCCAAAGAATGAATATTAAAGTGGATAAGTCTTTATTTAATGCTTGGTTATTAAAACCCATTACCCAAGACCAAATCATGACGGTTTTGATTGATCATTTCGAGCAACCTGTAACACCAGAAATATTAGAGGTTGTTCATCCCAAAGAAAATTCAAGTCAGAGTGATGGATTTATTGATGAAATTCCCGCATCACTCAAAAGTTTTTTACCAGAGTTGCTCAGCTCGCTGAACAATGAGCTTGAATTATTGGTTAAAGCTTTTCAAGATTTTGATTTTAATACCATGCATGAGGTGGCGCATAAGATGAAAGGGTCGCTAATGATATTTGGGTGGCAACAACTGTTGGTTGAAATTAAAGAGTTAGAATTGGAAATTGATAAAAAAGATACGAAAGGCATTGGCTTAAAATTATATAATGTTAAGTCTATCTTGTTGAATGCACAGGAAAATAAGTAGTTTTTAGTAATATCAAGGGTTTATATGGCAGTTAACATACTTATCGCAGAAGATCACGACTTGGTACGACTTGGTTTTAAAACCATGTTGTCTGGTGAAAAGAACTTTAACATCATTGCAGAAGTTGCGGATGGAGAAGCCTGTTTAGAGGCTGTAGAACAATACAAGCCCGATTTACTACTACTAGATTTGTCTATGCCAAAGCTCAGCGGTATGGCGGTTATTGCTAAGCTTAAAAAGAAAAAGTCAGGTGTAAAGGTTGTGGTGTTAACCGCAGCGGAATCTGTAAAAGTATGGCAAGAGCTACTGGTGCTTGGTGTACAAGGTATTGTTCTAAAATCAGTAGGGCAGGCTGAGTTAATTGAAGGCTTACTTGCAGTCTCTAAGGGTGATTTGTTTTTACATTCGCAAATCTCTAGTCTTTTGGCGGCAGAAGATGCTGTTGAAGGAAATGCTCTGCAGAATGATGATGCCAACGAAGATCTGAATAAAACTAAGGTTGTTAAGTTGTCAGTGCGTGAAAAGCAAGTCATTAAGCTGGTTGCTGAAGGTCGTAAAACCAAAGAAATCGCAGATATTTTAGAAATCAGTGATAGAACTGTCTCAAAACATCGCGAAAATATCATGACCAAATTGGGTATGGACTCATCTGCTGATTTAGTCAACTATGCCAATCATATTGGTCTTTTAAAAGTCAGTATTGACGAAATCCAATAAAATTTTTTAGCTAATGGTTTCAAAGAATTTAGACTATTTGAGAAAAATAGTCTTGAATTCTGGGACTAATATGTAAAAGTCACGACTTC
Source organism: Thiosulfativibrio zosterae (assembly GCF_011398155.1). Lineage (NCBI taxonomy): Bacteria > Pseudomonadati > Pseudomonadota > Gammaproteobacteria > Thiotrichales > Piscirickettsiaceae > Thiosulfativibrio > Thiosulfativibrio zosterae. The sequence continues at coordinate 1,176,010 of NZ_AP021888.1, forward strand.
ATCTGACACTGCTCTTGAAAAAGAGCAAGTTTCCCGTTTTGATATTAGGTGTCTAATCAAAATCAAAACAAAGGAAACTCACATGATTAATACTAATCAAAAAATCATCAAACATAAAGTCGGATTACTCAATCTTGCAGAAGAACTTGGCAATGTTTCAAAAGCCTGCAAAGTAATGGGCTTATCTCGAGATACTTTCTATCGTTATAAAGCTGCCGTTGATGACGGTGGTGTTGATGCTCTAATCGATAAAACCCGCCGGAAACCCAACCTTAAAAACCGAGTAGATGAAGTAACTGAACAAGCCGTTATTCAATATGCGATTGACTATCCTGCTTACGGTCAACTTAGAGCAAGCAATGAACTCAGAAAACTCGGTATATTCGTTTCATCTAGTGGCGTGCGCAGTATCTGGATCAGAAATGAACTGGCTAACTTCAAAGACCGTTTAAAAGCTTTAGAAGACAAGGTTGCCAACGACGGCATTATTCTGACCGAAGCGCAGGTCGTAGCCCTTGAAAAGAAAAAGCATGACGATGAAGTCAGCGGTGAAATTGATACTGCCCATCCAGGGTACTTGGGTTCGCAAGATACCTTCTATGTTGGCACCTTAAAAGGTGTTGGCAGAATCTATCAACAAACCTTTGTCGATACCTACTCAAAAGTAGCGTTTGCTAAGCTTTATGCCACCAAAACACCGATAACAGCGGCAGATACCCTTAATGATCGAGTGCTACCATTTTTTGAGCAACACGAACTGCCCATGCTCAGAATCCTGACTGACCGTGGCACTGAGTATTGTGGTAAAGCGGAGCAGCACGATTATCAATTATACTTGGCGCTAAATGATATTGAGCACACTAAAACCAAAGTCAAATCACCGCAAACCAATGGCATTTGTGAGCGCTTTCACAAAACCATTTTGCAGGAGTTTTACCAAATCACTTTCCGCAAAAAGATTTACACATCAATTGAACAACTTCAAACGGACCTGGATGAGTGGATTCATTTTTACAACCATCACAGAACTCATCAAGGTAAAATGTGTTGTGGAAGAACACCAATGGAAACATTGGAAGATGGCAAAAAGATATGGGCTGAAAAGTTCGTAGCTTAAACTTAAACTGACAGACACTCATAAAAAACGGGGAACTGTCAGATGAAGTCTGAATTTCTACAACTAATAGTTTATGTCTGTTATTTCATATTCCACTTGAGTGCCATTCGGTAATGAAATAACCACTTCGTCCCCCAAGTTTTTACCTAGCAAGCCTTTAGCGACGGGAGAATGGACTGAAATTTCTTTATGTTCAAGTCTTGCCTCTATGCCACCCACAATCCTATACTCAACAGAATCTCCTTCTAGGGTTTCTAGGGTAACCCATGCACCAAAAAATACTTTTTGGGTATTTCTAGGTTTGTCTCGAACAACTTGGATATCCTTGAGCTGTTTCTCTAGAAAACGAATCTTTCTATCTGTTTCTCTGAGCTCTTTCTTTCGGTAAATATACTCTGCGTTTTCAGAGCGATCGCCTTCTGCTGCGGCATCTGCCAGCGCTTTAACAATTGCTGGGCGTTTGACTTTCCAGAGGTAACCCGCTTCTTGAGTCAGTCTTTGATAACCCTCTAAGGTAATATAATTCATCAGTTTAGATTAAGCCTTTTTTCTGAGCGATGAAGCCAAGACCGTAAAATCCAATGAGGATACACGCTATTAACCAAGCATCCTCTAGTGAAAGCAAATACTTTAAACCTATGGGGGCTAGAACTGCGGTGAGAAAAGCAATACCAAACGCATAAAAAGCAATAAATAGGGATGTTTTAAGAATAAATTGCAATTGACCAAGGTGTTTTTTTAACATGATATTAATTGAGTTGCCAAAAACGACTAAGGATGTTGCTATGAATGCCAGAACTATCGTGCTTAGATATTCTCTTGTCCAATCGGCTGTTATTGTTAAAATTTGGGTTACAAAATCCATTTCATCCATCTTTCAATTTAATGGTTAAAAAGTGTTAAAAGTTGTTTTTAGGGTTAGGAATTGGCTTTTCAGAAATTTCGTAAGCAAAAATTAATACCTGAACAATCGCTTCATAAAGAATTTCAGGAATTTCGTTGTCCAATTCTACTTGAGATAGCAGAGCTGTTAATTCCGAATCACTTTTAATTGGGATATTGTGCTCAGCAGCAATGGCTAAAATCTGTTCTGCAATATGACCATATCCCTTGGCAGTTACTTTAGGGGCTTGATCATTTTCTTTGTAGCTAAGGGTAATGGCTACTTTTTGGTCTAAAGTGATTGGGGTAGAAACAGACAAGATAGGACCCAAAGTAAAAACACCCTAGAAGGGTGTTTGGCTACTTAGGAGATTTGAAGCTTTTCGATTAAGCCAATTTTCTCTGCACTGACTTTTAGGGTTTCTGAGACACCTTCCCAAAGGACAATTTTATCGTCAGCCATGGCATCTTTTATCAGAACAAGTATCGCTTGAAGGCCTGAGGTATCAATGGTATCGAGGTTTGCACCATTGATTTTAATGGTTGAAACATCAGATTGAAATGCGATTTTTAAATCACCAAATTGAGATTCTATGTGGTGAATCGTTAAACTTTCTGGTAAATCAATAGTAGTTTCACTCATTTATGACCTCTCAGGTATTTATTTTAAAGAACGCGACTGATGACAGATAACAATTTTTCTGGGCTAAAAGGCTTAACAATCCAGCCAGTCGCTCCTGCATCCTTACCTTTAGCTTTCATATCACCTGAAGACTCAGTGGTAAGACATAAAATAGGGGTAAATTTGAAGTTTGGCATAGCTCTTAAAGCGTGTATCAATTCAATCCCATTCATGTTTGGCATGTTAATGTCTGTAACAACTAAATCAAATTGTTCTCTTTTAGCAATATCTAAGGCAATCGCTCCATCTTCTGCCTCTGTGACATCATGTCCCGCTGATTTTAAGGACATACTAACCATTTGACGCATGGATTTAGAATCGTCTACTGCAAGAATTTTTGACATTATTCAATCTCTCACTTTATTAAATCTATAAAAATAATTTTTCGTAATTATACCGCTAATCTGTCAGTCCTAAAGACTTTTTAATCTCATGAACAATACCTGAGTTAATTAGTTGGTCAACGTGAAGCACAATAACCATTCTTTCACCAACGGTAGCAAGCCCATTAACATACTCAGTATGAATAGCGCCTGCCACTTCTGGGGCGGCTTGGATATCGCCTGTCATGGTATGCACATCAGACACACCATCTACAACGATTCCAATAATTTTTTCTGAACCTGTTGAATCATGTGCCCTTAAAATGATCACGACGGTGCTTTCATCATAAGTCACTTTTGATAATTCAAAACGCACTCTTAAATCAACAACGGGAACAACAGCGCCTCTTAGATTGATGACACCCATCACATATTCAGGTGTATTGGGTATGCTGGTTGTTTTTTCCCATCCTTTGATTTCTTGGACACGGAGTATGTCAACCCCATACTCTTCGTTGCCTAATATGAAACTTAGAATTTGGTTTTCATTTCTCGAGAAATTTTCAGTTTGTTCAATTTGCTCTTTGATAGTCCCAGTCTCGGCAACCATAATGCAAACCTCTATATTCAATTTAAACTCTTTAACTGTTTGCTTAAATTAACCGATTAAAATTAAAAGGTCTAGCGAAAAATGATAATTTTTACGAATCTTTAGCTTAAATTTTGTATAGATATATCAAAGAAATTATGCAAGTTTGGTGCCATATTTTGAATTTAATAATTTAAATGCTTTATTTAATTAAGTATTTTTTAAATGTGGATATCAATAAGCGCAATTTTGGTGGCATTTTTCGTGGTTATTGGCTTTGCTTTGGCTAGGGTAATCACAGATGTTTTGATGCCAGCGTCTTGAAAGCTTTGTTTGAGATTGGACAAATTTTCTTCAATCTGGGTTTCTAAGTATTGGTTTTCACCCCAAATAAAAGTGCTGACAGTTTCATCCTTGTCTAGGAGAAGTTTAGTAATCATTTCTCCCTCTTCAAGTTGCAGAGTTAAAAGGACTTCAAAGTTCAAACTGCTTTCAGGTGGCGATTTTCGAACATCAATTTCAATGGCTTTGATTTTACTATCAGGGTGTAAGGGAGGTTCAGCATAAATCGTTTGGGGATTTTCGAGTAACTGGATTTGCTGAATGGTTATTTTGTTAATGGCTTTTCCAAGTAAGGTGGCTAGTTTGGAGGTTGACTCGGATAGAGGCGCGTTATTAGCAGCCTCTTGAAGTTGCAATAATTTGGCCTTTAAATCTTGAGTGGGCGGCACTTTATTTTTTAAATTATTTTCTAAAAATAGCCCCGAGTTTTGGAGGCTGTCTTTAAGAGTTTCCCCTTTGAGATTTGCGTTGGGTCTTAAGAGTTGATTCAAAATGGTTTGAAGTTGATTTTGTAAACTTGGCGGAAGCAGTTGTAAAAGACTTGGTTGCGAGAGTATTTGGAATGCTTGGGGTAACGAAATTTGATTAGGCAGTAAAGCTTTTAAAGCATTTTGAATTAAAACTTGGGCTTGGGGAGATAGACTGGTTGAATTTGGTTTTGACGATAAGATTTCTAATTGTAAGCTAGGCTGAGTTGCTTTAACTTGTACTTGTAGGTTTCCTGTTTCCGTCATTGGAAGCGGTGTATTGGCTTTAAAAGTTTTTCCTTCATAAGAGAAGGTCGTTTGATTTTGGCTATTTTGGGTGACAAATATCGTTAATATCTGGCCTTGTGTCAGACGGATCGTGTTGGCTGCAGCAGGTGCGCTACTGGTTGTTGTTTGGTTTAAGCCTGATGAGGAAGTGGGCGAAGTACCTGGGGTTGTTTTGGGTGCGTTAATATTAGGTGTTGATGTTGGGGTTATTGCCATTTAAATAAGCTCATCAGGGATTCGTAAAACTCATAATAAACTGCAAAAAGCCGTTTTAGCAATTATAATTCAGAGGTATTTAATAAATCATTGGATGGTTGTAAATGAGTGAGAGAGAGTTTGATTTTGATGATAAAGATTTTGCTCGAGTTAAAAAGATGGTTTATGACTTTGCGGGCATTGATTTAAACGAATCTAAAAAAAATCTGGTCTACAATCGACTTGCGAAGCGTATTCGTTTTTTGTCGATGAGTTCATTTGGTGAATATTTAGATTATGTCAAAGCTCAAGGAGAATCTGAGTTTGTACATTTAATTAATGCCATAACGACTAACCTGACATTCTTCTTTAGAGAAATTCATCATTTTGAATACTTGGCTCAAACCATAATCCCCATGCTGCTAAAAACAAATGCAGCAAGTAAAAGAATTAGAATTTGGTCTGCGGGTTGTTCTACGGGTGAGGAACCCTATTCTTTAGCAATCACTCTAAAGGAATCTGTACCAGCAGGCTGGGATGCTCGTGTCATAGCCACTGATTTAGACACTAATGTGGTCGAAACGGGCATGGCCGGTTTGTATAAGGTTGATCGCTTAAAAGGCGTGTCTGAGCCCAGAAAAAAGCGTTGGTTCCTAAAAGGTACTGGCGCAAATGATGGCTGGGTAAAGGTTAAATCTGAGTTACAAGAAATCATCGATTTTGGGCAAATTAACCTGATGAATGATTGGCCGTTAAAGGGGCAAATTGATGTTATTTTTTGTCGAAATGTGGTTATTTATTTTGATAAAGAAACTCAGGCAAGATTATTTAACCGTTATGCAGATTTACTGCCGTCACACGGCCATTTATTTATAGGTCACTCGGAATCACTTTATAAAGTTTGTGACCGTTTTGAGTTGCTTGGGCAAACGATTTACAAAAAGAAATTTTAATAATTTGAAACCTTTGTACCTTGCAAAGGCCTCTACAAATTAAATGAGTTTAGAGATAATTTCAAAATTAGAATGGTTCAGCTAAGAATAGTTAGGAAATAAATTATGTCAAAAATAAAAGTTTTGATTGTTGATGATTCAGCGTTAGTTCGTCAAATGTTGCAAGAGATGCTGAATGGTGACCCTGATATTGAAGTAATTGGAACCGCTTCAGATCCTTATGATGCTCGTGAGAAGGTTAAATTACTGCACCCTGATGTGCTGACCCTAGATATCGAAATGCCGAAAATGGATGGGGTGACCTTCTTAAAAAATTTGATGCGCTTGCATCCTCTGCCGGTCGTTATGGTTTCGACTTTAACCGAGAAGGGGGCAGATGTTACTTTTGAGGCACTTGATTTGGGTGCCGTTGATTTTGTGACCAAACCAAAAATTGATTTAGCCCATACCTTTGAGCAATATGCAGATGAGATTCGTCGCAAAGTAAAATCAGCATCTCGTGTGACAAGAACCTCTCTTGAACAGCACTACGCTAGATATGCTGCAAACCAAGAGCATAAGCCAGCGGTGTTGGCTCGAACTCATGCCCCCACAAGTGTTGTAGAGAAATATTCTGCAGATGCTATTTTGCAAAAAACCTCATTCAACAATAAACATTTTAGAACAACCGATAAAATTATTGCTTTGGGCGCTTCAACGGGTGGAACCGAAGCCATTAAAGAAGTGCTCATGCGTTTACCGGCAGACACGCCCGCCATCGTCATTACGCAGCATATTCCCGCAGCCTTTAGTTTACCGTTCGCAAAGCGAATGGACACGGTCACAGAAATGAGTGTTTGTCAGGCTGAGGATGGCCAACAAATTTTGCCGGGCCATGTTTATATAGCACCTGGCGACAAGCATTTGTTGGTAGAAAGAGATGGCGCACGCTATGTTTGTCGCTTAAATGATGGCCCGCCAGTTAACCGCCATAAACCTTCAGTTGATGTGATGTTTCGTTCAGTTGCACAAAATGTTGGGCCCAATTCAATAGGTGTCATTCTAACGGGCATGGGAAATGATGGCGCTGCGGGCATGAAAGAATTACAGGCTGTTGGTGCGCCAACCATTGCGCAAGACCAAAAAACCAGTGTGGTTTGGGGGATGCCCGGAGAGGCGGTAAAGTTAGGTGCTGCGGATTCTATTTTGCCCTTGGATCAAATTCCTCAAAAGATGTTGTCGCATGTTAAATAAACCAAATTGTCGAATTTTTGGCATGTCTTATGCTTTGACAAAAGCAACTTACTTTAAATCGAAGGTATAAACATGCTAAATATCATTAAACGCTTTTGGGCAGCATGGTTGGTAACAATCTTGGGGGTCGTCGTAACCCTCATAGAGATTCCATTTGCAGGAATTATTTCTTTACTGTTGGTTTCGATTGTATGGACAATCTTAGCGGCAAAACTTGCCACTGAGTCCGTCTCGGAAGCTGTAGTCCACAAGACGCCTGCCCAAAGCTCATCGGCAGCATTTGATGCCAGTGTGGTTGATGAAGCCTTGCATGTCTTAATGGGGGATGTTGATGCAGTCATTGATCAAGAAGTTGAAATTGTTCGTGGTGAATTGCTTCAGGTTAAAGAATTGGTGGCAGAAGCGATTGAAACGCTTAATGACAGTTTTTCTGGATTGCATGAACAGACACAGATGGAATACCGTTTAGTTGTTTCACTGCTTGATAACCTAGGCGGCGGTGCTGGCGAAGGGATGAGTATTCAAAAATTCTCAACTGAAATTAAGTCAGTCTTGGGTTATTTGATTGAGTTATTAACAAAGTCTAGTCAACGCAGTTCTGAAACAGTAAACAAAATAGATAACATGGTGGGGCAGATTGAGTCTATTTTCGTTCTTTTAGAAGATGTTAAAGGTATTGCAGACCAAACAAATTTATTAGCCTTAAATGCGGCAATTGAAGCTGCGCGTGCTGGAGAAGCAGGCCGAGGTTTTGCGGTGGTTGCTGATGAGGTAAGAAAGTTATCTCTGAATTCTAACTTGCTTAACGAGCAAATTCGTAAACAGGCAGAAAAAGCAAAACAGACAGTGGATCAGGTTCGTAAAATTGTCAGTGAAACCGCTACCAAAGACTTGGAACAGGCCAATTCTTCACAAACCAAAGTGACTGGTTTGGTTCAAGACTTAGAGGATATGAATGATGGTATTTCAGATAAACTGGGTGATGTTTCAGGGATTATTTCACAAATTGAAACCAGTGTATCAAATGCTATGCGTTCACTTCAGTTTGAAGATATTGTAAGACAGTTAGTCGAGCAGGTTCTGAATCACCTTGAGAATTTGAGTGGATTTTCTCGCGAAATCAATATGTTTATTGCTGCCGGTAAAGATATGCCTGTTGCCTCTCTAAAAGAGCATCAAGAGCGCTTAGAAAACTTTAGACAAACGATTCATGACCAAAGAGAAGATATTGAATCGAAAAGAATGCGCCGTGTAACAGCGGCCTCAATGGATGAAGGTGAAATTGATTTATTCTAAAGAATAATGAATATGCACAAAAAAGCCCGATGGATACATCGGGCTTTTTTTTAATTTAAAGAATTAAGCCATTCCACCCATTTGATTGTTCCATAAACTGCCGAAAATTAAACTGAAAAATAAGCCAGTTGCAAACACAATGTACCAGCGTTGACGCTGTTTGGCGGCTGCTTTAACTTCTTCTTCGGTCATTTCTTTTTCTTCATCTCTATCTTTAAAGAAAACAGCCATAAATCCAATGGCTGAAATAAACCCCGCAATATTGGCAAAATAATGAATGCCGGTAATCATAGAAGTAATGCCTAGCGCCAAGATAGTGCTGTAAGTGATGAGTAAATATTTCATAATAAAGTTCCTAGAGTGTCATAATAATTTGCGATATTGTAAAAAATTTGGAGTATCTCATGTATAAATTTGTTTTCTTTGTGCCAGAAGCCTATTTAGAAAGTGTTAAAAAGGCGGTATTTGCCGCTGGCGCAGGTAAAGTGGGTACTTATGATTTTTGCAGTTGGCAAGTAAAAGGGTCTGGACAGTTTATGCCTAGGGCAGGGGCTAACCCTTTTTTAGGTAAGGTGAATGAGGTAGAAACGGTTGAAGAGTATCGTGTTGAAATGCTTTGTGAAGAAAACTTGATGCATCATGTCATAAGGGCATTTAAACATACCCACCCTTATGAAACACCCGCCTATGAAGTCCTTAAACTAGAAGATTTTTGAAAACATTAAAGGAAAGGACTTGCCTTTCCTTATTCAAAAAAGACTTAGCTTGATTGCTTCTCTTTGCTGGCCATAATAAATTCTATTGTAAATATTAAAGTGGCATTGGGTCCAATGATGTTGCCGGCACCTTTGGCACCATAACCCAGTGAAGGGGGAACATAAATTTCCCACTTAGCGCCTGGTTTCATGCGTTTTAATGCTTCACCCCAGCCTTGGATAACATCGCCCATTTGAAATTCAATGGGGGTTCCGCGATTATACGAGCTATCAAACTCTGTGCCGTCAATTAAAGTGCCTTTATAGTTAGCCGTAATATAGTCACCTTCTGCTGGGCTTTCACCTTGCCCTTCTTCTAGGACTAAATATTGTAATCCGTTAGGCAGAGTCACCACGCCTGGTTTTTTCTTGTTGGTAGCCATAAATTCGGCACCGGCTTTGGCATTAGCCTCGGCTATTTTTTGTTTTTCGGCAGCTTGTTTAGCCAGCATTTCTTTCTTGAGTGCCATGATAGAAGATTGCATTTGTTCTTCGGTGAGTTTCATGGGTTGTTTGTTAAGGTAATCTTGCATACCCTGCACTAAAGCACCTGTATCAATGTCAATGCCTTGACTTTCAAAGTTTTTGGCAAGGTCGGTTCCTAAGGTGTAGCTGGCTTGTTGTTGGGTTGTTTCAAGTTTAATGCTTTCATCTGCATATGAAAGCCCTGTGACAGCGGATAAAGCGATAATTAGTAATGTTTTTTTCATAATAGTTCGTCTTATTTAAGGTGTTAAAAAGCCCCAAAATAAAGGGGCTTTAGTGATTATTTATTATTATGCTTGCGCATCAAGTTGGTCTAGATATTTTTCAGCATCTAAAGCCGCCATACAACCCGCGCCAGATGAAGTAATGGCTTGTTTGTAGACTTGGTCCATAACATCGCCAGCCGCAAAAACCCCAGGGATGGAGGTTTGAGTTGCATTTCCTTGTAAGCCACTCTGCACTTTAATGTAGCCGTTAATCATTTCTAATTGGCCATCGAACAATTGGGTGTTCGGGGTATGTCCAATGGCAATAAATACGCCTGACAAATCAATATCTTTAGTTTCACCCGTATGCACATGCTTTAAACGCATCCCAGTGACGCCCATTTTGTCACCTAAAACTTCATCTAAAGTAGAGTTAAACTCGATTTTAATGTTGCCATTTTCCGCTTTTTCATGAAGGTGTTTGGCAAGAATTTTTTCAGAACTAAAGCTGTCTCTACGGTGAACAATGGTCACTTCTGCTGCAATATTAGATAAGTAAAGCGCTTCTTCAACAGCAGTGTTTCCGCCACCAATCACAGCAACTTTTTGATTACGATAAAAGAAACCATCACAAGTTGCGCAGGCAGAAACCCCTTTACCTTTAAAAGCTTCTTCAGAGGGTAGACCCAAATATTTGGCAGAAGCGCCTGTTGCGATAATCAGTGCGTCACAAGTATATTCACCCGAATCACCGGTTAATTTAAAAGGTTTGTTTTGTAAGTCTGCGGTGTGAATGTGATCAAAAATGATTTCTGTGCCAAAACGCTCAGCGTGTTTTTGCATACGAACCATTAGGTCTGGACCGGTAAGTCCTTCTACATCTCCTGGCCAATTATCAACTTCAGTGGTTGTTGTCAGTTGTCCGCCTTGCTGCATCCCGGTAATCATGACAGGTTGTAGGTTAGCGCGTGCAGCATAAACGGCCGCTGTATAGCCGGCAGGGCCTGAGCCTAAGATTAAAAGTTTACAATGCTTCGTTGCCATACTAAGTTTTCCTTTAGCGTTCAAATGTATTGATTGGAGTAATCTGTTATCTAATCCGCGTTTATAGCCAATACCTGGTGTTAAACGACAGTCTAGTGGAATAAATATGTTAAAATTTTAGCAGTTTTTCTAACTTTCATTTCAGTATATTAAAAATTAATAAAGAATCCCGTTAACCCAATGACTTTTAAGCAAGCCAAAAAACAAACGACACCTGCCGTCAAAGAAGAAAAAACCGAAAATGGTTTTTTTAGAATAGGTTTTCCTGACTTGGGGTGGGTGCTAAAAGACGGTTTGGTTTTAAGCAGTATTGGCCTCGCATTTTTTTTGTTTTTGGTATTGTTCAGTTACCACCCAACCGATCCAGGTTTTGATTCTGCCAGTGCTCAACAAGCCGTTAACAACTATGGTGGCAAAACTGGGGCTTGGCTGTCATCATTCATTCTTTACCTATTTGGAATTTTTGGTTTTTTGATTCCTTTTGGGGTCTTTATGGCCGCTTGGGTAACTTTAAAACTGCGGGCAGGCAGTGCCTTAGATGTGTCGCGTTTTATTTTCAGCTTGGTTGGCCTATTTTTCTTAATTCTGTCGGGTGCAGGGTTGAGCGCTTTGTATCTAGACCCAAACAATAGCTTGATTCAATTGCCTTATTCCGGTGGCGGGGTGATGGGCTATGAGTTGAGTCAAGGTTTAGTGGCTTCTATTGACTTGTTAGGTGCAACTTTAGTTTTGCTGGTTATGTTAGCCACTTCATTTAGTTTATTTACCAGCTACTCTTGGCTAACGATTGTCGAAGTAACGGGCGCTATCAGTTTCAGACTGTTTCAATTTTTAAAGGTTCAGACAGAAAGTTTCCAGTCTCAGATAGAACAAAAGAAAACGGAACAAACCTCTAATCAAAAAACCGTTGAAATTAAGGCACCCCATTCTAAAACCGCCAGTGATTCTCAAGAACATGACAAGGCTGAGCCTCAAAAGCCAATGTTAGGCGTTTTGAAAAATCAAAAAAATAAAGTCATGGCTTTATTGGCAGAAAAGAAAACGGTCAAGGATAAAACTGCAAAAGTAGAACCTAAAATTGTGTCTCCTGAGTTAACGCCAGAAGAACAGAGTGTTAAGCCTAAATTGGGCGGTCAAGTATCTAAGCGAGATAATGATTTAGATGAAGTTGATGAAGATATTGGTGACTATGAAGTAAAAATTGGTCAAAAAATATCTGCCAATAATGCGCTACCGTTTATTGAGTCAGGCGAGTTGCCCAGTGTGGAATTACTAGACCCTATTCCAGAATATGAGGATGGTTTTTCTGAAGAAACCTTAAAAAATCTCAGCTTCTTAGTAGAGCAGCGTCTTGAAGAGTTTGGTGTTAAGGTAAAAGTAGAATCTGTGCAACCTGGGCCTGTGGTTACGCGGTTTGAGGTATTGCCAGCTCCTGGCGTGAAAGTCAGTCAAATTAATAATTTGGCAAAAGATTTAGCGCGTGTTTTATCGGTTAAGTCGGTGCGAGTGGTGGATATTATTCCCGGCAAGTCGGTAGTCGGCATTGAAATTCCCAATGAAGAGCGTGAGGTGGTTAGTTTTAGAGAAGTGATTTCTTCGGAAGAGTTTCAAAAGTCACCTTCGCCCTTAACCATTGCTTTAGGTAAAGATATTGCCGGCAAAAGTGTTGTTGCAGATATCGGTAAAATGCCTCACTTGTTGGTTGCGGGAACCACAGGGGCAGGTAAATCGGTGGGGATTAACAGTATGATTTTAAGTCTGCTGTATAAGTCTACCCCTGAAGAGGTTCGCATGATTATGATTGACCCTAAAATGTTAGAGCTGTCAATTTACGAGGATATTCCGCACTTATTAACACCTGTGGTGACTGACATGAGTGACGCTGCCAATGCTTTGCGTTGGTGTGTGTTTGAAATGGATCGTCGTTATCAGTTGATGGCCAAGCTGGGGGTTAGAAATATTGCAGGTTATAACGCCAAAGTGAAAGGCGCTATTGAAGATGGAAAGCCCATTATTGATCCCTTGTACCAGCAGGTTGCCAGTTTTGGTTTAGAACCTGGGCAGAAGCCTCCAACTTTAGATGCCTTGCCTTATATCGTGGTCGTGGTTGATGAATTTGCCGATATGATAATGGTAGTGGGTAAAGAGGTTGAACAGCTCATAGCCCGTATTGCGCAAAAGGCGCGTGCCGCAGGCATACATCTCATTTTGGCAACTCAGCGACCTTCTGTGAATGTTATCACAGGGTTAATTAAAGCCAATATTCCAACGCGTATTTCCTTTATGGTGAACACCAAAATCGACTCTCGTACCATTTTAGATCAAGGCGGTGCAGAGCAGCTGTTGGGTATGGGGGATATGTTGTTTATGCCGCCAGGCAGTGGTTCGCCAAAGCGGGTGCATGGTGCTTATATGACGGATGACGAAGTGCATCGTGTGGCAGAGTTTGTGAAATCACAAGGTGAACCACAATATTTACCCAGCATTACTCAAGCCCCTAGTTCTAGTGAAGAGGGAGCTGGTGAAGAGGGTGAAGATGCTGAGCAAGACAAATTGTATGATGAAGTGGTCGAGTTTGTGATTGATGGTCGCCGTGTTTCAGTGTCTTCTGTGCAACGCCGCTTTAGCATTGGGTATAATCGCGCGGCTCGAATTGTTGAGGCGATGGAGCGTGCGGGTATTGTTTCTTCGATGCGCTCTAATGGTAATCGTGAAGTGCTGGTGCCTAAGTCCGAATAATGTTGTTATTGAGGTTGTCATTTGTTGTATTTTATTAAGATTTTAATGTTTTGGAGTTTGTCTTTTGCGGTTGTGGCCTCGGATGCCAAAATAGCCCCGTTGCAAAATTTTGTGAATCAGCTTAAAACATTTTCAGCGGATTTTGAGCAGACTCAACCTGAAGAAGAGTTAATGAAATTAAATCTATCTGAAGGCTCAATTTTATTAAAACGTCCTGGCAAACTCGTTTGGCAGTACACCAAACCTGACCCTCAAAAAATTGTGATTGATGGCATAAATTTATGGGTCTATGACACAGATTTAGATCAGGTAACAGTTAGAGCGGTTTCTGAAATTCAAAATGACTTACCACTCAGTTGGCTATTATTTCAAGAGCCGATTGAAACTAAATATCGCATTATTTATGGTGGAATCATAAAAGGTGTGGAGTGGTTTAATTTGGCACCCAAAGAAAATACTTTCTTTCAAAGTTTAGATGTTGGCATGCGCAATGGCGTAATGGTTGAAGTGCATATGTACCAAAACTCTGACAATGTGACCAAAGTTAAGTTCAAAAACATAAAAATCAACTCAGCACTTTCAGATGAGCAATTTGAATTCCGTGCCCCTAAGGGGGTTGATGTGATTGGTCAGCCACAATAATTTTATGAGCGAAGTGCACCTTTACCAACCCTTATCTGATCGCTTACGTCCTCAAACACTGGCGGACTTTGTGGGGCAAACGCATTTGCTGGGTGCTAATCGCGCGTTATCCAAAATGTTCGCGTCAGGTCGTTTGCACTCCATGGTTTTTTGGGGGCCGCCAGGCACTGGTAAAACAACCTTAGCCAGACTTATTGCCAAGCAATCTCAATTGCAATTTATCAGTTTGTCGGCAGTGTTAGATGGCGTCAAAGAAGTTCGTAAAGCGGTCGAACAAGCACAATTACATCGTGCGCAATTTCAACAAGGCACCTTGCTGTTTGTGGATGAAGTTCATCGTTTTAATAAGTCGCAGCAAGATGCGTTTTTGCCTTATGTAGAAGATGGTACTTTTGTCTTCATAGGGGCAACCACTGAAAACCCTTCGTTTGAACTCAACAACGCTTTATTATCCCGCGCCAGAGTCTATGTATTGCGCTCGCTAGATGAAGAAGACTTATTACAAGTGCTCAATCGAGGCATAGCGCTTTTGGCACAAGACATTGAAGCGGATTTGCAAATTGCAGAAGACGCTAAGCAAAAGCTGGTGCAGTTTAGCGATGGCGATGCCAGACGCTTATTAAACCTGCTAGAACAAGCAGTCGATTTCGCAGAAAGCGACCAAAATCAACCAGGCCTGGTTAAAATTACCGCCCAAAATTGCTCTGAGGTGGTTCAAGGTGGGCAGCGTCGTTTTGATAAGGGTGGTGAAGCCTTTTATGATCAAATCTCTGCTCTACATAAGTCAGTTCGTGGTTCAAATCCAGATGCAGCGCTTTATTGGTTGGTGCGTATGCTTGATGGCGGGGTAGATGCCCGTTATTTAGCGCGCCGACTGATTCGTATGGCCAGCGAAGAAATTGGCAATGCCGACCCCAAAGCGTTACAACTGGCTGTTAATGCCGCAGAAGCATATGAAAGATTGGGTTCTCCAGAAGGCGATTTGGCGTTGGCACATGCGGCCACCTATTTAGCAGTTGCACCCAAATCTAATGCAGTTTATATGGGCTATAAGGCAGCGCTCAAAGATATTCAAGAGCACGGCAGTTATGAGGTGCCTTTACATTTACGCAATGCGCCGACTAAACTGATGCAGCAATTAGATTATGGCGAAGGTTATCGCTACGCTCACGATGAGCCGGATGCGTATGCGGCTGGCGAAAATTATTTCCCTGAAGAAATGTTGCCAAGAGATTACTATCAGCCAGTGTTGCGTGGGTTAGAAATTAAAATTGTTGAAAAATTGCGCCATCTAAAACAGTTAGATGCGTCAAGTCCAAATAAACGCCAAAGAACCGAGAGGTAAATAAAATGTTCACATTTCACTGGATGCAATTAGTTGCGGTGGGCGCTGGCGGGGCAATGGGGGCAATGGGGCGCTTTTGGGTTTCCAATCAAATTTACCTGTGGTTGGGTCGAGATTTTGCCTGGGGAACGCTGGCGGTGAATGTATTGGGTTCTTTTGCAATTGGCTTGTTGATGATCTTGATGATTGACAAATTTCAAGCCAGCATAGAAATGCGCAGCTTTATGATTGTCGGTTTTTTGGGCGCTTTTACCACTTTTTCGACTTTTTCCTTTGAAACCTATCTGTATTTGCAAACAGGCGAGATTAATAAAGCCTTGTTAAATATAGCGATTAGTGTAATTACCTGTATTTTTGCCGTTTGGATAGGGATTTGGACTGGCAAACAATTTATAACCTCGTAGAATACGCAGCAACCGCAGAATAAAATTAAAGAGACACAATCATGTTAGATGCAAAACTCCTCAGAACTGAATTAGACACCGTCGCGCAAAAATTGAAAACGCGTGGTTTTGATTTGGATGTTGATACCATCAATAAATTAGAAGCGCAGCGCAAAGAATTGCAAAGCAAAACGCAAGAATTGCAGGCCTTAAGAAATAGCCGTTCAAAAGCCATCGGCAAGGCGAAAGCATCGGGTGAAGACATAGCGCCTTTATTGGCTGAAGTAGAAGACTTAGGTGCACAATTAGAAGCGGCAAAAGTTGGTTCTGAAGAAGCATTGGCTAAGTTAGATGAAATTTTTGCCGGTATTCCTAATTTGCCACATGTTTCAACGCCCATAGGTTCAGATGAGGAAGCCAATGTCGAAGTGCGTCGTTGGGGCGTGCCAGCGACATTTGATTTTGAAGTTAAGGATCATGTTGCGCTTTCAGAAATGAGAGGGTGGTATGACAATGATGCCGCCGTTAAAGTGACCTCTGCTCGTTTTGCGGTTTTAAGAGGGCCGATGGCAAAATTGCAACGCGCCTTAACCCAGTTTATGTTGGATGTGCACACTCAAGAACATGGCTACGAAGAAGTCTACGTGCCTTATTTAGTCAATCAAGACAGTATGCGTGGCACAGGTCAGTTGCCTAAATTTGAAAAAGACCTTTATAAGATTGCTAAAAATGATGAGCACGACACCAGTGATCGTGACTTATATTTGATTCCAACGGCCGAAGTGCCAATTACCAATTTACTGCGCGATGAAATTATTGATGAGGCCAACTTGCCCATTAAAATGGTCGGGCATACGCCTTGTTTCCGTTCAGAAGCGGGTTCTTACGGCAAGGATACGCGTGGATTAATTCGTCAGCACCAGTTTGAAAAAGTCGAGATGGTGCAGATAGTGCATCCTGAAAAGTCCTATCAAGTGTTAGAAGAATTAACCGGACATGCTGAAGCCATTTTGCAAAAGTTAGAATTGCCTTATCGTGTGATGTCTTTGTGCACCGGCGACATAGGTTTTTCATCGGCCAAAACCTATGATTTAGAAGTTTGGTTACCAGGGCAAGATACTTATCGAGAAATTTCATCTTGTTCAAACTTTGAAGACTTTCAAGCGCGCCGTTTAATGGCCAGATGTCGTGCCAATCAAACAGACAAACCACAATTAGTGCATACTTTAAACGGTTCTGGTTTGGCAGTGGGTCGCACCCTAGTAGCGGTGCTTGAAAACTATCAAAACGAAGATGGTTCAATTCGTGTGCCAGCAGTTTTACAACCCTATTTAGGTGGTTTGCAAGTTTTGTAATTTTTAAGAGAGTGGTTTGAGCGAGGTTAAACAAATCTCGTCAAAATTCACCAGTCGACCGTTTTCAATTAAAACGCCTTCAGCTTCTAGCCGTTGGCGTTTTTTTTCGCAACCCAAAACATAGTTTCCCAGTTCGCCTCGGCTATTGACCACTCGGTGGCAAGGGGTGTCTATCAAATTAGGATTACGGTTCATGGCATTTCCCACGGCTTGATAGGCTTTAGAATTTAAGGCTTCAGCAATGGCTTTATAGGTTGTCACCTTACCGGCAGGTACTTGTTTTAAAATTTCATAACAGCGTTGATCAAAGTTTAATTTTGATAAGTGCTTCATACAAAAGCCTTTTTAATAAAGTGTTTTTGCTATTGTAAAAAATTTTTAAATATTTAACAAAAAAGTGTCATATAGCACTTGCAATATCTGTTGGTCTAACTATAATACGCCACATCAAAACATTGGTGGACTGGCTGAGTGGCTTAAGGCGGCGGTCTTGAAAACCGTTGTAGGTTTGTAGCCTACCTGGGGTTCGAATCCCTAGTCCACCACCATATTTTGAAAAAAGCTCACAATTGTTTGTGGGCTTTTTTTTTGTCTAAATTTTAGGCTTATTTTTCACAAGAATTGACTGCATTTGAATTCTTGAGTGATGTAAAATGATTAAATAATTTACATCCAGTAGGAGATAGCGCTATGACAATGGAAGCTTTGGTCGCCAAAGTAGGCGAGGCCTTAAAGAATCATAATGTAATGATTGTGACTGCAGAGTCTTGTACTGGGGGGATGATTGCTGAAGCTTTAACTTCCATTGCAGGCAGTACGGCTTGGTTTGACAGAGCTTACATTACCTATAGTTATGAGTCTAAGCGCGAAATGCTCGGGGTTAAAGAAACCACCATTCAAAAGAAAGGCGCTATCAGTCAAGAGTGCGTTGAAGAAATGGCGATTGGCGGATTGCAAAATTCTCATGCCAAAGTCTGTGTGGCTTGTAGCGGTATCGCTGGGCCTGGTGGTGGAACGCCTGATAAGCCGGTTGGAACAGTTTGGATTTCATGGGCCATGCAAGGGCATGAGGAAATTGTTTCTAAGCTGTATCATTTTGAAGGTGATCGTGAAGCCATTCGTCGTCAAACAACAGAGACCTCTTTGCACGGTGTTTTGGATATATTAGGTGGCTGTGTTTAACTCAAAAACCATCAAACTCTCTATGCAAAATTAATTAAATTATGGGATAATTTCCTGTTCTGATTTTTAAGCCTTTGTGGCTCGGCTAAATGTCTGAGACACAGGGGCTTTTTAATGTCATCAAACTAAAAGTTCATGCAGTTAATGAAGAAATTTTAAGGAAACAGATCAATGGATGAGAATAAACAAAAAGCACTCGCAGCGGCCCTAGGTCAAATTGAAAAGCAGTTTGGTAAAGGGTCTATCATGCGTATGGGTGACAGTGCCGCCGCTCGTGATATTGATGCTGTTTCAACTGGCTCTTTAGGTTTGGACATAGCGTTGGGAATAGGCGGTTTGCCAAAAGGGCGAATTATAGAAATTTACGGCCCAGAGTCTTCTGGTAAAACCACCTTAACCTTGCATGTGATTGCCGAAATGCAAAAGCTCGGCGGCACGGCCGCTTTTATTGATGCTGAACATGCGCTTGACCCTATTTATGCTGAAAAATTAGGCGTGGATATTGATAACCTTTTGGTTTCGCAACCAGATACGGGTGAGCAGGCGTTAGAGATTACCGATTCATTGGTGCGCTCAGGTGCGGTTGATATTGTTGTTATTGACTCGGTGGCGGCTTTAACGCCAAAAGCAGAAATCGAAGGCGATATGGGTGACTCTCACATGGGGCTGCAAGCGCGTTTGATGTCACAGGCTTTGCGTAAACTGACTGCAAATATTAAGCGTACCAATACCTTGGTTATTTTTATTAACCAAATTCGTATGAAAATTGGCGTTATGTTTGGTAACCCAGAAACCACTACCGGTGGTAATGCGTTGAAGTTTTACGCATCCGTGCGTTTAGATATTCGTCGTATTGGCGCAGTGAAAAAAGGCGAAGAAATTTTAGGAAACGAAACACGCGTTAAGGTTGTTAAAAACAAGGTAGCGCCACCGTTTAAACAGGTTGAGTTTGATATTTTGTATGGTGAAGGGATTTCTCGTGAAGGAGAAATTATTGACCTAGGTGTTCAAGAAAAATTGATCGACAAAGCCGGTTCTTGGTATAGCTACAACGGTGAAAAAATTGGTCAAGGTAAAGATAATGTTCGTCAATTTTTGAAAGATAATCCAGAAATCAGCAAAACATTACAGGCCAAAATTAAAGAAGCCTTATTGCCTAAAGCAAAAGCTAAAGTCGCCATTGAAGTGGATGAAATAGATTTAGAATGATTGATTTAAATGATTTAACCAAACAGGTTGAATCAAGAGCTTTGGCGCTTTTAGCTATGCGTGAACATGGCGATTTGGAATTGGTTGCCAAGCTCAATCAGAAGTTTCCAGAGCTCGAAAATCAACCAGGCCTGGTTAAAATTGTGCTCGAAAATTGCCAAAAACAAGGTTGGCAAAATGATGAGCGGTTTATTGAAGCCTATGTGCGCCAAGCCTTAGATAAGGGGCATGGCCCTTATAAAATTCGCCAAGCATTACAAGGCAAAACCAGCCACTCAGAAAGTTTAGAAGCGGCATTGGATTTGGGTGATGAAGATTGGGTTGAGCTGGCGCAAGCGGCATTAGAAAAAAAATATGGTGACTTGGAAAAACCCAAAGCACGCAATGAGCAAGCAAAGCGTATGCGATTTTTGCAAAGCCGTGGGTTTACTCAGTCGCAAATTTATAAAGCCTTTCGTTAAGTCGTTGATTAACTTAAGCAAACAGAATTCATTTTAACTTTAGGGAAGTTCTCTATGACCAGTGCAGAAATCAGAAAAGCGTTCTTAGACTTTTTTGTTAAAAAAGGCCACACGGCTGTTCACTCTAGCCCCGTTGTGCCAAGCAATGACCCAACTTTGTTGTTTACCAATGCAGGGATGGTGCAGTTTAAAGAGACTTTCCTAGGGCAAGAAACCCGTGACTATACGCGTGCGACCACGGTACAGCGTTGTATTCGTGCCGGTGGAAAACACAACGACCTTGAGAATGTTGGCTATACCGCGCGTCACCACACTTTTTTTGAGATGTTGGGTAACTTCAGCTTTGGTGACTACTTTAAAGAAGACGCCATACGCTTTGCTTGGGAATTTTTAACGGTTGAACTGAAATTGCCAGCGGAAAAATTATGGGTCACGGTTTTTGAAGAAGACCAAGAAGCTGAGGACCTTTGGTTAAAAACCATGGGGATTTCGGCAGAGCGTTTTTCAAGATGTGGTGCTAAAGACAATTTTTGGTCAATGGGTGACACTGGGCCTTGCGGTCCTTGTACTGAAATTTTTTACGACCATGGCGCAGAAGTTGCCGGTGGCCCGCCAGGTTCTCCAGAAGAAGATGGTGATCGCTATATCGAAATCTGGAACCTGGTATTCATGCAATTCGACCGCTCGGCTGACGGTACTCTAACACCTTTACCTAAGCCTTCTGTAGATACAGGAATGGGGTTAGAGCGTTTAGCAGCTGTGATGCAGCATCAACACAACAACTATGACATTGATTTATTCCAAGCAATCGTTAAGAAAGCGTCAGAATTAACGGGTGAAAAAGATTTAAGCAACAGTTCTTTGCGCGTTATCGCCGACCATATTCGCTCTTGTGCCTTTACCATCACTGATGGCGTTATGCCGTCTAACGAAGGGCGCGGTTATGTATTACGCCGTATTATTCGTCGCGCGATTCGCCATGGTTACAAGTTGGGGCAAAGTGGTCTTTTCTTTCACCAGTTGGTCGGTGTTTTGGTCGAGCAAATGGGCGAAGCTTATCCTGAATTGGCAAAAGAGCAAGCCAATGTGGAACGCGTTTTAAAGTTAGAGGAAGAGCGTTTTGCTGAAACCCTTGAAAACGGGATGAAACTCTTAGAAGAATATATTGCCACAATGAAAACAAATGTCATTGCCGGCGAAATTGCTTTCAAATTATATGACACCTATGGTTTCCCATTAGACTTAACGGCCGATGTGGCTCGTGAAAAAAATCTCATTGTTGACGAAAAGGGCTTCGAAAAGGCCATGGAAGCCCAAAGAGAACGCGCGCGTTCAGCGAGTAATTTTGGTGCGGCCAGCAAAGGTAAAGTTAATTACAACGGCACAACCCAATTTATTGGTTACACGCAAGATAATGCCGACGCAAAAATCATGGCTATTTTTGTCAATGAACAGTCTGTTGACTCAGCCAGCGAAGGTCAAGATGCCATCGTATTGCTGGGCCGTACGCCGTTTTATGCTGAGTCAGGTGGTCAAGTCGGTGATACGGGCAGTTTGACCGAAGGTATGAACAGCTTTCATGTGTCTAACTGCCAAAAACAAGGTGCTAACCATTTGCACATTGGACAAGTCACTGCGGGCAACATCAAGGTTGGGCAAATTATTCATGCACAAATTGATGTTAAAGCCCGTCGTGCTTCTGAGCGAAATCACTCAGCGACGCATTTATTACACGCAGCGTTAAGAAGTGTTTTGGGTACCCATGTGCAACAAAAAGGCTCGTTGGTTCAGCCAGAAAGATTGCGTTTTGACTTTTCACATTTTGAACCGATTTCTGCCGAGCAATTGCTGGAAATTGAGAAACTCGTTAACCATAACATCATGCTCAACAACGATGTCGGCATGAACGAAATGGATATAGAGTCAGCTAAAGCCAAAGGCGCCATGGCGTTATTCGGTGAAAAATACGGTGATGTCGTGCGAGTGGTGGATATGGGTGACTTCTCTGTAGAATTATGTGGTGGAACCCATGTTAATTCAGCTGGCGATATTGGACCCTTCCGTATTCTTTCTGAAACGGGTATTGCCTCTGGTGTACGCCGTATTGAGGCTGTGACGGGTGAAGGCGCTTGGCAAGCCATTTACGAAAATGATGAAACCTTGTTAAGTGTTGCGGCTGCGGTTAAGTCTGACAAAGCATTGGTTGAAACCAAAGTGACTCAGTTAGTTGCTGACTATAAAGAGCTTGAAAAGCAGCTTAAAGCACTGCAATCTAAAATGGCAGCATCGCAAGGAGATGACTTGGTGAATCAAGCCATTAAAATTGGCGATGTCAGTATTTTAGCCGCAGAGATTCAAGGTGCGGATGCCAACACCCTGCGCGAAACACTCGATAAATTAAAAGATAAATTAGCTCCTGCTGCCATTGTGTTAGCGTCTGTAGAGGGCGATAAAGTAACCTTGGTTGCTGGTGTATCCAAAGAAATTACCCAAACCTTTAAAGCCGGCGAATTGGTCAACCATGTGGCCATGCAAGTGGGCGGTAAAGGTGGCGGAAGACCCGATATGGCGCAAGCGGGTGGGAAAGACCCTAGTAAATTGCAAGAAGCTCTTGCTTCTGTCCAAGCCTGGGCAGAGAGCAAATAGGAGACCTAAATAAATGGCATTAATTGTTCAAAAATACGGCGGAACCTCTGTCGGTAATATTGAAAGAATCCAAAATGTTGCAAACAAAGTTGCAAAATATGTGGATGAAGGACATCAAGTCGTGGTCGCAGTTTCTGCCATGAGTGGTGAAACCAATCGCTTGATGGCAATGGCACACGAAGTGCAGGCCAGACCATCGCGTCGTGAGTTAGATGTACTGCTCACCACGGGTGAGCAGGTTACCATTGCATTGTTGAGTATGGCGTTACAACAAAAAGGCTATGACGCAGTTTCTTACACGGGATGGCAAGTGCCTATCATGACGAATGCGGTGCATTTTAAAGCCCGTATTGAAGATATCGATGCTGAAAAATTGCACAGTCAGTTAAACAAAGGTAAGGTTGTTGTGGTTGCTGGTTTCCAGGGTGTGACTATGGAAGGTGACATTACAACACTTGGCCGTGGTGGTTCTGATACCACCGCTGTGGCTTTGGCTGCTGCTTTAAAAGCCGATGAATGCCAAATTTATACCGATGTGGATGGTGTTTATACCACCGATCCACGCGTAGTGCCAGAAGCTAAGCGTCTTGATTACATTACCTATGACGAAATGTTAGAGATGGCTAGCTTAGGTGCTAAGGTGTTGCAAATTCGTTCGGTTGAATTTGCCAGTAAATACAATGTACCACTTCGTGTTTTATCATCGCTTCAAGATGGCGGTGGAACACTGATTGTTTCTGAAGAAGCTATGAAGGAATTAGTTATGGAAAAACCCTTAATTTCAGGGATTGCTTTTAGTCGTGATGAGGCTAAAGTGATGATGTTAGGTGTACCTGATAAACCAGGTGTAGCTTATCAAATTTTAGGCCCAATTTCGGATGCTAACATCGAAATTGATATGATTATCCAAAACCAGGGTGTTGATGGAACGACAGATTTCACTTTCACGATTCCTCGCGGTGATTTTGACATGGCTTTAGACATCATGAAAGCCACTGCAGCCACATTAGGAGCTCGCGAAGTGATTTCAGATAAGAGTATTGTTAAAGTCTCTATGGTTGGGATTGGAATGAAATCACATTCAGGGATTGCTAGCCGTATGTTTAAAACCCTAGCAGATAACAATATCAATATTCAGATGATTGGTACGACAGAAATCAAAATTTCTGTGGTCATTGATGAAGTTCATTTAGATACAGCGGTTAAAGCCTTGCATGCCGCATTTGAACTGGATAAATAATATTAATCCCGTTTGAAGTGGATGAAAAACGCCCAGCTTTCCGCTGGGTTTTTTATGGGCTAAAAAAATTATCATCAAGTATAAATAAATTCTATGCCTCTATAAGTTAGACTATGTAAAGTCTTGATTTTGAGGATAGCATTATGTTAGTTTTAACAAGAAAAGTCGGTGAATCTTTAATCATTGGTGACAATGTGGTCATTACGGTTGTTTCCCAAAAAGGCGGGCAGGTGAGATTGGGCATAGAAGCACCTGCATCTGTGTCGATTCAGCGTGAAGAGATTGTTAATACGCCAAAATCGACAGAGGCTATGCCCAATTTACAGTCGGTTACCGCCTAAAAAAGTGCGTTTTTAGAAAACTTGCTTAAATTTTTTTGAATTTTTAAATTTAGCAGGAAATCTAAGGCCAAAAGTTATTTACAATTGTCATGATTGTTTGTATCATACGCGCCTACTGGAGATGTGGCCGAGAGGCTGAAGGCACACCCCTGCTAAGGGTGCATAGGGTTTGTAGCTCTATCGAGGGTTCGAATCCCTCCATCTCCACCATTATTCAAAAAAGCTAGACAGAAATGTCTGGCTTTTTTTTTGCCATTGAATAACTCACTTAAGTGTTCAGTCGCTTACACGAGAGGTTTTTTTACGATGAGCTTATGGTTATTTCCTGTTTTGGCAATCGCAGCATCCTGCTTGGCGTTTCTTTTTCCTGAGCTGTTGGTAGGTCAAAAAAGTCTGATTTTTCCGCTGTTAATTTTGATTATGCTTGGCATGGGTATGACTTTAAAGGTAACAGACTTCATCAGTATTTGGCGTTTAAAAAAACTGATTATGCTGGGCGTGGGAGTGCAGTTTTTAGTAATGCCACTGGCAGCTTGGGGATTGGCCAAAGTTTTTCAGTTGCCATTAGAGTTGTTAATTGGACTGGTTTTGGTGGGCAGCACTGCGGGTGGAACAGCATCGAATGTGATGGCTTATTTGGCTAAGGGAAATGTAGCACTTTCAGTGAGTATGACGCTGACATCAACCATTCTGGCGATTGGCGCTCTGCCTTTACTCACTTGGCTATTGTTAGGACAAGTGATTGCTGTGCCTACCCAGTCTTTGTTTGTGACCTTGTTAGAGTTAATTTTATTGCCCTTGATTTTGGGCATGGCGATTAATTATGTGCTGGGTGAAAAAATTAATATTATCCAGCGTTTCTTGCCCGGCATTTCAATGCTAAGTATTGTTTGGATTATTGCGATTATCGTTGCCTTGAATCATAGTAATCTTTATGCGTCGAGTTTAGTGTTGGTTTTTGCGGTCATGCTTCACAATCTAATAGGCATGTCTGCAGGTTATTGGGTAACCAGAGCCATGGGTTACGATTCGATTTTGGCGCGCACTTTAGCTATAGAAGTTGGGATGCAAAACTCAGGGTTAAGTGTTGCCTTAGCGTTGAAGTATTTCACGCCTATGAGTGCGTTGCCTGGTGCTCTTTTTAGTATTTGGCATAATGTTTCTGGAGCAATCTTTGCCAGTTATTGTCAAAAACGCAGTCAGTCAGTTGATTAGTGAATAGAATGTCTTTTCAATCTTTCAAAGTGGGTAAAAACGCATGATTAAAGGAACTGTTTTCATAACGGGTGCTACTTCTGGTTTTGGGCAGGCTTGCGCTCGTCAAATGGCCAAACAAGGATGTTCGTTGGTAATTTGTGGGCGACGAGAAGATCGCTTAATGACATTGGCCGACGAGCTTAGAGGCAGCGTTGCAGTTCATGCGGTGGTGTTAGATGTGCGCGATGCGCAAGCTGTTCAACAAGCCGTGGCAGATTTACCTTTGGAGTTTCAAGCAATTCAGGTATTGGTTAATAATGCCGGTTTAGCTTTGGCGCCAGAACCTGCGCCACAGGTTAGTTTGACAGATTGGCATACCATGATAGACACCAATGTCACAGGTTTAGTGAATGTCACCCATGCATTATTGCCCTGTTTGATTCAGTTTGGTTCAGGGGCTTCAATTATAAACATTGCGTCTTCAGCTTCGCAAACGCCTTATCCTGGTAGCCATGTTTATGGGGCAACTAAGGCTTTTGTGACGCAATTTTCATACAATTTGCGCTGCGATTTGCAAGGCACAGGGGTGCGTGTCACGGATTTATCTCCTGGAATGGCATTAACAGAATTTAGTTTAGTGAGAACCCATGGCAATGCGGATGCCGCAGATGCCGTTTATGCCAATACCGTGCCACTCTCAGCTGACGATGTGGCGGAACAAATTGTTTACATCGCTAATCTGCCTGCCCATATGAACATTAATCGATTAGAGATAGTGCCTGTTCGTCAAGCCTGGGGGCCTTATAACATTCATAGAGATGTGAGCGAATAATTTATAATTTAAAGTGTGTTATGATTTTAGACAATTTTAATGCAACGCAGGAGTTGGCCAATGTTGAAAATGAAAAGCACTTTTTTAAGAATGATAGGTTTATTGTTTTTACTGTTTAGTTTAGGATTTTCTGCTCAAGCAACGGCAGCAGACGCTGGCGCTAAGGTTGTTTATCATGTAGATTTCAATGACCCAACGCGTTATTCAGCAACCTTGACCTCGATTAATAATATTTTAAATTTTTATGAATCAGAGTTGATGGAAGCAGATGTTCAATTGGTGTTTGTGGGTTATGGATTGCGTTTTACGACGGACGATGATTTAAAAGGGACGCCTTATGAGGCAGATGAGGCGCTAAAAGAAAGACGCGCTGAATTAAAAGGGCGCTTACAATCTTTGATTAAAGTGCGTAATGTTAAGGCTTTTTTATGTGATAAAACACGAGATGAAGTGGGTTTGCCACAGTCTAAAGTGTATGAGGGTGTGCAGTTTGCACCGTCTGGCGTTGCTAAAATTGCCATTTTACAAAGCGAAGGCTATTCATACCTCAAAATTCAATAAGCAACCATTAACGATCGCATAAGGCGCAGTGTGAAATACTGCGCTCTTATGAGGTTGATGTTGCAGTTTTAATGGTGACTGCTCGATTGAAGATTTTCATAGGTTGCATCTGCCATGAGGTGTTCGATTTCATCTTGGGTTAAATATTCTAAATGATTGGGCTGAGCTCTAGCGACAATACTGGGTAAATCAAAGTCAATATAATCGAGTTGTTTGCGATTTAGGTCATTGGCAAATTTTTGTAATGCTTGAATCACTTGGCCATTCAAATCACGATTGGTTTGCTCTAAGATAATATCGTGTAACTGATTAACCCATTTCATTTGAGTATCTCTGACTTGACGCGCGTGTTCACTGAGCTGATTGGTTTTGATGGCTTCGGTATAACCTTGGGTTAGGGTGCGAATGTCGTCAATAATCATTTCTGCAATCTGAATGGTTTGCTCTGAAGTCGTTTCAAGACGCTGATCAATAAAGTCCAAGCAAGTAGTGACTTTTTCTGATGTATTCATTGAAGTTGCCATAGTGGTCTCCTGCGAAATTAAGTTGTCAAAAAAATGACGGTTTCATCCGAATATTTAGGATGTTTATTGAGTTATTACAAATAGTGTGCCAACTTTTAACTCTAGTTAAGTTGTTGATTATTAAAGTTTAGTTGGTGTCAAAAAAATGGAATCTTTACAGATTTTTTTTGAAAATGCAGATTTTGTGGTGGTCAAT
This sequence comes from Thiosulfativibrio zosterae, assembly GCF_011398155.1. Lineage (NCBI taxonomy): Bacteria > Pseudomonadati > Pseudomonadota > Gammaproteobacteria > Thiotrichales > Piscirickettsiaceae > Thiosulfativibrio > Thiosulfativibrio zosterae. The sequence continues at coordinate 1,203,721 of NZ_AP021888.1, forward strand.
AAACCCGAAAATCTGAATTTTCACAGTGAAAATCAACCAGGCCTGGTTGTTTTTGTGCAGAAAATGTTCCCAAATGACACGATTTTTCCTGTGCATCGTTTGGATAAAATGACCTCTGGTTTGATTTTATTTGCCAAACACAAAACTGCCGCTCAGCAATTAGGAGAGTTATTTGCTGAAAGAAAATTACAAAAATTTTATCTGGCATTAGCGCATGGCAAACCCAAAAAAAAGCAAGGCTGGGTAAAAGGGGATATGCTGCCCGCTCGACGAGGCAGCTGGAAATTATCTAACACCTTAGAGAACCCCGCGATAACCCAATTTGTGTCGCAACTCACTGTGCCAGGTGAGCGATTGTATTTATTAAAATTGCATACGGGAAAAACACATCAAATTCGCGTGGCCATGAAAAGTTTAGGTGTTCCTATATTGGGGGACTTGCGCTATCAAGAAACTGCTAAAGCCAGTTTAGCTGATAGAGGTTATTTGCACGCTTACGCTGTAAAGTTTGATTTTAAAGGTCAAACTTATCAATTTGTTTTACCGCCTAGTCAAGGCGCAGAATTTCAAAAACCAGAGGTTCAAATGCTTATTCAACAATGGGCGCAACCTTGGCAATATTTTATTAAGGAATAACCATGCTAAAACCAACCTTACCCAAAAGCTATAAATCCTCTCAGGAAGTGGCCGCCCCAAAAGTGTCTAATGGGGATGCGCCATTTTGGGAAACCAAAACACTCGCTGAAATGAATTTTGAAGAATGGGAATCGCTCTGCGATGGCTGCGGTTTGTGTTGCTTAAATAAATTACAAGATGAAGACACCGACGAAATCGCTTACACCTGTGTGGTTTGTTCCTATTCAGATGTCACAACCGGTCGCTGTAAAGATTATGACAACCGTAATACGAATGTACCCACTTGCGTGCAGTTAACCGCAGAATTGGCCAGTGAATTTCACTGGTTACCAACGACTTGTGCTTATCGCTTATTGGCAGCAGGCGCCGCCTTACCCAGCTGGCATCCTCTAATCACTGGCGACCCTAAGAGTGTGCAACAAGCCAAAGTGGGATTAACCGCGATTAAAGTGGTCGTGGATAATGGTCAATTGGATTATGAAGACTATTTAATAGACGCTTTATAAATTCATTTTATAAAATCCTTATATAAGGTAATGGATTATGAAGACTATTTAATAGACGCTTTATAAATTCATTTTATAAAATCCTTATATAAGGTAAGTAAATAATTTTATCTCTTATCATAAAAAACTTTGTTTTCTCATTTGCGCTCTAATCCTATAGACTGCGTCCTGCTAATTAAACTATTTCTTGCAGGAGAGCAGGTATGAAAGAAACATCTTGGATTAATTTACCCAGTTTGTCATTGCCAGTGAAGGCGTTGTTTACAGGTTATATTTTTGTGGTAGGTTTAGGCCTGATGATGGCGGGTGCTCAGATCATGCTAACGCATGGTATGGCGGATGGGAAATTAGGTGTTTCTATCGATGACATCGTTTACAGCTACTACGGAAACCGTAATGGCTCAAAGTTAGAATCTAAATTATTAGGTTCAATGAAAGACAAAGCTTCCCCAGAAGAAAACATCACTATGATTAAATGGGCGCGTGATGGTGCTTCGGAAGCAGAATGGAAAACAACCATTAAGCCGATTGTGGATGCCAAATGTGCAATGTGTCACGCCAATATCCCAACTTTACCAAATATTACTAAGTTTGAAGAAATTGCAAAAATTGCTGAGGTTGATCATGGAGCCGATGTAACTGCATTAACCCGTGTTTCTCATATTCACTTATTTGGTATTTCGTTTATCTTCTTCTTTGTGGGTTTGATTTTCTCTTTATCTGTTGGTTTTAAACAATGGCATAAAGCGGTCATTATTTTTGTTCCGTTTGCTTTCTTAATCCTAGATATCGCATCTTGGTGGTTAACCAAAATGAATCCTAACTTTGCTTGGTTTGTGATTATCGGTGGTATCGGTTACAGCCTTGCAGCGGCGATTATGTTGTTTACTTCGCTTTATCAAATGTGGATTATGCCTTTGCGTGGTCAACATTCAGATACCAATGCATGGTTAGAACACAATTAAATTAATAATTATTGATAAAGGCTTCTTCAGAAGCCTTTTTTTTGATGAGTGAAACATAAAAACCTAGGAATAAACTAGGTTTTTTAACTTGATGTTTTTGTAAGCGAAAACCTTAAAAACCCACTGATTAACTAGGTTTATTCATATATAAAATTTATTTTACCTTATAAAAATAAGTGATTTTTATAGTGCATCACCTTTCTCTATACTAGCCGGGTTAATATTACTTCTAGAGCTGTTTTGTTAAAACAAAATGGCTCTCATTAAACAGGGATAAGTTTATGGCCTGGAAATTTCCTAAGCTCACACGCAGAACCTTCTTACAAGGCGCAGCCGCCGCTACTGCAGTTGGTACTTTAGCCACTTCTAAAATTGCTTCTGCACATCTTCCTTCTTGGGATGATTTAATGTTTGCAGATAGCAAACGTAAAGAGATGAAAGAAAAAATCAATTTTACGATTTGTAACTTCTGCTCATCATTATGTGACATTGAAATCAGAACGCTCACGGATGGCGAAAATAGTCGTATTGTAAAATTAGAGGGAAATCCTCACTCTACCCTAAACCGCGGCCGTGCTTGTGCGCGTGGACAATCAGGTGTCTTTCAAACCTATGATACAGACCGTATCAAGACGCCCTTGATTCGTGTAGAAGGCTCTAAGCGTGGCGAAATGGCTTTCCGTAAAGCCTCTTGGGAAGAAGCCTATGCTTATATCTCTAAAAACTCTGAAGGTGTCAAACCTTGGGAATGGACCACGGTCGGTGGTTGGACTAACTGTATTTTCTATATGAATTGGGCTGTGGCTTTCTCTATGGCCAACCAAATTCCAAACATTGTCGCCTCGCCCATGCAACACTGTGTGACCACAGGTCACTTAGGTACCGATGCGGTAACAGGTAACTTCAACATCCACGATGAAATTCTGCCTGATTTTGATAATGCGCGTTACATCATGTACATCGCCAACAATGGCTCGATGGGTGCTGTTTCTACGGCGCGTGTTGTTCGTGCCACAGAAGGGATTCAGCGTGGAGCTAAAGTGGTGGTATTAGACCCACGTTTATCAGAAACCGCTGCCAAGGCTGACGAATGGGTGCGTATTCGTCCTGGTACGGATTTAGATTTCACCATGGCCATGATGAACGAAATCATGTCTAAAGATTATTACGACAAAGAATTCTGTATTAAACACACCAACTTGCCTTTCTTTATTACCAAAGATGCTGATGGCGAGTGGCAAATTGTGCGTGATGCCAAAGGCAATTTTGCCATTTGGGACGAAGTCACAGAGCAAGCACAATGGGTTAAATCTCACGATAACGAAAATACCCGTGATATCAATGGCAAGCGTGTGATTCCAGTATTGCGTTTACCAGAAGGTTTTACGTTTAATGGCAAAGCAGTGCAAACTGTTTTTGAAGCGCAATTAGACGAGATTAAACATGTCACGCCTGAGTTTGCGGCCAAAACCACCACCATCCCAGCAGAAGACATCGTGCGTATTGCTTATGAGTATTCGCATATCAAACCTTCGATTATTGATCCAGGTTGGATGGGCGCACGTTATAACAATGTGCAAATGTTGCGTCGTACCCAAGCCATGTTACAAACATTGGTGGGTGGTATTGATGTGAAAGGTGGCTGGATTAACGCTGGTGAAGTGCGTGAAAAAGTTGAAAAAGCACATCACGCTCGCATGAAAGGTGAAACTCAACCCTATCCATTAGCAACGGTTGCCGGTATGCCATTTGCAGAAATGGTGGTCGATGTTTTCAGTAACCCTAAAAACTTTAACCATGGCAAACCTGCTTGGGCTTATGCATTTGCAGAACAACAAAAAGCGGCTGGCAAGCCTTGGGTGTCATTACCTGTGATGGCTGACACCGGTTTAGAAGAATCTGTGAAGGGTGAATTGATTTACAAAGGCGAACAATATTTAACCAAAGCCTTGTTTATCAACGGTGCTAACCCAGTACACCATTATTTCCCTGAAGGTATGTGGAAAGACATTTTGCAACACGACAATATGAAGTGTGTGGTGTGTATGGATGTTTTGCCATCCGATACAACGGCTTATGCCGATGTTATTTTGCCAAACTCAACCTATTTAGAGCGTGATGAGCCTGCAGTTTATGGTGGCGGTGTTAACCAAGACTTAAACCTAAGAACGCGTTTTAGAGCGATTGATCCTCTTTACGACACCAAAGAAGTCACCGATGTCATGTTCAAGATGACAGAGATTATTTCAGGTGCAGCAGGTGTTGAAGCCTACTTTAATACGATTGAATCTTTAGCAGGTATTTCAGCTAAAACAGCTAAGCAATATATAGCAGAAGAAGTGGCAAAAGGTACGCCAGATCCTTATGCGCAAGGTTTCCGTCGTTTAGGGTTTGAATTGGCGGCATCGAATGTGGGTGAAACCCCAGAAGCGCTTGAAAAAATTCTGCGTGAAAAGGGTGTTTACTACATTAAAACCATGGATGAGCTCCTTAAAGAAGCGGCCATGCCACAAAAAATGCCAGTGCCTACGCGTTCTGGTCGTTTAGAGTTTTATTCTGGATTGTTTGAAAACATTCGTGGCAAAAGCACCACTCGTGCGCCTAACTTTGGTGTTTTGGCAACGCATTTCCCATCAGGTATTTTTGGACCCAAAACCTTCCACGACAAAATGTTGGGTGAGCAAGAGTTTTACTTTACCTATGGTAAGTCACCCACGGTATCGCATGGTTCAACCAATGCCAACAACCCAGTGTTACACGCCATCAATGTGTTTAAAGAAGATATTTACACAGGGATTTGGATTAACCCAGCTCGTGCCGAGAAAATGGGCATAAAAACCGGTGACCAAATCAAACTGACCAATAATGAAGACGCCAACTTGAATGTACAGGGCAAAGCCTATGTCACCAAACAAGTGCAGCCAGAAGCCGTGTTTATGTATTCCTCTTTTGGAACAGAAAACAAAGCTTTAAGCCGTGCCTCAGGGTTCGGAAGCGCAATCAATAAAATCATTGGTTATAAAATTGACCCAGTCGTGGCAGGATTCCGTTCGCAAGAATTCACCATTACGGTAGAAAAAGTTTAAAGGAGATCACGGATGGCTCATTATGCAATGTTAATCGATCTAAACACCTGTACAGGCTGTAATGCTTGTATGGCAGCTTGTGCGATCGAAAACCAAACGCCTTTCTGGTCAGATAAATGGCGCACGAAAGTTCACGATTTAAGTCAAGGTTCAACGGATGAAGATGCGGTTCGCGTGTTTTTCCCAAGACTGTGTAACCATTGCGACAACCCACCTTGCGTAACCGTTTGCCCAACAGGAGCAACCTATAAGTTACCCAATGGGATTGTTGAAGTCGATGACGATATTTGTATGGGTTGTCAAGCCTGTACCTTGGCGTGTCCATATGACGAGCGTTATGCGTTAGATTACGAAGACAACACTGAGAAAAAAGCAGTATTTGGCGAAGAAACTTTAAAGAAAACCCGCCCAGGTGTCGATAAGTGTAACTTCTGTCGCGACCGTGTTGAAGATGGTCGTTTGCCTGCTTGTGTAGAAACTTGTGTTGGGAATGCTCGTCAGTTTGCGGACTTAGACAACCCCAATGATAAGGTTACTCAGTTAATCAAATCAGGGATTGCCCAACCCTTAATGGCGCATTTAGGGACTAAACCTAATGTGTATTACATTCCGGTGAAAAAACAAACCGTTTCTTATGAAAGAGCTGATTTTGGTTATCAAGGTCAAAACTCAGAAGGTGGGTTAAACCCAATGGGCGCGCCAGCAGGTACTTTTACACCTGAAAAAGCTGCTGAACACGCAGCGCACGAGCACGCGTCTTTATTTGATGCAGATAGTCCATTTGCACAACTGCAAGATATTCAAGCACACCAAATCAAAGGGGAGGTGTAATCATGTTCTATTTTGGTCAAGAAGCATGGAACTGGTTAGTCGCCGTCTATTTGTTTTTGGGGGGCATGGGTGCCATGGTGATGGCAATCTCAACCCTGGTGCACCGTTTAAAGGTTTATGGTCAAGACAATACGCAACTGATGATTTGGGGGAACTTAACCGGTTTTGCTATGTTATCGATTGGTTCGGGGATGTTGTTTTACCATCTACTCGATCATTTAGCGGTTTGGAATGTGTTGTTAGGCGTATTCCGTAAACCGGATGCTTGGATTGCTTGGGGTACTTGGTCAATTATTTTTGGCATGATTTGGGGCTTGGTTTACACCTTGCCACACATCCCAACGCCAAAGTTTTTGGGCTGGTGTCAACTGCTTAAATTCTTCAAATGGTTTGGTACTAAATATGCAGGCCCGATGGCTTGGGGTACGGTCTTTATGTCGGTGTTCACCGCTGTTTATACCGGTATGTTATTGCAGTCTTTCCCAGCAGTAGACCTATGGCATAACCCTGGGGTGCCTGTGTTGTTCACGGTATCAGCCACTTCAACGGCTTTGGCTGTGATGTTAATTTTGCAATATGTGGTGGTGCGTGCCAATGACCATGAGTTGCGTCACGGATTTGAGCGCCTAGATACTTGGTTGATTGGGATTGAGTTGGTCATTATTGCGGCCTTCTATTTCTACCTATCGCAAGGGACTTCTAACAGCTTGGTGTCGTTCAACATCTTGTTCTCTGACCCAATTTGGTTGTATGGTTTTATTGCACTTGGTTTAGTTGTGCCTTTCCTAATCAATTTAGCAATGGTGACTCACAAGATTCCAACCAGCGGATTTTTAGTTATCGTTTCGGCCTTGTTGGTATTGATGGGTGGTTACATCCTAAGACACTATATGTTGTTAGCCGGTATGTACGAACTGCCGTACCCACACTAATATTCTATAAATTATGATGTATAATAAGCCCCCGTTTTGGGGGCTTTTTATTCATAAGCCATTCAAAAAACGAAAGGAATCGTATGTCAGAAAAAATACAAGAATTGATTGTTCTATCAGGTTTGTTAGGGGAACCTTGCGAAGAATCCATGGAAGCCATTCAAGAATTAGCGCCGCAGTTAACGTGGTTATCGAATGAAGCAGTGGCTGAAATTGAAAACTTACCGCTAGAAAGATGGCAAATGGAACATACCCGTTTGTTTATTTCAGGGCACCCAAAAACGGAATGTGCCCCCTTTGAATCTGTTTGGGCAGAAGGGCGCATGATGGGCGAAACCACCCATGCCATACAAAGCCTTTATAACAAAGTCAATTACAAACCCGATGCAGAACTACCCGCAGATTATTTGGGTTCAGAGTTGGAGTTTTTAGCGTTTGTATTAGAAAACTATGGTGAACAAGAAGTGTTTTTGGTAGAAATTTTAGAGCATCTACACACTTGGATTCCTAAATTTGCCAAAGCCATCCGCATTCACAGCGACCTCGCGTTTTATCGTGACTATGCCAAGCGCCTAGAAGCCTTATTCGAGATGCATTAAGATGGCCGAAACCGATTCACCCATTAGCGACTTTAGCGACAATGGCGACTGGCAAACCTTACCTGCCAAGTCTTTAAGAGAAGCGCATGAGCAGATTACTCAGGCGTTTCAAACCATCTATCAACAAACTTTTGCCGATGCTTGGATGGGCGTTAATCGTAACCTAAGTGTTGAACTGCGTGGTTTTAAATATGTGGAAGGGTGGGTAACAGGCTTTTTGCTAACGCCTTGGATGCTGGCCAATATTTATATGCCCTTACAAACACCAGCCATCGAAGTGGATGCTGATTGGACCGCCCAAGCGCGACAAAATCAAAACTATGTGGTGATTGGACCTTTAAAAAGTTTTGAGTTGGCGGGCAAGTCTTTAAAGGGCAATCTCAATTATGACCCGCACTTAGGCCATTATTTGTTACAACCTTTGGTGCAGGTCATGGATAAGTATGCCAGTAACGAAGCAGCTTTTGCCGCATGGGCACAAGTGATCCAATTTAAACAAGACTACTACGCTAAGTTAGAAGCAGAGCAATTAGCCGCTGAACAACTGGCACAAGCCTCACAAGCGGAGCAAGAGGCAGCACTGACGCAACCATCCAGTCGCCGAGATTTCCTCTCGAAATGGCGCAGTTAATTAACCGTCAATTAGCCGTTAATTAAAGGCGCTCGGCACTCTAAAAAACCGCTAAAATGAATTATAAAACAGCCAGAATCAACCAGGCCTGGTTAAATTTGCGACTGTTTTTGCCTTTTTAACGGTTTTAAATGAGTTTTATCAATGCTTAAGCTGCCCCGGACATTTTCACTTTCACCGCTAGTTATCGCACTTTGTCTTAATCTAAGCACTTTGCCTTCGGCTCAAGCCCAGTTGTTACCCTTGGTAACGGACATCAATTTGTTACAACCTGATGTCACGCAAGATTGGTTAACGCTGAATACGCCGCATTTTCAAATTCATTATCAACCCGAACACCATGCCTTTGCCTTAGACATGGCCAGCCTTGCGGAAGGGGTGCATGCGCGTTTGTCACCTTGGTTAAAATGGACGCCTAAAGCCAAAACGCAAATTGTGATTAATGATTCGGTGGACGACTCAAATGGTGCTGCCACGCCCTTGCCTTATAACCGCTTTTTTATCTACATGAATGCGCCAGTCGATGGCGAATTAATGGATCAAACCGGTTGGATTGAGCAGGTGTTTACCCACGAATACACCCATTTGTTGCATCACGATCAAGTGTCTGGCACGGCGGAAAATGTGCGTGATATTTTCGGACGCGGTGGCATGATGAGTTTGTTTGCATTTCCAGAATTGTTTGCACCCCATTGGTCGTCTGAGGGAATTGCTATTTATGCCGAGTCTATGAACGGTTTTGGTCGCAATTACAATGCCACTTATGAAGCGAAAATGCGCCAAGAAGTCTATGCGGGGCTGCGTAGTTACAGTGCTGAAAGTTATGAGGGGTATAACAATTCTCGCTGGCCGTTTGGCCAGGTGTATTTGTATGGGGCTTATTTCTATCAGTTTATTGAAGACACCTATGGCAAAGACAAGGTGGTGGAATATATCACTAACTATAATGCCAATGTCATTCCGTGGCGCATGGATCAGCGCGCCAAACGCACCTTTGGACTGAGTGCTGAAAATCTTTGGAAGCAATTCCAAGCCTATTTAACCCAACGCTTTGAGCCGCAAATTACCAAATTATTACCACAGCAATCGCCTGCACAAGCCCTAGTGACCGATCCTTATTTGAATCAATTTCTCACGGCAACTGCCAATGATGCAGTGATTTTTTATCATAATGACATGATAACGCAACCGGAAATTCGTCAGGTCACTGCCCAAGGTGAGCAAACGGTGTTGCTCAAGTTGGATAAGGTGATTGGCTTAGAATGGCATGATCAACAAGGTTTGTTGATTCAGCGTTCCGAGGTGTTTGATAACACTCGAGTAGGGTCGGACTTATATTTATTCAATGTCCAAACACAAAAACTGCAGCGTTTAACCCACGGAGCACGCTTACCGCGCGCAGTTTGGATGCACAATGGCGAAAAGCTGCTGGCAGTGCAGGTGTCTGGCGGGCAAACCCAATTATTAGAACTGAGCTTAGCGGATTTAAAGGCCGGTTTGTTTAACCCCAAAATTCTGGTAGAGTTAAAGTTAGGCGAAGCTTTAGGTGACTTAAGCGTTGCGCCTAATGGACAAACAATAATAGCCAGTGTTAAACGGCCAAAAACCGGTTGGCAGTTGGAAGCGCTTAATCTTACAACCTTGCAATGGCAGGCGCTCACACAAAATGCCCAAAAACCACGCCAACCTAAATTCAGTGCCGATGGCCTGTCGCTTTATTACATTGGCGATGCCGAAAATGGTCATCAGGTAGAGCTGTATTATCTTGCGATGGGGTCTGAAACTGCTCAGCCAGTTACTCAAAGTTTAGGGTATGTGGTGGACTTTGCACTGAACCCTTCGCCTAAATTCCAGGATGTTTGGTTAACTCAATATTCGCGAACTGGGCAACAGATAGCATTACTCAAACCGCAAATCACAACGCCAAGCAATTATGCGGTGTCTTTAACGGGTGATTTACCCAACTTTAACCGCTTGATTGCAAATCATGCGCCTGCGCTCGCACTTGAATCCCCTCAGCCTTATCAGCCCTTAGACACCTTAAAACCCGTGGGTTGGACACCTTTTTGGTCAGCCGCCAATGATTACACCGCTCTAGGGGCATTGTTAACTGGGCAAGATGTATTGGGTTTTCACCGTTGGGCGGCTATGCCAACCTTAACATTTCTCGACAACCAAACTTTGGGTGGTGGTTCGCTCAGTTACGATTTTTACAATCGTTTGATGCTCAGTGCCAGTCAAACTGCGTTACCGAGATTTAGCAGTCGCACCAATCGCTTGGTCAATTACGATGCTGCAACACGCTTTCAGATGTTGGCGCATTATCCCAAAAACACCACCGAAGGCACTTTGGAGATGGGTTTAGGCTTGGCGCAAGAAACGGTGGATACCCATTGGGTGGATTATAACCTGGTGCAATCGTCGCAAAACCAGTTGGTGGGCGGCACGCTGCAATGGAATAATGTGCATCTTTATCCACATGGCATTTCAGTCACCGATGGTTATCAGCTCAATCTCACGCTTGAAAACTATGTCGGCGCATCCGACCATCAGGGGGTGGCAGGCATAGCAGAGTTGGCGGGCTATTTTGATTTGGGCAAAGGTAAGGTTTTAAAATTGGCTGGATTATTGGGGCAGGGCGATGATGGGATTAAGCCTTTTCAATTGGGTGGCAATTTAGACAGTTTGAGCGCTTTGGGACAAACCACTCAGCTTGGAAAACGTGAGTTTTATTTGCGAGGTTATAATGCCTCCAGCGCTTTACAAGGCACATGGATGGAACGAGGCACGCTTGAGTTGCGTTTTCCGTTAACGCAAATTTATGATGGGGGCTCGGTGTTTCCGATTGGGGTTGGTAAGGTCTATGGCAAGGTATTTGCCGATAGCGGCCGAGTCAGTTCTCAGGGACAAGCGATGTCTGATTTTTATACCGGGGTCGGTTTTGAGTTAAGTGCAGAAGCCTTGATAGGGTTTGATTCTGTCTTATTGCCCTTAACCTTGGGCGTGGCACAAGGTTTGGATAAAAACTTGGGCGATCAGCAGGTGTATGTACAGTTGAGTTTGCCCTTGTAGAAGCGTTTATGAAATGGATTGGCTTAAGAGTTGCAAATAATCGCGCATTTGAAAATAAGCCAGTATGGCTTCAAACATCATTCGCCAAGTCAGTTGCATCATTAAAAAGATGCTCAATCCCAGCCCCAATATTAAGAATTGGTCTTTAACACTGAGTTGTTTAAAACGGTTGGTTAAGGTTTGTTGGGCAAGCTGTTGCAATGGTTGCAACCGTTTAAACTTACCAACTAACCAGCGCGCAACCAGCCAACTAAAAACAGGCACCAACACCACACCAAAATAATACATTCCGATCAGAATATTGGGTGTGATGAAGGTTTTAAAGCTTAAAAAATCCAGCATCGCTTGCATCAGCATCACTCAAAGATTAAATTCAATGGCTTAAACATTCCATTTAATTTCTTTAATCTGCCCGCTCATTAAGTCTTGTTCTGTTTGTGGCACCACGGCTTCGAGTTCTGCAGCTTTTAAAATTAAAGACGCCGCTGCCTTGCGCGCCATATCTCTAAATAGTAGCGACACTTTGGCGGTAGGGTCTTTAAAGACCGTAGGCGCGCCATGATCGGTTTCTTCTTGAATGCGTTTGTCTAATGGCAACGAACCTAAAAAGGTCACCAAATATTGTAATGACATGAGTTGCGCGCCATCGTGCCCAAAAATATGTTCCTCGTGACCGCATTTAGGGCAGATAAACATATTCATATTTTCAATCACACCCAAAATCGGAATGTTCACTTGGTGAAACATCTTTAGCCCTTTTTTGGCATCTAATAAGGCAATCTCTTGTGGCGTGGATACAATAATGGCACCAGCGACTGGAATTTGTTGCGAGATGGTCAGTTGCACATCGCCCGTACCTGGCGGCATATCAATCACCAAATAATCAAGATTGTCCCATTCTGTGTCATGTAAAAGGGTTTGTAAGGCTGAATTGAGTTGCGCGCCACGCCAAATAAGTGGGGTGTCTTCGCGGTTTAAGTGGTTAGCGATGGTGGCGATTTGAATATCATGCGCCAAAATCGGTTTCATTTTCTTGCCGTTGATTTCGGGGCGCGCATTGTCAATACCAAACATTTTGGCTTGGCTGGGGCCATATAAATCAGCATCCAAAACTCCCACGCGGGCCCCTTCAGCTTGCAAAGCCAAGGCTAGGTTGGCGGTAATGGTCGATTTGCCCACGCCACCTTTCGCCGAAGACACGGCAATAATGTTTTTAACACCCGCAATCGGATGGTGCTTGGAAGCTGTGCGGTTAGCAATAATGTCGTAAGCAAAGTCTATTTGTGGCATTTTTAAGCCTAAATTTGACCAGGCCTGGTCAATTTTAGCACGCAAATCGGCTTCTGCACCCTGAGCTGGATAGGGTAAGGTTAGGGTGAGGTGTTGATCGTCGCCTTGTAAAAATTGGCTCAGAGGTTGGCCTAAATAAGCATCATTAAGTTGACTGAAAAGTTGAGTGATTTGTGCGTCCATGCGGGGTCTGCCAAGTTGTAGGTTTTTAAAAATTAATAAGGCATTTTAAAAGATTGTGAGCAAACGGATAATCAATTCTTTTAATACTATGCCATTCGGTGCAGTTGATGGGAGAAGATTTCAATTTAAGCCAATTCTGCTATGATGTTGAACAAAATTAAGGAGAGAAGGCAGCATGTTATTTTTTATGTTATTTATTACGGTGGCATCAGTGGCGATATTAATTCCCGTGTGGGTCAAAACCAACCGAGTGATTCCACAAAGTTCCTTATTGTTAGCCGTAACACCCTTTTCGCTGACCTTGTGGGTGATATTGGCATCGCAAGGCATCGGTGGCCAAGCACCGATTCATGGGCTTGAAATGTTGGGGGTTGCGCTCATCACTTTGGTGGCGACATTTTTAAAGCTATTGGTGTGGGACAAAGACCCCGCAAAAGTTGAAAAAACATTTGGTTGGGTGCTTACCGCTTCAGTGGTGAGCGTGTTTGCGTTTAGGCTTTTATTGGCTTAAAAGTACTTTAATCATAGAGCCACTTAGAGCGCAGACAGCGTTTGATTGGCCCAGCCGCTGGCTTTCATGTAGCTGGATGAAATCTCCATAATATTCATGCCTTCGTGACCCATCATAATAAATTGGGTATTTCCTTGTTCTAAGGCTCGAACAATAAATAGCGCTTTACCCATAGAGCCTTTTTGCTGGGTGAGTGCAATTTTGATTTCGTCAGTGATGGGCAGTTTGTCAACAATATCAACCATGGGCACTTTTAAAAAGGCGTTAAGGGTTGAAAACAGTCCGACCATAAAAAAGCGTTCGGAATCTACTTGATGACCCGTGTGCACAGCCACGGCTTCTAAAAATTTGGCGCGAATCAGTGCAGTTGCTAGGAGTTCTTTGGGTACGTCATCCACTTGCGACATCATAATCATATTCACCCAAAACTTAAGGCGCTTAAGCCCCATAAAACTCACGGCTTCTTTAAGGTTATCAATGAAATGTGGTAAGTCATTGCTGGGATGATTGATGGCAGACAGGAGTTTGTGGCTGAGTACCGCATCGGTTTTAATCAGGTTCACAACTTCTTCAAAAGTAATATCAGGGTTGTTGAGCGATGCTAAGAGTTTAACAAGGGCTAAGCGACTGCCTTCAAGTGGCTTGGCTTGTATGGCAATGACCGGCTCGGTAAAAAAATGGCCTTCAAATTGAGTAAAGCCAGCGGCAAGCAATTTTTCGCGCAGCTCTTCATTATCGACATGGGTCAAAATAACATCCGTATTGTTGGGCAGAGCTTGCGTGAGTACTTTGATGTGGTCTAACGAATGTGCTTGGCTAGAAATCTTAACGGTATGAGCAATACTGAGTAATTTCTTATCTTTTTCAGACCCTTGATAATCTTGTATAGACAAACGAATGCCTTGGCCGAGGATTTCTTTGAGGTTGGTCAGATAGGTTTTATTTTCAATGACGCTGGAATGCACTTCAATCCATAAATTGTCATGAGAAAAGTTAGGCAGACTGCTCACTTTTAGGGTTTCAGTGGGCGCAGAGTAAAAGGTTCTGAGTCCTTTAGTTAGGTTGTCAAAACCACCTGACTTTTCGACTTCAATATTTAATTCTGCAATCGCGTCTTGCCATTGCGCTTCATCCAGCGTTTTTTGCCCAACCACATCTAAGGACAAGTGAAACCCTAGCAAGGTATTTTGGGTGCTTAAAATCGGTTGTTTGTTAAATAAAACTGGCAATGAAGAATGTGACATAAGGTTTCCAGAAGCTTAGCGTAAAGGGAGTGTGCGAGACATTTCACCCACATGATACGATAAATTGTTAACAGTTTGGTTAAGTTGATGAAATTGACCATTCATGACTTGCATGTCTTGGTTAACACCCGTCATCGAGGTATTGATGGTTTCAAGGCTTGCATTCACGCCTTGCGTTGAGGTTGTCATGGTTTGCATATTCGACACAAATTTACCCAACTCTTCATTCATCACCGGAACTAACTGGGTTTTTTCACGCATGCTGAGCATGCTTTGATAGAGATCTGCCATTTGCGAAGACATACTGGCAATGTGCTCATGCATCCCCTCGATTTCAGTGACTAGGGTTTTTGCTTCTTGCGTCCATTCGTAGACAAAATAAAAGTTAATCAGCGCAAACAATAAGATAAATACAAAAAATATCGTCAGAATATTGTCTGTTTTGGCTTGAGAAGCGCCCATTTTATGTTGATTTTTTTGTGCATCCTGCTCAATTTGATCAAGCACTTCACCAAGGTTTTTGAGCCATTTTTGGCTAGAGAGTTCGTTCATCAAAGTATCCTTTAGCGGCTGAATGGATTCATCTTGTTAAAAATACGCATGGGTTTACTGAGCGTATCCACATCCGAGTTCAGTTTTTGCACATTGCCTTGCATTTGATAAAACTCTTGGTTCATGTTTTGCATGCTGCTTCGCACCTGCTGGACTTGGCTATCCATCTGGCTCATCCCCAATTGAATACTGAGCATAGATTGATTGAGTTGATCCATTTGTTGTGTCATGGTATTGATTTGACTGACCATGGGCGCCAAACTGCTCATGTCTTGGTTCATGCCTTGCAGCGACCCATTCATTCTAAACATGATTTGTGACATTTTATCCATATTTTGGTTCATAAAACGCAGGCTATCAACGCCTTTATGCATTTGAGTGGTCATCACATAAGCTGTGCCAGAAAAGGCCACTAGGATCAGTAAAAAACCTATGAGCACCATGCGATAAATAAATGAAATACGCTGATTTGCCAATTGATTGGCTTGTTCTTGCATCACCATAATGTGTTGGAATTTAGCCAGTGAGTTTTTGAGTTCAATTTGATCTTCGAGCAGATTCATTATGATTCCATGATTTTTAATTGATAAACCATGCCCAACTGATAAGCCACCGCCTCATCATGAGGATGGCTAATCGATAGAGCGTTAAATTTGGCTTGAGCTTCATCCAATTGATGATCCAATCGCAATTGTAATGCGGTTTCGTAGTCTTCTATAAAACTGGCCAAGCTGATGGAAAGTGGATCATTTTTCCAAGCAATCAACTCATACAGAGCCACTTCGTTTTGACTGATTTGAGTAAAGACTACATCTAATTTGCGCATTAAAAATTGGTCTTTAACTTTAGCATAAGTATGTTCGCAAACAATAATTTGAGTACCATATTGCGCATTATACAAGCTAAGATTTTGCGCTTCATTCACCTCGCCACCCACGGCGGTATAGACCATGCGATCAATCGAGCCAAAGTTTCCAACCACCGCGTTCCCTTGCATCAAACTGATGTAGGTGTTAATCATGGGATAACCTTCTTCGCTGAGCGTGGTGTTTAATTTATTGAGATGCTTTTTGGCGTTTAAGGCAGCTTGGCAGGCAAAAAAGACGTCATTCTCCGTGGCGATGGGCGCACCCCAATAAGCAAAAACCTGGTTGCCTTTAACCTGGTCAACAATGCCTTTTTTCTCATTAATAATGTCATACAAAACCGACTGATAAAGCGACAAAAAATGCACCATTTGTTTGGGGTTAAAGTCTGCGGTCAGTTGGGTGAATTTTGGGATGACAATATTCAACATAGACAAGCGCTTTAAATCACCATGCACTTCTAAGGCGTTAGCGGTGTGCTTGAGTTGTTCTATCAGCGGAGTCGGCACATAGCGCTGTATGGCTTCGTAGCGATTTTTTAGCTCTTGCAGTGAACCATCAATTTGCTGGTATTCCTCTACAAAAGTAAAGATGGGTTTCATTTCGTTGTAGCGTTGTGCGCTTAAGAGTTCGGCATTTTTTTGTACTTGTCTAAGGGGTTTTCCAGCTCGCAATGACAAGATAAAAATAATAAAGCTAATCCCGGTTAAAGAAAGGAGGGTTTGCCATAAAGTGCCTTGCAAATTGCGGTTGATGGGCGCTACCAATTCTGCACTGGAGATACTAATGACCAATTGCCAGTCAGTATTGTGATTGAGTTTTAAAGGGCTGCGAATCAAAATATTATCACCAGTTTGTAGCCGAGTGTTTTCAGTGAAATCGGGTAGGTTTTCTGGTTTAAACAGGGTGTTGTCTTGTGCGTCCAAAATATAAAAAATAGGTCTATCCATTTTGGCCATGACTTGATCTAGGTTTTGCGCCATTTGCGCCAGATTTAATTCCGTGCCGACTAACAGGGTTTGGCCGTTGGCAGAAGGCACAGCATACGCCAAATAAAAATTTTGTTCATCTTTATGCCAAGCAAACGCTTGTTGTTGAACTTGTTTGAATAAATCTTGCCAAACTTGAGGCACTGGCGATTGCACTTGAGTTTCTGCCAGGGGTTTTTGCGCGGGGTTAACATAGCGCTTTTGCGATAGGCCATCGGTATTGATGTATTCAGTCAGTGCGATGGGAAAAGCCACAGTATGCAAACTGCCTTGATTTTCAGTCACCAACCAGGCGGGCAGTTTTTGAACAGAACTCCATTGAGATAATTGAAATCTGAGCCAGTCTTGGTTTTGTGCCATAGACAGCGATTGCAACATCTTAGCCAGGGTTTGCAGTGCGGTATCTGTTTGGTTAAATTGATTTTCAATGGACTGAGATAAGATTTGAGTTTCTTGCTGCAAAATGGAGGATGTGAGTTGTTCCGCAGCTGCTTGGGTGCGGTAAAAACCATTGATGGAAAGCACAACCAGTGTCGACATCAACAAAATAATGAAGGGAATGAAGATGGCTTGGTAGAGCTTTACACGATAAAAGGGCTTCATGGGACTATCTCATTCGTAACAATCATTAAAAATTGGTTATTGAGATTTATATTACCCTATTCATAAGTCGAAAAATTCGATAAGTCAGGGCTTAAATCTAAAATTTACTGATGAGTTACTTTGTTTTATTTATGGTTGAAAATTGTGAGATTGAAAGTCGACTGCCAGAAAAGGTTTTTTCTGGCAGTCGATTCATGTAGAGAGAGATTAAAGTTGACCGTCTTGAATAGATGGTAAGAGTTGGTAAGGAATGTTGGCTTGTGGCAAGTCCGCTTTTAGGTGTTGCAACAAGGCACTCAGCAAGCTCTCAGGCACGGTGATTTCAATCATCATTTTTGGCGTAAAGCCATCTACCTGTTCGCGAATGCTGTGCAGTCGCTGATCGGCTTGATGGGATTGCACTTGATAGCTGATAAAACTCAATGGCATGGCTTCAAAGGTCAGCAGTGAATCCGTCACTGCATGTTTCAATTCTACTTCTAGGTTGAGTCTGAGTAATAGGGTTTGGCTCATTTTAAATCTCCCACGCTTGCCGCTTTAGGTTTTAAACCGAAACGACGATAAATAATCGGCAAAATCAGCAAGGTCAATAGGGTAGAGGAAATCAATCCGCCTATCACCACGATGGCCAAGGGGCGCTGGATTTCAGAACCCGGGCCGGTGGCAAATACCAAAGGAATTAACCCCAAGGCCGCAATGGATGCGGTCATAAGCACCGGTCTTAAACGACGCAAAGCACCCTCAACCACGATTTCGGTTAAGGCCATGCCTTTGGCCGCCAATTGGTTAAAGTAGGTAATCATGACCACACCGTTTAAAACGGCAATCCCTAGCAGGGCAATAAAACCAACCGACGCAGGCACAGAAAGATATTCACCCGCGCCCCACAGCGCAATGATGCCGCCAATCAAGGCGAAAGGCACATTGGTTAGCACCATGATGGCTTGTGGAATGGATTGAAAGGTGCTGAACAGAATAATAAAAATCAATACCAAGGCAATCGGCACAACCACGCTCAATTTAGCCGCAGCTCTTTGTTGGTTTTCAAATTGTCCGCCCCATTCCAAATAATAACCAGTGGGTAAGTCGAGTTCTGCCGCGGCTTTGGCTTTGGCTTCTTCTACAAAACTCACCAAGTCGCGCCCTTGCACATTAGAAACCACCACCGCAAAACGCTTGCTTTGCTCGCGCTTAACGGCTACGGGGCCTTCCACTTCAACGGCATCGACCAGTTGGTTTAGTAGAACACTTTGCCCATTATTGAGGGTTATGGGTTGTTGCAACATTTCGATTTTAGACGACTTGTAATCTTCTGGCCCACGCACCATCAGCGGGATTTGACGAATGCCTTGGTAAATATTACCCACCACCAAGCCATCAATTTGACTGCGTAATAGCGTTTGCACTTCGTCAACTGTGAGCCCTAAAACACCGGCCATTTGGCGATTCACTTGCAGTTGTAAATAACGCGAACCATCATTAGCCGGCGTGAAAACATCCACCGACCCGGGGATGGTTTTTAAAATCTCTACCAAATGTTCGGCAGTTTTGCTCAGCAGTGCAGGAGAGTCACCGAAAATATTAATGGCGATGTCGCCTCGCGCGCCGGTGAGCATTTCGTCAACGCGCATTTGAATGGGTTGCGTAAAGGCATAACCAAAGCTGGGGAATTGTTCTTCGATGACCTGACGAATGGCATCAATCAATTCTTCTTTGGTTTCCATGCGCCATTCATCTTTGGGCTTAAGCACTAAGAAAGTGTCTGTGTCATTCAAACTCATCGGGTCTAACCCCAGTTCGTCCGAGCCAACACGCGCCACGATTTTGGTGATTTCGGGCACTTGTTCCATCAGTGCTTTTTGCACTTGTAAATCTAAGCGCACGGTTTCCTTAAGGCTGATGGACGGGATTTTTTCAATCTGCAGAATAATCGCGCCTTCGTCCATTTGTGGCATAAAGGTTTTGCCCACTAGGGTGTACACATAGCCGGCGACGACCAATGCGACCAGTGCAAAACCAATAATAATTTTGTCGTGCGCCAAAGACCATATGAGCGTGGGTTTGTAAATGGCACTGAGTTTACGAATTAGCCAAGGTTCTTGGTGCGAAGGTTTACCCAAAATAAACGATGCCAAAGTTGGGATAATGGTTAAAGACAATACTAACGAACTGCCTAACGCAAAGATAATGGTTAAGGCCACAGGAATAAAGAGTTTGCCTTCAAGACCTTCGAGCGTCAGTAACGGTAAAAATACCGTCATGATAATCAAAATCCCTGAAATTACCGGCGTAGCAACTTCTTGCAATGCCCGATAAATAATGTGTAGCTTCGGCAAGTTGGCTTTATCGTTTTCTTGATGAGTTACAATATTTTCTACCACTACCACGGCAGCATCCACCAACATCCCCACGGCAATTGCTAAACCGCCGAGTGACATCAGGTTAGCGGACAATCCGAACCAATTCATAAACATAAAAGTCATGAGAGCAGACAAAGGCAGAATCAAAGCCACGGTGATTGCGGCACGAATATTACCTAAAAAGAGTAGCAAGGTTAGCACCACCAATACCACCGCTTCAGTGAGGGCTTTTGAAACCGTGTGAATGGCTTTATCAATCAAGTCACTGCGATTGTAAAACACCTCAACACTGATGCCTTTGGGTAGAGAAGGTTGCAACTCGACCAAGCGTTGTTCGATATTGGCAACCACTTCACGAGCATTGGCGCCACGCAGGGCTATGACCAAACCTTCAACCGCTTCGCCTTTGCCCGATTCGGTCACCGCGCCATTACGATAGAGTGAGTCGATTTTGACTTTGGCCAAATCTTTAACACGCACCGCCACGCTATTTTGGTAGGTGACCACAATGTTTTCGATGTCATCAATTGAGGTTAAGTTGCCTAAGGTGCGCACCAACATCACTTCTTCGCCTTGATTAAGGCGACCAGCACCATCGTTTTTATTGTTGGCTTCAATCGCCGCAATCAGTTGGTTAACAGAAATTTTAAAGGCTTGAAGTCTTTGAAAATCTGGCTGCACGCTATAAGTCCGCACCAAACCGCCTAAAGAGTTCACATCTGCCACGCCTGGCACTGAGCGCAACGCAGGACGAATTACCCAGTCCAATAGGTCGCGTTTTTCCATGTTATTGAGGGTATTGCCTTCAATAGTGAACATGAAAATATCACTTAAAGGGGTTGATAAAGGGGCAATGCCGCCGGTGACACCTGCGGGTAAGTCTATGGCATTGAGGCGTTCGGCCACCACTTGTCTGGCCCAATAAATATCAGTGCCAGGTTTAAAGTCGAGGGTGATGTCGGCAATGGCGTATTTGGCCAAAGAGCGCAAACTGTCTTGATTGGGGAGTCCGAGCACTTCCATTTCAATGGGGGAAATAATGCGTTGTTCAACTTCAGTGGGCGTCATTCCTGGTGCTTTAAAAATCATTTTGACTTGAATGGGCGACACATCTGGGAAGGCGTCAATCGGCGTTTTTTGAAACGCCATCCAGCCCCCAGACAGGATGCTTAAAATCATCAGCACCACCAAAATGCGCTGGGTGAGAAAAAATTGAATAAAATTCGATAGCATGATTATTCCTCACCGCCCATGGCTAGGGCTTTTAAGGCTGATGCACCTTGCACCACCACTTCGGCGGCATCGTTTGGCAAAGGTTGCAGGGCTTTAAAGGTCATCTCAGTGCCATTAAAGGTCAGCACTTGAATGGCAAAAGGTTTAAAGCCTTGAGCAGTTTTCACAAAGACTAAGTCTTGTCCATCCAGCTGGCTAATGGCAGAACGCTGAGTTTGATAAACCTGTGTTTGCTCGGTAAATTCGAATTTTGCGGTCAAAAACTGACCAGGCCTGGTTGTTTTTAGCGGGTTTGGCATGACCATATGTACTTCTACCGATTGTGTGGCAGGGTCGGTAAAGTTGGCGATGTGTTTAATGCTGGCGGCGTGGTTTTCACGCCCTTGAATAATCATCACGCTTTGACCTTCGTGCAGGGTGTCGGCATCTTCGGTGGGAATATTGGCATCTATCACAATGGGATCAACACGGCCGACTGAAATAATGGGGTCATTGGCATGTAAACGCTCACCGATTTTGGCTTGCAAATCAAACAGTTCTCCACTAATGGGAGATTTAATCTCAATTAAAGACGGCTGTAACTGACGCGTGTCTTTTAAGGCTTTTAACGCAGTAGCGTTCATGCCCATTAAGGTTAAGTCTTGAGTTTGTTGTTCGAGCATTTGATTAAGTTTGTCTTGATTAGATTGCGCTTCTTGTAATTTTTTAATCGATACCACGCCCGTTTTATTCAGCTGTATCGCACGCTGATATTCAGCCGTTGCTAAGCGGTAATCGGCATAGGTGTTTAAAAAATCTTTTTGTAAATTAAGCAATTCTGGGCTGAGCAACTCGGCAATGACTTCGCCTTTTTCAATCGGACCATGCACATAAAACAATTTTTGGATGAGACCATTTAAAGGTGTGGTGACCAAAAAAGTTTGCGCCAGTGGAATGACCGCTTGTGCTGGATAAGGATTACTAAAATAACTGCTCTGCGCTTGAAGGGCTGTGGTTTTCAGATTCAGTGCGCTGATTTGAGCATCGCTTAACGAGATAGCCGGTGCAGTACTTAGGTCTGCCGCTTGCGCCATAGGAAAGGCTAAGAGTGCGCTTAAAACAGTGGTAACTAAGGTTAAACGAGCTGGTTTTATATTGGTCAAAGTGTTCATTAAAAAGCAACTCCTGCAATTTGGTTAAAGTCGGCAATCGCCATAAAGGTTTTGGTTTTGGCCAAACGGGCGGCCAGCTTTTGTTCGAGGACGGTTTGTTGTGAAATTAGTAAATTTTGAATACTGGTTTCGCCTAAAAAGTAGGATTGTTTAGCGAGCATTAGGGTTTTTTCGGCATGGGTCAGTTGTTGTTCACTGAGTTGCTGTTGCGTTTGCGCTGAAAAAATGGCTTGTTGCGCTCTAAACAGATCTAAAGGATGGTTTTGCTCAAAGCGACGCAATTCGGCTTGTAAGCGACTGAGTTGGCTTTGCTGTTCAGCTTGCAAAACTTTTTGATGCCCCGCCAAGCTATCGAGCTGTAATGGATAATTAAACTGTGCAATTAAAAAGGTGTCGTTCACCCCTTGATTGCTTTGCTCATTTTTGCCCCCGACATACACGCTGGGATTGCTTTGTTGATTCGCTTTTAGTGCAGCTAATTTTGCGGTTTCAATTTGAATGAGTGCTTGCAATTTTAAGCGTTGTGGGTGTTGCTCTAACAAATCGGCTGGAGCTTGTTGCTCTGGCAAAAGGTCAGGTAGGGCTTGCGTATTAAGTTTGGCTTGGTAGGTATTGAGTGCTACTTCAAGTTCAAAATTGGCAGTGGCAAAATCACTTTGGGCGGCAAACAAAGATTTTTCGGCGAGCAATAAATCCAGTTTGGGGTTTTCACCTTGGGTGACTCTCTGGGTAACCATTTCAACTAAGGCTTGGGTTTGCTCTAGTGCTTTTTGAGAAAAATGGGCTTTGATTTTGGCGGTTTGGGTTTGCCATACTAGGTCACGCAGGGTTTGTGCCGTGAGCAGCTTAAGTTGTTGTTGTTCTGCAAGAAATAAGTTTTGGTAAGCCTGTGCCAATGCATCTTGGCTGTGAGCTTGCCCTGAGCGCCAAATCGGAAATTCCACCCCAGCTTCCCAGGTTTGTTTGGCTTTATTATCGGTCAAGGCATCGTTTTCATGATTAAGTTTAACGGTGACTTCACCTGGCAAGGTTTGGTTTGCATAGGACTGTGCAGCGCTTTGCAATTGTTGGGTATTCGCCAGTAAGGCCTGTTCTGGCAAAGTGGCTTGCAAGGTTGCCGCCAGAGTAGGGTAGTCAGCTGCCCAAACCGTTTGGGCAGTGGTGCTCAGCAAACAGCTGCCGAGCAAGGTATTGAGTAAAACACGTTTCATTTTCTAATCCTAGGATTGTTCAGTATTGCTGAGCAGTATAGAAAATGAAACTGAATTTAAGCTGAATGAAACTTAAAAATTAACCTTTTTGGCGAATGAGTTGATCTAATTTAGTATGCAAAGAAGCCAATTCTTGTTCCAGTTTTTGTTGATGGGCTTTTTGATCAGCCAACTGTTGGGCTTGCTCATTTAATAAAGCATTTTTTTCGTCTTGTTGTTCGTCGGCTAACATTTTGGAATGCTCTTCATCCAACACTTCAACCACGATACCAATCATCATGTTTAAAAATACAAACGCCGAAAAGAAAATAAAGGTCAGGTAATAAATCCAACTGAGTTTATAAACGGTCATGGTTTCATACATGACATCCGTCCAATCTTCAAAGGTTGCGACTCTAAAAAGCGTGAGTAAGCTAATGCCTAAATCGCCCCACAGGGTTGGGTTGATGCTAGAGAAAAGTAGGTTACCAATCACCGCATACAGATAAAAAATAATAAACATCAACAGCGCCACATATCCCATGCGTGGTAAAGCACTGAGCAGTGCCGTAACTAAAACACGCAGTTCTGGAATAAACGAAATCAAACGCATCACACGAAAGAGTCGCAGCATTCGGGCGATTAAAGCATATTCAGAGTCATCTAAAGGAATCAAACTGACCACGACTATGACAAAGTCAAAAACATTCCAACCCTTTTTAAAAAAGTTGAGTACGCGGTCTTCAGCGGCCATGCGAATTAAGATTTCGACCAAGAAAAACAGGGTGACCGCCGTGTCCATAAACACCAAAAACTGTTCAAGATTGGGGTGTAAAGGATAGGTTTTTAAACCGATTAAAAGCGATGACAAAATAATGATTGAAATCACGATCATTTCAAATAATTTGTTGTCACGCAGCTGTTGAAATTGCATTTGAAAAGATTGCCAAGTCATAAAACACCTATAAATAAAATTAATAAAGTGCGGGCATTTTACCGAAATTCAATCGGGTGCGACAATTTGTCGCAGTGATTTTTAAAGGCTAGGTTTTTATAATCTGCGAATTGAATTTTAAAAGCACTTTGCCGCTGCAAAGCTCGCTATAAGATGTTAAAACTTCGGCACAGCCGATTACCAATGGAATCTAATGACCATGAAAATGAAAACCCTAGCCTATTTTGTCGCCACTTGTTTTGTTGGCGTTGCTCATGCACAAGAAACAACCCTATCAACCATTGAAGTTGAAGCACCCATTGAAAAAACAGCTATGCCTCTTGAAGCCGCCCTAGAGCAGTCGGGAAACACAGAAGCTGGAAGTGTGTTACGCCAGATTTCTGGGGTTGAAGGTTCTCGAATGGGCGGTATTGGTTTAGATGTTTTAATTCGTGGTCAAGGCCAATCAGCAGTCAATGTATTGGTTGATGGCGGAAAAATTGAGGGCGGTTGTCCAAATCGTATGGACCCACCAACCCATTACACAGAATTAAATAGTTTTGACAGTATTGAAGTCATCAAAGGCGTACAGTCTTTGCAAACCGGTGTAGGTGGAACAGCTGGAACCGTTATTTTAGAGCGTAATGCGCCAACATTTGAACCAGGAAAACCCTATAACGGCAAAGTGTATGCGGCTACTAATTCGAACGGATTAACGCAAGATATCGGTGCTCAAGCAGCCGTTGGTAATGACCAGTTTTATGTTGTGCTACAAGGTTCTGACAAAATAGCCAAAAGTTATGAAGACGGTAATGGCAATACGGTAAACAGCAGCTACAAAACCCAACAAGGGCATATTGATTTAGGTTGGTCTCCCACGCCAGATCAGCAAATTAAATTATCGCATGAAATTTCAAATACCCAAGATGCTTTATATCAGGGTTCGACCATGGATGCCCCAAAATCCAATGGCACTATGACTCGTTTGAGTTACGAGGGTAAAAACTTTAAAGGGCCTGTCACTGAAGTTGAAGTATCTGGTTATGTTTCAGATGTCGAGCATGTTATGGATAACTTTAGTTTGCGTCCATTTAATCCTTTAATGAAAATGGAGACTCCCACCGATGTAACTACTAAAGGCGGTAAAGTTCGTTTAAGTAGCCAGCTTGCGCAAACTAAACTAGATTATGGTTTGTTGTTACAGACAATTGAAAAGCAAGCTTCTTTGTACTCTCGTTCAGCAGGAGCTCAGCTGGATAAATCTCAAGCGCTTATGTGGCCAGATGCTGTTACCGAACAAAACAGCTTGTTTGTTGAAGCTAATACAGCGATTTCAAATAGTCAAAATGTAGTTTACGGTGTTCGTGTTGATCAGGTTTCTGCTAAAGCTAGAAATGCTAATGAAACACCTGATAACACAACCAAACCAACGCCTGTTAGCGTTTATAACACTGTAAATGCCAATTATTCTGGCAAAACATCTGTGGATGAAACCAATTGGAATGGTTTGTTGCGATATGAGCAAAAACTGGCATCTTCTATGGCTTGGTTTGGCGGCGTGAGTTTAACGACCAATACTGCGGATGAAACTGAACGATTTATGGCAAAAGGGGCAGATTGGGCTGGTAATCCAGATTTAAAACCTGAAAAACATTTGCAGTTCGATTTGGGTTTGACTCAAAAAACCAGCCAGTTTAATTGGGGTGCGAATGTGTTTGCTGATCAAGTAACGGATTACATTTTACGAGATAAAGCAGCCAATCAAGCAAGTTTGAATGGAACAACAGGACAAGAACAAGGTTATGTGAATGTGGACGCTCAAATTATGGGTGCTGAATTTGACTGGGGTTACTCGCTCACTCGTGCCATTTCTTTGGCGGGTAACTTGGCTTACACCCAAGGGCGTAACACGACAGACAGCCGTAACCTAAGTAATATGTCGCCAATCAATGGTCAAGTGACCGCTCGTTATGATGTGACCAGCTGGTATTCAGGTGCACGCTTTAACTTTGCAACCGAACAAGGTGATGTGGATAGCGCTTATGGTGAGTTAAAAACCGCCGCTTGGAGCACCGTGGATGTTTTTGCAGGTTATCAACTTAACAAAACGCTACAATTTAAAGCGGGCGTAAATAATCTGTTTAATCATGCATATGTTACCAGTGTTAACCGTACCGACAGTTATAACGGCAATATTTATAAAGTGATGGAGCCTGGAGTGAATGTTTGGGCAAATGTGGAAGCTAAGTTTTAATTAAAAAAACAACTCTCCTAACGCAACTTAGGTTGCAAATTTAAAGCCAAAGAAGCCTCAGTTTCTTTGGCTTTTTTTATGGGGAGGGTTTTGATTTGTGGATATTAAGCAGGCTAAAGCCTGCGCCCCTAAGTGAGACGTTTGTAAAATTTCATGGGGCGAAGGCTTTAGCCTTCTTCAGTTTAGGCTTTAATTAGTCCTAAAAATAACCAATAACGCCCAGGCCTGGTTACATTTTGCTGGATATTACTTCTCGACAGGACGCTTTTGCAGTTTGCGTTGCAAAGTGCGGCGGTGCATGTTTAGGGCAGCGGCGGTGAGGGTGATATTGCCGTCGTGTTCCGTGAGGGTTTTTTGAATGTGTTCCCATTCGAGGCGTTTCACAGACATGGGAACAAAGTCTTGGGGATTGTCTGCTTCTGGTTGTTCTTCTGTAGGTTCAGAATTTGCACTGTCAGGTTTGGCAAATCTTAAGGCTTTAAGGATGTCGTCAATGCTGGCGGGTTTGCATAAATAATCTAAAGCGCCCAGTCGCATGGCTTCAACAGCCGTGGCAACACTGGCGTAGCCGGTTAATATCAAAACCTGGCAGTCGGGTAGTTGCTCAAGCAAATATTTGAGCAAATTCAGGCCGCTTTGTCCTTCTAGGTTTAAATCTAAAATGGCATAGCCGTAGGTATTTTGTTGAATTTTTGCTTCGGCTTCTTGTGGCGAATGAGCGGTATCAAGTGTGATGGACTGGTTCAAAAATGCCTGTTGGAGTATGCGTAAAAAAGTGGCATCGTCATCTACGGCTAAGATGGTTGATTGCGCTGGTTTTACAGACTCGTTCACTCAAGTTTCTCCGTTTATTTAACTTAAATCAAAGCGGGTTTTAGGTAGCCAAACGCTGGCTTTAAGGCCTTTTTTGGGTTTGTCAATTAGGCTAAAAAGTAACTTGCCTTGAAAGCGTTCAATAATCATACGACTTAAGAAAACGCCCATGCCAATACCGTGATATTCCTCTAAAGGCTGTTGCCCTAAATGCGCCAATTCACTTTCTGGCACGCCACCGCCTTCATCGCAAATGTTAAATAACAAGTGGGTTGCTGTGTGTTGAAATTCTATGACGATAGAGTCTGGGCTGTAACGCGCAGCATTGTCGAGTAGGTTCATAATGGCCAGTTTGAAGCTTTCATCGATCTTTAGATTGATGTTAGTGGCGGGCTCGCGAGTTTGTAAAACACTTTTGGGGTGCAATAGAGCAAATTCTTCTATCAGCGTTTGGATGAAGTTTTGTAGTGAAATGGTTTGTGGATTTTTAGTTTGGGCAAATTCAGCGCGTTTACGCAATCCTTGTAGAGCCTGAGTGCAGATTTGCACTTGCTCGCGATAGGTTTTCATCAAGTCTTTGCCCATGGGCGTGTGGACTTCGTTATCCAATAAAGATTCGAGTAATTTTAAGGTATTAAGCGGGGTGCTGAGTTGATGGGCCGATGCCGAGGCAATGCTGGCGACTGACAGCAAATATTCATTTTGTAAGGCTTGGTTACGCTGCTGTTCGATGGCATAGCGTTGTTGCTCTAGGCGCTTTTTAAGTGGCAAAATAAACATGGCCAAAAACACCACCAATAAAATAAACACCAACATAGATCCATGCAAATGCCAGGCAAAAAAGGCTTGCAAGCTTTGCACCTTAAGCGACATGACGGGCACATAGTGATAGTTGACTAGCCCATAGAGTGCGGCAGAGAGAAATGCCAAAGCGATAAAGTAGCGTGAAGAAAGGATGAGCATCCCTAAGGCTAAAGGCAGTAGCAATAAATGCACAAGGGGATTAATGGTGCCGCCGGTTTCATACAACAAGCCGGTTGTTAATAATAGCGTCCAAGCCAGTAACCCAAATCCCAGATGATCTTGTGAAATGGAAGCCTTATTTAAGTAGTGTTGCACTTGCTTGGTGTAAATGGCGATTAGGGTTAACAGCATCATCCCCATCCATAGGCCAACTTTTTCAAAAGAGAAATGGATGTTTAGGTGTAAATAAAACCAGCCAAGCGTAATGAGCCAAAGTAATGTTAATAAGATCAATAGGTTAGTAAAGTATTTGAAGGGTGCCATATTAATAAGCTTTGTTTTCTAAAGGGGCGTTTTTATGCGGTTCAAAAATCACAGTCACCTTTAACCCCCCCAATCCTGTTTTCGGGGAGCTAAACTGAATGTGAGCCTGATAGGCGCTCACCAAGTCTGCGACAATGGCCAATCCTAACCCTTGACCAGACTGTTGTTCATCTAACCGATAACCGCGTTCTTGAATCTTGGCCAGTTGGGCGGGTGCAACGCCTGGACCATCATCTTCAATGATGATAACAACGCCTGAGGCATGAGATTGAATATGGCAGTTCACTTGGTGTTGCGCCCATTTGCAAGCATTGTCGAGCAGGTTGCCAAACAATTCATAGCCATCTTCTTGGTCTAGACCGAGCTGACGAATAGCTTCATCAGAGCCCTTTAAATCAATTTGAATATTAGGGTAGAGAGTTTGCAAAGAGCTTACCAAGTCTTGAAGATGCTGGGCGTTTAAGCGAGCAGTTTGCACCGCATCGGCCGCAATACGGGCTTTTTTAAGCTCTCTTTCTAACAAACGATAAATGGTTTGTGCTTGTTGCTGCAAAGCCTCACGACTCTCGCTGGGAAGAATTGGGTTGTCGAGTAATTGATAGATGATATTGAGCGGTGTTTTGAGGGTGTGCGCAAGGTTAGCATTGGCATGACGCGATTTTTCCAGTTGTGCTTTGGCATTGCTGAAAGCTTGGTTTAAGTTTTTAATAAGTCCTGATATTTCATTAGGATAGTCTTCACTGTTTAAGTGGATAATCTTGTCATCTTGGAGGTCAATCAAGGCGCTTTCTAGCGGTTTGAGTTGACTAAAACCGCGCTTAAGCCAATAACGCTGTAGACCAAAAATGGTGATTAAAATGACCAAACTAAATCCACCGAAAATCATGTCAAAGGTAAATAGGCTTTGCTGAATCGGTGAGTGGTCTTCGGCCACCCAAATTTGAATGGGTTGATTTTGAATGCGTGCTTGGGTCGATAAAACCAGCACTAATTGTTGTTTGGGGCCTTTGGTTTCATACACCAAGGTTTGTTTGGGTGCAGCTTTGGCAAATAGGGGATAGTTTTCAAGGGAGTTAGAGGTAACATTGTTGTGAGGCGTTTTAATCACAAAATAGTGACCAGAATGTACCTGAGAGTAAATAGGGCTAATTTCTTGTTCTAAATGCCAGCTTTGCCCAGTCCAGATTAAATGTTTGATAATGGATTCTGTGTCGTGTTCTAAACGGGTGACAATGTATTGCTCGGTGACCTTATGAATGGCCGTAATCGATACCCACCAAAACAGACCAAACAGAACCACCAGGCTTAAACCCATTGAAGAACTGAGTTGTTTTTCAAGTGACTTCATGCGTTTTCCTCGGGTGGATTCAAATTGACCAAACGGTAGCCTTGTCCTCGCAAGGTTTCTATGGATTCTTTACCCAACAAACGGCGGAGTTTGGCGATGTACACCTCAATCAGATTACCGCTGGTGTCGCTGTGTTGGTCGCTGATTTTTTGTAACAGCTGGTCTTTTGAAAAGATTTGGTTGGGATGAGAAAAGAACAGGTGTAATAAACGATATTCGTTTTTGGTTAAACTAATGGTGTCAGACGCGGTTTTTAAACTGCGCATTTGACCGTCTAGGGTGAAGTTTTTATAGACAATGTTAAAGCTATTGTCGGGTGTTTTTCGCTTAATTAAGTTTTGAACTCTTGCCAGTAACTCTTCGAAATGAAAAGGTTTTCCTAAATAATCATCCGCCCCAGTTTTTAAGCCTATCACGCGGTCTTGCCAGGCATTGCGCGCGGTTAATACCAAGACAGGTGTGTGGGTATTTTGGATTCTAAACTGCTCTAAAACAACCAGGCCTGGTTGTTTTGGAAGCCCTAAATCGAGAATAATGCAATCATACTCAAACTCGTTTAATAGGTGTGAGGCTTCCTCACCATTACCGGCTAGGTCACATAAAAATCCGGCTTGCTGCAGATTTTTGGTCAGACTTTCTTGCAATAAAGGTTCGTCTTCAACGAGCAGTAATTTCATTTAGGGTTTCGACTCTTAAAGCGACAAAAGCCAGCTCTGGGCTGGCTTGTTAAAAGGTTGAATCGGTTGCGCTTAGTGGTGGTGATGTCCGCCAGCACCGTGTGCATGACCATGTTCAATTTCTTCTGCAGTCGCATCACGAATCCCCATGATTTCAACCGCAAAGGTTAAATCCATCCCTGCCAACTCATGGTTGCCATCCACAGTTACATGTTCATCAGAGACCTGAGTAATGACCACCGAATGCATGCCTTCATCTGACTGTGCTTGAAAACGCATCCCGACTTCTAAATTTTCTACGCCTTGGAACATTTCTTTTGGCACATTAGCCTGCACTAAATGATCCATTTTGGGGCCATAAGCATCCTCTGCGGGGATGGTGACGGTGAATTTATCAGAAACACTTTTGCCTTCTAATTCTTTTTCTAAACCGGGAATCAAATTGTGGTGGCCGTGCAAGTAGGCTAAAGGTTGGCCATTAGACGCATCGATTTGATTGCCTTCGGCATCCGACAGTACATATTCAATCAAGGCGACTTTGTTGTTTTCAATTTTCATGATTTCTTCCCATTTTTCAGTTTAAAAATCGTTATGATACTGCAAACAACTTAATCTATGGAGAAAATCAATGTTGTGGTTAAAAACTTTTCATATTCTTTTTATGATGTCTTGGATGGCAGGAATCTTTTACTTGCCGCGTATATTTGTGCATTTTGTAGAAGGGCAAGCGGCGGGTCAGCAAGTCGATAGATTGGCGATTATGGGGGATAAATTGTATAAGTTTATGACCATTATGATGATGTTGGCGATAGGCTCGGGTATTTGGTTATGGCTTGCTTATTGGCCCATTGCACAAGGTATGGGCTGGCTGCATGCCAAAATTGTGTTTGTCGGCTTAATGCTGGCTTATCACTTGTGGGCAAAAAAACGCGTCAAAGAAATGCAGTTGGGTCATTTAGACCACAGCGGTGTTTATTACCGTTGGGCCAATGAAATTCCATTATTGTTGGTCACGATTATTTTGATTTTGGTGGTGGTTAAGCCTTTTTAATTCAACACAGAGATTTAAAATATAAAAAGGCCTTTGTTGGCCTTTTTTTGGTTTTAAAGAAATGGATAATTAAATCCTTATTTAGTTGAAAGTGCGTAGTATTCGTTTTATGATGCATCTAACCATGGCATGTTTTTGATTGCCTAGACACCTTAAAGCTCTTAGATGGCCCTTGGATCGACTCGATGACTGAAAATTCATGTCTTAAAGCAAACTCGCTAATTTTTGAAGGCTTGTTAAAATCAATGCCGGTAATCGTGTTTGTGTTGGATCAGTCGGGCACTTTTTTATTTTCTAGAGGTGCGGCATTAAAACCTTTGGGGTTAAAAGACGATGAAGTGGTGGGTTTAAATTATTTAGATATTTATGCCGAGCAACCCAAGATTGTTGAGCAAATCAAAATAGCTTTATCAGAGGGTTTTTTGAATGCAGAAACCGAACTGAACGGTTTGCATTATCGACTTTTTTACCGTCCTTTGATGGATGGTCAAATCGTTGGGATTGCATTAGATCAAACCGAGTTTGCCCACCTTAAAAAACAGTCTGATTTTTTTATCAACGAGTTATTGACCGCTTATGAAGTGTCTAATGAGGGAATGTGGTCTTGGCAGGTTCAAGAAGGTACTGTTGAACATAACCGTCGCTGGAGACAAATATTTGGTTATTCTGAAGAAGAGCCGTCCAATCTCATTACACATTTCTCCAATAGAATCCACCCAGATGATTTGCCCAGAGTTTTAGCGACCGTTGAAGATGCTTTAAAGTCGGGTGAAACATTTTCACACGAATATCGTTTGAATACGCCTACCGGTCTTCGTTATGTTCAAGACCGTGGCAAAGTGGTCAGCCGAGATGATCAGGGCAATCCTCTCAGAATGACCGGTTCTTTAAACGACATTACTCAAGAACATCTCAATCAAATCAAACTAGAGATGTTGGCTTTTAAGGATGAGCTAACGGGTTTGCCCAATAAGGTTTCAAGTGAGAATTTTTGGAATCAACATATCCCTTTAAAAGACACGCAGCAAGTTGGTTTTGCCATTTTGGACATCGACAACTTTAAGTTGGTTAATGATGTTTTAGGGCATAAAGTGGGTGATGTGCTTATTCAAAATGTGTCCAATCTTATTTACAGCCAGTTAACCGATAAGGCCCAATTTTATCGCTTGGGTGGCGATGAGTTTTTAATCATCGGTCACAATATCACCCAAGAAAAATTTCTATCTCATTTAGGGGCTTTATTGGCTTCGGTCAAAAAAGTGGCCTTTCATAAAGATGTGAATATCAAAAATACCTTTTCTTGTGGCGTGGCGTTTTATCCCGCAGATGGTCAGCATTATGATGATTTGTTTAGACGCGCTGAAAACGCCTTATATCATGCCAAAAACCAAGGTAAAGACCAGTTGGTTAGGTTTGATATGGCCATGGAATCAGCCGTTGAACACCGCTATCAAATTTTGGTAAAACTGCAAAAGGCACTGGCTCGCAAACAATTTTTCTTTCATTATCAGCCACAAATTAGCCTAGAAGATGGGCGCTGTGTTGGCGCAGAAGTCTTATTAAGATGGCAAGACGATGAAGGCAATTTGATTCCACCAGATGTGTTTATTCCAATTGCCGAACAATCGCAGTTAATTATTCCGATGACCTATTGGATTATTGAGCAAGCTTTTTTAATCAAACAGAAATGGCATAAACAAAACGAGCCCAATATTGAGTTGGCCATTAATTTACCGGCACAATTTTTATCTGAGCCTAATTTGTTGACTTATTTGCAGCAGATGACGCAAAAGTTTCATTTACAAAATGATGAGATTACGCTGGAAATTACAGAATCTCAGCTTATGCAAAATCAACGGGTAGATTATTTTGAGGTTTTGAGAGCCTTAAGATCAAAGCATTTTGGACTAGCGGTCGATGATTTTGGAACAGGGTATTCAAATCTAGCCAATTTGGCTAACCTGTCATTTTCGAAGCTGAAAATAGATAAAAAATTTATTGATGCCTTGTGCATATCCACCGAACAATCCGCTCAGCCATTTGAGGGCACAGCCATTGTTAAAGCCATGCTGGGAATGGCAAAAGCCTTAAACCTTGAAGTGATTGCAGAAGGCGTTGAAACTTTGCCACAAGTGGAGTGGTTGAAGCAGAATGGCTGCGACCGAATTCAGGGTTATTATTTCTCAAAACCCTTATCAGAAAATGATTTCTTAAAATTCTTGAGACAATCGTCCTCAAAATAACCTTGTTTATCGCAAATGATATTCAATCGGCACGCTGATTACCCAATCGCCACGCGGCGTTTCTTTTGGGAAAGGCTTAAAGCGCTGATTCATTTGATCATAGAGTATCGATAGCGCTGCTTCATCTAAAATGCTGTAGTCAGATGAATTGACCAAATGAATATTGTGCATACTGCCATCAGCATGCAGCGTAAATCCTAAAACCACCAATCCTTGCCAGCCGCGGCGTTTTGCCCGATTGGGATAAGTGTCTTGTGCTAAAAGCGCCAAAGTGGTTGCTAACTCATGTAAATAGCTTTGTTCTGCACTGGCGATTTGTGCCTGTGAAAATTGTGGAGGCGCAGGTTTCGTTGGCTGAGGTGGCGTGGGTTTTACCACGGGCTTTGGCTCGGCAACGGGTTGGATTTTAGCCGGTTTTGGCGGTATTTTGGGCTCGGGCTTTACCTCAACAGGCTCAACCGGTTTGGGCTTAGGCAGTGGCTTGGGTTTTTCAACGATTGGTTTTTTAGGTTCAACTTTTGGCTCAGGCTTGGGTTTAGGCTTTGGTTTGGGTTCAACTTTAGGTTCGACTTTGGGTTCGACTTTGGGTTCGACTTTGGGTTCTGGCTTGGGCTGCTCAATCGGTTCAGATTTGGGGGCTTCTTCAACCACCGGTGGTACGGGTGCTAATTGAAACATCGCCATCTTGACAGACACGGGTTTTAAATCGACAGTTTTTTCTTCGATTTCAAGTGTGCTTAACCAAAAAACAAAACTGGCCAATAAGCCTGAAATGGCTAAAGCGCTGACAAAACTTTGAGTGTAGCAAGATTTCATAAGGGTTGATTATTCAGCTTGCGTCAGGATGGTGAGATTATCAAGTTTATGCAGTTTGAGTGCATCGATGAGTTTTACAAAGTGTTCAAAATCCGCTTTTTTATCCACTTGAATAACAATAGGGCGCTTGGGGTCTATATCGGCCAATTGGGTTGTCAAGTTGGCAAAATCTATTTCGACTTCGTTCATAAATAATTGATTTTGAGGGTTAATGGCAAAGTTAAGCGGGTTTTGTTCTTTAGGCGGCGTATAGCTGTGGGTGCTTTGGGTTTCGGGCAGGTCAATTTGCAGGCTGTCTTTCACAATAAAACTGGCCGTGGTTAAAACGATGGCAAGCAACACCAGCATGACATCAATCAAAGGAATAACATTAATGGTGTCAAAGCGTTTCATTTGCATAATGGGTTACCTTAATCTTGAGTTTTAAGGTCTTGATGCGCTTTAAATTGCGCGCTGAGTACATCCACTTTTCGCATCAGTCCGTTGTAAGCCATAATGCTGGGAATGGCCAAGGCTATGCCCGCAGCCGTGGCTTTAAGCGCCAAAGCTAAGCCCATCATAATCGCACCAGTTTCTAAGGTGTGTTGGTGACCGAGTTCATAAAAGGTAATCAAGATACCCAAAACGGTTCCCAGTAAGCCAATATAGGGTGCATTGGCGCCAATCGTTGAAATGGTGGTGAGGTTTTTGGTGAGGTCTACTTGAAGTAGTTCAATGTGATGGTAGTTTTCAGGTTGCACTTTTTTAAAGTAAAACAATCTTTCTAGGGTCATCCAAAGCGCAATAAAGGCCATAAAACCCAAAATGCCAAAAACGCTGATGTCTAAATAAGCTTTTAAAATTTCCACAAATCACACCCTTTTAAACGAATTAGGGTATTTTAGCGGTTTTGAATTGAGAATGTTTTAATAAAACCTTGAGTCATTCAAGCTCGCTTGGGTGATAAAAATCATTCAAATAGGTATGAAAATCGGATATTTGCTGACCAAATAGGATTGGAAAGTTGCCATACATTTTGATCATAAAGAGGGTTTTCAATCCATTGAATGCTGGGGCTGATAAAAAAGTTTTTAAAAGGTTGGTGGCGAACATAAACCTCAAGCAACTGGGCGTTTTTTTGATAGCGAGAATCCGACATTTTGTCGGAGGCTTTTGTCCAACTGTAACCTGAGCCCAATACCCAGTTGGGTCTTTTATATTCATACGCCAGCGACCAAAACCATTCTCCCGTTGAAACTTCGGGGTTAGCATAGGCGAGGCGCGTTTCTAAGCTGTGGCGTTCTATTTTTTTATAGGCATTGAGGTAACCCCCAAAGTTAATGAGATGATTATTTTGTGGGTCATTCAGTGATTCGTGTGGTGCTGTATGTGTCCAAACACCCGCAGTAAAGTATTGTGCTTTAGGCTGGTAGCTCAGTTCAGCATTGATAAACGCGCCTTTTTCATCCTTGCCCAGTTCAAATGCCTGGCTGTAATTGCGAGAGGCGTTATCAGCTAAGCCATGAGAAGAAGAAATTAATAAACGGCCAAAATACTTGGGTTGCAGTTTTTGCTCTAACACCATGCCTAATGCATAGTCAGGAAAATCGATAATAGGATTGTTCACCAAAGGAGCAGAAATAAATTGTAAGTTTTCATCATTGCTAATCACGCTGGTATCCATAAATGCAGTGGCATCTAATAACCCAGCAGTGAATTGAGTTTTGGGAGTCAGCTTATGGCTAAAATACAATTCTGAAAGCTGAATGCGTCCTTGATTGCGATCATCAATCGCTGAACCAGAGTCGGCATTTGTTTGTGGCAATACTTGAGCCGCGCCACCTGCTTGTGGCGTAGTTGCCGCTTCAAGGTGCGCATAAAATCGGGTTTTGTGCCACAAAAAATTAAGGTTTAAATCGCCCGATAAGGTAGCGTTTGATGATATTTGAGATTCACTGGGGTGTTGATAAATGACTGTGACAACACCATCGTAAGTCCAGTTTTTTTGAGGGGTTTCAGCGGCAGACAAGTTTAAACTGTTTAAAAGCACTAGACTGCTGATTAAGTATCTTAAGTTGACTAACTGAAGCATTGCTGCATTTTCCTCATTGAATCATTTAAAAATCTGACGCACAAAATTGTAAAAAGTCACATGGCGCATGATAAAGAATAACGCCAAAAATGCAATTCAATCATCAAACACCGCAAAGCTAATCAATCTTGCTGATAAATCAGGTAAAATATGGTCAATTTTTTTGGCATTTTTATTAAGAGATTTTTATGAGTAAACAAAAACCTACGGTCGGTATTGTCAGTTTGGGTTGCCCCAAAGCAACGGTGGATTCCGAACGAATTTTGACCCAATTACGCACCGAAGGCTATGAACTGACCAATTCTTATGAAGATGCCGATGCCGTGATTGTGAATACTTGCGGCTTTATAGACAGTGCAGTGCAAGAATCTTTAGACACCATTGGTGAAGCCTTAGAAGAAAATGGCAAGGTTATCGTAACGGGTTGTTTAGGCGCGCGTTCTGAAGAAATTACCAATGTGCATCCCAAAGTGTTAGCGGTTTCTGGGCCAGCGGCGTATCAAGAAGTATTGAATGCGGTGCATGATGCCATAGCACCACCGCCGCATAACCCATTTGTGGATTTAGTGCCGCCCCAGGGTATTAAGCTCACCCCTAAGCATTATGCCTATTTAAAAATATCTGAAGGCTGTAACCACCGTTGTACTTTCTGCATTATTCCTTCTATGCGTGGTGATTTGGTTAGCCGCTCGGTGGGGGATGTGATTGCCGAGGCCAAGCGTTTAAAAGCCGCTGGTGTTAAAGAGTTGTTGGTGGTTTCACAAGACACGGCCGCTTATGGTGTGGATGTTAAATACAAAACCGAATTTGCCGAAGGGCGTCCCACCAAAACCTCAATGGTTGGCTTAAGCGAAGCCTTGGGTGAATTGGGTGGTGTGGATGAGTTTTGGGTTCGCTTGCATTATGTTTATCCTTACCCGAATGTTGAGGAAGTGATTCCTTTAATGGCGGCAGGTAAAATTTTGCCTTATTTGGATATGCCATTGCAGCATGCCAATCCGCGAATTTTAAAAGCCATGAAGCGTCCGGGCAATGTGGAACAAACCCTAGAGCGCATCAAAAAATGGCGTGAAGCTGTGCCTAATTTAACCATCCGTTCCACTTTTATTGTCGGCTTCCCAGGTGAAACGGAAGAAGAATTCCAAGACTTGCTCGATTTCTTAGAAGAAGCGCAACTAGATCGCGTGGGTTGCTTTCAATATTCGCCAGTCACGGGTGCGGTTGCTAATGATTTAGCACCGCCTGTGCCTGATGAGGTTAAGCAAGATCGTTATGAGCGTTTTATGGAAACTCAGCAAGTCATCAGCGCCAATAAAATGAATGCAAAAATTGGTACGGTTATTCAGGTTCTGGTGGATGAAGTGGACGATGAAGGCGCTATTTGCCGTTCGCAGGCCGATGCCCCAGAAATTGATGGGCTGGTGTTTATTCCCGATGCTCAACATCTTAACCCAGGAGATTTTGTCACGGTCAAAGTGTTTGCCGCCGACGAATACGACCTTTGGGCCGAGCCTGTCGGGGACGAGTTTGTTGCGCAAGAAACCTCTTATATAGAGCTAGGTTAAAGTTCCTAATTAGGCTTAAAACGCCCTAAAAACAACCTAAAAACAACCAGGCATAGTTGAATTTAGATGATTTTTAGCCTGTTTTAAGCACTCAATTTGATTAAACCCGCGATGCAAATCGGCGGGTTTTTTATTGCTCAATTCAAAAGGTTGTATTACACTGTCTTACATTGAGATTTTATGGAGGCTAGGTCGTTATGGGGTCACTTACCATTCGGTTAGATGATGAGGCAGATGCATTGCTTGAACACTTTTCAAAAGTGCTCAACCAAAATAAATCTCACTTAGCACGAACAGGCATAATGAATTATTTGCAACAACAGCAAGTATTAGAGGAGCAAAAAGCAGCCTTAAAAAATGCCATTACCTTGGAGAGTCATGCAGAAGTTGCTAGCCGTGTTCGTGAATCAGAATTGAGTTATGTCTTGTCTGACGAAGAATATGAACAGGAAATGGATGCTTTTTTTGCCAAGGAATTGGGTTTAATTCGATGAGAATGATCAAAACCCGTTTTTATATTCAACAATTACAAATGATTTTGAAATATATTGCCCTCGATAATCCTTATGCTGCTTTGGGGTTTGAAAAGGAATTACAAGCAAAATTAAATCTTGTGCTCACACAACCTTACCTTTGCAGGGCATCGCGTTATATGGACGATCCGTCCTATCGAGATTTGATTCATCAGGGATACACGCTTATCTACAAAATTCACAAAGATCATTTGTTATTGCTCGATATTTTTAAATGGCAAGTTCGTTAGTGTCCTGTTCCACAATCACATCAGATTAATATTTTAGAAAGACTGCCTAAAATCTAATTTTTTCCTCATCTTCAGTTTCTATTCAGCTTTATGCGTTATGGTTTACTTCTTTGTGCCTTAGAATGTTTTTTATTTTAAGCAAAGGAGTTTAATCATGGTATTTAAAAAATTAATGTATGCAACCCTGCTCAGTGGTGCGGTTTTGTTTTCTCAAACTGCGATAGCGGATGCGCTTCAGTTAAAGCCACAAAGTTTTGAAACGCAGTTTGATCAAACCCTGTCTTTAGATGCTCAAACGCAATGGGTCATTTTTTCGACCACCAAAGATGGTGGTAATTGGGTGAAAGAGACTTTTGCCAAGTTAGAATTTAATGAAGCCACGCTGGACTCAAAACATCTTTTGTATGTTGCCGACATTCACAAAATGCCGTCGTTTATTTCTAAGATGTTTGCCATTCCCAAAATGCGTGATTATGGTTTTCCAATTGCTTTAGATAAAGAAGGCGAGGGTACGCAAGACTGGCCAACCCAAGAAAATGCCGTGAATGTTTATCAACTCAATCAATTAGAGGTGGTCAAAACTTTGCATTTTGCTAACCAAGCGGACTTGGAGAATTTCCTTAAAGGGATTTAGAATCAATTATTTAAGTTTAATCAGTTCAACCGTTTTATGGGTGTTATCAGGAGGGGATTCTCAATGAATGTGTTACGCTTTAGTCTGTGGATGTTTATGTTTATCTTTTTAATGACATTCATCGACATTGTGGGCGACTTCATGAGTGAAGGGGTGTTTGACACCCATTTAACGGTAGAACTCTTGGTTGCTTTGCTGGCAGTTTTTGCGTTTGGTATTTTATGGTTTTCTAGTTGGCAGCAACAGAAAGCGAATCGCCAGTTGATGACCAAAATGCAACGCATTCAAACCGATCTTACAGAAACTCAGGCACATACTCGCAAATTGATGGGTGAATTATCCGTGGTGATTCAGCAACAATTTGATGAATGGCAACTCACCCCAAGTGAAAAAGAAGTGTCATTGTTATTGCTGAAAGGCTTATCTTTAGATCAAATTGCCAGTGTGCGAAACTCTTCTGAAAAAACAGTTCGTCAACATGCCTCTAACTTGTACAAAAAAGCCCAAGTGTCTGGGCGTCATGAATTAGTGGCATTTTTCTTTGAAGATTTATTGCAGGTGCCTGAGCCCAATTAAATCTTAAAAGCTTTATGCCAAATGTTAAAAAAGCCCGCTGGTTGGTTTTGAACCCGCGGGCTTTTTGTTTTAAAGGTGACTATTGCAAGATGACTACTTAAAAGTATCTGCAAACAGATTACCCGCCCAATCCCGCATTTCAGAGAAATATTGGGTCGAAGGCGTTGGCGCACTTTTGACTACTTGTAAGTCCATGGTTTGCGTGGTGGCGTTGTAACGATACACGCCGCTTAACCAGGTAGCTGTTGTGCTGGAGAGCGGGCTGTAACAAGCAGAGTTGGTAACCGGCTGACTATAAGGTTGACCACCTGCCAATAATTGCAATACAGCTAAGGCACACACTTTGGCTTCAGAGTTGGCAATGTGTCCTGCTTTGGGTTGGCTGGTGGCTTGGCTATCGCCGATGACATGAATATTGGCTGCTGCAGTGGACTCATAACTCAGTGGATTAACCATGGCCCATTTGCCACTGCTGTCATTCGCAAGACCACTGTCGAGGATAATTTGTCCGGCTGTTTGATTGGGAATGACATTTAATACCTTAGCCATATAAGTTTTAGGCGTGCCATTTTGGTCAACGGTGACAGATTTTGCAGTGGAGTCGACAGAGGTCACCGTGCTGTTTGGCACATAGGTAATGCCATAGTTTGCAAATTGCGCACTGAAAGTTGTTTCTTCGACAATGATATTGGCATTTGCGTCTAATACGATGACTTTTGACCCAGGTTTGTTTCGAGCCAAATAATCGGCCACCACGCACGCACGCTCATAAGGTCCTGGTGGGCAGCGATAAGGTGCTTTGG
Source organism: Thiosulfativibrio zosterae (assembly GCF_011398155.1). Classification (NCBI taxonomy): domain Bacteria; kingdom Pseudomonadati; phylum Pseudomonadota; class Gammaproteobacteria; order Thiotrichales; family Piscirickettsiaceae; genus Thiosulfativibrio; species Thiosulfativibrio zosterae. The sequence goes on from NZ_AP021888.1 coordinate 1,244,986, forward strand.
GTATGGTCATCACAAAAGTATCGCCGGCATTCATGGCTGACAATTGCTCTTGAAGCAGGGTCGTTTGCGGGCCAGCTTTCCAGGCATGGGGTACAAGGTTATTGTCTAATCCGGTAATGGCTTCAAGCTCCATTCCGGGGGCTAGAATTAAACGGTCATAGGTCAGTTGTTTGCCAGATTCTAAATAAAGAATTTTGCCTGTTTTATCGATGGTTTTAACCGAGTCTTGTTCATGGGTAATGCCATAGCTGAGTAACTGGGTGTAGCTAAAGGTTAGGCTGCTTAAAGACATTTGTCCGGTGACGACTAGGTTGCTTAAGATGGGCGAAATATAGCTGGCATTGGGTTCAACCAAAATCACTTCTACATTATTTGCCCCCCAAAGTTTTAAATATTTAGCAGCCGTTGCACCCGCAAATCCGCCCCCAACCACCACCACTCTTGGAGTAGCGGCGACCGCTGGTTTAGTTAAAGCTAAGCTTATGCTAGCCGCTAGGCTGCCCAGTAAAAATTGTCTGCGGTTGAGATTAATCATCGTCACGATCTCCTGAAGTGATGGCCGTTCCACTAAGCCCCATAAAATATTGGCTCATCAGAGTTAATTCTGCATCGCTATAGGCAAGCGCATGAGGATACATAATATGGCTGGTTTTGCTGCGATACTCAGCCATTTCTTCAATAAACTCATCTGCCTCATTAATGATGCTGTCAATGCCGGTCACTGAAATTCCATAAGTGCCATGACACTGGGCACACTGAGACGCTAAAAGTTTGGCTTGAATGGGTAAGCTGGTATCTTCGGTAACACTGCGCAAATCATTGGTCGTAAGGGTGTTTAGGTTGTCTAAAGAAGTGGAGGATTCATAAGTGTCGGAATCAGATTCTGATGTAGATTCAGATTCAGATGCTCCGCCGCATCCAACGAGAAATAGACTGCTCAAGAGTAAACTTGAGAGCAGAGTTTTTTTAAATGGGTTTTTCATCAGTGAATTCCTTTGTAGGTTTGACTTGGTTATTAGCTTAACCTTCAATTCCGATACTTAACATCGGTGGAATGTCTTAATTCACTGTAAATGGTAGGGTAAATGATGTTTAGGACATATGTCCCGCACTGAAAACCCCATGAAACTGGGGTTTGTTGATTGAGCAGAGTGACAAAATAAACGGTTTATTTAAAAGTCCGATATAAAAATCTCACAAATACCGCGAGAGCAACCGCCATCCAAGGGTAAACAAACCAGCGAATCAACTCGTAGAATGATTGCATGGCGTCTGACATCTCGGATACGCCTTCAACGGTCAGTTGTCCGTTGGTGGAATGTGACAAGGTCATCAGGGCAACCATTAAAAAGATGGCAGCTAAGGCAGCGCCTCCGTATAAAAAGAGTCGAGTTAATAAGTCCATTAGGGCTCCTGTTTGGCTAGCTTGGCTTCTAAGTTAAGCACGAGTTGGGTGGTTTTAATCACACTGTCGGGGTTTAGGCTGATGGAGTTAACGCCCATCTCAACCAATTTTTGAGCAATTTCTGGGTAGTCGGATGGCGCTTGACCACAGACACCTGAATGCAGTCCGTTGCGTTTAGCGCCTTCGATGGCCCATTGAATCATTTTTAAAACCCCGGCATCTCGTTCATCATAATCATAAGCCACTAAGTCTGAATCTCGGTCAACGCCTAATACCAATTGCGTTAAATCATTGGTACCAATCGATATGCCGTCAAAGTAGGGCGCAAAATTATCAATTTCGAGCACATTATTGGGTATTTCACACATCATGTAAACTTTAAGGCCGTTTTCACCGCGGCGCAAGCCATATTTAGACAGGGTGCCGATGGTTTGTTTTGCCTCAGCCACTCGGCGCACAAACGGAATCATTATGTGCATATTGGTCAGCCCAAATTGCTCACGCACATTTTTAATGGCTTGGCACTCTAGGGCAAAGGCAGGCTCAAACAGGGCAGAACTGTAGCGTGATGCGCCTCTAAAACCAATCATGGGGTTTTCTTCTTCAGGTTCAAAACTCTTTCCACCAATTAAGCTGGCATATTCATTGGACTTAAAATCAGAAAGTCGCAAAATCACAGGTTTGGGGTAAAACGCCGCACTGAGCGTGGCTATGCCTTCGCTGAGGTGTTGAATAAAATAGTCGCCACCCGATTTAAAGCCCAAAATACGCTGCCGAATATTGGCCTGTTCGGTTTCATCGAGCACCTGTTCTGGGTGTAACAAGGCTAAAGGGTGCACTTGTATCGCTTGGTTGATGATAAATTCCATGCGCGCCAGTCCCACGCCTTGGTTAGGTAGAAAGCTGGTGCGAAACGCCATATCGGGATTGGCGAGATTGATTTGAATTTCAGTATTGGGCGTGCCCAAATCTGTGAGGTTGGTTTCGATAATTCTAAAAGGAATATGCCCAGAATACACCTGACCAATTTCACCTTCCGAGCAAGAAACCGTTACAAAAGGATTGTCTTGTAAAGATTCTGTGGCATCGCCACAGCCGACTATCGCAGGAATGCCCAGTTCCCGGGCAATAATGGCAGCATGGCAAGTACGGCCTCCACGATTGGTGATGAGTGCCGAAGCCAATTTCATGATGGGCTCCCAATCGGGGGTGGTGATGTCTGAAACCAAGATATTGCCAGGGACGAATTGGTGAATATAGGTCACATCGCTAATCACTTGCACCTGACCTTGTGCCACTTTTTGTCCAACGGCTCGGCCAGTAGTGAGTACTTTAGAGCCTTCGGGGACTTCAATTTCATAGCTAATCAGTTGATTAATTTGCGTTTGTGAGGTTACGGTTTCTGGACGCGCTTGCACAATATAGAGATGACCGTCTAGCCCATCTTTTGCCCATTCCATATCCATTGGCTTGCGATGTCCAGCCAGTTCGGAATAATAGTCTTCAATGCGAATAGCATAGTCTGCTAATACCAATACATCGGCATCGCTGATACAAAATTGTTGTTGTTCTTTGCTGCTGGTAGGAATGTTGCGCACGGGGCTTTTGGTGGTGTCAGCCGCATAAACCATTTTGATTTTTTTGGCGCCTAAGTGGCGTTTTAAAATGCCGCGATAGCCCAATTTAAAGGTGGGTTTGTGTACATAAAACTCGTCTGGGTCAACAGCACCCTGCACCACATTTTCGCCCAATCCATAAGCGCCGGTGATAAAGACGGCCTCTTGAAAACCTGTTTCGGTATCAATTGAAAACATGACGCCCGATGCCGCTAAATCAGAGCGCACCATTTTTTGTACGGCAATCGACAGCCCAATACTAAAGTGGTCGAACCCTTGATCAATCCGGTAGTGAATGGCGCGGTCGGTAAACAAACTGGCAAAACAGCGTTTGCAAGCATTAAGCAATGCCGCTTCGCCTGTAACATTTAAATAGGTGTCTTGCTGTCCTGCAAAACTGGCCGTGGGCAAATCTTCCGCAGTGGCCGAACTGCGGATTGCCAAACTTAGCTCACCATTAAATTCGTCACAGAGTTGTTGATGAGCCTGCAAAATTTCTTGGGTGAGCTTTTCGGGAAAGGGCGCATTAAAAATCAGCGTTCTGGCTTGGTTACCACGCAGGGCGAGGTCTTGCGGATTGTCTTCTTCTAGTGGGTCTAAAATAGCGTGTAAGTCTTGCCACAGATTATTTTCAGTGAGCAAGGCACGATAGGCTTCGGCGGTAATAGCAAAGCCATTTGGCACTCGCACGCCTTGCGGCGTAAGGGCTTGATACATTTCACCCAAAGAGGCATTTTTGCCGCCCACTAAAGGTACATCGTTAATCCCGATTTGATTAAAGAATCGCACATATTGAAAGCTGGGTTGGGTTTTTGTTGACTGTTCGTTCATATTAAACTCCTACGGATGGTTGTGCGAAGCTGGCTTTGGGAAAGTGGCGATCTAAAAATTTAAGCACCGCAATTTTGACTGCATCGTTGATAAACATCCAAATCAAGGCATAGAGCCAAATGAATCCAGCCATTTCCCAGCTGATCGGCGCAATAAAAATTCCATACACGGCAAACAGCGTGCCGAGGATTTCAGTGCCCAAAATGGCGCTGAACAGCCATGGTGATGGGAAGGGTTTTTCCCAAAACCAGCCTTCAGAGCGCAAAATCCACAGCGTAAAATGACCTGCCACCACCAGTTTTAGGAAAATCATCGATTGAATAATGTCCTCGGCAAAATTGAGATGTTGCAAAGTAAAAAACAATAAAAATGAAGAAATTACACCCGTAATGCCTAAAGTGGTAGATAGGGTCAGCATACGACTCATGCGCCATCTAACCGGGGTATTGCTGACTTTTACTTGGTCATAAGCAATCGCGAGAATCGGCAAGTCATTTAACAATGCCAGCATAATGACCATGATGGCGGTGATCGGATAGAAATTAAAAATCACGATCGACAGTGTCATAAACAAAATCAGTCGAATGGTTTCTGCAATCCGAAAAGTGGCATAGGTGCGCATACGCTCAAAGGTTTCGCGTGCTTGAGTAATGGCATCGTTAATAATCGATAATCCGGGTTGGGTAAGAATAATGTCGGCAGAAGCGCGGGCTGCATCCGTTGCCCCAGACACCGCAATACCGCAATCGGCCTTTTTAAGCGCAGGGGCATCATTCACCCCATCCCCCGTCATGCCCACAAAATGGCCGCCGCGTTGCAGTGTATCGACAATTTTGAATTTGTCTTCGGGAATGACTTCGGCAAAAATTTCGGTTCTTTCAATCAAAGCCACCAAGGCGGATTGATGTTCTGACAAAAACTCGCGGTCTAAGCGAGTGGTGTCATAGAGTTGATTGAGTTGTTGAATGACTTTACCGGCAAAATGTTTGGCTTGGGTTTCGGTCGCCTCAGTATCCAGGGTTTGATAGATGGCTTGGGTTAAAAACTCGGCCAGTTCTAACAAGACCTGACTGCCGCCACCGCTGAGTTTTGAGGCTTTGAGACTGGCGCCTTCTAATCCGAGTAAGCGCCCAATTTCTTGGGCAATGGCTAGGTTGTCACCAGTAACCATTTTGACTTGAACCCCGCGAGATTCAATTAAGTCTATGGTTTCTTTAGAGTCTTCTCTGGGTGGATCATACAGTGGAATTAAACCAATCAGTTCAAGAGTCGCGTCGGGTTCATCACTTTGACAAGCAACGGCTAGGGTTCGATACCCTTGGCTGGCAAGACTGTCTATGTGCAGTTGCATGAGGTTGCGAACTTCATTGGTGAGCGTACAGCGATTTAAAATCACTTGCGGCGCGCCTTTATAAGCCACAAAACTGCGCACTTCAAAAGTGTAACTGGCTTTGGTGAATTTGTCATTGGGGTTAAAAGGGGTGAATTTTTGTTGCCGATAAGCCAGGTGGTTCAATTCGGGTAATTGGCTTTGGGCATATTGAAATAGGGGCTGTTCAATCGGGTCGTGGTTTTCCAGTTTAGAAGCCATGAGTGCATTGGCAAACAGGTCTAGCTCGGTTTTGCCCTCAGCTAAGACAGGGCTAGAAACTTGCATTTTGTTTTGGGTTAATGTTCCCGTTTTATCGGAGCAGAAGATATCAATACCGGCCAGTTCTTCAATGGCCGTTAGCTTAGAGACTATGGCTTGGCGTTTGGCAAGATTCATGGCTCCCACCGCCATGGTGACGGATAGCACTGCGGGTAATGCCACGGGAATAGAGGCAACGGTGAGCACCAATACAAAGCGCAAAATATCGCCAATGGGATCGCCCCGACTCAGTGACACTAAAATAATAATCATCGCTAAAAAGACAGTGAGGGCGATTAAAAAATGCCCAATTTGCAATACCATTTTCTGAAAATGGCTGGTTTCAGATTGTTGGGTTTTGGTGATCAGAGCCACCACAGAATGAAAGCGGGTTTGAGCGGCGGTATGTATAATGACGGCCATCATTTGACCTTGTTTGACCACCGTATTGGCATAAGCGACTTCTTGAGATTGTTTATTGACAGGCAAAGATTCACCGGTGAGGGCGGATTCGTCAATCATTAAATAGTCGCCAGACACTAATTGCACATCGGCAGGAATCATATCGCCGATACGCAGTTGAATCAGGTCGCCGGGTACCAACTCGCGGCTGGGAATCTCGATAAATTTGCCATCACGAAGAGCGGTGGTTTGTGTGGCTAAACTGCTTTTTAGCACCTTTAAGGCATTCAGTGCACGGTGTTCTTGTAAGAAGTCTAATAGGCCGTTGACCAGCAACAGCACCATAATAATGGCAAAATCTTCCCACTTATTTGCGATGGCGGACAGCAGGGCAGCGACTTCAATCATCCATGGTATAGGGCCCCAAAAGCGTTGCAACAGGCGTTTTAAAAAAGAGACTTCATGGGTTTGAATTTCGTTGAAACCGAATTGTGACAAGCGTTGTTGCGCTTCGGTTTGGGAGAGTCCGGTGGACTCGGAAGTATTGAGTTCTTGCAGGGTGCTTTCAATAGGCTGCGATGCATATTGATCGGTGGTTTTCATGCTTTCCCCCTTGGTTGGGATAAAACTAGAATCATATTGATATAGCTAGTTTAAAGCATGAAAGTCAGTTTTTGCGAGAGATTACAAACCTTTCACGAAATTAAGCATGGCTTGTGCATGGTCGCTAGGGTCAACACCATATTCGGCATAGACCACGGTGCCCATTGCATTGATGACAAAAGTGGAACGCACGATGCCCATTTTCTTAACGCCATTTTTCTCTTTTTCACGCCACACATCATAGGCTTCACATAAGGTGCCTTCGGTGTCGGCTAGTAAATCTATGCCCAAATCAAACTTTTCAATAAAGTCTAAATGGCTCGAACAGCTGTCTTTGCTTACACCCACCACGGCAGTATTGGCTTCATTAAACTCAGCCGCCAAAGCGGTAAAGTCATTGGCTTCAATCGTACAACCGGGGGTGTCGTCTTTGGGGTAAAAATACAGCACTAGGTTTTTGCCCGCAAAATCATTAAGCGTAACCATTTTTTGGTGTTGATTGGGTTGTGAAAAATTTGGGGCGGCTTGCCCAACTTGAATACCAGTGGCGTTCATATCCATGGGGTTTTCCTTTATTGTTTGAGTTTTTTTAAGCAGATTTTCGGTAAAACGGTAAGAAAAAAATAACGCTGGCAAAATAATCGCAAAGCTAAAAAGCACGGTCAGCAAAATCTCAGTGAGTGGGGCACCCTGAAAATGCAATACGCCACCAATCACAAAAGACATAATAATGGCATTACGCAAAGCGCGTTTAAAGGGGGAAAGTGTGGGGGTGAAACGAGCAGTCATTTTAGGGCTCCATGCCAGTTTTTAAAGGGTTATTCGGTGAAATCATCCATTCTTGAATGGAACCATCATACAGGCTGACCTGCTCAAAACCGAGGTGTTTTAACATCGGAAAAAGACGAGCGGCACGATGTGCTGTATTGCAATACAGAATGATGGGGTGTTTTTTATCAGTCACTTGGGTTAGAGCGAGCATTTCCATCAGTTGCGCATCAGTGCGTTGTTGAAAACCATTTTTGCTGTCCAAGCTGGCATCCCACGGAAATAAAACAGCGCCAGGAATATGGCCTGTGCGCGGCTCTTTTGGGTCGCCAGTGTATTCTTCTAGCGTGCGCGTATCCATGAGCAAAGCCTGATGATTTTGTAAAACTTGGCTAACCTGTTGCTGAGTTGCCGTCAGACTGGCAGTATCATCTTGGGCAGGGGTTGGGTAATTTGCTGCCTGAATTTTAGGTAAATCTTGGGTCACTGCATAGCCTTGTAAAACCCAACTCACCAGGCCGCCGTTTAATAAATACACCTTTTGATGACGCAGTTTTTTAAGCTCCCAATACAAGCGACTGGCATCCAAATTCCCCATGCCGTCATACAGCACCAGCGTATCTTGCGGGGTAATACCCAGTTGCGATAAAACGCGCGCCATATAATCAGAGCCACCACTGAGCTCAATGCCTTCTTTGGGTTTAATCAACCACTTGTAATTCACCCAAAGGGCGTTAGGGAGGTGAAACTTTTGGTATTCCAATTGACTGCTTAGATCAATCAGCTTGATATTTTTTAGGTTTTGTTGCGTCCAAGCGGCGCTGACAAATACCGTTTTCTCTGAAGGATTTTCGCTCGCCCAACCATTTGAAAAGCCACTGAAAGTGGTTATTAATAACATTAATAAAATGGCTTTAGTTTTTGAAATCATTGACGAATCAGTCCTTTTAGGCAGGTTAAGTAAGTCGCCTCATCTGGCAAGGTATTATCTCGCTGTGACAACCATAGAGATTCCGCCAAACACTCCATCATGGCGTGTTCAGTGTCATGCACATCACCCAATTGATGGCCCAACTTTTGGTAAATCGCTTGAATCCCTTCGGGTCGATCCAAAGCCACTTGTTCTTGTAAACCCAAGTGTAGCCCCATGTGTAAGAATGGATTGGTTTGTCCCATTTCGGGATGATATTCATTGCCAAGGTGATGCGCGTTGCTCAACATTTGATGGTATTCGGGATGCATTTCAATCACTCGAGCAATGCGAGTTTCCATGGCATCTAAGGTTTGATGACTGCGAGCTTTTTGCCAAACATCGACATAGAATTGGCGCAGCTTGTCTCTTTCTTGGGTGTAAAACATAATGAGGATTTGCGTCTAAAGTTAAAGAATAATAGTTTACTAGATTTAAAGGTTATTTGAGCAGTTTCAGATTGAAATTTGACCAGGCCTGGTCATTTTTGATGGGTTTGATTAAGTTTAAAGAATCTTTCATGTGGGTTTGTTAATCTATCTTTTTGAATGGAGTTCGCCAATTTTGAAATCAGTGCTTGAAGTGTTTTGGCAGTTTTTGGGTTTAGGTTGGATTAGCTTTGGTGGACCGACGGCGCACATTGCGATTTTTCAGCGCCATTTTGTCGAGCAACGCCAATGGTTGGACATGGATACCTTTGGTAGACAGTTAGCGCTGGCGCAAATATTACCAGGCCCAACCTCAAGCCAGTTAGGGTTTTTAATTGGACTGCAGCGGGGTGGTGTTTGGGGCGCTTGGGCAGCTTTTTTAGGCTTTACACTGCCATCTTTTCTCATTATGTTCAGTTTGGCTTTGACTTTGGATGTGCTAAATCCCAATGTTTGGCAGGCGGTGTTGCAAGGCTTGCAATGGTTAATTGTGGTGATTGTATTGGATGCTTTATGGAGCATGAGTAAAAGTTTTTGCCAAACCCATCTAACCAAAATTTTAGCGTTACTTTCTGCACTGGCCATGATTTTTGTGCCTTCCATAGCATTACAGCTGACCATCTTAGTCTTAGCGGCGGTTTTGACTGGGTTGTGGCACAACCCTAAAGTTGTTGGATTGACAGAAGTTGAAAAGCCAACATCCAAAAGCCCCATACGACTCAATCTCGCCGCTTGGAGTTTTTTGGCGCTATGGTTGGGTTTACCCCTGTTGGCTCTGGTGTCATGGCCAAATCAAACAGCAAGCTCATTACTTGAGTTATTGAATGTTTTTTATCAAGCCGGTAGTTGGGTTTTTGGCGGCGGTCATGTGGTGTTGCCTTTGTTAGAGACCCTGTTGCAAAGTCAATTTACGGCCAATCAAGTGAGTTCTCAAACCCTATTATTAGGTTATGCTGCGGCACAAGCGGTGCCGGGCCCTATGTTTAGTATCGCTGCTTTTTTAGGCGCACTCTTTTGGAACTCAGCCCCTTGGATGGGCGCTTTGCTCGCCACGCTGATGATTTTCTTACCCGGCTTTTTATTGGCCTTAGCAATTCATCCACATTGGCAAACTTGGACAAACCAATCGGGCATTAAAGCCGCGCTCATGGGCGTGAACGCTGCCGTGGTTGGTTTGTTGTTGTCTGCCTGGATTCATCCAATTTTAAGCAATGTACATTGGGATAGCTATGCCCTAGTTGGAATTGCGATGGCGGCAATAGCCGTTAGGTCAAAAAAAGTGCCTATGTGGATATTGGTCATCAGTTTTGGCGCAGCTGGTTTTGTTTTATATGCTTAAAAATCGATAAAACAGTTCTAAAAACAACCAGGCCTAGTTGTTTTTAGGACTGTATTTTCGCCTTTAAACGGTTTTTTCTTTGAACTCGCATAGGTCATAAATGCAACAAGCGCCGCATCTGGGTTTGCGGGCGGTGCAGGTGTAGCGTCCGTGTAGGATGAGAAGATGGTGTGCGGGAATGATGTATTGTTTTGGGATGTTTTTAAGCAGGGCTTTTTCTACTTCTAACACATTTTTGCCTGGTGCCAATTTAGTGCGGTTGGAAACTCTAAAAATATGGGTGTCTACTGCCATGGTGGGATGCCCAAAGGCGGTATTCAGAACCACATTGGTGGTTTTTCTACCAACGCCTGGCAAGGCTTCGAGAGCAGCGCGGTCTTCTGGGATTTGTGAGCCGTGCAGCTCAATCAGCATTTTGCAGGTTTTGATAATATTGGCACCCTTGGTGTTAAACAGCCCAATGGTTTTGATATATTCTTTGAGTCCGTCCTCGCCGAGCGCATAGATAGCTTCAGGGGTGTTGGCGACGGGGAACAACTTAGCGGTGGCAATATTGACGCCCTTATCAGTGGCTTGTGCAGACAGGATAACTGCAATCAGGAGTTCAAACGGATTGCTGTAATTGAGTTCGGTTTCTGGGTTGGGAATCGCCTCAGATAGGCGTTGAAAAATCTCAAGGCGTTTTTGTTTATTCATGGGGTTCAAGCATTATTTGATGGGATTAACAGCAACTTGAATACCCAGTGCATTTTGCTTTTTCTCAGCTTTACGCAGTTCAATGGCATTTTTAGCTGCCACAAATAGACCCAGTGCTATGAAAGCGCCCGGCGGTAAAATCGCTAATAAAACAGGGTGAAAATCTTCGCTCAAATAGAAGGTCATGTTTTTGGCACCTTCACCAAACATCAAGTCCATCTGGTCAAACAAGGTGCCGTTGCCGATCAACTCACGCACAGCGCCAAGCAATACTAAAATGAGTGCAAATCCCAGCCCCATAAAGAGCGCGTCAACTATGGCTTTATCCACTGGGTTTTTGGAGGCATAGGCTTCTGCACGCCCAAGAATGGCGCAGTTGGTCACGATGAGTGGAATAAAGATCCCTAAAATGCCATGTAAGGTATGCAGATAAGCGTTCATCAATAAATCAATAATGGTCACTGCTGAGGCAATAATTGCAATGAAAACAGGAATGCGAATTTCATCTGAGACATAATCACGAATCAACGACACCAAAACATTTGATACCAATAAAACCGCCATGGTCGCTAAGCCTAACCCGATACCATTAACGGTATTGTTGGTGACAGCGAGCAATGGGCAGAGTCCCAGTAAAGCAACTAAGGCTTGGTTATTAGACCAAAGTCCGCTTTCGGCAATTTTTTGATATTCCGCCAATTTCATTTTTAAAAAGCTGGGTTGTGTGAGTTCAGTCATAGAGGGCATCTCTGTGTTGGTTGAGATAATCAAGGGTATTACGCACGGCTTTGACAACCGCTCTTGGGGTAATGGTAGCCCCAGTGAACTGGTCAAAATCACCACCATCTTTACGGACACGCCAGCGCGGGGCATTTTCATCACGCAAATTGCGGCCATCAAAAGTGCGAATCCATTGAGATTTTTTGATTTCTATTTTGTCACCTAACCCGGGGGTTTCTTTGTGCTCTAACACACGCACACCAGCAATGCGGCCATCCGCTAAAACGCCCATGAGGATATGAATATCCCCACTGTAACCATCGGGGGCTATGGTTTGCAAAATGACACCCGTGGGTTGTCCGTCTTTACGCACTCGATAAAGGGTGACTGGCTCAGAAGTTCCTAGAAATTCAGGTGCAATGATTTGTTTGGTATCGAGTAAGGGGTCGTTGTTATAGTTTTCGGGTGGCATCACCTGATTAAAGGTGTCTAAGATGGTTTGTTTTTGCGCGATGGCAATGGGTTCTGCGGTGATAAAGCGGATGCCAAGGAGCAAGCCAACACCGACCAAGGTAAATAGGCTTAAAGACACAGCAGATTTGGCCATTTGTTGCCAAAGGGTTTTTGAGGGGATTGGATTAGGTTGGCTCATTTTAAATCCATCATTTACGCACTAAACCATGCCCAAACACACGCGGTTGAGTGTATTGGTCAATCAGCGGGACACACATATTCATAATCAAAATCGCAAAGGCAATACCATCGGGGAAAGCGCCCCAATTACGAATCACATACAATAAAACGCCTATGCCTGCAGCATAAACCAAACGACCACGAGGGGTTGTTGAGGCGGTGACTGGGTCGGTGATAATAAAAAATGCCGCTAACATAGTGCCCCCTGAAAACAGATGGAAACTAACTGAGGCATATTTGGTTGGGTCGATTTCATGGAAAATAAATGCCATTAAGGCCAGCGAGCCTAAAAAAGCCACTGGAAAATGCCAACGAATCGAGCGGGTGTAGAGCATCCATAAGCCCCCAACAAAAAAGGCTAAGTTTACCCATGCCCAGCCAGCACCTAATTCTAGCGAGTTGAAAATGGTTGAGCCTAAGCTGTCGCCAATGCCACCACTGCTGGCCACTTGGGTTTTAACAAACCCTAAAGGCGTTGCACCGGTAATGGCATCTAGGGCAATGCCAGCTGTTGTGCCAAAAAAGATTAAATCAATTGAGTGCATAAAATCTAAATGCACGCCGCTGACACTGCTGGGAAGTGTCCAGACCGACATTTGCGCCGGAAAAGAAATCAGCAAAAACGCGAAGCCCAACATGGCTGGGTTGAACGGGTTATAGCCCAAACCACCATAAAGATGTTTACCAAAAATTAAAGCAAAAGCACTGCCGGAAACCACGACCCACCAAGGCGCTTCTGGGGGCAAACAAAACACCAAACCGGTCACGGTAATTAACGCACTAAAGTCGGTTAAGTAAGGCTTAATAGGGCGGCCGCGAAGTTTTAGCATGATCGATTCAACCACCAGTGCGGTGATGACTGCCAAAGTCCATTGAATGGTAATGCCCCATCCAAAAAAGTAAATGTGGGTCAGCATGGCAGGGATAGCGGCAATCTGTACCTGCATCATGGCTTTTTGCACGCTGTGAGCGCTGTGTGAGAAGGGCGAGGTATTTAAAATATTCAATTAAGCGTCCTCTTGGGCGGATTTGGCCAGTTGTGCCGCCTTGCGTTCGGCAGCTTTTTGTTGCGCAGCGGCCATGGCGGCTTTGCGCTTATCTGCAGCAGACTCAGTGGGCATTAACGGAGTTTCAACAGCGGTGGATTCTGCAAAAGGTTCATCACTTAAATCAGCTTTAACATCTGCTGAAGACGACAATAACTCGGCCACTTCAGGGGTTGATGTTGTAGGAGATGCGGCTTGTTTTTTGGCCAAAGCTCTGGCTTTAGCGGCTTCAACCGCCGCTTGGCGTTTGTCTACCAATGACGGCTCCGCTGGCTCTGCCGTCTCTGCCATTATTTGGGTAGATGGTTCGGTGGCTTCTTCCGTTGGTGTTGCAGCGGCTTGCTTTTTGGCGAGAGCTCTGGCTTTAGCAGCCTCAACCGCCGCTTGGCGTTTATCCACTAAAGTAGGTTCATTGGCTGTTGATTGTTCGGCATTAGGCGTTTTGGTATGTTGGCGTGCTGCTGCCATGGCTGCTTTTCTAACGGCAATGGCAGAAGGCGTTGTTGATTCTGAAGCTTCTTCGGTTTGTGAAGGCGTTACTGCTGCAGCTGCTTTAGTTGCGGCGCGCTTTTTAGCGGCTTCGATGGCTTTATCTCTGGCAGAAGGCACTGCGGTTGCTACCGATTCTGCTGTATTAGGTGCAGAAACCGGCGCAGTTAAATCAGTCGCTTGACCTGGCGCAACATCGCTGACCGGATGCTGATGACTTTTACCCGCTGCTTTTTGACGCGCAGCGGCGGCTCTAGCGGCTGCCGCGGCCGCACCACCGGCAGGTTTGGGTTTATCCGATTGCGGTGCGGGTTCTGCCTGAGCTTTATCAGCCGCTTGTTGTTTAACAGCTTCTTTTTTGGCTTTTAAACGCGCTTCTTTTTCTGCCTGCTCGCGTTCTATACGGGCAAGTTTGGCTTCGTGTCTTTGTTTGGCAAGTTCGGTGGCTTTTTCTTCTTGTTTGAGAATCTTTATTTCGGCCTTGGCATGGCGATAGTACTGCACCAATGGAATATGGCTTGGACATACAAAAGAGCAACACCCACATTCAATACAGTCGGCAATTTTCAGTTTTTCGACCTGTTGATATTCTTCAGCGCGCGCATACCAATACATTTGTTGCGGCAATAAATTAATTGGGCAGGCATCCATACATTCGCCACAGCGAATACAAGGTAGAGCTTCTTCAACCGGTTCAGGAGGGTTTGCCAAAACACAGTTGGTGGTTTTAATCACAGGCACTTGATTATTGGGCATTTTTACCCCCATCATAGGGCCGCCCATAATCAATGGGTAATCTAATGCCACTTTGGGTTTTGCTTGATTGGCAAGGTCTTCAAAAGAGGTGCCCAACAAGGTGTCTATGTTGTAAGGCTCATTAAGACCCAGTCCAGAAACTGTCACAAAACGCGAGGTTAAGGGGTTGCCATGTACGACGGCTTGATAAATGGCGGTATAGGTGGCGACATTCATCATCAATAAACCGATATCAACCGCATGGGCATGGGCTGGGATTTCGATACCGGTGAGCTCTTGAGTCAGCTGTTTTTGACCGCCCATTGGATAAACCGTGGGGACTTTACGAATTTCAACCAAGGTGCCTTGCGCGGCTTTTTTCATGGCGGCGATGGCTTGAGGTTTATTGCTCTCTATCCCACAAATGGCTTTGGTTGAGCCCAATGCCTTGGCGACAATCAGGGCACCTTGCACAATTTCTTGGGCTTTGATTTGCATGAGCAGATCGTCACAGGTAATAAAAGGCTCACATTCCGCACCATTGATTAATAGTGTGTGAATTTGCCCAGCTTTTTTGGGCAGTTTGGCAAAGGTTGGAAAACCTGCACCACCCATACCGACTATACCGGCATTATGCACAATGGTTTTAAGCGCATCGGGGGTTTCTGGCCATTCGCCATTAACGGCTAAAGCATTGTGAATGGCTTCGTCTTTAAAGTCTGGCGTAATCACAATACAGGGTGCACTCATACCAGAAACATGCGGAATCACACGGTTTTCAATGGCAGTAATGATGCCCGAAGTGGGCGCATGAATGGGTGCGCTTAGCCCTTTATCGGTATCGGCGATGCGTTGGTTTTTGAGAACGCGTTCCCCAACACTTACCAAAGGTTCGGCAGCGACGCCCACATGTTGCTGTAAAGGTAGCGTTAGAGTCTGTGGAATATAGTCCGACTTAAGCGGATGACTATTGCTGAGCTCTTTATTGTATTTTGGAAAAACGCCACCGTGAAAATGGTGGGTCCAGCGCTTAGCCATAGGGTATAAATAGGAGTAAATCTCACCAAACCATAGCAATAATTTAGGTTTGCGTTTTTTGGGTTTTGGGATGGCAATCGGCGTATATTTCATTTTAGTCCACCTGTTAAAGATGACTCTTCAGGTTTTGGCCAAGCCCAGTTTTTAAGTGTGGTTTCTTCAGGACGCATTTCAATGCAGTCCACAGGGCAGACCGGAATACATTTTTCGCAGCCAGTGCATTCTTGTTGAATGACGGTGTGCATGAGTTTGGTTGCGCCCATTATGGCATCCACTGGGCACTCTTTAATGCAGTGGGTACAACCAATGCAAAGGTCTTCATCAATAAATGCGGTGATTTTGCGCGGTTTGTCTTCTGGCACGGCATCCATTTCTTTGGGTTCACGATGGGTGATTTCAGAAATTAAAATCATCACCTCATTGCCACCGGGAATACAAAAATTCACTTCAGCCTCGCCATTAGCAAGCGCTTCGGCATAGGGTTTACAGCCCGGATACCCGCATTGTCCACATTGGGTTTGGGGCAATACCTTATCAATGGATTCTGCAATCGGATTGCCTTCGACTTTAAAGCGAATCGAACCATAGCCCAGCAGTAAACCAAATAGCAGTGATAAGCCTAAGAAAATGAGTAGCGCTTCTAACATGGTGAATAAGGTTCCTTATTTGACCAAACCGCCAAAGCCCATAAAGGCCACAGACATGAGTCCGGCAGTAATCAGGGCAATGGGTGCGCCACGAAAGGGTTTGGGTACATCCGCGTATTCAACACGCTCGCGAATTGAAGCAAATAATATCATGACTAAAGTGAAGCCCACCGCAGCACCAAAACCGTAAAATGCAGACTCTAAAAAGTTATTTTTTTCGCCAACATTTAGCAGCGCAACGCCCAAAACAGCACAATTGGTGGTAATGAGTGGCAAATAAATACCCAATACTTGATAGAGCGCTGGGCTGGTTTTATGAATGGCCATTTCAGTAAATCCGACGACCGCTGCAATAGCCAAAATAAAACCGATGGTTTGCAAAAACTCTAAGTGAAAGGGTTCTAGCAAGTAGGTGTAAATGAGGTAGCTCAACACGGAAGAAAGTGTCATCACAAATGTAGTAGCGAGCCCCATACCTAAAGCGGCATCTGTTTTTTTGGACACACCCATGAAAGGACATAAGCCCAAAAATTTGACCAATACAAAGTTGTTGACCAAAACGGTACTGATAATAATGAGTAGGTAATCTGTCATGGGTTGCTTTATTACATTTAAATAAAAGTTATGGTTAGATGAAAAATACGCTTTATTTTACACGCATTCCTGGTAACGCGCCTTCGTCAGGCGTGAGTAGAAAAATATCTGCCCCACCTGGTCCTGGTGCTAATACCATGCCTTCGGACATGCCAAAACGCATTTTTCGGGGTTTTAAATTGGCGACCATGACGGTGGTGCGGCCAATTAAGTCTTCAGCTTGATAGGCTGATTTAATGCCCGCAAACACTTGGCGTTGTTCAAACCCTAAATCTAAAGTGAGCTTTAAAAGTTTTTCTGCTTCTGGCACGGCTTCGGCGTTGATGATTTTGGCAACACGCAAATCTAGTTTTAAGAAGTCTTCAATTGTCACCTCAGGCGCAAGCGCTTCAAAGCCAGTTGCCTGAGTTGATGCTGTTTTTTCTGGCTTTTCAGCTTTTGATTTAGCAACCACTTTAGGTGCTTCCGTAGCTTTAGGGGCAGCAAGGCTTTGACGAGAGTCTTCTATCATTTTGTCGATGGCATCTTTGTCAACGCGTTGCATGAGCGCTTTAAAGGCGCTGATTTGATGGCCGAGTAAGGGCGTTTGGACGCTGTTCCAATCCATTACATCCAACTGTAAAAAGTCTTTTGACTTGGCCGCGGTTTCTGGTAACACGGGCGCTAAATAAGTCATGATGATTCTAAATAGGTTAATACCTACCGTGACAGATTCATGTAATTCAGCCTCTTTGCCTTCTTGTTTAGCCAGTACCCAAGGCGCGGTTTCGTCAATGTATTCATTGGCTAGATCGGCAATCGCCATAATTTCACGCATGGCTTGACCATAATCTCGAGCTTCGTAAAGGTCTGCAATTTTGTCTGCTTGAGCGGCGGCTTGTGCAACCAATCCTGCGGCTCTGTCAGACCAAGTAGTCGCCAGTTTGCCGTCAAATTTTTTGACCACAAACCCAGCGCAACGGCTGGCGATATTGACGACTTTACCGACCAAGTCTGAGTTGACGCGTTGTGCAAAATCCTCAAGGTTTAAGTCAATATCATCAATGCGACTTGAGAGTTTTGCAGCAAAATAATAGCGTAAGTATTCTGGGTTTAAATGTTTTAAGTAGGTGATGGCCATAATAAAAGTGCCGCGCGACTTAGACATTTTTTGGCCATCAACTGTTAAGAAGCCATGCGCAAAAATGGCATTAGGGGTTCTAAAACCAGCTCCAGACAACATAGCAGGCCAGAAAAGCGCGTGGAAGTAGATGATGTCTTTACCGATAAAATGGTAAACCTCAGCATCTGAGTCTTGTGCCCAGAAATCATCAAAGCTTGTGCCAGTTTTGTCGCAATAAGCTTTAAAACTGGCCATATAACCCACCGGCGCATCTAGCCAAACATAAAAGTATTTGTCGGTTTCGCCTGGAATTTCAAATCCGAAATAGGGCGCATCTCTTGAAATATCCCATCCGCGCAAACCAGATTCAAACCATTCATCGAGTTTATTAGCGATTTGGGTTTGTAAGTGGCCTTTGTGAGTCCAGTCTTTAAGCATTTCTTCAAAATGCGACAATTCAAAGAATAGGTGGTCCGTGTCTTTTTCAATGGGGGTTGCACCAGAAACCGCTGATTTTGGATTAATGAGTTCGGTGGGGCTATAGGTTGCACCACAGGCTTCACAGTTGTCACCGTATTGGTCTTCAGTGCCACATTTAGGACAAGTGCCTTTAATAAAACGGTCTGGCAAGAACATGGCTTTTTCGGGATCATAGAACTGCGAAATGGTTTTGCGGCTGATATGGCCTTGTTCTTTTAACTGGGTGTAAATGTAACTGGCAAAGTGCTTGTTTTCGGGTGAGTTGGTGCTGTGATATTGGTCAAAGCCAATATTAAAACCAGCAAAATCTGTTTGGTGTTCTTCTGATACTCGTGCAATTAAGGCTTCAGGCGTAATACCTTCGGATTGAGCACGTAACATAATAGGCGTGCCATGAGCGTCATCTGCACAAACATAAATACAATTATGGCCACGCATTTTTTGAAAACGCGCCCAAATGTCAGTTTGGATATACTCTACCAAGTGCCCCAAGTGAATCGGGCCATTGGCATAAGGCAAGGCGCTGGTAATTAAAATTTTGCGTTTGGCTTGATTGGTCGATGACGACATAGTTACTAACATCCCACTAGGTAACAAACCTTTCTATCTTTAAAATCAAGAAGGTTGAGTTTTAAAAGCGTTAAAAATGCCACTATTATAGCTTTTGATGGATTTAATTTTTGATAAAGTTAAGCTTCTTTGCCTAGGTTTTAAAGGGCGTTGTTTTAAAAAAGTGGTTAAATTTATGCTAACAATAAATTTATTTATTTTGCATGTTGCTGTTCTTCGATTTAAGATAAGCGCACATCACACATAAAAAATAAATAGGAATGAAACGATGTCTGTTACAAGTGAAGTTTTAAATGATGAAGTTAAGGTCATGATCGATGGTAACTTTGATATCGGTTGCTATGAGGACTTTAACGCAGTTGTCACTCAGAATATGGGTGGGCAGCGTGTCTTTGTGATAGACCTTTCTAGAACAACTTATTTAGACAGTTCAGCATTAGGGATGCTACTTTTGCTAAGAGAAAAAGTTGGCGGAGATACTTCTAGAATGCGTTTGGTTAATGTCAGTGAGTCAGTTTTAAAGGTTCTTAAAATGGCTAAGTTTGATATGCTTTTTAGCATTAATTAATTTTCATTGCCTAAAACGAAAAAAAACGCCGTAAGGCGTTTTTTTTCGTCATGAGAAAAGTCAGCAAAATATGTTTAGGGTTGTGAAATCGCTGGATTTTCAGAATCTTGCGCAAGCAATTTCAGGTTTAAATCAATGACCGCTTGGGTATTTTCTGCATTTTCCTGCATACCTAATTTTAGGTAGGAAACTTTCATCAATTCAAGTGCTTTAAAATTAACCATAGAGCGTGGATATTTTTCAATGACTAAGGCTGCACGATTGGCGGCTGCTAAATAGGCTTTGCGGTCAAAGTAATAAGACGCAACTTGATATTCGTGGCGTGCTAAGCGGTTGCGCAAAGCAATCAAGCGTTTTCTGGCAGTTGGAGAATAGCTGCTGGTCGGGAAGCGTTTAAGCAATTCTTCATAGGCATTATAGGCATCTTGAGTGGATGCCATATCTCTACGGGCTGGGTCCGAAAGCCACGAATCTAACCAGCTTTTGTTAATAGAGTCGGTTGCTAGGGCTTTTAAGTAATAGGCATAAGGCAAAGCACTGTGTTTTGGATAGGTTCTGATAAACTCGTTAAGTTCACGAATGGCAGATTCTGGTTCATCAAACTTGTAGTAGGCGTAAGCCAGTTCTAAATAAGATTGTTCGGCATATTTGCCATAAGGGAAATAGGCTTTTAGCTTTTCATAATACTGGGTTGCCGTATCCCATTGCTGGTCATCAAAGGCTTCTTTGGCATGGTCATAAAACTCTTGTACGGTCCATTCAGACTCATCTTTTTGGATGAGTGAGCAGCCTTGTAGAGATAAAAGCGGGATTAGGATGAGGGATAACAGCAGCTTGTTCATTTTTTGGGTAAAATAGCACAAAATTAAAAACCGAATCATAACATAAACCTTTATAGAGAGAGCTTATTTTGAGCAGCCAACAATTACAGTGTGTCATTCCAATCGATAAAATGGGGCAGCGTTTAGATGCGGCTTTGGCCGAGCAGTTTTCAGATTATTCGCGTAATCGGGTCCAAGATTGGATTAAAGCAGGGTGTGTGAGTGTTGATGGTCAAATCAAAACTAAGCCCAATGTAAAGCTGTTAGGCGGTGAACGCATTGTTTTGCAGGCGGACATTGAGGATGAAGTGAGTTCCGAAGCGCAAGATATTGAGTTGGATATCGTTTATGAAGACGATGATATTTTAGTCATTAACAAGCCAGTAGGCATGGTTGTGCATCCTGGAGCGGGTAATCCTGATGGCACCTTATTGAATGCTTTGTTGTTTCATTATCCAGAAGTCAGAGAAGTACCGCGTGCGGGTATCGTGCATCGTTTGGATAAAGATACCTCTGGCTTGATGGTAGTGGCCAAAACGGTTCCTGCCCAAACCCACCTGGTGGATCAGTTGCAGCGCCATGATGTTGAGCGTGTCTATGATGCGGTGGTCATCGGTAAAATGATTTCAGGTGGCAAGGTAGATAAGCCCATCGGTCGCCATCCGCATGATCGCAAAAAAATGTCGGTTGTTCCAGAGGGTGCGGGTAAACACGCGATTTCTCATTATCGCGTGTTAGAGCGTTTTAGAGAACACACGCTAGTACGCGTTCAATTAGAAACAGGTCGTACCCATCAGATTCGTGTCCATATGTCGCATTTGGGTTTTCCCTTAGTGGGTGACCCAGTGTATGGGGGTCGCTTAAGAATCCCACGCCAAATGGAGGCTGAGTATGTTGATTATATTAAAGGCTTTAATCGACAAGCGCTCCATGCCGGTAAACTTTCTTTAACACACCCCATTACCCAAAAAGAAATGACTTGGCGCGTGCCTATGGCTGACGATATGTCGGAGCTGATCGATATTTTGCGTGAAGATGTTGAAGCCTTTGCTAATCGTTTTGAGCAAGGTGATTATGACGAGTTTGATTATGATGATGGTATTGAATGGGCATGGGTAACGGATGCCGATATTCCCAATGAATGATACACAATCGGTCAAGTGGATTACGCCAGATTGGCCAGCGCCTTTATCGGTTAAGTCATTAGTCACGACTCGACAAGGCGGCGAGAGTTTAGCGCTGTTTGATGGCTTTAATTTAGCGCTGCATGTCGGTGACAACCCTATCCATGTGATGAAAAATCGTGAGCAATTGCAGGCACAAGCCTGTCTTCCCAGCACACCTTTTTGGCTGAATCAGCAGCACACCATAGACAGTGTTTACATTTCTGGTGATGTCTTAAATAAAACCCCGCCCATTGCCGATGCCAGTTGGACAGATTTGCCAGGGTTGGTGAGTGTGGTGATGACCGCGGATTGTTTACCTATATTGGTGACCAATCATGCGGGTTCTTTGGTGTGTGCCATTCATGCTGGTTGGAAAGGCTTGGCTGATGGGATTGTTGAAAAAACGCTAAAACAATTACCGGAGCATCCCAAAAACTTGCTGGTGTGGATAGGCCCAGCCATTAGCCAAAAGCACTTTGAAGTCGGCATGGATGTTTATCAAGCTTTTTGTGACAAGCGCCAGCATTTGGAGGCGTTTTTTGAACCAATTTTAACCAGGCCTGGTTATTTTTTGGCTGATTTGGTATCCATTTTAAAATTTATTCTGCATGAATTAGGGGTAAATGATATTTACGGCGGACATTTATGCAGCTATGCGGATGAGGCTTTGTTTTATTCTTATCGCCGAGATGGAAAAACTGGCCGCATGGCCAGTTTAATATGGTTGGATGCGGCAAAACCTTAAGCGAGTTAGGTATTTTGAATCACAATGTTTGGAAAAGCGTTGCTGTAGTTGCGGCGTTGTTTGGCAATCTCAGCGCTCACTTGGTAAGCAATATTTTTATACTTTAAGGTTATTTCGCTGGTGGGTTCGGCAACCACGGTGGGTTTTCCTTCATCAGCTTGTTGACGAATTTTGCCATTTAAAGGCATCGCCCCTAAAAAGTTTACCTGATAAGCTTCCGCCATTTTTTGGCCGCCATGTTCTCCAAAAATCGCTTCTTCAAATCCGCAATTAGAACAAATGTGGGTGCTCATGTTTTC
Source organism: Thiosulfativibrio zosterae (assembly GCF_011398155.1). Lineage (NCBI taxonomy): Bacteria > Pseudomonadati > Pseudomonadota > Gammaproteobacteria > Thiotrichales > Piscirickettsiaceae > Thiosulfativibrio > Thiosulfativibrio zosterae. The sequence goes on from NZ_AP021888.1 coordinate 1,267,387, forward strand.
AATAATGCCTAAAATCGGAATGTTGACTTTTTCAAACATTTTCAAGCCCTTGCGTGCATCAATCAGCGAAACTTCTTGAGGTGTTGTCACGATGACTGCACCCGTGACAGGGATTTGCTGTGCCAAGGTCAATTGCACATCGCCAGTTCCGGGCGGTAGGTCGATAATTAAATAATCTAAATCTTGCCAGTCGGTTTCTTTAAGCAATTGGATTAAGGTTTGAGTCACTAATGGACCACGCCAAACCATGGGTGTGTCGCTGTCCATTAAGGCGCCAATGGACATGGCTTGCAGGCCATAGGCTTGTAATGGCAACATGCTTTTGCCATCTTGGGTTTGAGGTTTTTCTTTAATATTGAGCATGGTGGGAATGCTCGGGCCGTAAATGTCTGCATCCAATATGCCAACTCGTGCGCCTTCTTGTTGTAAAGCCAAAGCCAAGTTAACGCTGGTGGTTGATTTACCAACCCCCCCTTTACCAGATGCCACAGCAATGATATTTTTAATATTGCTAAAAGGTGTGGTGCCTCCCTGCGTTTGACGAGTGGTAATTTCAGTTTTCCAAGTAAAAGTAATACTGTCAATTTCATCAATTTGCGTTAGGAGATGCGTGATTTGTTGTTCATAATGTGGCCATAAGCTTTTGGCAGGATAGGGCATTTTTAAATGAATGTCTAAAATGCCTTTTTTGAGCGATAAGGATTCTAGGGCTTTAGCCGCCATTAAATCTTGTTGCAAATTTTGGTCAACAATCAAAGCCAACTGTGTTTCGATTTGGTGTTGTAAATCTTCTGAAATGCCATTGCCAAATAATTTTTTTAAAAAACTCATATTGCGTTGCTCTTGGATAATATAAAAATATTTTGAGAAACTGGGATTGCCGATTGATCCCAGCTATTTAAGACTTATTGCGAGAGTAAATCGAGCTGTCTTTCTTGGCTAGGAAGCTGTTGGTCTTCCGTAATACGACTGGCTGTTGGGCCTTTTTGATTTTTGTATTTAGCATCTTTACGGGTGTTGTAAGGTTTGATGGATGCACTGGATAAGGTTTCAAAATTAATCGCACAAATATCCATGCCAGGTTTCAGTGCCAAGGGTAGCTTGCCGCTGTTAAAAATTTCTAACACGATTTGACCATGCCAGCCTGGATCAATTCGGTGAGCAGTAACATGCACCATTAACCCTAAACGCGCTAAACTTGAGCGACCATCTAACCATCCCACCAAATCATCAGGAATGGTGACCGATTCAAAAGTAGAGGCTAAAGCCAATTCGCCGGGGTGTAAGAAAAAAGATTGCCCTTCTTTAACTTCAATTTCATCACTCATAATGCTGTCCATGATTTTTTGGACTTCACTACTAGGACCGCTTAAGTCTACATAGGGCGCAGTATGGTCATTAAAAACTCTGAATTTATTATCCAGTCTTAAATCAACACTGATGCCCTTGATTTTATTTTGATCAGGTTGAGGGTCTATGGCAATTTTGCCAATTTTAAGGTGTTGAATAATATCTCTGTCGCTGAGTTTCATAGGTCTTCTATTTTTTAATAAAATTTAGGGGCTTTATTGATTTCTAACACAATACGGCGGTCTTTTTCTTTATTTAGAATTTCAATCCTGCCAGGAAAGTAGCCATATTGCGGAACAAGCCAAAGTTTGGCCTCTATTTTAGCATTCGAAAACTCAAAGCGTAATGCTGATATGGCATCGTCCACAAAATCAGGTTCGATATCATCCTCTATAAAGGTTTTTTTTAACTCGATGAGGGTTTGTTGTTTTTCATCTTGCAAATAGAAACCTTCCAAGGGACGCTTGTTAAGTACTTGATACTGAATGGCATAAGCAAGACTGATGACATCAAAGGCTAAAGGTTCTGCAGGCCAGGTTTTATCGCCTTCCAAGTAACGCAATTGTTTTGGCTGTGTTTCAAGTTGGATGGTATAAGTTTTGTGTTCTGTTTTGTCATCGTAGTGTCGAGTTAACAATTTTTTATACTCTAAAAGCTTAAATTGTTCTTCAGACATAGACAGCTGAATTTTTTCAATGGATTCTTCATTGATGAAACGGCGCGCCCAACTGGGTGGAATGGCTTCACTGACAAGATTGCATTGATGATCATCTTGGTCGCAGCTGAGGGTTTGCGTGGCTTCGCCAACATTAAAACCTAATACCCGAACATCAAAAGTGGCTTTAAAATCTTTGAGCGTAACAGCTTGAACTGTGTCGGTCATCAAGAGTAAAACAACGGGAATGAATGATTTGAGGAGTTGGCTATAGATTTTTGAATTCATGAACTACTCCAAATGTTGAAACACCAATGGGGCGCTTAAAACCTTTTGATTAAAAAGCGCTTGGTTGTCTACCAATTGAATTTTGCCTTGCGCCAACCAATCGGTGACCAGTGGATAAATCTTATACTCTTCTTGATGAATTTTATCTTGTAATGTTTCTGGGGTGTCATTGTCTGCAATTTGAATGACAGATTGCAAAATGACAGGACCACCATCTAATTCAGGGGTTACAAAGTGAATGCTGACGCCATGTTGTGAATCTTTGGCCTCTAATGCTCGCTGATGCGTATGCAGGCCTGGGTATTTTGGCAGTAAAGATGGGTGAATGTTGAGCATTCTGCCCAGAAAATGCTGGGTAAATTCCGGTGTGAGGATACGCATAAAGCCAGCCAAGATAACCCCTTCAATCTTGGCATCATCCAAAGCTGCCATAAGAGCTTTGTCAAAAGTTAGACGATCTGCATAGGTGGTATGGTCAAGCACAAGTGTTGGAATGTTTGCATTTTGAGCGCGAACCAACCCATAAGCCTGAGGTCTGTTGGAAATAACCAAAGCGATTTCATAATGCGCATGGCTTTGATAATCTATCAGGGCTTGAAGGTTGGAGCCACTTCCAGAGATAAGAACGGCAATTTTCATGGGATTCACGATACGGATCTTTTGTAAGGGCTCAAAAAACAGAATGCCCAAAAAGGGCATTCATTGGGTAACAATTTAAGTTGGTATTAACTAAGTTTAACAAAAGGTGCTTCTTGCTCAGAAGCTTCAATTTTACCTACGATAGAAACGGTTTCACCTAATTGCGTTAAGAGTTCAACCGCTTTGGTTTGGTCAGCGGCGGAAACCACAATGATTAAACCAATACCGCAGTTTAGAGTACGGTGCATTTCTTCAAACTTAACATTGCCCGCTTCTTGTATCCAATCAAACACCACCGGACGATTCCAAGATTTGGTGTCGATATGAGCAACCGTGTTGTTTGGCATAACACGCGGCACATTTTCTAACAAACCGCCACCCGTGATGTGTGAAATGGCATGAATTTCAACCGACTTCATTAACTCTAAAACAGACTTAACATAAATACGCGTTGGGGCCATTAAGGCATCAATTAGAGGTTGGCCGCCACAATCTTGTTGAGGGTCGGCTTTTGAAACTTCCATGATTTTACGAATTAAAGAATAACCGTTTGAGTGAGGGCCAGAAGAGGCAAGACCTAACAAAACATCACCGGCCTTAACTTTGGTGCCATCAATTAAGTCTGACTTTTCAACAATGCCCACACAGAAGCCTGCCAAATCGTAATCACCTTTTGGATACATTCCTGGCATTTCAGCGGTTTCACCACCAATCAGTGAACAACCAGATTGTAAACAACCTTCACCAATACCTTTAATAACAGAGGCTGCCACAGGCACATCCAAGTGGCCGGTTGCATAGTAGTCCAAGAAGAATAAAGGTTCTGCGCCTTGCACAATTAAGTCATTAACGCACATGGCAACCAAATCAATACCCACTTGGTCGTGTTTGCCGCTGTCGATCGCTAAACGCAATTTAGTCCCAACTCCGTCAGTTCCAGAAACCAAAAGAGGATTTTTGTACTTAGACATGTCTAGTTCAAAAAGGGCGCCAAAGCCCCCTAATGAAGCACTGACTTCTGGTCTAGCAGTTGCTTTTGCAATGGGTTTAATGGCTTCAACCAAGGCGTTTCCAGCATCAATGTCAACACCGGCATCTTTGTAACTAATGGATTGTTTTTCTGTCGTCATAAGTCGTATTTATTCTTATTTAGGGGGTTAAAATCGGATAACATATTGTAACTAAAATTCTTGAGGTTGATATGAGAAGTTTTGCAGTTTTATTATCCTTGGCTCTGGTGATGTCGCAGTCAGTCAGTTTAGCAGCCGAAGTGGCGGTTGCTGCCAATGACAAAACCGAAACTGCTTCGGTAACTGAAAAAGCAGATCAAACCAGTTTATTTAGAGTAGAGCTTGAACCCAATGCTCAGCAATCTTTTGCTTCTTTATTAAATGAGGCGATGCGCGTTGAGTTGGTTCGCTTAACCGGCAGCCGCCAAGTCTTCAATCAGCCTGAATCGCAGTATTTCTTAGATAATCCGAAATTATTACTCAAAACCTATGGCTACATTCCTCGTACGGTCGAGGGGGTTGTGGTTGGTCAAAATATCTATTTTGAATTTGATAACCAACGGTTTTACGAGCTTTTTCAAAAAAAGAATCTTCAAATTTGGCCTTTAGCAAAACGCCCCAAACTTTTGGTGATGATGTCTGAAAACTTAGCAGGCAGCATGACTTACTTTACCTCTCCTATCTTAGACGAACGCTTCGATGTCGATTTTAGAAAGGTGACTGAACGCTTGGCTTTGCCGGTGAGAGTACCTGTGTCTGAACAGGATTGGATGTTGCCAGATTCCGAATTAAAAAATGCCATGCTATTAGAAGTTTTACAGCAACAACAAGAAAACTACCTACTGAGCATACAATTACAACAGCCTAAATTAAACAAAACCACTTTAGTTTGGACACTTTACAATTCACAGCTTGAAATACTTGAAGAGAAAACACAGCCTTTAGAAAATAATGACAAGGTGGGTCAAGCTTTGTCCGATATGATTACGGGTTTGTTTGAAAATTTTTCAGAACCTTATTTGGCAAGTGCCAATGTTTTAGGGCAATTTAATTTAGAAGTATCTGGGCTTAATCAGTTTGAAGCTTTAAAACAGGTTGAAGATTTTTTACAATCTCAAAAACCTCAGTTTAGACAGGTTAAACTCTTATCTTTATCAAAAGGCGTGGCCGAATTTGATATAGAGTATCAAGGTGAATATACCGCGGTTATTGATAAAGTTCAGGCTTTAAAGACCTTGCAGTTGCTTGAAAATAATGCGGTTATTGGCATCGCAAAAGCTCAGTGGATTGACGCAAAATAATGAATTTATCTTTGATTAGTAAAAGGGTTTTAATGCTAGGGTTTATATGCTGAGTATTCAAATGCCCTTAAAAATTGGGTTAAGAGAAGAGGTGAGCTTTGATTCATTCGTTACCGAATCAGCAGCCACTGCGATTTCTTTAAATCAGTTTCAAAAGTCGTTACAACAATCTTCAGCGTCTGCTTTTTATTTACAAGGCGGTCCTGGGGTTGGTAAAACGCATCTTCTTCAAGCCGCTTGCCGGTTTAAAGCCAATCGACATGAGTCTGCCGTGTATTTACCTTTAAATGACTCAAGATTGCCGTTGATCGCAGATAGCCTAAATGGCCTAGATCAAACGGATTTGGTGTGTATTGATGATATTGATGTGAAAATAGTATCCGTTGAGTGGCAAAAGGCCTTAGCGAATTTACTCATAAAATCCCAAACCTCGGGTAATGTGGTAGTTTTTTCTGGACAGGATTCCTTTTTAAACTGGCCAGTGCAATTAACCGAATTAAACAGTGCTTTAGTCAGTGTACTCACTTTGCAAATTCCAGCGTTATCAAAAGGGGAAAGTTTAGTGGATGCCTTACAACGACATGCGCAAAAAAGAGGGTTTGAGCTTCCCTTAGAAGTTGGAAACTTTTTAGTGAAAAAGTTTTCGGCCGAAATATCCGAATTAATGGCTGTGCTACACTTATTAGAACAAGCAACCTTGGCAGAAAAACGCCGCCTAACGCTCCCATTTGTAAAAGATTTTTTAAAAAGATAAAGGAAAACGCTGATGTCACTCATTTTTAAACCTATGTTGGCTATGTTTGTAGCCTGTGTGATGTTATTAAGTGTGACTCAGGTTGCTCAAGCCAAAGAGACTAAAGATATTGCCTTTGTTGATTTAGAGGGCAAAGTGGTTAAATTATCTGATTTTAAAGGCAAATGGATTGTTGTTAATTTTTGGGCAACCTGGTGTCCTCCCTGCTTAAAAGAAATTCCAGATTTGACCTTATTTCATGACAAGCATTCAGAAAAAGATGCCGTCGTGCTGGGTGTTAATTACGAAACCAATTCCGTTGAAAAAGTAAAAGCCTTTGCTCAAGAACAAATGATTAATTTTCCAATTGTTCGCATTCAAGGGGGTGCAGATGGTCGCACTACGCCTTTTGGTGTTTTGAGAGGTTTACCTACCACCTATATGATTTCTCCAGAAGGTGACGCTGTTGCTGCGACAACGGGTATGGTTGATACGGATGCACTAGAGTCTTTTATTCAAAAATATGGTCAACAAGGTGAGGCAAAATGATGAAAAAGTGGTGGCAAAAATTAGCACAATCTTTAATGGTTTTAGCAATGCTTGGTTTACCGCTTCAAGCGGCTCAAGCCAGTGATTTTTTTGATGAAACATTTGGTAACTTGCAAGATGAGTTAGCAACTGCTAAAGAAAATGGTAAACAGGGTGTTTTTCTATTTTTTGAAATGGAAGAATGTCCGTTTTGTGATCGTATGAAAAAAACCATTTTGGTTCAGCCAGAAGTCATTAAATATTTTAAAGAACATTTTTTGACTTACCAAATTGACATAGAGGGTGCCAGTACTTTAATTGATTTTGATGGCACTGAAGGCACATCGCAAAGTATCTCTGAAAAAAAATATCGTGTTCGTGCCACGCCCGTCATGATGTTTTTTGACCTAGAAGGCAACCCTACGGCTCGTTATACCGGGCCTACCAAAACAGCGGATGAGTTTATGTTGTTAGGCAAATTTGTGGTAGAGGGCATTTACAAAGAGATGTCGTTTACCAAATACAAACGCTCGGTAACCACTGACACGGCGGCACAATAATGATGCAAACTTTACAGTATTCACACTTCAAAGTGCGGCCGTTGATTTTGGCGCTGGCGGTGTCAGGATTGTTTGTATCGGGACTAAACACTGCCAAAGCTGCGGAAAACACTGAAACTCAAGTGATTGAAGCGAATGCGGTCTCTTCCCTACCTTCGCCTTTAACCTTGCAAAGTCTGTTAGCTTTGCCTTTATCCGTTAGTCCGCAAGTTTTGATGCAACAGGCACAAGCAGACGCGGCGAGTGCTAAAGCACAACAACAAAATGCTCAAGATGCGTTAGAAGTGAATTTACAAGGGCGTTTGGCATGGCGTGAGTATGCGCAACAAACCGAGGATTTTCATTTATTAGCATTACATGTCGGCAAACAACTGTATGACTTTGGCCAAAGCAGTTCAGCCTATGAGGCGCAGCAAAAGTTTTCTGAAGCAGAAGCGACTTTAATTGATGATCAAATCAGTCAATACCAGTTAAGAATTATGCGCAATTTTTTCAATGTATTACTGGCTGATATGCAATACCGAGTGGAAAATGAAGCCATGGCGGTTTCTTACGTTAGCTTAGATAAAGCCAAAGATCGCTTGGAACTGAAGCGCATTTCTGAAGTCGATTATCTAAAGTTAGAAGCGGAATACCAGAGCATTTACGTGAATCGAGAACGTGCATCTTACGAACAAAGACGCACTCGTTCACTGTTGGTCAATATGGTTGGTCAACCTCAAAATTTACCCGATAAATTAGTATTGCCCAATCTAAAAACTTATGAAAATCGTCAGCTGGATGTGTTAGAAAAATATCAAACCCAAGCGCTAGCGCAAAATGTTCAATTACAAAGTCTTAAATTAAAACAACAAGCGGCTTTTTGCACTCTTGAGTCTGAAGCGGCGGGCAATAAACCAACTGTTCGAATGGATGCTTGGGGAGGTAAGTTGTCGTCTTATGAAAAAATAAGAGAAGGGGCTTGGCGTTTTGATTTATCCATTGATGTGCCGCTCTATGATGATGGTATGGTGTCTTCTAAGGTGAGTCAGGCTAAAGCTGAGCTTCAAAAAATCAATGCTCAAATTGCTCTTTTAGAGCAAAACCTGCGTGATGATGTGGCTAATATTTACTTTAAATTACAAATTTCAGCGGCAGAGCGCAAGCAGAATCAAGCGTTTGGTGCTTATAGTGACTTGTATTTAGATTTAAGCAGAGCCTTGTATGAAAACGAATCTACTACGGATTTGGGTGATGCCATGGTGCGCGTTACTCAAGCTAATTTGCAAGTGATGCAACAAGAGTTTTCACAAGCCTTAAATTGGGCACAACTCGACTATTTGACCGGACAAAAACTCTCGCTTGCTGCGTTATAATCAAAGGAACTTAGATGAAAAAAATGAAGCACTTTATATTAAAATCTTTTGCAGTTTCACTCGTCGCTGTGGCCTTACCTGCTTGGTCGCAAGTCATTCAGATTGGCTCCTTAGTAAGTGGCGAAGTGGTGCAAGTGTCTGTCAAAGCCGGTCAAGCCGTAACTGCAGGACAGTTACTGATGAAAATTGATGATGGGCGATATCAGGCAAAATTAAAAAGAGCTCAAGCAGATGCAGAAATGAGCCGTTTAACACTAGAAGACGCCAAAATTGAATTGGCACAAGCCTTAGATTTATTTGACAGAACCGTTTCAGCAAAACGCGAATTAGATGCTGCGCAATTAAAGCATGATGTAGCGGTGCAAGTCCTTAAAAAAGCGCAAGCAGAGCTTCAAGCAATGCAAGCTTGGGCAAGATATTATGTGATTAAATCCCCTGTGAGTGCCAAAGTAAAAGCCATTCAAGCGCCCCTTGGTAGCACGGTATTTAATGAGAACACGCCTTTAATTCAGTTAGAAAACTAAGCTAGAAAAATTAAAAGAGAAGACTAATGAAAAATAAATTATTGATGGTTTTGCTATCAGCATCCTTCTTGATTGGAGTGACAGCCTGCAGTTCAGCCCCTACTGGGCCAGACAAAGAGTATCAAAAACGCTCCGCGGAAGTATCCGATCAACAACTTGATCGTGAAGTCGACAAACTGAAAAAATAATCCAAAAGCTTATGATTAAGCAAGAGATAATTAAAAAATGAATAAAGTGAAACTAGGGTTTTACCTAAAGTATTGGAAGCTGGGAGCGCACCTGGTATTAAAAACCAAACATTTTGGGGTAAACAATCGTTGGTGGGTTAAGCAACCGTCAGCAATAGGCTGGGAATGGTATCAAATCATCTGGGGTGTTTTGACGATTATGCCGATTGTTCGTAACTATCAATCATTAAAAGTGCGTGCTTGTTTGGGATGGATGCCACAAGCAGATTGTGAAGCGCTTGGGTTTTCTCCAAAATCCTAAGGTTTTAAAAGGTAAGACATTATGATTCAACTAGACCTTGAACAACGCCAGTCCTCTCGTTTTTCGCGTCCATTTTGTGTGACCGATCATGAGGATACTGAGTTTGCTTTAGCTTTTGATGGCTTTGATGTGAACTTAACGGGGCTGAGTTTTTGGGTCGATGAACCGGATATGTTTTTACCTTCGCAGTTGCTCAGTATAAGAACACGCAATGAACAAACGGATGAAGTTTATTGTTTAGAAGGCGTAGAGGTGATTCATTTACGAGAGGTGAGTGGACGTTATCTATGTGGTTGCCATATTTCACAGGTGACATCGGGTCAGTTATTGGCACATCATCGTCTGGTGATGACCGATGAGCAAAGTGCATTGGTGTCTATGCAAGACTCTGAGTTATCTGAGTTTAACTTTGTTGAGGAAGGTTCAAAACTCTCTACTGATGAAGCTGATTTTCAGGAAGCCAGTATGGCGCTTAACCTTGCTGTCGCTCAGTCGGAAGCGAATCTTAGAGAAGTGGAAAGTTTTTTTGACCGCACGGCAAAGATTTTAACCTTACCGCTTCCCGCAGCGGCAAAGTTGATTGACTTAAAAGAAGAGTTTGAATATTTTAAGTCGCATGTAAAAACTATGAATGAAACCACCTTGGCATTTGCTACCTTAGCAAAATTATTGGCCCATACACCAGAGGGTGCGCGAGACAGACAAGCTTGGAAAACATTGATTTCAGATTTTGAAAATCGTTTTCTATCTGAAAAACAGCAAATTGCTTATGACTTTATGCATCAAGGCATGAGTGCCGGTGAAGCAATTCGTTTAGCAGAAGAATATTTGTCTAATCAATCGCATTAAGTATTAATAAATTATCTGGCTATTCGGCAACTAATTGTTCCGACCTAAAAAAGCCAGTTTTTGGTGCCAGCTGTTTAACTAAAAAGGCCAGCGCTTCATCTGCAGCAGCCTTTAAAGTCCAAGGCGGATTAATCACAATCATGCCACTACTGGTCATACCTTGCTCGCCATCTTTATGAATCCCCAACTCAAATAATTGGATATTACGAATACCACTTTTTACAAAAGTGTTTTCCAATTCGTCAATTCGATATCTGTCTACCACCGGATACCAAAGTGCATAAGTGCCTGTGGCAAATTTTTTGTGGGCAGCAATCAAACTGTTTACTGCGGTTTGATAATCTTGTTTAACTTCATAGGGCGGATCCATCAAGATATAGCCGCGTTTTTCTTTAGGGGGTAGCTGGCTTAAACAGGCATGGAATCCATCCGCTTGAAACGCTTTTAGGCGACGATCATCGGCAAAATTTGCGGTGAGGGTTTTAAATTCTCTAGGATGTAGCTCAAACAGCGAAGCTCGGTCAAATTCTCTTAACAAGAACTGAGCAAACCAAGGGGAGCCAGGATAATGGTTTAAAGTGGATTCTGCGTTGAATTCAGCGACTAAATCTAGGTAATTTTTAACCAGGCCTGGTAGATTTTGTTGGGTTTTTAAGTCCCAAAGCTGGCCAATGCCATTGAGATATTCTTGGTTTTTTTGCGCTTCAGCTTGTTTAAGACTGAATGCGCCGGTGCCTGAATGGGTATCTAAATAAAATAAGACCTTCGGCTTTTGCGTCATGTAATCCAAGATATGGACACTGATGCTATGCTTTAAAACATCGGCAAAATTGCCGGCATGAAAGGAATGTAAATAGCTGAGCATAAAGGCGTTACCTCTTAAGAGCGGCCGCGGCTGCGTTTATTGTTTTTTTGTTTACGCGCATCCAGTCTAGCTTGCTTTTTGGCTTCTTTTTCGGCACGAGCAATCTCTACTTGCGCCAGTTCTGCGTGCATCATTTCAGGCGTTTCTAGGGTAATGCCGCCAATCATAGTGGTGCGATATTCGTTAATAAAGATTCGTGAAATTTTATCTAAATCCACCATGCCGCCACTGCGTAAGCAGCCACGGCTGCGCCCTATGGATTCTAAAAATGCCATATCATTGCTAGGCAACACCTCAAAACCATAACGAGTTTTCATCAGTTCAGGATAGGCTTTTAGGAGGTATTCTGCCAGATAGCTTGAAATATCTGGCAATTCAAATGCGGTTTCTTTGATGCCACCGGTGGCTGCTAAGCGAAAACCTGATAAAGGGTTTTCTATGTTAGGCCAAAGCATGCCAGGTGTATCAATCAGCGTAATATTGTCTTCGAGCTTGATGCGCTGCTGCATTTTGGTCACGGCAGGTTCATTGCCCGTTTTGGCAATTTGACGACCTGCCAAGGCATTGATGAGCGTGGATTTTCCAACATTGGGAATTCCCATAATCAAAACATGTATGACACGCGTAGAATCCCCACGATTGGGCACCATTTTTTTGATTTGGTTGAGCACTAAATGTTTGCGATCAGCTTGTTGGGTGCTGAGTGCTAGGGTTTTAATGTTGTGCGTTTTTTCCATTTCTGCTTGCCAGACTTTTGTTAGCTCTGGGTCGGCCATATCGGATTTACTGAAAATTTTAAGCGTGGGTTTGTCTTGGCGCAACTCAGCAATGAGTGGATTTTGGCTACTGTAAGGGATGCGTGCATCAAGCACTTCGATGACCATATCGACTAAAGGAAAAATCTCTCGGACTTCTTTTTGGGCTTTGTGCATATGCCCTGGGAACCACTGAATTTGCATTGTGTTTTGCCTAATCTTGTTGAATAGCGCAATTATAGCGTTTTGTGAGGGAGGGCGGTTTTAAATCGAAAAAGAGGTGGTTTTGAAAATGCGACTATTTGAAGGATTCAAATAGTCTTTCATGGAGTCGGCTGAGTGTTTAAGACTGATAATTATCTTTGGCGTTTTGATAGACAGCAATCAGTTCTGCCATTTGTGTGGCATCATAGTCACGAAGACCACTTAAAATCATAGTCTTGCAACCTTTTCCGACCACCTTGTCTTGGTCAAAAATTTCAAACTCCATTTTGACCGAACCACGCTTGCCAGTCATCTGTAAGCGGCTGTTCGATAACTTCAGTGTGGGTGCAATCAAGTTAAGATGTTCAAATTGAAAAGCCATGCTTTCATAAATCACCATGGGTTTTTCCACGTTAATCATCACCTGATGTTGTTTCATTAGCGGCACCAAAATGTGCGGGAAACTGTGGCCAGAAAATGCCACATAGGCTTTAGAAAAACTCTCAATGACGGCAAGATTGTGAATGCTTTCGCCAGAACGCTCAAGTTCAAGATAGGTTTTATCATTAAGGTCTTTAATGGAAAGCGTGGTGGCTTCTGTCGGTGCAAAAACCAAGTCAGTATCTTTGCCCACCATGCCGGTGTACTTAAACGCCATCTTTTGTGATAAGCCGTATTTGGCTAAAACCAAAGCAAACAATAAATCACCGGGTACACAAAAACGCTTGGAGTCCGCATTATGAAGCGGATTAAAGTCATCTGAAATTTCTTTAGCAAATGCACTGCCTTGCTGAGGTGTAATCGAAATAAGGGTGTCTTGCGACTGGTGAAAAGCGTCTAAATACATGGTTTCTCGAAGGATAAAATTTTAAAGAAATGTAATGATACTCAATGCGCTTGTAATAATCACGCATAAATTGTTTTGCAAGGGATAAATGTGTTGAAAAAGTGTCTGAATCTATATTAATCAAGGGTTTAAGCAGATTGGGCACAATATATGCTGGATTTTTGCTGAAATCTGACTGATTATTTTGGCAAATAAGCCGATAAATGCTTTAAGGAAGGCTTTTCTGCCCCTCAAATTCGCTAAGAAGGAGATGGCCATGCTAGAAGTTTTACACTTAGTTTCTAACCCCGAAACGCTCCAGTCCCCTCGTGCGCAGCTAAAGGTTGCACCAGAACAAAGCAAGTCTGCTCAAAAATTGTACCCAATCAGCAAAGTGGTTCAATTTGTGCCGAAAGAAGTGGATATGATGCCAGGTAACTGGGCGGAACCAGGTAATCCAACGCCCTACGAATTATGCACCACTTTGCAAACCTGTAAACGCTTGTGGCATTTAAATAAAGAAGCCTTAACCTGTTTTGACTGTGATCAAGAAGTGACTTTACACAACATCAAAGTGCTTGAGAAATTGTATATTCATTTAATGGATTATTTAGTCGAATAGTGGGTCGAATCATTGGTTGGTGATTTGTTGCCTGTGCTTTGCCAGTCGGTTGAAATTGTCGTCTTAAGAAAGTCGCGCTTTCAACCCTTGGCAAAGTTTTGGAATATCAAGGTTTTTGATAGGGTTTTGCAAGGCTATCTTGCGTGAGTTTGATAATCACCGGCGATAATACCAACAGAGCGATTAAATTAGGAATGGCCATTAAAGCATTGAGCACATCCGCCAAAATGAGTACCGTATTAAAGTGGTTTGACAAAGCTGCGCCAGCAAATACGGCCAGCACCCATAAAATGCGATAGCCAGTAATGATGCGTGTGCCGGCCAAATATTCCGCACAGCGTTCACCGTAATAACTCCAACCGATGAGTGTGGTGAACGCAAAAATCGCCAGTCCAACCGCAACCACGATAGAACCACAATGCGAGTCTAACCCTGTCGTAAAAGCTAAAGCCGTTAAAGGCGAACCCGTTTCGCCACTTTGCCAGACACCGGTTACCATAATAACCAAAGCCGTCATGGTGCATATAATAATGGTGTCGATAAAGGTACCGAGCATAGCGATATGACCTTGTTGAATCGGGTCTTTGGTTTGAGCGGCAGCATGGGCAATGGGGGCAGTTCCCATGCCAGCTTCATTGGAAAATACCCCACGGGCAACACCAAACTGTAAAGCTGCAATGATGGTTGCGCCAGCAAAACCACCGGCAGCGGCACTGCCAGTAAAGGCACTTTCAACAATGGTGCTAAAAGCACTGGGTAATTGGTCAATATGGATGCCAATAATCAACAATGAAAAACCGATATAAACAATGGCCATCACGGGCACTAAGGCCGTGGCAGTTTTGGCGATACGGCTAATTCCACCAAATAAAACCAACCCCACCAAAACCATTAACACCAAACCGGTGATTTGATTGTCTATGCCAAAAGCACTTTCCATGGCACCTGCAACCGCGTTGGCTTGAACCATATTGCCTATCCCAAAAGCGGCGATGGTGCCGAATAACGCAAATGCAAACGCTAGGGGTTGCCATTTTTTACCCATGCCATTACGAATGTAATACATGGGGCCGCCAACATGTTTGCCATCGTCATCCACTTCTCGATATTTCACCGCAAGAACCGCTTCACTGTATTTGGTTGCCATGCCCACTAAAGCCGTCATCCACATCCAAAAAATTGCACCGGGTCCACCAATGAATAGAGCCGCTGCAACACCTGCAATATTGCCTGTGCCAACGGTTGCCGCTAGGGCGGTCATTAAGGCACTAAAAGGCGGAATGTCGCCCTCCGCGTTTGAGTGACGACCTTTCCATAGCAAACTGAACGCATAAAACAAATGGCGCATCGGTAAAAAACGCAAACGAATGGTGAGGTATATGCCTGTGCCGAGTAGCAAAGAGAGCATTAAAGGGCCCCAAGCCCAGCTGCTGGCCACTGATAAAATTTGATTAATGTCTTCCATAAAATCCCTTGCGTCGTTTGGTGCGCCAAAAAAATACCTAAACGCTATCCTAATATGCGCTCAGGCTCGGGTCAATTCATAAAAGGGTTATCACGAAGGTTTTTAAGCTGAATTTTTAAATGGGGAGATTGAGATGGTTTTGGCAAGATATTTGTCCCTAAAAATGACCAGGCCTGGTCATTTTTGGGGGAAAAATGGGGTCAAATGGTCAGTCTATCGATAATCATCGTCCGAGTGATCAAAGTCGATATCCAAGTTATCCTCGTAATCAGGTTCAAAATCATCGTCTAACTCAACTTGTTTTGATTTTGGTTTTGCTTTACGGCGACCAGGCTTAGCCAGGATTTCTAGGTAAAAAGACTTTAGGTGATTGTCCACCGCTCGCATAATTGAGGCATCAATTTGTGCAACATGGATGCTTTCGCTGTCTTCAGCATTAGCACCAAAAGCGCAGTCAAAATCCCAAAAGTCTACCCCGGTGGGTAGTGGCTTGTTGCGCTCTCGTTTTAGGTAACGGCGAATCTCGTGTTTAATGGATTCTACCAAACGGTCGGGGTGGATTTTTTCATGGGTTAATTTAAAGGTTTTTTTCATGGGGGTCTCAAGTAAAAATTCCCAAGGGCTTGGGAGGGTAGGCAATAAGTAAATTATAAGGGATTTTTTAGCACTTCATTAGGATACCTAGAAGTCTTGCGGCACATATTTAAGATTCGTTGGGTAGATAACGCTTTTTGATCCAAAGTAAGTGATAACCATGCACCGTTTTAAAAGGTCCTGTGATGGTTTCGAGGGGTTCTGAAAAAATGGCATTCTCTAATTCTGTGACAATCACGCCGGGTTTGGTTAAGCCAAGGTCGCCGCCAATTTTTGCGGAAGGACACAAAGAGTGTTGTTTAGCCAGTTCACAAAACTCGTCTAAACAATTAATTTTTGCCTTTAAGGTGATGGCGGTTTGTTCATCACTTAATAAAATATGATGTGCTTTGGCGCGTGCGTCAGGATGTAACATAAGGTTTCTCTAGGGGATTAAGATTAAATTTTAAAAGATTTGCATGGCTAACGATAGGTTAAAATAATGCCCAAAAATTGAATGGATGGAACACATGGCAGGCAATCTCTTTGATCAACTCAAAAAAGCAGGTTTGGTGAATGAACAAAAAGCCAAACAGCTAAAAAAAGAAAAATATCAACAAACCAAACAAAACAAAGGCAAACAGGTCGAAAACGAAGCCACTGCCTTGGCGGCAAAAGCAGCTCAAGAAAAAGCTGAAAAAGACCGTTTGCTCAACTTAGAGCGTCAAGCGGCTCAAGCCAAAAAAGCATTGCAGGCAGAAATCAAGCAAATCATCGAGTCGAACAAAATAACGGGTTATGACGGTGATTTAGTGTTTAATTTTGTCGATCAAGGTAAAGTTAAATCGTTAAATGTGAATGCCAAAATTCGCCAGAGATTGGTGGATGGCGTGATTCGCATTGCTTGCGTGGCTGGGGCTTATGTGCTGATTTCTGATGAAGCGTCTGCCAAAATTGAGCAACGCGATGCTAGCCTGTTAATTCCGCTCAAAGAAGCCGAAAAGATAGCCGACGAAGATGCGGAATACTATGCCAAATTTGCCATTCCGGATGATTTAGTGTGGTAGTGCGTTCACTTTAGTTTTTAGGTGCGGTAAATGGTTTCAATCAGGTGATAACCAAACTGGGTTTTCACAGGACCATGCACGGTGAGGAGCGGCAGTTTAAAGACCACCATATCAAATGCTTTGACCATGGCGCCGCGATTAAATTCGCCTAAGTCACCGCCTTTTTTTCCGGATGGACATAAGGAATGTTTTTTCGCGAGGGTAGCAAAATCGGCGCCTTTGGCTAATTGGGCTTTCAGTTTTTCAGCTTCTGCTTGCGTTTTCACGAGAATATGTCTTGCACAGGCTCTTGCCATAGCGTTCTCCTTAAGTTTTTTCTATTATAAAAGAGTCTTGTCAAAATAACAGTTTGTTTCAGTGACCTTTTAACCCTGCTCGCTTTCTAATAGAGACCAAGAGTAAGGCACGCTAAAAAATGGTTAAAATCCCTCGTTTTTTTCTCGCCTCACTCATGCAAAGGTTTATGAGTAATTTAGGTTAATATGGATAGCCAGTTTTGCCAAAAACCCGTTAATTATTTTTGGTCATGTTGATGACATTTGAGTACCCTAAGATAGGGTTAAGGAAGACCAGTGAATGTAAAAATGAATGTAGAAATGACCGCTTTTAAAAATGTTTTTCGAATTGAAAATGCTTGGACGAATCAAGACTACCATGCCATTTTGGCGCTCATGGAATTTGAAGACGACTTAGTTGGGCTGTCAGCCGCGGATTTAAAAGAAATGTGTTTAATGTCTTTGGCAGATTTAGAAGCTGAAGATGCAGCAATTATTGTTTTAAAGCATTTGTTTAAAGCTGACTTGGAAGCGGGTGATTTAACCGAAGGCAAGATTATTCAGGTAGCACATCAAATGCCAGAAGGTAATAGCTGGGAAGATTACCCTGATCCTTTAAAGCATCGAGATTTTTTTAACGCTTATGGCTTGTTGCGTGAAGCCTTTAATGGTCGCTTTGCTAAACCGACCGGTGTATTGATTAACTTGAAACTGAGTGCCAAACAAAAATCAGCCTTTGACATTTTTGCAATAAATCCTAAACCAACATTGGTTAGATTGCTGAGCTGTGGTTTAGACGAACATGCGATTTTGAATCGGTTGTATGATGAACAAATTTTAGGAAAAACATTTCCAGAAGCGCAAGGCATGATTTGGGATTTAAAATGGCTTGAACAGTCAGATACTACAAGAGAGGTTCAAATTTTAAGTTCTGCGTTATGGTTTGCCGATTTGGCGGAACAATTTGAAGGCACAACCCATCAAGATGAAGTTTAAAAGCCTATTTGCTAGGTTTGATAAAGCATCCTCAGAAAATTAAAATATTATCTGAGGTGCTCAAGCAATGGTGCTGATTAAGCAACGATTTCTAAGAGTTCAACATCAAAAATCAATGCTGAATAGGGCGCAATCTTAGCACCAGAACCCTGAGGCCCATAAGCCAAATTGTGCGGAATATACAAGCGCCATTTTGAACCGACTGGCATCATTTGCAAGGCTTCTGTCCAGCCTGCAATTACGCGGTTGACTGGGAACTGTGCCGGCTGTCCACGCACAACAGAGCTATCAAACACTGTGCCATCAATTAAAGTGCCGTGGTAGTGCGTTGAAACCGTTGAAGTGGCTGAAGGCATATCGCCTTGACCTTCGGTTAAGATTTCATACTGTAATCCAGATGCAGTAATCATCACGCCCGTTTTTTGCGCGTTTTCTGCTAAAAAAGCTTCACCAGCAGCGGCAGCCATTTTGCCTTTTTCGGCTTCTTTGTCAGCCATGATTTGGTGCATTTCTTCAAACGCTTTCATAAACGCCTGTTGGTCAATCGGGCTGGCTTTGCCTTCTAAAGCATCCATCACGCCTGCGGCAACCGCTGAAGGATTAACGCCTTCAAATGGGTCTGACGCCAATTGATCGCCCATTTGACGGCCAATGCCGTAACTAACGATTTCTGAAGTGGTGGTGAATTGCTGAGACATGGTTTGAAGTCCTGTTTTAAAAAAAGAGCGTAGTTTAGCATAAGTCAGCGTGACTTAAAAATCGCTGAAATTTTTGAGTTATTTAAACTGATGAATGGTAGCGGTTACCACACCCCAAATCACCACTTCAGATTCTTCTCTGACAGGAATAGGTGGGTAGTTATCATTCTCAGGTACCAGCCAAGTGCCTGTCGATTTAATGGAAAGGCGTTTCACAGTGAGTTCACCATCTAGTGCGGCGATAACGATTTTGCCGTCGCTGGGTTTCAGGCTTTTATCAACTACCAGTAAGTCGCCATCAAAAATGCCAATTTTTTTCATGGAATCCCCTTGTACGCGTAGCAAAAAAGTCGACTCTTTATGGGGGATGAGTTGGTCGTTTAGATTTAAGCGGTCTTCAATATAATCGTCCGCTGGACTCGGAAACCCAGCAACCACTTTATGGCTATAAAGGTTGAGCCTATTGGCCTCGGGATCTTGTTCATCAGTGGCTAAATAAACTTGTGCTTTATTTTTGGCGAGTGCTTGGAGTTCATTTTTAATTTGGCGTTGCTTGTCTATTTCGGCAGTTTCTCGCAGCCAGTTTTTAACTAAAGTGACTTTAGATTCTGGAATACGAATCACTTTGGTGTCTTCACCAAATAAGCCACTGCCTTTTTTGCGGCCTGCACCGCTGCGTTTTCCGCCATGTGTTTTTTCTGTCATTTTGAATTTTGTAACATTATTTTTGAATTAGAGTTAAAATTGTAACACTAATCAAAAAATGGAATGTGAATATTCATGAAAGTCTTGTCTAAATCGCCAGAAAAATCAGTCTTTGCGTTAATTGATGGCAACAGTTTTTATGCTTCCTGCGAAATCGCTTTTCAGCCGCATTTGAGCCATCGACCCGTAGTGGTTTTATCCAATAATGATGGTTGCATCGTTGCGGCTAACCAAATTGCCAAAGATTTGAATGCAGAGCTCATGCAAACGGTTAAAACGCTTGGGCCGGGTGGTTATCGTTCGGCAGTGATGGATAATATGATGTTTCAACCTTACTTTAAGGTGAAAGACATTTTAGAAAAATACCGAGCCGCTGTATTCAGTTCTAATTATGAGCTTTATGCGGATATGTCGAGTCGTATGCATCGCATTGTGGGTGAGTTTGCGCCTCGACAAGAAATTTACTCAATTGATGAGAGTTTTTTAGACTTAACCGGTATGCACAACTTTAACCTGACAACCTTAGCATTGCAGATTAAAGATAAGGTTAAGCAAGATATTGGTATTCCGGTGGCAGTTGGCATAGGGCATTCTAAAACACTGGCTAAGTTAGCCAATCACTTGGCTAAAAAGCAAGCTCAGCATCAGGGCGTTTTAGATTTAACTCAGTGGGATGAAACCACTTTAAATGCCGTGTTGGCTAAGGTGGATGTTGGTAAAGTGTGGGGCATTGGCTCACGCTTAAGCCAGCAACTTAAACAACAGGGGGTTGCAACGGTTGCTGATTTAAAACAGGCCAACCCTAAAACCATGCGTAAAACCTATGGCGTGGTGATGGAGCGCACTTGGCGAGAGTTGCACGGTGAGTCCTGCTTATCACTTGAAGAGGTCAGCGCCCATAAGAAGCAAATTATTTCTTCGCGTTCATTTGGTGTGCCGATTACGGCTTATGTGCAAATGGAGCAGGCGGTGGTTTCTTATACTTGCCGAGCCGCTGAAAAATTGCGCTCGCAAGGTTCGGTGTGTGCGTTTATCTCGGTGATGGTGACCACCAATCCTTTTGCTAAGGATGCGCCGTTTTATCGTAACCAACAAACAATAGGGCTTATTTATCCCAGTGATAACAGTATTTTATTAACGAAATTGGCCAAACGAGCTTTAAAGTCTATTTGGCGAGCCGGTTATGCTTATCATAAAGCCGGTGTCACCTTAGGTGATATTGATTTAAAGCGTGCGTTACAAGAAGATATTTTTGCACCCAATCCAAAGTATTCGGGCAATCCTAAGCAGGCGGCTTTAATGCAAGTGATGGATGGTATTAATCAACGAGATGGCCGCAATACGCTATTTTTAGGCGCATCGGGCATTAAAAGTAAAAATACTTGGCAGATGAGACGCAATCTGATGTCACCGCGTTATACCACGCGTTGGTCAGAATTATTGCAAGTACGCTAGCCGTTGGCGGCCGCCAATAAAAAAGGCCTTCAATTGAAGGCCTTAGTTAATTAGTTAAGGAGCATTATTTTGCCAGTTTGCTTTGTAAAAAGCTCATAAACTCCGCTTGCGGAATTTCTTGTGATTCTGCATCACGGCGATATTTATACTCTAACATGCCATTATCCAAGCCGCGCTCACCAATGACGATGCGATGTGGAATCCCAATCAAATCCATGTCGCTGAACATCACGCCAGGACGCTCACTGCGGTCATCTAACAAAACATCAATGCCTTGTGCTTGTAAATCTTTGTAAAGCTGTTGGGCGATTTCGGCCACGCGTGGTGACTTATGCATTTGCATAGGCACAATACACACTTGGAAAGGCGCAATGCTTTCTGGCCAAATAACGCCCTTGTCGTCGTAATTTTGTTCAATCGCTGCGGCAACCACGCGAGTCACGCCTATGCCGTAACAACCCATTTCTAAAATTTGCGCACGACTGTTTTCGTTTTGCACATTGGCATTGAGTGCGGTGGAATATTTGTTACCCAGTTGGAAAATGTGGCCGACTTCAATCCCGCGACGGATTTCAATATGCCCATGTCCGCAAGGAGAAGGGTCGCCTTTAACCACATTACGCAAGTCAGCCACTTCGGTAATTTGGGTATCTCTGTCCCAGTTAGCGCCTGTAAAATGGAAGCCATCTTCATTGGCACCACACACAAAGTCTGCCATATGCGCCGCAGAGCGGTCGACGATGACCGGAATTTTTAAATCAACCGGACCAATCGAGCCGGCCTTGCAACCCGCCGCATCCATAATGGCTTGATCAGAAGCAAAGGCAAACGGCTCTGCCACTAAGGGGTGTTTAACGGCTTTGATTTCATTGAGTTCATGATCACCACGCAATACCAAAGCCACCACAGGGTGTGCTTCGGTTGCCCCTTGCACCAACAGCGTTTTGGCGACTTTCTTTTGTTTTAGCTGTAAGAAATTACATACATCTTCAATGCTGTGTTTGTTGGGCGTTGCGACTTTGGTGAGTGCTTCGGTAGCTGCAGGGCGCTCACCTTTGGGTGCTAAGGCTTCTGCCAATTCGACGTTGGCCGCAAAATCTGAGTGGGTTGAGAAGGCAATGTCATCTTCACCCGAGTCGGCGAGTACATGAAATTCGTGCGAACCATCGCCACCGATTGACCCTGTATCAGCTTGCACAGGACGGAAATCTAAGCCCAAACGACTGAAGATTCGGCAATAAGCAGCATGCATTTCATCATAGGTTTCTTGTAAGCTTTCGCGGTCCATGTGAAAAGAGTAAGCGTCTTTCATAATGAATTCGCGTGAACGCATCACGCCAAATCTAGGACGAATTTCATCACGAAATTTGGTTTGAATTTGATAAAAGTTAACCGGTAGCTGTTTATAACTGCGAATTTCTTTGCGCACCAAATCGGTAATAATTTCTTCATGCGTTGGGCCTAAAGCAAAGTCGCGTTGATGACGGTCTTTAAAACGCAATAATTCTGGACCATAGTCATTAGCACGCCCAGACTCTTCCCAAAGTTCCATAGGTTGTACCACAGGCATTAACACTTCTTGTGCGCCAGAACGATTCATTTCTTCTCGAATAATCGCCTCTACTTTTCTTAAAACACGAACACCCAGTGGCAACCAGTTGTAAAGACCGCCCGCTAAGGGGCGGATAATACCGGCACGAATCATCAGCTGATGGCTAATGACAACGGCATCAGAAGGGGTTTCACGGGTTGTGGCAAGTAGAAGGTTGGATGTTTTCATGAAGTGATAAGACCTTAAAATGGGCAAAAATAATGGGGCGTATTTTAACACGCACGCGCTAAAAGACTTAAGTTAATCTTAGGTCAAATGTTGGATTGCGGATGTTTGTGACTGTGAGTCCATAGCAAAGTGTTTTTGGTTGTATTCTTGCAACCAAATTTCGAAGGCTTGGGCATTAAGAGGGCGTGAACCATAATACCCTTGATATTTCTGACAGTGAATAGCAGCTAGATAATTCACTTGATGCAGCGTTTCTATACCTTCTGCAACCACTTTGATATTAAGCGTTTTAGCGATATTAACCATGGTTTCTATAAATATAGCGCCCGTATTGGTGTCATAGTCATCCATAAAGGACTTGTCTATTTTTAAGGTATTGATGGGGAGTCGTTTTAGATAAGACAGGGATGAGTAGCCAGTACCAAAATCGTCTAAGGCAATACGAATACCTGTCGCACGCAATTTTTTAATTAAGCTTAGGTTGTCGTTGGAGTCTTCTAGTAACACTGATTCAGTCATTTCCAATTCAATATTTTGGGGTGCGGCTTCGGTTTCTTTCATTAGGTTTAAAAAGAATTTTTCAAACTGTGGGTCATTTAATTGGTGCGCGGATAAATTTATCGACATTTTTAGAGAACCAACATTAGCCTTAAGCCAAGCGGTTTGCTGGCGAATGGCGGTTTCTAAAATCCAGTAGCCAAGTTTTACGATGAGCCCGTTTTTTTCTGCGGCAGGAATAAACTCTAGGGGTGAAATCGTGCCTTTGGTCGGGTGATTCCAACGAATCAGGGCTTCTACGCCAACCACTTTTTGAGTGCGGAGTTCAATTTGAGGTTGGTAGTAGAGTTCGAAAGCATCGGTTTGCAATGCTTGTCGCAAATCGGCTTCCATGGACATTTCATAGTTCACTTGGTCTTGCAGGGATTGCGTGAAGTATTTATATTGGTTTTTACCAGACTTTTTAGCATCGTACATCGCCATATCGGCAGATTTCATCAAGCCAGTTAAGTCCACGCCATCATGCGGATAAAAGGCAACCCCTAAACTTGCAGAAACGCTTAGAGGGTGTTCTTGGACAAGAATGGGCTCTGACAAAGCTTGTAGCAAGCGGTCTAGAACATGATTTAAGTCACGCATACTTAAGTCATTGCTCATCACGATAACAAACTCATCTCCACCCACTCGAGCAATAATGTCGTATTCTCTGAGTTGATCACTCAAAATATGGGCAATGGATTTCAGCAGTTCATCACCAATATCATGCCCTAAGGTATCGTTAACCGTTTTAAAATTGTCTAGGTCAATAAATACCAGCGCAAATTCAGCGTTAGTTCTTTTGGACTTGGCAATTAACCATTTAAGGCGTTCTTGAAGTAGGTTGCGGTTAGCCAAACCACTAAGATTATCGGTTCTGGCAAGGTTGTAAAGGTCTTGTCTTTCTTCTTCTAGGCGTTGGAAGGTTTGTACCATAGAAGCACGAACATACTCCAACTCTTTAATTTTAAAAGGGGTGGGTTTTTCAGATTGGTAATAGGCATACTGGCGCAAGCGCTCAAAAGGAAAGGTGATGTATTTACGCAACACCAGCCAGAAAATCAGCAGCGTTAACAGGGGAAGCAAGCCAAACACAAATAAAAATCGATTTCTAATGTCTTGAAAATAATTTTGTAAGAATTTTTGATCACTGTAAAAATAAAGGCTTAAGAGCTCAGGTTGATCTTGAACAAAATAATGGACCTTAGCCTCATAAATGGGTTGTTTAAGTAACTGAGAGGTTGTTTTGGGGAGTGTGGTTGTTTTTAAGTCATGCGCTGAGGGTGGCGTAACAATGTTGGGGTTGGTGGTTAAAAGTACTTTTTGATCTTTAACCAGTGTAATTGCCGCATAGGATTTGGTATTCACTACTTTACGAATGAGTAAAGATTTAAATTGATTAACTGATTGTAGGTCTGTCATTTGTGACGAAATAATATACGACATTTCAGCGAGGTCTTGGCCAATACTGTCTAAAACTAGGTCGGTCTTTTTTTGTTGGTCTAAGTGAAAATAAACCATAAAAACCAAATAAAAAACGCCTGTTAAGGACAGGAGTGAAATCAAGAAAAATCGTTTAATACTCATTAGTTAAGCGTGGCCTCTAATGGAAATTGCGCTTCTTGAAGTCGCTGATTCAGTTCGGGAGAAATGTCTTTATTGAGCCATTGAATACTGTCTAGGCTAGATAAAAACTCTGGGTAACTTGGGTTTTCTAGATAGATTTTTACTTTTTCGTAATAAGCCTTGGGATGGGCGTGTAAATCTTGCAGGCTTCTGTCTAACAGTAATTTTAGGGTTCGAAATTGCGCTGCGTGTTTTTTAAATGTTTTGGGTTCAGTGTAAAGGGCATCTATGACCAACAGTTGCAAGTCATCGCCGGTTGAACTGATGGTTGTCATGCCTTGTTTATTTAATTGATGGTTAAAAGGCTCATAGGTAACCACGACAAAAAAAGGACTTTTGTTAGGATCCTCAGCTGGATTTTTTGCTTTAAAACGATTCGTCACTTCTGTGTGAATTTTAATTTGATCTTGGTTGATAAAATTAAATGACTTATTTGTCAGAGCGTTCGCTTTAATAAAATCTTTAAATATGAGCGAGTTAACGGAGTTGATTTCTAGATAAACATCTATCTGGCCAGGCGTTTCTTGGAGTTGCTTAATCGAGCCATTGCTCATGACCATGTCGCCACCATTTGACTTATCTAACATAATGACTGGCATTAAATCGGGTTTGGATTTTTTGGCTTGTTGATATTCGAACTGAGTGCCGGTAAAGGCGTCAAATCCAGCATTTTCATAAAGAGATAAACTTTCGCCTAAAGACACCACTGTGTAAAGTTCAATGTTGTTTTCAACCAACCAACCCTGTTCTTTAGCATAAAACAAAGGCGAGTACCCAATCCAAGAATTGGCAATAATCTTAAGAGGTTTTTCAGTTTGTAAAGAACAACCACTCAAGCTGATAGAGAGCCACAATCCCAAAAAAAGTACAAGGGTTTGATGGAAGCGGGTCATAGTGATTTTTTAAACCGTTACTTATCTAAAGTTTTGCATTTTTCAATCGCAGCCCAATATTTAGGATTGCTGGATTTAGAATTGCTGGTTGCTGTGGCATCCCAATACTGACTGGCATCAGCCTTGCATTTTTCGTATTCGGAAGTACTGCAAGCAAAAAGCGCAATGCTAAATGAAAAAAGCGTCAGGGTTAAAAGTACTTTCATGAAAAGATAACCTTTAAAAAGCTAATAATAAAAAATAAGTATAGACAAAAATACTCAATTTTTCTTTAAAAATAACCAGGCCTGGTTGTTTTTGAGTATGATTATTCAATAATTTAACTCAAAAGGTAAGCAACCTATGCAAGAAGAACTGTTATGGACCGAACGCTACACAGATTTTTTGGCAGACCAACCTTCTAGGCCTGCCAGAATTGTGTATCAACGAGACAGGGCGCGTGTTATCCATTCAGCTTCTTTTCGACGCTTACAAGCCAAAACTCAAATTTTTGGTCTGAATGAATCAGATTTTTATCGCACCCGTTTAACCCACTCGATGGAAGTCGCACAAATCGGTTCGGGCTTGGTTGAGCAGCTGATAACAGTGGGTGATGGTCAGGCATATATGGATTGGTTGCCTTCTTTTTATTTGATAGAAGCCATTTGTTTGGCGCATGACTTGGGGCATCCGCCTTATGGTCACGGTGGTGAAGTGGCTTTGAATTATATGATGCGCCATTACGGTGGGTTTGAAGGCAATGCACAAACTTTACGAATAATGGCCAATTTGGGTGAATATACCCCTCAAAATGGTATCGATTTATCAAGGCGCGCCACTTTAGGGGTTTTGAAATACCCTGCCTTTTATAACGACATTACTCGTCAAAACTCAGCCTATCAATTGCAACTACAAGAGCCTACGGTTTCAGACTTTAGAACCTTAGAAATGCGGCGCTGGAATCCCCCTAAAAGTAGCGTTTATTGTGAAGAAAAAAAGGTTTACGACTGGGTAATGTCGGCCTTTTGCGAAGCAGATAGAAAACTGTTTACCGAATTAGTCGATTCTGAAAGTGATTTAGGTTTTAAACGCACTCGTTACAAAGCCTTTGATACGACCATTATGGAATTGGCGGATGACATTGCCTATGGTATTCATGATTTAGAAGATGCCGTAGCCATGAAGATGGTGCCCAAGGTTTTGTGGGAAAAAGAGGTCATGCAACATCCTGATTTTTTAGCCAATCCTTTATGGGACGATGAGATGACCGAAATGTTGTTTAGCCACAGTTCTAAAGGGAGAAAGCACGCCATATCCAAAATGGTGGGAATCATGGTAGAAAGTATTTATGTCACTGAAAATACCGTGTTTGAACATCCACTGTTGCGCTACCAAGCCCGTTTAGGGGAGGCAGAAATGCGCATTTTAGAACGCCTCAAGCAATTTGTTTATACCCATGTGATTACCTTGCCAGAAGTGAAAAGTATGGAATACAAAGGACAGTTAATTGTGTTGGAGTTATTTAAGTCGTTACGCGCCAATCCTGCTGCTTTATTACCCAGAAGCACCTATGCAAAATACCAAAATGCAGAAAGCACCGTGGCGCAACAACGAGTCATTTCGGATTACATAGCGGGAATGACCAATACTTACGCCGCCAGAATGTATGCAAAACTGTTTATGCCAACGCAAGGGTCAATTTTTGATCGGATGTAAGAAAACCCTCTCTTCAATAGAGAGGGTTTGAGCAAGATTAAAGTTTTGCCATAACTCTATCTGCGGCGGCAATGGTGGCTTCAATATCAGCACTGGTATGTTTTGAAGATACAAAGCCAGCTTCATAAGCTGAAGGTGCCAAATAAATCCCTTCTTGTAACATACCGTGATAAAACGCTTTGAATTGTTCCATGTCACCTTTTGCAACTTGGACAAAACGGCTGATGTTTTTCTCTGTATTGAAAAAGAAACCAAACATACCGCCCACTTGGTTGGTGGTAAAAGCAATACCATGTTTATCAGCCGCAGCTTGCAAACCATCCACTAATTGTTTGGTTCTGGCTTCTAGGTTTTCAAAAAAACCATCTGCTTGAATCAATTCTAAGGTTTTTAAGCCCGCTGCCATAGCGATTGGATTACCCGACAAAGTACCTGCTTGGTAGATTGGACCTAAAGGCGCGATGCGTTCCATAATGGCGCGTTTACCCCCAAAAGCACCCACGGGCATTCCGCCGCCGATGACTTTACCAAAAGTGGTGATATCGGGAATCACATTAAAACGACCCTGCGCACCTTGTAATCCCACACGGAAACCGCACATCACTTCATCAAAAATCAATACTGTTCCATACTGATCGCAGACTTCACGCAAAGTTTCTAAAAATCCAGCTTCAGGGGGGATGCAGTTCATATTGCCCGCGACTGGCTCAACGATAATACAGGCAACTTCAGAACCAATTTCTGCAAACACTTGTTTGACTTGCTCGGCATCATTGTGCGTTAAAGTGATGGTGAGTTCAGCTAAAGCAGCGGGTACGCCGGGTGAAGAGGGTTCGCCCAAGGTCAACATGCCAGAGCCTGCTTTAACCAATAAAGAGTCCGAATGACCGTGGTAACAGCCTTCAAACTTAACGATTTTGTCGCGACCTGTGTAACCACGCGCTAACCGAATCGCTGTCATGGTGGCTTCTGTGCCTGAGCTCACCATGCGAACCATATCCATAGACGGAATCAGTTCACACACTTTATCCGCCATGGTCGTTTCGATTTCGGTTGGCGCACCAAACGACAAACCATCAACGGCTTTTTTCTGAACCGCTTCAATCACTTCTGGGTGAGCATGGCCTAAAATGGCAGGCCCCCAAGAGCCCACATAATCAATATATTGTTTGTCATCCGCATCAATTAAATAAGCGCCTTTGGCCGCTTTAAAAAATACGGGATCTCCCCCAACGCCTCTAAAGGCACGCACTGGCGAGTTAACACCACCAGGAATATGCTTTTGAGCCGCGATAAAAAGATCATGAGATTTTGACATGGAAATTCCTTTAAAAATAAATAGGGAGAGGGGATTTTAATTTTGTTTTGATTTTAACCAATCTAAGTAGCCGCCAAACATTACCCGCGCATTTTCATAGCCGAGTAGGCGTAAAGCCATATGTGCTTTAGATGACAAGATACCTGTATCGCAATAGAGGATGATCATCTTGTCTTTTGGTAATTCATCTAAGTGATTAAGAATGTCACGCCACTCAATATGAATGGCATTAGGAATGTGACTGACAGCATAATCTTGAGATTTGCGCGTATCAATGATTAGGGCTTGGTGTTGCATTTCATTCACTAAAGCAGGGGTTAAAACACCATCGCCAAAACTCGCAAACTCAAAATAACCCTGTAAGTTATCCAAAACTTCAGGATTGGGTTCGTCCGAAATGGCAAGTGGAGCATTCATCAACAGAGAACTGCCCAGAATCAGTGGTAAAAATTTTTGGATGCTTAGATTGGGTTTCATAATTTTGGACTCATCTGTTTAATGCGTTCTTCAACCTGAGCAAAATCAATGTCGCCAATTTTTTGGTAAACAATTTTGCCATTGGGGGCAATCAAAAAGCTGGTAGGTGTCAATAGGATGTCACCAAAATCTTTGGCGATTTTTCCATCAGAGTCCATGACAAAAACAAAAGGGTAATTATTAGCGGCAATAAATTTTTCAACCTGTTCTTTGGGATCATAGTCCATAGAAACGGCCACTAATTCAAAACGGTCGCCCAATTCTTTTTTCATGGCGGCAAGGTGTGGCATTTCTGCAACACAACCTGGGCATGAGGTTGCCCAAAAATTAACCAATACGGGCTTTAGGGGTTTGCTCAAATCAATTTGCTGTTCTTGAACAGTGACTTTGATATTAGGTGCTTGCCCTAAACCGTCACTGAAAACGGTTAGGTAAAGCAGTGTGCCCAATAGTAAAGCTACAAGCAAACCAAAAATTTTGCTGCCAATATTTTGCATAACCAAACTCCTAGAGTGAAATCAGTTTTTGAAAACCTGAGAAAAAAAACGGGCCGTAAAGCCCGTTTTGTTGGCGAATAAAGCCATTAGGCTTCTACTTTTTCAACGCCAGTTGGGGTGCCATATAAAATAACATCCGCTTTACGAGCGGCAAATAAGCCATTAGTGACCACACCAACAATGCCGTTTAACTCGTTTTCTAAAGCAACGGGATCGGTAATCTGCAAACCGTGTACATCCAAAATAACATTGCCATTGTCTGTAGTGAAACCATCACGCAAAACGGGTTCGCCGCCAAAGCGTTTTACAATTTCACGCGCCACATAACTTCTTGCCATAGGGATAACTTCAATTGGTAAGGGGAATTTACCCAATACGCCGACTTTTTTAGATTCATCTGCAATACACACAAATTTTTTGGCTACGGCTAAAACAATTTTTTCACGAGTTAAAGCACCACCGCCGCCTTTGACCAAATGGCAGCCTGCATCAGCTTCATCTGCGCCATCAATGTAGACAGAAATTTCTGCAACCGAATTTAAATCAAGCACTGGAATACCATGGCCTTTTAGACGAGCTGCAGAGGCTTCTGAAGAAGCTACTGTGCCTTCGATGGTATGTTTAATTTTAGCCAATTCGTCAATAAAAAAGTTGGCGGTTGAGCCAGTTCCAACCCCAATAATGGTTTCTGGAACAACATAATCGATAGCGGCTTTAGCAACGGCTTGTTTTAATTCATCTTGAGTCATGGTTTCTATCCTAGGTTTGGTTTATTTTCGAGTCATATTATTTTAAGCATTTTCGACCAAAAGTATAGTCAAAGCATAAATGGATGTGAAAACGCTTTTACTGACTGTGACTGCCGCCGGGTGTGTTGTAAATAACCGGTGGTGGTTGAACTGCAGGCACTTCATGAACCAATTGCGGGGGTAACTCGCCTTCTTTACGGTCTAAAATGTCCATAATCAGTCCAGATTGAGAAACATAATATTTATCTGGGTAGACATGAACAACTTTATAGGTCAAAGGGCGGAGTTGACGCGCTTGTTCTGCTAAAGGTTTACCTTTAATCATATAAAGACCACAGGTTGAGGAGCCTTTGTAAACTTCTCCTTTAGGCATACCTTCTTGGTCTTTAAAACTGATCATGCCGCGTCGGTCAATTTCGGTTTTTAAAACTTCTTTACGCTCTGCGTTAGCCGAGTTGTATTCCAAACATAAGTCAATCGTTCTAGAAACGGTTAAGTCTTCGGCTGCAAAAACGGAGCTATTTGCCATTAAAAGACAGCTTAGGGTAAGTGTTTTGATAGGTGTGCGCATTGGGCTTCCTTGCTAATTTAATCAGCATGTATTTTATCCAATAACGAAGGACAGTGCATTGAAGGAGTGTGAATGGGTTTTGCTTGAATAAAAAAAACGAGCGCTCTTTTAAGAAACGCTCGTTTGTTTGAGAGGGATTACAAAATATAAATTAGTGTTGCATGTGCATTTTCATGCCGCCCATGCCCATTAAAGATTTCACTGGCATTTCAACTGTTTTTTGGCTGCCATCTTCAAAGGTTAGGTCAACTTTAACCTGGTCACCAGCTTTAATGCCTTGGTTGAGGTTAATCAGCATGATGTGTAAACCACCCGGTTGCAAAGCGGTTTCACCATGCGCAGGAATAACAATGTTTGGAATTTGACGCATTTTCATCACGCCATTGTCGTGAGTGTGTTCGTGTAGTTCTACTTTTTTAGCCACAGTAGAGTTAGCGCTGACCAATTTAATGTCTTGGTCGCTGTTGTTTTTAAGCGTCATAAAGCTGGCAGAAGCCATAGCGGTTGGTGGCACTTCACGAGCGAAGGGGTTTTCAATCAAAATGTTTGCGGCTTCATTGGCCATCGCTGAAAAACTGCTGACTGAGGTTAAGCCAATAAGCGCCATTTTTAAAAGAGTTTTGTTGAGCATTTTAAGAGTTTCCTTTTTTATTTAAGGTTTTGTTGGATGGTTTTAATAAAATCGTCTGGAGCCGTTGCATGCGGTAATTGCGTTACTAGGTTGCCGTTTTGGTCAATCACATAAGTAAAGGCTGAGTGATCGACAGCGTAATATTCATCTTGTGGATTTTTTTGGTGTGACAAATATACCACCCCGTAGTTTCTGGCAATTTGAGTAATGTTTTCAGGTTTGCCGGTTAAGCCTATGGCGTTCATTTCAAAATAACCGGTGTATTGTTTTAGGCGTTCAGGCGTATCACGAACGGGGTCTACCGACACAAATAAGATTTGAACCTTGGCCTTCTGTTCAGGCGTTAAGCGCTGATAGGCAACAGATAAGTTGCCCAAATTGGTCGGGCAAATATCTGGGCAAAAGGTATAGCCAAAGTACAATAAAACCAATTTGCCTTTAAAGTCACTGAGCGATTGTGTGCCTTGCACACTCATCAATGAAAAATCGCCACCCTGAGGTCGGTCATTCGAAATTAAATTTGCGGTGCGTTCTTCAGAATTCTGAGTTATGGCTGGCCAAATAATAATGCCCAAGCCAATTAAAATGCCGGCAAGGATAATACCGAGAATAGATTTGTTCATGTAAGGTCCTAAGGTTTATCAACCCAAAAGGGAATCATTAATCTAAATTATTGTTTTGAATAAAGTTGCGATATGGCAAGATTTTATCAGAACATCCTAGGTTGAGATGAACCTAGTAAAGGCAAAAAACTGCTTGTTGATTCAAAAATTGGATTTTAAATGATTTTAGAGGTTTGCAAATTTTAAACTCTTAAGAAATTGGGTTAACTTATGAGAAATACTGTCAAAACCTTGAAGTGTGGGTGCTTAAATGATTCATATCAATTTTTAAAGCCGGCCGATGGGGTTTGTTATAATCATTCGATTAAACTTAAATGAAAGGATTGTGCATGCCCGTTGAAATTTTGCGTCGAGTTTTAAGTGCGCCTGTTTATGATGTGGCCATAGAGACGCCTTTAGAAAGAGCGCCGTTAATTTCTAAAAAAACCCTCAATGATGTTTGGCTAAAAAGAGAAGATTTACAACCGGTCTTTTCCTTTAAATTACGCGGCGCCTATAACCGTATGGTGCACTTAACAGAAGAGCAACGCGCCAAAGGCGTAATTGCGGCATCGGCGGGTAATCATGCGCAGGGCGTGGCTTTATCGGCGACCAAAATGGGGGTTAAGGCCATTATTGTGATGCCACGCACCACACCCTTAATTAAAGTGAATTCTGTGCGTAATTTGGGTGGCGAAGTGGTTTTGTTTGGTGACAGTTACGATGAAGCTTCCAAGCACGCTAAACAAATGTGTGAAGCGCAGGGTTTAACCTTTATACATCCTTATGATGATTTAGATGTTATTGCAGGGCAAGGCACCATTGCTTTAGAGATGTTACGCCAGCATAAACCGTTTGACATTATTTTTGTCTGCGTAGGCGGTGGCGGTTTAATTTCTGGCATAGCGTCAGTGATTAAACAAGTATCGCCCAGTACCAAAATTATCGGTGTTGAACCTGAAGATGCAGCTTGTATGACTGAGGCCTTAAAGGCGGATGAGCGCGTTATTTTAAAACAAGTCGGATTGTTTGCCGATGGCGTGGCAGTGGCTCAAGTGGGTGAAATTCCGTTTAGGATTGCCAAAACCTGTGTGGATGCAATGGTCACTGTAACGACCGATGAAATTTGCGCCGCCGTAAAAGATATCTTTGAAGACACCAGAGCTATTGCAGAGCCAGCCGGTGCGGTTGGTTTGGCGGGCATGAAAAAATATTTGGCAGAGAATCATTTAACCGGCTTAAGCATTGCTGTGACACTCAGTGGTGCCAATATGAATTTTGATCGTTTGCGCCATATTTCTGAGAGAACCGAAATCGGTGAAAAACGCGAAGCCGTTTTTGCGGTGACTATTGATGAAAAGCCGGGTAGCTTTAAGCGATTTTGTGAATTATTAGGGGATAGACGCGCCATTACGGAATTTAATTATCGTTATGCAGACAGTCAAAAAGCCATCGTATTTGTCGGTGTGAGAACAGAGGGTGGTACATCTGAAAAAGAAGCCTTAATTAAAGAGTTGCGGGGTTGTGGTTATGCCATTGAAGACATGAGCGACAACGAAATGGCTAAACTGCATTTGCGTTATATGGTGGGTGGTCATGCAAAAGGCATTGAAAACGAAACGCTGTATCGTTTTGAGTTTCCGGAAAGACCGGGCGCTTTGTTGCAGTTTTTAATTCAAATGAGCGAAGAGTGGAATATCAGCTTGTTTCATTATCGCAACCACGGTGCTGCTTTTGGGCGTGTATTGGTTGGTGTGCAAGTGCCTAAAGAGCAACATTCGCAATTTGAATGTTATCTCGAAAACTTGGGTTATCCTTATGTCTGCGAGCAAGATAATCCAGGCTATCAACTCTTTTTAAGACCGATTGCTTAAGCCTTTTATCAACTAAAAAGCCGCTAAAAATGACCAGGCCTGGTTGTTTTTAGCGGCTTTTTGCGTTTTTAGTCGGTTTAATTAGTGTGTTTTTAATCGGTTTAATTAATGTGTTTTAAAATGGTAAATTTGCTGTTCGCTGATTAATGCATCTAGTGGCACATCCCAGCTTGCACTGCTGATGAAACTGACTTTTTGGCATTCATGTGCCCAACCAACCAGTTTAGGTCGAGACATCATGGCTTTATGCTGTTGGCGTTTAAAAGCAAACGCTCTATCGTAAAAACCACCCCCCATGCCAATACGATGTCCTTGCTCATCAAAGCAAGTCAAAGGCACGATAATTAAATCAAGTTGTTTGCCGTGCAGATGATGTTGCTGTTTGATGTGAGGTTCAAGCATTTTTAAATGATTTTTAAACATTTTGCTTTTCGGAAGATACTCAGCAAAGGCCATAGGGCGACCACGCAAGGTTTTTAGAACGGGCAAATAAACACGATGCTGGCTATGCCAGAGTGCTTGAATAAGAGGGTTAGTCCCTAATTCGCCATCTTGAGATAAAAAAACGGCAATTTTTTTGGGTCGTTGTAACCAAGCAGATTTCAGTAAGCGTGAGGTGGCTTGTTTGGCATGTTGAATTTGTTGGCTATGACTCAGTGAACGGCGTTGTTCACGGCACCATTTGCGCAAAGATTTTGGATCAGAAGCGGGAGTTAAAGGATTCATAAAATTAACTCAGAAATGGGACATACGAGCCGGGCAAAAAACACCTTGAACCGTAAAGTTCAAGTGGCAGCCTCCACTTAAGATTTAGGTTTCTCGGACATAAGCGAGAATCTCACCATCGAAAGCTTCTGACCCCAGGGTCATAATTATCGGAACGGGGTTTAAAACCCAACCCGTATGCTTGGTTTTATTATAGCACCGGCTAAAATGAAGTGTTGTGTTTTGTTGCAAACTTTTAATTATTTAGCTGATTGGTCAGTAACTTGATTCAAAATGTCTTCAACTTGGCTGTCGAGTTGCAGGCAATATTGTGTTGCGTCATCTTTTAAACTTAAGTAATCATAGCAAAGATTTAATGCCACCATCAGAACCTTGCTCTCACCTTTTAAATTTTCGACTTGATCCAGTTTATCTTCTAGCAGTGTGGCGGCCTCAATCAAGCGGGCTTTATCTTCTTCTGCGCAGGGAACATGGAAGGTATGGTTCATGAGAGTCAGAGTAAGCATTGGGTGTCCCTTTGATGTTTTATTTGGGTCTTTGAGCCATTTTGGTCTCATTAAAACCCGATTAGTTTATGGTATTATTCACAAATTAGTTTCAGTAAACAAGGAAAGACAATGGATTTTAATCAAGTTAGTGAAGTTTTAGCACCGTTTCCAGAATTAGAGTCTGCCTCATTTGTACATGGTATGTTGGTGGGTCTAATGAGTGGTGACAGTGAAATTAAAGAAACTGTTTGGATTAAAAAACTCATCGAAGAAGCTGATATCAAATCAGTTAAAGAGTCTTTCTTGCAAGTGTTGCATCAACTTTACCTTGAAACAGATGCGGGATTAAACGGCTCCGGTTTTGATTTTGCACTGTGCATTCCTGACGATACTGAAGAGCTTGGATTTCGAGCCAGTATGTTGGGGCAATGGGCCGAGGGTTATCTGTATGGTATGGGGCTGTTAGGTAAATCTGACAAAGACTTGGCACGAGAAGTCATTGAGTTTTTAAGCGATCTAGGTGACATTGCTGGAATTGATGCGGCAGGTTTGAGCGAACCAGGTGATGAAGAAGAAGCAGATTTTATGGAAATCAGCGAGTTTGTGCGCATGGGGGTGCTGATGGTCAATGAAGAATTAAACCCAACGCAGGCGGCACCCATTATGGAAGCTGAGTGTCCAACGGATACCTTGCAATAATGACTCTGCAAAATTCTATTTGTGCCGCCAGAAGGGCAAAACTGCTGGGTGAATTGCCCATCAATTCTGTGGTATTGGTTCATTCGGGTGAAGAACTGATTCGCAATCATGATGTAGATTATCCTTTTAGAGCGCTGAGTGACTTTAATTACTTAACTGGTTTTGCTGAACCCGACAGTGTGCTGGTGTTGGTCAAAAAGGCAGAAGAAACTGCGGTTATTTTTTGTCGACCTAAAGATCCTGAGCAAGAAACTTGGCAAGGTAGACGCTTAGGTGTCGACAAAGCAGCCGCTACTTTGGGTGTGAATCAGGCATTTGCAATCGAACAGTTGGATGAGCAAGCGGAAATTTTTTTAGAAAATATCGAGCATGTTTTTTTCAGTTTTTCGCAATTGGCATTTTGGCAACCAAAGTTGTTAAATTGGTTACCAAAGTTAAAGTCCAAAGTTCGCAAAGGTATTCAAGCACCCAGCCAGCTCAGAGACCTAGATTTAATTTTGCATGAGTTGCGTTTGATTAAATCGGCCGATGAACTTCAACTGCTGCGCCAAGCCGCTCAAATATCCGTTCAAGGGCATTTATCGGCCTTAAAAATGACCAGGCCTGGTCAATTTGAGTATCAAATTCAAGCCAGTTTAGAGCATACTTTTAAACAATTAGGCTCTCCCAGAGTGGCATTTAATTCAATTGTCGCAGGTGGTGAAAATGCCTGTATTTTGCATTACACAGAAAATGATGCCGTTTTAAAACATGGTGATTTAATTTTAGTGGATGCGGGTGCTGAGTTTGCCGGTTATGCAGGTGACATTACCACCACCTTCCCTGTGAGTGGTCAATTCTCAGTCGCACAAAAACAGCTTTATGAAATTGTCTTGGCGGCTCAGCAAGCAGCCATTGCCGTTATAAAACCAGGTGTCGCCTACAACCAAATTCATCTTGCTGCTGCAAAAGTGATTATTGCAGGTTTGGTTAAATTGGGGTTGTTGCAGGGCGAAGAGTCAGAACTGCTAAAGGACGAAAGCTACAAACGATTTTTTATGCATGGAACTGGACACTGGTTAGGTCGGGATGTGCATGATGTTGGTTTGTACAAAATTAACGGTGACTGGCGAGATTTAGAGCTAGGCATGGTTGTTACGGTTGAGCCAGGCATTTATATTCCTTCGGAGAGTGAAGGGGTTGACTCAAAATATTGGGGCATCGGCATTCGTATTGAAGATGATGTGTGGGTTACCGACACAGGATGTGAAGTGTTGACACATGGTCTTCCAAGAACACCAGAGGAAATAGAACAATGGATGAAAAACAACTCCCTACATTAGATTCGGCTACCAAGAAAGTCTTTATTTCTGGTGGCGGCCCGGTGGGTTTAATGCTGGCGATAGGATTGGTGCAAAAAGGGTTTTCGGTTATTTTGGCAGAAAAGAATGCCGATTTTGCATCAGAGGGCGCGGCTCATCATGGGTCTTTTGATGGCAGAGTGCTGGCGTTAACTTACGCCTCTAAACTGTTTTTAGAGTCCTTAAATTTATGGTCATCCTTACAATCCAAAGTCACGGAGATTCATTCTGTCCATGTGTCTCAAAAAGGGTACTTAGGTGTGACCCATCTCCATGCCTCAGAAATGGGTGTTCCTGCGCTAGGTTATAGTATATCTGGCTCTGATTTAGGTCAGGTTTTATGGCAAGCCTGTCAACAGTTACAAGCAGCTGATCAGGCATGCTTACAGATTTTGTGCCCAGCAGAACTCATTGATTTGCAACAAGATGAATCGGCTGTTCAATTAAGTCTGCAAACAGAATTTGGGTCTCAGACACTGGATGTTGATTTTGTGGTTGGCGCTGATGGAACACAATCCAAGGTAAGAGAATTACTGGGTTTGCCCATTGAAATTAAAGATTACGATGCTTATGGTGTGATTGCCAAAATAGAAACAGAGCTTGCGCCAAATCATTGGGCCTATGAGCGTTTTACCACACAAGGGCCAGTTGCCTTGTTGCCAATGGGTGGCCATGCCAGTAAAGCAGTATTGGTGTGTGAGTCCAAAGATATTGACACTGTAAAAAGTTTGGATGACACAGCGTTTATGGCCTTATTTGCTGAAAAAATGGGCGAAAGACTCGGTGCGTTTACGCAGGTTTCTGAAAGAGTGTTTTATCCGTTAAAAGAAACTTATGTTCCACAAATGGTTCAGGGGCGAGTGGTTTTAATGGGGAATGCTGCCCATACTCAGCATCCAGTCGCGGCTCAAGGTTTAAACTTAGGCATTGCCGATATTGAGGCATTTTTGCAACAGGCTAATCACCTAATCAATCCTGAAATGGATGTGGCGCCTGTTCTTGAGTCTTACGCCAAACAACGCGCTGAGCATCATCAAAAAATAATGGGGCTTACCGATGGTTTAATTGAATTGTTTCAAGCGCCATCACCGGTAATTGGTCATCTAAGGGGTATTGGTCTAATGGCAATGCAGTCGTTGAGTCCGCTCAGAAAACGCTTCTCAAAATTAGGCATGGGGATAAATCAATAATGCAATCCAATCTACAAGTTGAAATTTCAGATGCTGAAAAAACCAATATTATCAATACTGTTTGGGATGTGGTCGTCGTTGGTGGCGGAATGGTTGGCGCTGCCGCTGCACTGGGTTTGGCTCAGGCAGACTTTAAAGTGCTGTTGCTAGAAAAAACACCTCCTCAATTGCAATGGTCTAATACTCATCCTTATGAAACGCGCGTCAGTGCTTTAACCAGAGCTTCAGAGAACATTCTGAGAAACCTGGGAGCCTGGTCTGGGGTTGTCTCTCGACGAGGACATGCATTTAAGGCAATGCATATTTGGGATGAAGCCAGTTCTGGCGAAGTGCATTTTTCGGCCGCTGACATACATGAACCCAATCTAGGTTTTGTGGTTGAAAACTCAGTCATTCAGGCGGCAATTTGGGATCAGATTGTTTTGTCAGACAAAATTACTACCCTATTTGATAGAACCGTTGGCGAGCTTTCATTAGAGGAAGATTTTGCAAAACTTGAACTGGAAGGACTTGGTCATGTTCAGACCAGGTTGATTGTTGGTGCCGATGGTGCGCAGTCGTTTATTCGAAATAAAGCGCATATTGGCCTTGAGACGCATGATTATGGTCAGTGTGCCGTGGTGGGTTGTGTTCAAACCGAGTTGCCTAATGAAGATACCTGTTGGCAGCGATATCAAAAAGACGGTCCGTTTGCGTTTCTAGCTATGGACGAACAAATGAGTTCTATTGCTTGGTATTTGCCGCTTGAAAAAATGGAGTGGGCATTGAGTTTGGACGATGCGTCTTTTGCAAAACAAATTGAAATAGCTTCCGAAGGTCGTTTAGGTAAGATTTTAAAAATTGCTGAAAAAGCAGCATTTCCTTTAACGCGACGCCATGCAGAAGCCTATGTCAAACCGCATTTAGTCTTGGTGGGGGATGCTGCTCATACCATCCATCCTCAAGCTGGACAAGGGGTAAATTTAGGGTTGCTAGATGTTGCGGCTTTAATCGAAACCCTGAGCAATGCAAAACTTGAAAATGCCCATAAGGACTGGTCTAGATTTGCGGTTTTGCGTCGTTATGAAAGATGGCGCAGAGGGGATAATGCAATTGTTCAGCGTTCAATGGAAGGTTTTGATTGGATGTTTAAGCAGGATACTCAACTTAAAAATTCGGTGCGAAGCGTGATACTACCTTTAGCAAACCGCCTAGCGCCTGCCAAAAATTGGTTAATGCTGCAAGCCCTTAAAGGGCGTGAGGCAACCCCTTTGTTGGCTAAAGGACTGGTTCATTAATATGGCAATTAACTACAAGGCTTTATTGGGGGTCGCAGGGGTTCATGCAAACGAGAATGATCGTGCACAGCGCTTCGGAACTTTATTTTCTTATTTGGTCTTGTTAGCACTTTTAGGTGTGGTTGTTCAGCTGATATTAGATTATTCAGAAGTTCATTTTAATGGGATTTGGTTGTCTTTGGCTGTTTGGTGGATATTTTTTGCGGAGTTTGTGGTTAGCTTAAGTTTGGTGGATCAAAAAGTTCGTTATATCCGCCATAATTGGTTGAATTTAGTCATTATTTTCTTAGCTTTTCCTTGGATGGAGTGGGGCGGTGATTGGGCAGTCATATTTAGAGCCTTGCGTTTAATTCTATTTGTAAGGGTGCTGGTAACGGTTATTGAAGATGTAGTGGCTATTTTAAGACGCAACAGTTTTGGGCGCGTTTTAGCGGCAGCAGTCGTGTTTGTGGTGATTTCAGCGGCCATTTTTTCGGCCATAGAAGATAAGCCTTTTACATCAGGTTTATGGTATGCCCTAGTTACCATCACTACGGTCGGTTATGGGGATGTTGTTCCCTTAACGGATAATGGGCGCTTTTATGGCGCCTTTTTAATTATATTTGGTGTGGTACTATTTTCTTTGTTAACTGCAAACATTTCAGCTTTTTTGGTGGGCGCTGAACAAAAGAAAATGGAAAGTGAAATTCTAAAATATGTGCAGTTAACCGAGCAACGCATGGCGGAGCAGTCTAAAAGGCATGAGCAAATGTTGGAGTCGATGTTAAAAGAAATTGATGACAGGCTTATTGTTCTTGAGAAAAAAATTCATGAGAAACAAACAGAAACCTTGCAAAATCATCTTAAAAGTATTGAACAACATTTGAAGGATAGGTCGAGATAATTTCTGTTTAATACCCCTCAATAGGCTTATATTAAAGCCTTCTAACAGGGTAATATAAAGATAATTTTGACTTTCATGTAATAAAGTTTTATATTCACCTCCATCAATTTTTTTTATAAAAAATTCACTTAATTAGTTTTTACTCTAAGGCAAATTTAATGGCTGATAGACGACTCCAAGTATTTCACACAGTAGCGCGTGTGATGAGCTTTACCAAAGCAGCTGAAACACTGCATATGACGCAACCCGCAGTGACTTTTCAGGTTAAGCAACTCGAAGAATTCTTTAACACTCGTTTATTTGATCGAACGCATAATAAAATCACACTGACCGACGCGGGCAAGGTGGTTTATGACTACTCAGAAAAGATTTTGGATAGTTATGAAAAGATGAACAACGAAGTTCGCGAATTAACAGGTGAAGTGACTGGAAGTCTGATTATTGGTGCCAGCACCACTATTGCAGAGTATTTGCTGCCAAGTCTATTAGGTGTTTTTAAAAAGCAGTTTGAAGATGTTAATATTCGTTTGCAAGTCGGTAACACGGATGCCATCGTTTCAATGGTTGAAAACAATATGATCGATTTGGGTGTTGTTGAAGCCCCTGTCTATAATAAAAACCTTGAAGTAGATGTTTGCCGCCTTGATGAGATGCAGTTGATCGTTCCTGTTAACCATCCTCTAGCCAATCGCAATAAAATTTCAGTTGAACAGATTCGTAAGTATGGCTACATCTCTCGTGAAGAGGGTTCTGGTTCGCGTGCAGTTATTGACAACTATATTCGTGAGCAAGGCTTAAGTTATAGCGACTTGAAGGTGGTTATGGAGCTTGGTAGCCCAGAGGCCGTCAAAATGTCGGTGGAATCTGATGTAGGTATTGCAATCGTTTCTCG
This sequence comes from Thiosulfativibrio zosterae, assembly GCF_011398155.1. Classification (NCBI taxonomy): domain Bacteria; kingdom Pseudomonadati; phylum Pseudomonadota; class Gammaproteobacteria; order Thiotrichales; family Piscirickettsiaceae; genus Thiosulfativibrio; species Thiosulfativibrio zosterae. Next base: position 1,308,916 of record NZ_AP021888.1, read on the forward strand.
CACCACTTTATCAAAAGAGTTGCAGTTAGGTACTTTAAAAGCCATTCCTTTAGATCCACCACTTTACAGACCTTTTTCTCATGTGAGACAAAAGCATAAGTTTAGACATAGAGCCGTTGGGGAATTGTTAGATTTTGCGGTTACCTATTGCAAAGAGCGAGCTTTAGAGCAAGGATTCCGTATTCCTACTGAAGAAGAGAAAGAAAAGTTTCGTTAATATTTGATGAATCTTAAGAAGTAAGAAAAAAGGCGGATTTACCGCCTTTTTTGTTTTTTGGACTTTGTTTTTGGACTTTTATAAGTTTTCGTTTGCAAACTCAGCCAATCGAGAGCGTTCACCTTGTTTTAAGGTGATGTGAGCACTGTGTTCCCAATATTTAAATCGATCCACAACATAAGTTAAGCCTGTGGTGGTTTCAGTTAGGTAGGGTGAATCAATTTGTCCAATGTTTCCTAAACAGACTATTTTTGACCCTTCGCCTGCACGAGTAATTAGTGTTTTCATTTGTTTAGGGGTTAAGTTTTGCGCTTCGTCTAGAATAATGAATTTTTTCTGAAAAGTACGCCCACGCATGAAGTTCATAGATTTTATTTTGATGCGGCGATTCATCAGTTCTGTGGTGGTGTCTTTCTCCCATTTGCTGACATGACCTTCAGTTTGCGACAAGACTTCAAGGTTATCCATTAATGCTCCCATCCAGGGCGTCATCTTTTCTTCTTCAGTGCCGGGTAAAAAACCAATATCTTCACCAACAGGTATGGTGGCACGGGTCATGATGATTTCTGAGTATAAATTGTCTTCAAGCGTTTGTTCTAAAGCTGCCGCAAGGGTTAAAAGGGTTTTACCCGTTCCCGCGACACCCAGTAAAGAGACAAATTCAATCTCAGGGTCCATTAAGAAATTAAGCGCCATATTTTGCTCTTCATTACGAGCGCTTATCCCCCAAATGCTTTTTTTGCTTTGCTGAAAGTTTTGCATATATTCAAGCGTTGCAATATTGTTTTCTACTTTTCGAACAATGGCACTAAATCCCGCTTCATTTGGGCTAATTAAACATTGATTGGGATACCAGTGAACCGTGTTATCGATTTCGATTTCATAAAAAGTTCGACCATCATTTAACCAAGACTTCATGCGATGCGCATTTTGCTCAAAAAAGTGTTCGTCTAAATAATCCCAACCGGTATAAAGCAAATCGGCATCTTCTAAGACGCGGTCATTGTAATAGTCTTCAGAGTGCAGTCCAACAGCGGAAGACTTTATTCTCATGTTGATGTCTTTGGTAACCAAAGTGACATTGCGCTGCGGATAGAGTTCTTTCAGCGCTAAGCCAGTTTGCAGAATATGGTTATCTGCTTTGTGGCTGGGGAGCGAGGCAGGTAATTCTGCTTTTAGGGGTTCAGTTTCAAAATAAAGTTTACCTAAATGCAGTGTTTGGCCATCTTTTAAGGGGTGAATGCGTTCAAGGCTGAGTCCTGCTTTGATTTCTTCAAAAGTGGCATTGCAAATGATTTGATCAATTAGGCGGTTTGTCTCGCGTACATTTCGAGAAACTTCAGACATCCCTTTTTTGCCAGCATCTAACTCTTCTAGAACGGTCATGGGTAATAAAATGTCATGTTCTTCAAAATTAAACAGCGCCATAGGGTCGTGCATCAGAACATTGGTATCTAGGATAAATAAGCGTTTAGAATCTTGATTCATTTGTGCTTCCTTAAAGTGTGAGTAATCGTGTATTTAGAGATAAGTTTTTAAAGTGTCTATAACCGATGCAACATGCCCTTTAACAGAAACTTTTCGCCATTCATGAATCAATTTACCTTCTGGGTTGATTAAAAAAGTAGATCGTTCAATGCCAAGGTATTCTTTGCCATAGTTTTTCTTTAATTTGATGACATCAAATAATTGGCAGAGGGTTTCATCAATATCCGCAATCAGTTCAAATTTAAAATTCTGTTTCGCGATGAAATTTTGATGCTTTTTTAAGCTGTCTTTTGATACCCCAATCACTTGTGTGTTGAGAGATTTTAATAATTCTACTTGCTCAGAAAACTCTAAACCTTCGGTTGTGCAACCAGGTGTGTTGTCTTTGGGGTAGAAATATAACACAGTGAATTGCCCCAGAAAGTCTTTTGAAGTCATGTATTTGTCGGGGGTTGATGTGACTGAAAACTCTGGAAGAGTATCGCCAATTTTGATGCTCATATGCTTACCTTTGAGAAGAAATACAAGGTTAGTATGCCGTCTTTAAATAGGATATTCCAATGAAATTTCGTTGAAATTAATTGAGGGTTTTTAAGCCCCGCAAAGTCGGGAATAATTGCTTGAAGAAAAGGGCTTTAGGCGGTAATATTACGCTCCTGTAACTTGTAAAGTAATTCTTAGGGAGTAAACCTGTGTTTAGAGGCAGCATGGTTGCGTTGGTAACCCCAATGCATGAGGATGAGTCTGTTGATTTTGAAGCTTTAGAGAAATTGGTTGAGTTTCACATAAAATCAAAGACCAAGGCCATCGTTGCGATGGGCACTACCGGTGAATCTGCCACTTTAACTTTTGAAGAACATTGTGAAGTCGTCAGATTTGTTGTTGAAAAAACAGCTGGTCGCATTCCAGTGATTGCAGGCACAGGAGCCAATTCTACTCAAGAAGCTATTGAATTGACTGAATGCGCCAAAAAAGCAGGGGCTGATGCTTGTTTACTGGTTACGCCTTATTACAATAAACCGACTCAAGAAGGCTTGTACCTTCACCATAAAAAAATAGCTGAATCGGTTGATATACCTCAAATTTTATACAATGTACCTGGGCGCACAGCCTGTGATATGTTGCCTGAAACCATTGCCAGATTAGCCAGCGTTAAAAATATTATTGGTGTAAAAGAAGCAACGGGTGATTTAACGCGTGTGACTAAAATTCAAGATTTACTCGCAGGTCAAGAGTTTGATTTATACACGGGTGATGATGCAACGGCCATCGATTTTATCTTGATGGGTGGACACGGTGGTATTTCAGTCACCGCAAATGTTGCCCCGCTTGAACTCAGTGAAGCCTATGACTTAGCCTTAGCAGGTAAAGCAGAAGAAGCCAAAGCCAAAGACGCACCTTTGCAGGGTTTACACAGCAAATTATTTGTAGAAGCCAATCCAATCCCCGTTAAATGGGCAATGAATCAAATGGGGCTGATTGGTCCCGCCTTGCGTTTACCTTTGACGCCCTTGTCAGCTCAATGTCATGATGTAGTTAAACAAGCGATGATCGAAGCAGGAATTATTTAAGTGTCTTATTCAAACAGTTTGCCTTACTCTTTAACCTCTCATAAAACTTTATGGACTTCTTGTGTTTTATCAGCTTTGTTAGCCTTATCAGGCTGTGAATCTTTAAACTCTAAAGATGCTTCTGGCTCAGAAGGGGATTACAGATCCACTGAGTCTTCGCTGTCACAATCACTTGAAATGCCCCCAAATCTCATAGCGCCCAACTTTCAAAAAGACGAGTTTTACAAAATTATTGATAGCGCTAGCACCGAAGAAACCAATTTGATTCCTTCTTATCAAGCTAAGGGCTTAGCAGTTAAGTCTAATTTGGGTGAACGCTGGTTAGAAATGGACACGGTTGATGGTGATAAGGTTTGGACCGGTCTAGAAGCATTTTTAAACTCTATGGGCTTTAGTATTAAATCGGCTCGTAAAGATATTGGGGTGATTGAAACCAACTTTACGCCTAGAAAAGAGTTGGTTCCGCTTGATGATCAAGGCCCTTTAACCAAGCTATTAAACAGCTGGCGTTCAGAGTTCGCAGAAGGTGCCTATGATCGTTTGATTGCCCGTGTTGAAATGGATGCGCAAACTCAAAAGACGCGTGTTTATTTTTATCATGCCAATATTTTCAGCGGGGTAGACGCAGATGGTGACACCACGCTGGGTAATTCCAAAATCCGTCCAAGCAATCCATTCTTTGAAGCAGAAGCTTTATATCAGGCAATGATTTTCTTCGGTGCTGTTCAAGCAGATGCATTGCAGCAAATTGAAATGACTGAAAATCGTATGGAGTTAACTCAGGGGACGGCTTTTGATGGTTTGAAACTAAAAGCTGGTTTAGAAGAATCCTGGACTTACTTTAAAGCCATGACTTATCGTGTCAATTGGTCCATTGAAAAAATGGATGCTGATAATCACCAGGCCTGGTTAAAATTACCTGACGAAATTAGAAAAGATACCTCACTCACTTCTAAGTTAGCTTTTTGGCGTGATAAAGATTCTATGGTGTTGCCAGAAATCATCAAGTTTAGTTTAACACCCATTGAAGATGCTAAGACTGGTCAGCCTATCGATCCACCTATGAGCCTTTTGCAGGCGCGTTCGCTTGATGAAGAAGTGCCTTTAGATGAGGCTGCCCGTAAATTGGTGTTTGAGCGTTTAGGGTTGCTCAATACAAAAAATTCTGAAAAAGATGTTGGCTCAAAATAAAGTCTGATTCAATTTAGGTTTTGATTTAAGCCTCTACAGATATTTAGAGGCTTTTTGTTATAAGGAAATATTATGCAAGTTATTTGGGGTAATTCAGCGCTTTCTGAATATCGTCGTGGTCAGCTTTTAACTAAGTTGAGTGCAGTGGGTGACATCACAGAAGTCCATGCGCAATATATTTATGTTATGGACTGCGATGAAATTCTTTCTGCGGAAGAAGAAAGTCATCTTAAGAAATTGCTCAATGGTGATCAGTCTGATAAGACCTTACCCTTAACCAAAAATGCTTGTATTGTTGCACCTCGTGTCGGCACCATTTCTCCTTGGGCCTCTAAAGCAACCGATATAACTCATACTTGCGGCATTAATCGTATCAAGCGAATTGAGCGAGCCATTGTTTATCGCTTTGTTGGCATTGAAGCAGGCTTGCAGTCACAAATGGAAGCCATGATTCACGACCGAATGATGCAAACAGTATTCCATGACATCGTCGATTTGAAGGCACTTTTTTCACATCAATCGCCAAAAGCTTACAGTGAAGTGGATGTTTTAGGTGGTGGCAGACCGGCATTAGAAGCCGCAAATAAATCCATGGGTTTGGCATTATCATCTGACGAAATTGATTATCTAGTGTCTGCTTTTGAAGGGTTAAAGCGCAATCCTGTTGACGCTGAGTTGATGATGTTTGCACAAGCGAACTCTGAACATTGTCGTCATAAAATTTTTAATGCTGATTGGACGATTAATGGTGAAGATAAATCTCATTCGTTGTTCGGCATGATTCGTAATACTTATCAAAAAAATCCTCAAGGCGTTTTATCTGCTTACAGTGATAACGCGGCAGTGGTTGAGGGGTCTTTGGCCTCCAGATTTTTTCCAGATCCAAAAACACGCGTATATGCAGCTCATCCAGAAAATGTACATTTTCAAATCAAGGTTGAAACCCATAACCATCCCACGGCTATCTCTCCTTGGCCAGGTGCTGCAACGGGTGCCGGTGGCGAAATACGAGATGAGGGGGCAACTGGCCGTGGTTCAAAACCTAAGTCAGGTTTAACAGGTTTTACCGTTTCTAACTTAAATATTCCAGGCTTTGAACAGCCATGGGAAAGACCTTATGGCAAACCCTCTCGTATTGTATCTGCTTTAGATATCATGATCGAAGGCCCTTTAGGCGCGGCTGGATTTAACAATGAGTTTGGTCGTCCTGCCATTAATGGTTATTTCCGTACCTATGAAAATGCCATGATTACGCATGATGGACTTGAAGTGCGTGGTTACCACAAACCCATTATGTTAGCGGGTGGTTTAGGGAATATTCGTGAACAGCACATTAAAAAGAATATGATTCCGGTTGGCGCAAAACTGGTTGTTTTGGGTGGCCCTGCGATGTTGATTGGTTTGGGTGGTGGAGCTGCTTCATCGGTTGACAGCGGCGCAGGCTCTGAAAAACTAGACTTTGCATCAGTGCAACGCGAAAACCCAGAAATGGAGCGTCGTGCCCAAGAGGTTATTGACCGTTGTACTTATTTAGGTGAAGAGTCTCCGATTGCATCAATTCATGATGTGGGTGCGGGTGGTTTATCCAATGCTTTCCCAGAGTTGGTCAATGATGCTGGGCGTGGTGGTAAATTTGATTTGCGTTCCGTGCCCAATGACGAACCCGGCATGTCTCCGATGGAAATCTGGTGTAACGAGTCACAAGAGCGTTATGTGATTGCCATTTATCCTGACAAAATTGCACAGTTTGAAGCCATATGTCAGCGTGAACGCTGTTTATATGCCATAGTCGGTGAGGCAACCGCTGAACAAAAGCTGGTGGTAAACGATACGGTTTTTGACAATAATCCCGTGGATATGCCCCTTAATGTGTTATTGGGCAAACCACCCAAAATGCACCGTACGGCAGAAAGCCGGCAAATTCCGCAGCCTGGTTTTGAAACGGCTGTGCTGGATTTAACAGATGTGACAGAGCGCTTATTAAGCTTGCCAACCATCGCCAGTAAAAGTTTTTTAATCACCATTGGTGACCGCTCTATTACCGGTATGGTGACGCGTGATCAAATGGTGGGTCCTTGGCAGGTTCCGGTAGCCAACGCTGGGATTACATGTAGTGATTATTTAGGTTACACCGGTGAAGCCATGGCTTCTGGGGAAAGACCGCCGGTGGCGTTGATTAACCCCAAGGCTTCAGCACGCTTGTCGATTGCAGAGGCGATTACCAATATAGCCTGTGCTAAGATCGCCAAAATGAGCGATATTAAAATTTCTGCTAACTGGATGGCAGCAGCTGGGCATCCGGGTGAAGATTCTGCGCTTTATGATGCAGTAGAAGCGGTGGGCATGGAGCTTTGCCCTGCACTGGGTATTGCGGTTCCAGTGGGTAAAGACTCTATGTCGATGAAGACCGTTTGGGAAGACAATGGGGTTGCAAAATCAGTTACTTCACCTATGTCACTCAATATTACCACCTTTGCACCTGTAGAAGATGTTCGTAAAACGGTCACACCGCAATTGCGTAACGATTTGGGTGCGACAGAATTGTTATTGATTGATTTGGGTCGCGGTCAAAACCGTGTCGGCGCGAGCTGCTTGGCTCAGGTTTACAATCAATTAGGTGATGTATCCGCTGACTTGGATAATGCGCAAGATTTATTGAATTTGTTTGATGCGGTGCAAGCCTTAATGGCTGATGACTTATTGTTGGCTTACCATGACCGCGCCGATGGTGGATTGTTAGTCACCCTGCTAGAAATGGCATTTGCAGGTCACACAGGTTTAAATGTGGATGTATCTACTTTAGGAGCTGAGCCGATTGCAGCTTTGTGTGCGGAAGAGGTCGGTGTTGTCATTCAAGTTAAACAAGCCGATAAAGACAAGGTTGAAGCCATATTGAATCAATTCAAGCTTGCTGATATGTCGCACTGGATTGCAGAGCCGTCAGATACGGATGACATTATTATTGTTTGTAATGACGAAGTATTGTTGGATGAGTCTCGTAAAGCATTGCAACAAATTTGGTCAGAAACTTCTTATCGTATGCAGGCCATTCGTGATAATGCGGATTGTGCGCAACAAGAGTTTGATGCCATCGAGCATGACGAAAATACGCATTTGAATCCGCTGGTCACTTTTGATATCAATGACGATATCACCTTGCCATATGCACATTTGCCAAGACCCAAAGTGGCTATTTTGCGGGAGCAGGGTGTTAATGGTCAGCAAGAAATGGCAGCGGCCTTTACGAAAGCAGGTTTTGATGCCGTTGATGTACATATGACGGATGTTTTATCTGGCGAACTCAGTTTTGATGACTTCCGCGGTCTAGTGGCTTGTGGTGGTTTCTCTTATGGGGATGTGTTGGGTGCAGGTCGCGGTTGGGCAAATTCTATTTTGTTTAACGATACAGCTCGCAGCACTTTTGAAACATTCTTCAAACGCCAAGATACTTTTACACTGGGTGTTTGTAATGGTTGCCAAATGTTGTCTAATCTTAAAGAGATTATTCCTGGGGCTGAAGGTTGGCCAGCTTTTGTGCGTAATCAGTCTGAACAATTTGAAGCGCGTTTTTCGCAGGTTGAAATTGTTGACTCTCCATCCGTGTTACTCAAAGGAATGGCGGGTTCTCGCATTCCGGTTGCTGTGGCACATGGTGAAGGTCGTATGGATTTTGGTGCAGGTTCAATGGCGGATGTTGAAGGTTTGGTTGGTGTGCGTTATGTTGATGCGGCTGGCAATCCGACTGAAGCTTATCCCTTTAATCCAAATGGAACTCAAGCAGGTTTAACCGGTTTGACCACACCCGATGGTCGCGTGACCATTATGATGCCACATCCAGAACGCGTTTTTAGAGCAGTGCAAAACTCTTGGCATCCAGATGACTGGATTGAAGATGCACCTTGGATGAGATTGTTTAGAAATGCTCGTAAATGGGTAGCCGACACGGTTGACGCCTAAGCTTTCTTGAGTTTGGGGTGTTTTGCGTATAAGTAAAACCTTATTGGTATATAACCACAGCTTATTAGACTTATGCGGTTAATTGCATTAGTATTAATAAAATTTATTTCAACGCTTGCGCTATTGAATTTATTTAATAGTTCAAGCCAATTTAACTGACTAAAACGGAGCGGACCTATGTCTCTAAATCGTCGTGAATTTCTTCATGTAATGTCTTTGGCAGCAGCAGCAGGTATGTTACCTGGTACTGCAAAAGCAATGTCTGGAAGTCCAGCTAAGAAAATGGGTTCAGCAGCCACTGCTGAAATGTACAATCTACCTATGAAAGGTAAGGTTCGTTTACTGCACATCACAGATACTCACGCACAATTAAAGCCAATTTATTTCCGCGAGCCTAATGTAAACCTAGGTACTGGTCCAGCATTCGGTAAGTTACCACACGTTGTTGGAACTAAATTATTGAAAGAAATTGGTGTTGCGGAAAACACACCTTTAGCACACGCATTTTCATATATTAACTTCCAAGATGCCTCTGAGCAATATGGTAAGGTTGGTGGTTTTGCACACGTTAAGACTTTGTTAGATAAGCTACGTGAAGCAGCTGGCGGACAAGACAATACCTTGACTATGGACGGTGGTGACTTGTGGCATGGTTCTGGTACGGCCCTTTGGACTCGTGGACAAGATATGGTTGAAGCCTCTAACTTGTTAGGTGTTGACATCATGACAGGTCACTGGGAATTCACTTACAAAGAAGAAGAAGTTTTAACAAACCTTAACAAGTTCAAAGGTGAATTTTTAGCGCAAAACATTCGTGTTAAAGAAGATTCCTTGTTTGGTGACGCTTACCGTGAAATGGTTGGTCAGCAAAATGGTATGGGTCTTTATGATGAAGAGTCAGCTCGCCCATTCAAACCTTACACTGTTAAAATCGTTAACGGTGAAAGAGTTGCTGTTGTTGGTCAAGCTTTCCCACGTACTGCAAATGCTAACCCACAATCTAACTTCCCAGACTGGTCATTTGGTTTACGTGAAGATGATTTACAAGACACTGTAAACCATATCCGTGAAAATGAAAAAGTGGCTGCAGTTGTGATGATTTCTCACAACGGTATGGACGTTGATATCAAAATGGCATCACGTGTTGATGGTATTGATGCAGTATTCGGTGGTCACACGCATGATGGTATTGCTAAGACAATCCCAGTTAAAACACCTAATGGTGGTGTTTGTCACGTAACTAACGCAGGTTCAAACGGTAAGTTTGTAGGTTGTATGGACTTAGACATTGTGAATGGTAAATTAAAAGGTGTTAACTACACTTTATTACCAGTGTTCTCAAATGTACTAGCAGCAGATGCAACCGTTCAAACATTTATTGATCACCTATACACTAAAAAGTATGATGAAAACATCATTGAATCTCGTGACCCATCGCGTGCTTACAGCAAAGAGCGTTTAGGTAAAACTTATGGTGAAATCTTAGGTGAAGAATTAGCTGTTGCTGAAGATACTTTATACCGTCGTGGTAACTTCATGGGTACTTGGGATCAAATCATTGTTAACGCCTTGCGTGAAGAGCACGATACTCAAATCGCTATGTCAGCAGGTGTTCGTTGGGGAACTTCAGTTCTTGCGGGTGAAATGATCACTATGGAACGTGTGATGGACGAAACTTCAATGACTTATGGTGAAACTTATAAGTCTGAAGTGACTGGTGCACAAATGAAAGATATCCTAGAAGGTATCTGTGAAAACCTATTCCAAAAAGACCCATACCTACAATCGGGTGGTGACATGGTTCGTTTAGGTGGTATGGATTACACTTGTGAGCCAAATGCTTCCTTAGGTAACCGTATTTCTGAAATGCGTTTAGATGATGGTACGCCACTTGAAGCCAACAAAAAGTACTCTGTTGCTGGTTGGGCTCAGGTTGAGGCCGTTGGTTCTGGTCGCTTAATGTGGGATGTGGCTGCTGATTACTTGCGTAACCACAAATCAAGCACTAAGTTGAAGAAAGTAAACCATCCTAAGCTTAAAGGCGTTAAAGACAACCCAGGTATCGAAAACTACCCAGGTCAAATGGCTTAATCATTTAAGATTAAGTTAGTAGAGTTACAAAAAACCCTCGATTCGAGGGTTTTTTTATTTGAGACCTTTTACAATTTATCTATCTACGCAATTGCGTAATCTGCAGTGCTTGATTTGGCTTTAATAAAAAGTTACATAAAATTTTGTAAGTATCCAATTCAATCATTAAATCTTCTTGTTTAGAAGTTATCAAATCTTCTAAGTCTGACTCATTATCCGCACTACCTAACCAGCACCATTGGTCAATTAAATGAATTTGTTCGATGTTTTCTGACATTTCTTTAACCAAGATCGGTGTTTTCCATGGCCAGACCTTTTGTTTAAGAGGTTGCAATGCCATTTCTAGGCGTAGATTATAAAGCTCTGGTTTTTCCTGCCCAACACAAGCGCCTTTGCAGCGTTTTAATTGAAATGCGAAGCAGGTCCCAGATTTTTTCTTTTCTAAACCTGTCAGTCGTTGGCAAAGTTGATGTTGAGCCACGCGTTTTTCTAAGTCTTCCAATGCTTGCTTTTTTGAACGATATAAACCATAAGATTGTATGAGTTCAGCGGGCGATAAATCACTTGTGGTGTTCAAAATTAAGGTGTTATAGCCAGCAGCATCTTTGCTTAACGCAAAGCGCCATAGGTGAGTTGTTTTTCTCAGTCGGACATTATAGGTTGGGCTAATGCGTTTAACTTCTCTGGCTTCAAGCAGTTGTGCTCCTAAATCTCCGCTGCACTCTGTCCAGTCAATATGAGCAATTTCTTGTGTTATTTTGTGATCTTTGGCAGTTTGTTGTCCGGCACTAAAGTGACTGAGAATTCGGGTGCGTAGGGTGACCGATTTGCCAACGTAGATAACTGTGCCAGCCGCATTATAAAACCGATACACGCCTGGGGAATCTGGGCAGTTTTCAAGGGTTTCTGCATCTAAATTTGGTGGCAAACTGGGTTGTTTTAATTGTTCAAGCAGGGCTTGCTCAATCACCGTGCTTGAATGATATTCTGGCAGTTTTTGAAAAAATTGCCATATCATTTCAGCATCGCCCATCGCTCTGTGTCGAGCATCGCAGGTGAGTTGAAAGTGTTCAATAATTTGGTCTAAACCGTGGCGTTGTGCTTCTGGAAAGAGCTGGCGAGACAATTTAACGCTACAAATAACAGGGGCTTTAAAGTCTAAGCCAACTTGCTTGAAGGCCGCTTTAATAAAACCATAATCAAAACGAGCATTATGTGCCACAAAGGTTTTATGGCTTAACCAAGCGGCTAATTCTTCTGCAATCTCTGCAAAAGAGGGCGCATCCATCACCATGGCGTTACTGATGCCCGTGAGGCGAGTAATCCAAGGCGGAATACTTTTTTGAGGTTTTAGAAGCGTTTGATAGCGTCCAACTTCTTCACCGTCACTGATGTGAATTAAGGCGATTTCGGTTATTTCTGCTTGATGGAGTTTGCCGCCGGTGGTTTCTATGTCAACAAAGACCAGATCTTTTAAATTTGCCATCTTACTCAGACTGACAACCAATCAAGAAAAATAGAGCGATAGAGATGAAAACAAAGGCCATCGCCAAATAGATAAAAATAGGGCTAAATTCAAGCATAAAGGATCTCTTTAAATTAATCTTAACTATCTTAATATTTTACCATTGGATAGAATTTGAAACTTTTGAAGCCTTAAGTTTTTAACTGTTTTTTTGGAGTTTAAATGAATTTTGCATGCATAAGATTAATCATAACAATGACTTAAAATTTATTTTTCAATATTATTTCATTCATCATTAACCAAGTCTTCATCTTTAGGTTTAACGGTTAAGTGATATTAATGCGGGGTTTTCAGTAGAATACTCTTTAATTGCAAAAGCCAAGGAGCTGAGATGATTTACAACAATTTAGGCGCTTCAGATATTCAGGTCAGCCGTATTTGTTTGGGCACTATGACTTGGGGAGAACAAAATACTCAAGAAGAAGCCTTTGCGCAAATGGATTATGCATTAGAGCAGGGCGTTAATTTTTGGGATACGGCCGAACTTTATGCGATTCCACCTAAAGCCGCGACTTACGGTAAAACTGAAATCATGATTGGTAATTGGTTTGCCAAAACTCATAAGCGTTCGCAAATTATTTTGGCTAGCAAAATGGCAGGGCCGGGCCCTGGATTTGTCGATCATATTCGAGGTGGACATAGCCAATTTAATGCTCAACAAATTCCATTAGCGATTGACGCATCTCTAAAGCGATTGCAAACAGATTACATTGATTTGTACCAACTTCATTGGCCCGAAAGACCGACCAATTATTTTGGACAATTAGGATTTCATGCACCCCAAAAACCCGCCGAGTTTACCCCGTTTGAAGAAACGCTCTTGGCATTAAGTGAACAGGTGAAGGCAGGCAAAATTCGCATGATAGGTTTGTCTAATGAAACCGCTTGGGGAGTGATGAAGTTTTTAGAAACGGCGCAACGCTTAGGCCTAGAAAAAATCATCACGATTCAAAACCCTTATAGCTTGCTGAACCGCAGTTTTGAAGTCAATTTAGCCGAAGTCAGTCATCATGAAAAAGTGGGCTTGTTGGCCTATTCACCTTTAGGTTTTGGTGTTCTCAGTGGTAAATATTTAAATGGTCAAAAACCTAAAGGGGCTCGTTTATCCTTATTTAACAATTACACACGCTATTCAAGTCCAAATGCCCAAAAAGCAACCGAGCTGTATGCCGCTTTAGCCAAAGGCAATGGCTTAACGCCCACCCAATTAGCGCTGGCATTTGTGAACAGTCGCCCCTTTGTGAGCGCAAATATTATTGGGGCAACCACCATGGAACAACTCAAAGAAAATATTGCATCCATAGAGATTCAGTTGTCTGACGAGGTGTTGGCCCAAATTGAGCGTATTCACAGCCAATATACTTATCCTTCTCCTTAAGGTTTTTTAGCGCCGATTAATGGATTCATAATCGGCAAACGAGTTTCCTCAAATGTTCTATTGGTTAATCCCTTTGCTGTTGATTGCGGCTTTTTTGGTGGCAATCCACATCAGTTTTCGTGCGCCGCGTTGTCCCAATCTTGAGCAACCAACCGCTTATGATTTACCCTTTAAGTTGATTGCTTTCAAAGGGCTACAAGGAACATTGTTGTCTGCGTGGTGGATTGAGGCAGCTCAAAAAAGTGATACGACCGTTTTAATCTTGCATGGCTGGGGTGCCAATAAAAGCATGATGTTACCCTTGGCCAAACCCTTTTATGCGGCGGGCTTTAATGTGTTATTGATAGATGCGCATAATCATGGAGACAGCCAAAAGAGAGGGGTATCGAATATGCCCAAATTTGCTGAAGACCTGAATTCAGCCATCAACTGGCTGCAAAAACACTATCCCACTGAAAATCAAAAGCAAATTATTGTAGGGCACTCAGTGGGTGCGGCGGCCACTTTATTGGCAGCCTCACAGGACATTCATGCCAATGCGTTTATCGCTATTTCGAGTTTTGCACACCCCAAGTTAATGATGCAAAGATATCTAAAACGCTTAGATGTTTTTCCTGGGTTAGTTACTTTGATTTCTAGTTATGTGCAATGGGTCATAGGCTATCGGTTTGATACGATTGCTCCGGTCAATACACTTCAGCAAATTCACAAACCTGTATTACTCATCCACGGTGATGCAGATCAGGTCATTCCGCTAAGTGACCATCTTTTGCTTTGCCAAGCGGCGGCAAAACAGTCGGTTGAGTGTCTGGAAATTGCTGGAGCAGATCACGATTCAATTGATAAAATAGAGCTGCATTTTAATAAGGTACTCAACTTTATTGAAAAATATTTAAATGCGTCTAGCAGTCAAAATTAAGCAAAAAAGCCCCTAAAACTAACCAGGCCTGGTTGTTTTTGGGTTAAAAATACCATAAAAACATTAGCTTATTTAACGGAGTTAACAATGAATCGAATTGTGTTGGTTGGCATACTTTTACTGTCTAACTTGTTAAGCTCTGTATCACACGCATCAGAAGAGGCTTTTTGGCAATTGCTTGAGGGCGGCCATAAAGTTTTGTTGGTCAGACATGCAACTCTCAGCGAAGAGTTTGGTAGTCCTTTTGTATTGGATGACAGTTGTTTTAGTGAACGCAATCTGAGTGATTTTGGAAGAGAACAGGCTCGCTGGATTAACCAGCAACTTAAAGCCCACTCTATTTTAGTTGAAGCTGTTATGGCAAGCCCACATTGTCGTACCCAAGAAACCGCACAACTCTTGGCTGAAGGATTGCAACAGGTAACGGTTAACCCCAGTTTGCGCTTAACCAAAGCGGTGAGTCCAGAAGTTGCAGAACGGAACATGGCAGCCACTCGAGATTTGATTCGCAATTATCAAGGCAAGGGAATTTTAATTTTGGTAACGCATCGACCCAATATTGGGGAATTAATTTATCAAAGTATTGAGCCGGCAGAAATGGCGGTTGTTGAAGCTTTTGCGGGTGATACCTTTGATATTTTAGCGCGCTTGCAAGTCCCTTTGATTAACCAAAATCAATAACCCTTGAGTGAGCTTAACTGCCATTGAGCTACATTTGGGTGTCGCAAAGCCTTTGAACATGAGAGCTGCCTGATCATTAACCGCATTTTGTTGGTGAATTTTGGCAGAGTTATTCAGATTTATTGGTAAACTTCGTCTTTTAAATGACAAGACCGACAACGCAATGCCACAGTAAGCCATTTTTAATATCCTAATGGCTCAGCGTTTAAAGTCTGCGCACTCAAACTTTTACGACAGCCCATCAAAGGTGATAGGTTAAACCGCCATCAAATTAAAATTTCTATACCTACAGGGAAAACCATGCACACAGAAAGCATAAAAACTTTAGATCGTTATTATCATCAGGTTTCCGATATTATTCTTGCTCGTCAAAATCCGATTACCGGTTTGCTGCCAGCCAGTACTGCCATTACGGCGCATGGCGATTATACCGATGCATGGGTTCGTGATAATGTTTACAGCATTCTGGCCATCTGGGGTTTAGGACTAGCCTATCGAAAAGTTAACGATACGGAAGGTCGTGCAGTGTTGCTTGAGCAGAGCGTTGTTAAGCTCATGCGTGGTTTACTGATTGCCATGATGAAGCAATCTCATAAAGTAGAAGCCTTTAAATTTACCCAAAATCCGTTGGATGCTTTGCACGCTAAATATTCCACCACCACAGGGGATTCGGTAGTGGGCGATGATGAGTGGGGACATTTACAATTAGATGCCACCAGCCTGTTTTTATTGATGCTGGCGCAAATGACTGCCTCAGGTTTGCACATCATTTACACGTTGGAAGAAGTCCACTTTATTCAAAACCTAGTGCATTATATTGGGCGCTCTTACCGCACCCCTGACTATGGTATTTGGGAGCGTGGCAACAAAATCAACCATGGTATTGCAGAGGTCAACAGCAGCTCAGTGGGAATGGCTAAGGCCGCACTAGAGGCCATGGATGGTTTTAACTGCTTTGGTTCAGAAGGGGGCATTAACAGTATTATTCATGTCATTCCCGATGAAATTGCCAGAGCGCGTATCACTTTAGAAGCAACTTTACCCGCAGAATCTCTCTCAAAAGAAGTCGATGCGGCAACGCTAAGTGTTATCGGCTTTCCAGCCTTTGCTTTAGAAGATGAGGAACTGGTTGACCTGACGCTTAATGAAGTGATTGATAAATTAGCGGGCAGATATGGTTGTAAGCGTTTCTTGCGAGATGGCCATCAAGCGGCGAATGAAGATGTTAATCGTCTGCATTACGAGCCAGAGGAGATGAAGCAGTTTGAGAATATTGAAAGCGAATGGCCGCTATTTTTCAGTTATCTGTTGCTGCATTTTTTATTCACCGACCAACCTGAAAAAGCCAAAGAATATCGTGAAAAACTAGAAGGTTTGCTGGTAGAACATAACGGGCAACAACTCTTACCAGAAATCTATTATGTGCCTTTAGAAAAGATAGAAGCGGAAAGACAAAATCCCGGTTCACAAGAGCGTCTTCCTAATGAAAATGTGCCTTTAGTGTGGGCGCAAAGTCTTTATCTGTTGGGCGCTTTAGTGCAAGATGGTTTGCTCGACATCAGTGATATTGATCCTTTAGGGCGTCACCAAAATATTGGTAAAAACATTGGCCGACAAATTCAGTTTTCTTTGATTGCTGAAAACGAAAAAGTTCAAGATAAACTGCATGAATATGGCTTAGTGACGCAAACGCTGGCACAATTAAAGCCGATAGAAATTTTGTCGGCCAGTTCGCTGGCAGAAGCGTTTGAATCCTTAGGGCGTTGTAAAAGTCTTGGGCTAACCGGGCGACCTCAGCGCAACCCCAGAGGCTTAACCACCGCTTGTGTTTATGAGTATCAAGGCAATCAGTTTATTTTCCAACCACAGTTTTTAAGTCGTCACGACTTTTATCTCACCCAAGATAACCGCATGTTGGTTAAGCGGTTAAAAATGGAAATGGGCTATATCTTTCGCCAATGGAATTTACCGGGAAGACCTTTGGTGGTCATGGTGGTGGATGAAGCAATGCTCAGCCGAGCGGGCAAAAGTGCGCTATTCAACTTTATGGAGGAGTGCCGTCACGGTAAAGTTGCGGATATCCCTGTAAAACTGGGTATGCTGAAAAACTTTTTACCAACATCCGCCAAAAGAAACTTACATTATTTAGAACATGCGCCAGGTGCTCACGAGCAAAGCGGTTTTTATTCTGAACAGTGTTTAGCGTTAAAGCAAATTCAAGCCAATTCTGCCAAAACGCTGGATGTGCAAGTGTGTCAAAAATGGGCAGATGCTGCTTTAATCGCGCAACTAGTGCATACCGAAAACTTGGCCGAGCAGTTTATGATGACTGAGATATTATTTCAGCGGCACGATGGCGCTTTCCAAACCGGATTATCGGGTTCTGATGGAACGCCCTGCACCTTGCAAAAACTGATGGAAGCCATTTATCTGCAAGCCAAAGAAGTTAACGACTGGAATATCATTCGTCGAGCAGCGGCTTGGTTAGGAAAGCATGATATTGACTTGGAAGGTGCGCTAACCGAAATTTTGGTGCGCAAAATTGCCCTAAGTGTTTCTCGCCAATACAGTAAACATTCCACCTTTAGACAACCTGCGGGTGCGGTAGAAATTCTTAGAATGATTAAAGAATTTAATCTGGATGACCTAAGAGCGCAAATTTTGACCCAAGAATTGATCTTAAATTTAGGCCTATTAATCCGCTCTCGCCCTGAGTTGCTCAATAATATGCCGTTGATCAGAACGGGCCAGCTATTGCAACTTTTGGCCGGCCATATTCGTTTTGCGCAAGGGCATGGCAGTGCTGATGATGCGTTGGATTTGTTAATGACCAAAGCACCTTACGAGATTGCTCAGGCACTTGAATATGTGCTTGAACACTACGCAGATGTTCAAGAGCAAATTTACAAACAAGAATTAATGACCTTCGATAAAACTGAGCACGACTTATATTTGCCAAAATTTGAGTCTAATATGAACCCCGAACTAGGCGAAGCGTTTGACTGGTATGAATGGCGAAAAATTCATGGCAGTATTGGCCGTTATTCACCGGGATTTTATGAAGGTGCTTGGGATGTGGTTAACCAAACGGCTGGCCTGAGTATTGGTGACCAATGGAATCCTAAGTTGCGTTTAAATCATGCGCTCAGTGCCAATATGACTCGTGGTGAAAAACTGTTTCAAGACAAGGTAGATCATTTATTAAATAAAACACCATTGCCAGAAGTGCGTCGCCTTTATGCCGAAGCCATCATGGTGCTGGGGTTAATTATGAAGGCCAATCAAGATTTGCACTCGCAAGACTTAATCTTTTTAGATGTGTTATTGGGGCATTCGGTGAGATTACACTGGTTATCCTTAGCCGACAATCAATTATCAGCTTATGAAGATGACCGCGAAAAAGCTTGGCAAGCCTTCTATTTGTTAGCACCCAATGAAGTTGCCAATGCGATAGTAGAGGCATTCCGTTTTTTACATAAAGCACAATAGTTTGCGCTGATTGAGTCGCATTACAATCAAGGAGTGAAGATGAAACAAATTCTAGCCGGAGATATTGGTGGCACTAAAACCGTGTTGGCGCTCTATCAGGTCAGCGATGACGGACTTAAAGAAGTTAAAAAATCCATGTTTGCCAGTGGCCAGCATGAACACTTTGAAGATTTATTGCGAGAGTTTTTGGGTTCCGCTACTCAAATCGATATGGCCTGTTTTGGGATTGCGGGCCCCATTAAAGAGCAGCGCTGTATTACAACCAACTTGCCTTGGACGATTGATGCCTTAGAAATCAGTCAAAGCCTAAAAATCCCTAAAGTACATTTGTTAAATGATTTAGAAGCCGCTGCTTATGGTATTTTGCAGTTGAATCAGTTTCATGAACTAAACCCTTCTGCAATTGAAAGAGCAGGGCATATCGGTGTCATAGCGGCGGGAACAGGCTTGGGTCAAGCCGTTTTATTTTTTGACGGTAAAAAACACCATGCCATGCCATCAGAAGGGGGGCACTGTGACTTTGCGCCACAAAGTCTGCAAGAAGATCAATTGCTCGTCTTTTTAAGAGAACGCTTTAAGGGGCATGTCAGCCTTGAGCGAATTTTGTCTGGTGATGGCTTTGGTCACCTGTATGACTTTTTAAAAGCGTCAGGTTTTGCTCAAGTGAATCCAGAACTAGAGGCGAAAATGCAAACGGGTGACCGCAATGCCTTGATTAGCCAAATGGGACTGGAACAATCAGACCCAATATGCACAGAAGCCTTGCGCCTGTTTTGCAGAATTTACGGCGCAGAAGCAGGAAATCTCGCGCTAAAAGTATTGCCATTGGGCGGGGTTTATATTGCCGGCGGCATTGCACCGAAAATTCGTCAAGCACTGGAGTCCGGTATTTTTATGGAAGGGTTTTTAGACAAAGGTCGTATGACAAGAGCGATTGAACAGATACCCGTTAGAATCGTCGATGACCCAGAAGCACCACTGTTAGGAGCAGCCTACTTTGCCAAAGTGTCTTTAAAAGATTAAATTGTTCCAAGTAAAAGCCTCAATTGACTTAATTTGACATAAAAATAACCAGGCCTGGTTATGGTTGCGTATTCAAGCGTTAGTATCTTCCAAAGGGAACCGACTTTAATCAAGTTACCCATAAACAGATAGATTTTGTTATGAACAGGCTAAACACTCGTCGTCGAAAAACACGAGATGGAAAACAACCCGCTGAGTTATTTTTAGGAAAAGCTGTTGATTTATTCGCTGCTTAAATGAAGTTGCACTTAATATGCGAATTCAAGATTAATAAACTACGCCATAAAAATGAATACCCAACTACAAATCCTCTATCAGACAAGGTTATTGAGCTTTTAAAATGTTGGCATGAGCAAAATGGTTCACCTCAATATGGATACGTGTTTGCAAATCCATCCACGGGAAAACCATTTTTACGTTTATACAAACCTTGGGAAAAGATTAAAGCCTTGGCTCAACTTCCAAATGAGCTTGAAAACTATACTTTAAGGCATAATTTTATCAGCCAGCTAGTAATGAATGGCGCAAACTTACTCAGTATCGCCAAGCTTGCAACCACCAGCGTAGAAATGATTGAACAACATTACGGCCATCTTCAGCCAGATCTACAAACAAGATATATTAATGACTTTGCCAATCAAACCGATAATAAAATTATCCAACTGGATAAAGTGGCGGTATAATCAATGATAATTAAAAAATTTAGATTGGATGGAGGCTATCCCTTTGATGAAAGCCTTGCACAAATTAAAGACCCATTGGCTAAGTCACGCGTCTTAGCCAGATTACGCCGACTAGAACTTGATAATCGCGGAGACTTTAAAAATATTGAAGGCTCTCTCTACGAATTGCGCATAGACGTTGGCCAAGGCTGGCGCGTTTATTATCAGCAAAAAGGAGATGAGCTTGTTTTGCTTTTCTTAACGGGAAACAAATCAACCCAATCTAAAGACATTGAAAAAGTAAAAGGATGGATTCATGAACAATCAAACTGAAGAAGATTTTAAAGTTTCAGATTATCTTCAAACCGCAGAGGATGTTAAAAATTATCTTCAAGCGGCTCTTGATGAAAACGACCCTGCTTTTTTTGTTGATGCGCTTGGAGTTGTCAGCAAATCAAAGGGGATGAAGCAAATTTCAGAACAAACTGGGCTTGGTTATCAAAGCCTTTATAAATCATTTGGCGAAGGTAAACACCCACGCTTTGAAACTGTTTACAAAGTCGTTCAAGCGCTAGGGCTAAACTTTAAATTAGTTGTATAATCATATCCTTAAATAAAATACCTACCTTATTTATAAATAATGTTGCATAACTTTAAAAAAATATAGATAAAAGTCCTTGAGAACATCCGTCTAAAATTTGGGGTGTATTTAGAAGTTCGCCTTGTGCGTTTCGGTCAGCCACTAAAAACCAAATGCTGGGACGTCCAAGGCATTGTTGAAAACGCTGGGCTTTGACGAGTGACCAAATCAATTAATTGGTCATTTCGATAGCTTCTCCAGCGGTTAATATCTTCAATATTCAGTTTTCGTGACTTGTTATTAAAGTTAGCAATCAGCAATTTTGAGTAGTTATCGACAAAGGTTTGTTGATAGATTCTGCCAACACCTTTTAAGGTGCCAACATAGATTCTTTTTGATGCTTCGCTCACACCCCTAAATAAGGGCCTGAAACGCCTATTATCGCCTCAAGAACCCCTAAGCTAAGGTTAATCGCAATGACTGGACGCATTTTTTGGTTCATTAATTTTCCTGCCTCAGGAAATTGTTGCTCCGCCACCAAGGTTTTAAACTTGGCAAACGGCACAAAATACAACCAAGCAAACAATACAATCATCAGCCAACCAATCCACTGCATGGCATGCAGATAGAGCGGCATGTGTGCTAAGTCGCCAAAACGGGCAAACCAGTCCCAATAGCCTGAGATAATCAGCGCAAAAATAAAGCCCCATACCCACGGGAAAAATCGCCCAAAAGCGTTCACCCAGAGTTGCAATCGCACAGGGGGTTCAAGCATCATCGCCGCAGGACGCAAAACACGATACGCGAAGAAAATACCGCCCACCCACAAAACCGCCGCAACGGTATGAATCGACATCATTATGCTGTCAAAGACCATAAAACACTCCTTTAAAATGGCAGTCCTTCTTCAATCGGCAACTCAGGGTTTCGTGACCATTCGTTCCAAGAACCAAAGTAGAGTTTTACATTATTCACACCCGCGGACTTCAGTGCAACCAAGGTATTAGAGGCGCGCGCACCTTTAAAGCAATACAAATAGACTGCAGAATCTTTGGTAATGCCCACGGTTTTACATTCGGCCAAAATTTCATCGGGGGTTTTTAATAAAGGCACTTTGCCAGGTTTCATCATGCGATACCATTCAATCCAAACTGCGCCTGGCAATCTGCCTTTGCGTGGGCAAAACTCTTTGCCGTAAGGCGAAGAACTGTCGGCAATCCATTCATCGACATCGCGCACATCCAACAAGACAATGTCCGTTCCAAGCGCTTTTAGAACCGCTTCTTGATCCACCATTAAACTGTCACCCGTGTCTTTCACTGGGAAGGATTTGGCGGCGGGCATCACCGGTTCCATATTGATTGGGTAACCACCTGCTAACCAAGATTGGTACCCTCCGTGCAAAATGCTAATTTTTTCATACCCTAAATAACCCAATATAAAATAACCACGGCAAGACTGACCAAAGCCCGTGTCCATTGAGTCTTCATAAAACACCGCGGTTTCGCTGCCCGATAAGCCCGCATCCCCAAACGCTTTGGCAAAGGTGGCTTTTAATTCTGCCAGGCCTTCTGGGCTAGACATGGCGAGATGAGTAAAAATACTGTGAATGTTGACGGCACCAGGAATATGACCTTGTTCAAAAGCCTCTGCTGAGCGGGTATCAATAATCACAACTGGCTCACGGTCAATCATTTGCGCCAAACTTGAAGCATTAATCAGTAATGGGGTGGACATTTTCTTTCTCCTTAACATTCAACCTTATTGGGTTGGTTTAGCTGATTTAAAATGCATCCCCACGCTGGGTGCTAACACAACAATCGTGTATTTTTCTATCTTAAAAGCAGGCAATAGACCACCAAAGCAATACGGTTAGATATCAATAAGTTATTAAAAATCATTAGGTTATTCCCATTTATTTATGTTTTTAAATGTAGATAAATGACAACATTAGGCAACAAACAAGAACATTCCAGTCTCTCGAAGTTGATTTTTCACCAGAACAGAAATTTAATTAGACTGTCGTTTTTAGAAATGTTGCGCCATTAAACTGTTCCAGTCTAATAATACCGAACACCTTTTTTGATAATCATCTTAAAGGGCTTAAATTTTGTTTTTAGTTGATGTATTGATGTCTATTAATTTGATATTTTTTAATGCGAGATGCAAGTGTGGTGGGTTTTATTTTTAATGCTTCTGCCGCGCCATTTTGTCCAAATATTTTGCCACGGCAAGCTTTAAGTGCATTAATAATATTTTGTTTATCTAGGTTCGATAGTTCTTGTTTAGTTTGTATTTGAAATGTATTTTCAATGTCGTTTTTTAAGGATGTGTAGTTCTGATTTGTTAGCGGTAGATTTAACTCCAGACGCGAATCGGTAGCTAAAATGATACCTCTTTCAATGACATTTAGTAATTCGCGAATGTTTCCAGGCCATTGATAATCAATTAATTTCTGTATATCACCTACGGTTAGTTGAATATTTGGTTTTACAAACTTTTTACGGGCAATTTTTAATAAGTGGTTAGCTAATAATGGAATATCTTCAGTCCTTTCACGCAGTGGGATTGACTCTATTGGGAAAACATTCAGTCTGAAAAACAAATCTTCTCGAAACTGTTTTTTTGCGACTTCTTCTTTTAAGTCTCGATTAGTTGCGGCAATGATTCTTACATCAACAGAGCGTGTTTTAGATTCACCGACGCGTTCAAATTGCTGTTCTTGAAGTACACGCAATAGTTTTCCTTGTAACTCAAAAGGTATTTCACCGACTTCATCTAAAAAAAGCGTTCCGCCATTTGCTAACTCAAAACGTCCTGCACGGTCATTTATTGCACCAGTAAAAGCCCCTTTAACATGACCGAAAAATTCACTCTCAAAGAGTTCTCTAGGGATAGAGGCGCAGTTCACTCTAATGAGTGGACGATTTTTGTGCTGACTACTATCATGAATTGCTCTGGCAATCAGTTCCTTACCTGTGCCTGACTCGCCACTAATGAGTACGCTAGCATCTGTAGGTGCAACCAGTTCAATTTGTTGAATGACTTTACGAATTGCGAGGCTTTTGCCAACAATTTCTTTATAGTGATGTTCTTCGCGATATTCTTCTTGTAAATAGGCATTTTCAAGTTCTAATCGTTTCTTTAGAGATTGCACTTCATTTAAGGCTTCGTGAAGTTTTCTTTCTGCAAGCTTCCTCTCGCTAACATCGCGAAAAATAACCACTGCACCTATGAGTTGATGGTTATCCATAATGGGCGTACTCGTGTATTCGACCGGAATAGGGTAATTATTTTTATGCCAAAAAATTTCATTATCTACATGACGCACTTCACCATCCCTAAAGGCTGCATAGATATGACAGTTTTTGCTTTCATAGTGATTCCCATCCTCACGGCTATGGTGAATCATTTCATGCATGCTTTTACCTATCAGTTCTTCAGATTTCCAACCCAATATTTTTTCAGCCGCTGGGTTTATGAAAGTAGTTTTTCCGTGAATGTCCACACCGTAAATGCCTTCACCAGCGGCCTCAAGAATAAGTTTATTTTCGTGTTCAAACTCACGAAAAATATGCTCTATGGTTTTCCAGTGTTCCAATCCATTTTGATGTAAAAATTTAGCGTCTGATTTAATCCGCCTGCGATTTATTTCTTGTTGGCTTTGTAGCGTAAGGCAAATAAACTCTTTTCTTTGATTGCTATTTTGGGATATTTTTCCCGCACTAACCTCGAGATAAATCGGTTGATCATCATTAAATTGGATGTGTAAATCTCTTGTCCAAGCGGTTGTTTTAATAAGTGCTTCTTCAGTAAAAGTGAACAGAGTAGGGATGCAGTGCCGAAATAATTGAGTTGCTTTTAAAGTTGTGAGTGTTTTATTTGATTGCTTTAGTAAAGCTTCAGCAGCTAGATTTACATAACAAATTTCATCCTTTACTGGGTCGATAATAATCATTGCATTAGGATTTTTGTTAAATGCATCACTAAAAATTTGAGACATGTTTAGACTCTTTCAAAAAGTATGATTGTATTAAATGAGTGCAAATGAGCGCGTTTTAATAAACAAAGCAAGGCTTATACCGATTACGAAATTTAGTAGTAGTGTTACGAAAAATTGTACTTTAACGAAAATTTGTAGTTATTTAGACGGTTGTTTTTAATGTAAAAATTCATGTTAAACAATTGGTTAAAAGTATTTTTATGTGCTGGCATATCTTCTGCTCAACATCTCATGATTTTAAAGAAATGAACACAATAGTTTAATTGCACCAAAATATTTACAAACCACGAGTCGAGGTATGAATCATGTCATTTAAAAGCTTGAACGATCCATTTAATGAAAAGAAAAGTTTGTTGCACAAAGCAGATTGCGATTGTCCAATTTGCAAAGTTGAATCATCACCGTTAAATCCATCTCAAAAGCAGGCTGAAGTTGAGCGTTCTGTTTATGAGTCATCTATTCAAGTTTACGGTAGTCATGAAATGCCAGAGCATAATTCGGCTTTAGATAGTAATGAAGCCATTATGGACAGGGCAATTGAGAGTGCGGTTGTACGCTCGGTGTTTGGACACAATGAATTTAGTCGCCGTTCATTTTTAAGTATGGTTGGAGCCGGTACGGCTGCTGCGGTTTTGGGTACTGTATTCCCAATGGAGGAGGCCAAAGCCGCTTTGAAAGAATCTATGGGTATGGGAAAACTTGAAAAAAGTAAGCTCAACATAGGTTTTGTACCGATTACTTGTGCTACGCCAATTATTATGGCTCACCCAATGGGTTTTTATGAAAAAAATGGTCTTGATGTCAGTCTAATTAAAACAGCTGGCTGGGCTGTGGCTCGTGATAAATCTTTAGCTAAAGAATATGATGCTGCACATATGTTGACACCTATGCCATTGGCAATGTCTATGGGGGCTGGTTCTACGGCTAAGCCATTCATTATGCCTACGGTTGAGAATATTAATGGTCAGGCAATAGTATTGCATGTTGATCACAAAGATAAGCGTGATCCAAAACAGTGGAAGGGCTTTAAGTTTGGCGTACCATTTGAGTATTCCATGCATAACTTCCTTCTTCGTTACTATGTTGCTGAACATGGTTTAGATCCAGATAAAGACATTCAAATTCGTGTCGTTCCACCACCAGAAATGGTTGCAAACTTACGAGCAGGAAACCTGGATGGTTACCTTTCACCTGACCCATTTAACCAGCGTGCAATTTGGGAAAAAGTCGGTTTTATTCATACATTAACTAAAGACATTTGGGAAGGACATCCTTGCTGTGCATTTGCCTGTAGCAAAGAGTTTGCTGTTGAAAACCCAAATACTTATGGTGCATTGTTAAGATCAATTATTGATGCAACTGAATATTCGGCCAAAGCTGAAAATCGCAAAGAAATATCTGCAGCGATTGCTCCTAAAAACTATCTAAATCAGCCTGTTCCAGTTATAGAGCAGGTATTAACGGGACGTTATGCTGATGGATTAGGTGGTGTTCAAAATGTTCCTGATCGAATCGATTTTGACCCTTTCCCATGGCATTCTATGGGTGTATGGATTCTAACGCAGATGAAGCGTTGGGGTTATATCGAAGGTAACATTGACTACAATAAAATCGCCGAAGAAGTTTATTTAGCTGCTGAAACTGGGAAAGTTATGAAGGAGTTAGGTTATGCGCCTCCTGAAAAAACTTACAAAAACTACTTCATCATGGGCAAGGAGTTTGACTACAACAAGCCAGAAGAATATATCGCTAGTTTTGCAATTAAACGTTAGCAATAGTCATTAAACCCTGTGACCAAGACTAAAGATATTGATTATCTTAGTCTTGGCTTAACTGAGAATTTATGAGTGGCTTGCTACTCATGTTTTGTCTAAAAATTATTGATTATTTTAATTTGTGTGTAAAAGCTGTACTAGGAGTCTTAAATGTTAAAATCGCTATCGCTTAGATCTGCACTGCTTTCAGTCGTCTTGTTAGCTGTTTTGCTGGGTTCTTGGGAGTTAATGAATCAAATTCCATCTGACAGCAAACCTATGACGGAATATGAAATGTTGATGGGTGGAGCCTCACAAGAAGCCCGTGTGCCGCCACCATCAGCAATTATTGAATTGGCAATAAAAGAACTGAGTGACCCTTTTTATGATGCTGGGCCAAATGATAAAGGAATCGGCATTCAGTTAGGGTATTCAATTTATCGTGTTTTGGTAGGTTTCTTTTTTGCTGCATTGATAGCCATTCCAGTCGGCTTTTTGATTGGAATGTCACCGTTAATGTATAACGCTCTAAATCCATATATTCAGGTTTTACGCCCCATTTCGCCTCTAGCTTGGATGCCTTTAGCACTCTTCATTATCAAAGACTCAGAAACGTCAGCAATATTTGTGATTTTTATTTGCTCTATATGGCCGATGTTATTGAATACTGCGTTTGGTGTATCAAATGTTCGCAAAGATTGGATTAATGTTGCTAAAACTCATGAACTTAGTCCTATTAAGACAGCTTTATTAGTTATTTTGCCAGCGGCTGCCCCAACAATTTTAACGGGGATGCGCATTTCAATTGGGATTGCCTGGTTGGTTATCGTTGCAGCAGAAATGTTGGTTGGTGGAACGGGTATAGGTTATTACGTTTGGAATGAATGGAATAACTTGGATCTTGCCAGTGTCATTTTTTCAATCCTGATGATTGGTTTGGTTGGCATGCTTTTGGATATGTTTTTGGCTTATGCCGCATTGTTAGTTGAATATAAAGAATAGGATTGCGCATGACATCAAAATTTCTTGAAGTACAAGGGTTAAAAAAGAGTTATCCGGGACAAAATAAGTCGGAATCTGTAACCATCTTTGAAAATGCCAATTTTAATATTGAAAAAGGGGAGTTTGTCTGTGTCATAGGACATTCTGGTTGTGGAAAATCAACAATTTTGAATATTTTGGCAGGTTTAGACGATGCCTCGGATGGGATTGTTTTAATGAATGGTCGAGAGGTTTCCGGCCCAAGTCTTGATCGAGGTGTTATTTTTCAAAACTACAGCTTATTGCCATGGCGTACTGCCTTGCAAAATATAACTTTTGCAGTGCAGGCTAGATGGCCGAACTGGAGTAAAGAAGATGTCTTGGCTCATAGCCAAAAATATTTAGATTTGGTGGGGCTTAAAGATGCCATACATAGAAAGCCGTCTCAACTTTCTGGGGGAATGCGTCAACGTGTTAGCATTGCGCGTGCGTTTGCTACTCAGCCTCAATTGTTGCTTATGGATGAACCATTTGGGGCTTTAGATGCTTTGACAAGAGGGGTCATTCAAGAGGAGTTAATTAAGATTTGGAGTGAGGACAAGCAAACCGTATTTATGATTACCCATGATGTTGATGAGGCCATTTTGCTGTCAGATAGAATTTTATTAATGACGAATGGTCCAAAGGCAAGAATTGCGGAATCCGTAAAAATATCGATACCAAGACCTCGAACACGCACGGATATTATTCATCATCCAAATTACTACAAAACCCGTAATCATTTGGTTGATTTTTTAGTTAACCGCTCCAAAACCCTTTCGGGTGAAAATCAAGAAACCGTTATAGGTAATTATCCAAAAGAAGTCATTTTTCATGATTAATATCCATAGGGTATTAGAGTTTAAATCTTAAAGTTAAAAGTAAAAAGAGGGGGATACGATGACTAAAATTGAAATGACAGAAGCGATTATTCTTGCCAAAGCATCAAAGAATGTAGGCTGGTCTGAAATTGCTGCCGCGACAGGATTGAGTGAAGTTTATACAACCTCTGCTTGTTTGGGTATGAATCACTTAGATTCTGAACCAGCAGCAAAATTATGTAATTTTTTAGGTTTAGACTCCACTGTAGAGGACACACTAAAAGCCTTTCCTCATAAGTCTTGGGATAAACTAGTGCCAACAGATCCATTAATTTATCGGCTATACGAAATTGTCGGCGTATATGGTCCGACTATGAAAGAGTTAATTCATGAAAAGTTTGGGGATGGCATTATGAGTGCTATCGACTTTACAATGGATATTGAAAAAGAAAAAAATCCAGCAGGAGACCGCGTGGTGATTACAATGAATGGTAAGTTTTTAGCTTATAAAGCTTGGTAATATTTCGAGAATATATTAAAAGTATTGATGATTTTCTTGCTCTATCCTGTCCCAAGGCGCAATTAAGTCATCAAATACTGATTAGACCCACTTCAACCCGATCTTTAATCACCTTGCCTGATGGAATGATTTGAAACAAGTCGCCGTTTTCGCCTAGCAATACAGTTTGTGCCAGTTGGTGTTCTTTAATTAACTGTGCGTGGGCTTGTAAGTCAATGGCTTCGCCATGTACCCTATTCGTAAAAAAGTAGAGCAAGAAGCCGCTTTTAAACTCCCTGTTAAAACCTATCAGGCACTTGGCTACGCCTGCAGCCGTATGTCTTTTAAAGGCTTGGGTGGTCGTTCTTTTAGCCCCTTTAATCAATCAAAACCATGGGGTTTTAAAAAAAAATAGAAAAAAAATTAGTTTTTGACCATAAAAAATTGTGTTTTTTAGTTATTTCAGTTAACTTTCTTTAGATTTTTCTAAAAATCTGCAACTGCTTGGTAAGCACATAAATTAAATATGTCTAAAATTGATTAGCTGTCTTTGAATAGCTTGCCGATAACTTGTTATTGGCCACAATTTTTCGATTAAATCAGACAAATTTTTAAACATTTTTTATCGATCAGTCGTGCAAAGCACATTCAACATTTCATAAAGGTGAATCTATTTGTAATGGGTTCGCGACTTAAAGCTGTTTTTTCAATTTAACGGATTGAATTTAGGAGATGCCAAACTCATGACGCCAATATTTAAAAAGCAACTGATGTTTGCGCTACCTATTTTTTTAATTATTTTAGGGTTAATGCTCGCGGTATTTGAAATTGATCAGTCCTTGCGTGAAAAGACCATTATTCACAACTTTAAAAATGACACCAAACACATCGCGGAACACATTCAAAACCATTTGGTTGGGGTGAATTCTGATGTGCTATTTCTTGCCGCGCAAAAAAAAGCTTTGGGGACGTTATGCTACCAACATGAAGATAAACTGTCCAGCGGCTTGTCTGCTGAGTATTTGAAATTTATGGAACTCAATCCTCAGTATATTCAATTACGCTTAATTGACCTTATGGGGCAAGAAGTGGTTAGAGTTGACCGTATCCAAGATCAAGTCATTGCGACTCCTTATGAGGCTTTGCAAGACAAATCAGGGCGCTATTACTTTAAGGAAGCCGAGCATATTACCCCAGGCACTGTCTACCAGTCTTTATTTGATTTAAATATAGAGCAGGGTGTGATTGAGCGGCCATTTAAACCCACAATTCGTTTTTTAAGCCCAGTGGTGGATGAACTTAATAAAACGGTGGGGTTTGTGGCGCTCAATTTAGACGCTTCTCGCCTATTAAATGAGCTTGAAATCTTTGCAAAAAATAGCAAAGGTGATGTTTATTGGGTGAATCGCAATGGCTATTATTTTATGAGCCCAGATGAAAGCCAAAACTGGGGTTTTATGTTTGGTAAAACGGCTTGGAGCCTAGCTTCCGAGTTTGCAGATGTTTGGAGAAACTTGCCTAACATAGATGCTCAGGGAGACTTGTTAGATAACTCAGTCTTTTATCAGCTAGAGGTTTTAAATAGTCAAACGCCTATGTCAGCTGAGCAATTTAATTATCATCAATTGCCTAATCAGGGGGCAGATATGCCTTGGTATGTGGTTGGTCGTTTAAATTTAAATGACTTGCCTGATTTGGTTTGGTGGCAACACTATTGGCCGTTGGTATTTTCCGCCTTATTAGCGCTGGTTTTATTATTTTTACTCAGATTGACGAGTCGCTTGGTGACAACGGTTTCAGAGCTGTCGCGTCGTGAGTCTGCATTAGTTGAGTCGCAAAATGCGGTGATGCAATCACAAACGCGATTCAAAGAATTGTTTGAAGCCGTCCCCGTTGGGTTGATGATTATTAATCAACATGGACAGGTTGAGTCGAGCAATCAACAAATTAAACAATTACTTAATCTGAGCTTACCAAGTAGGCCTGATGAACAATTGACTAATTTGGTAAAAGAACTCTTTAAGTTTGCTTTGCACCAAACGCTAGAGGATTTTTTTGCGGCGCCTAAAAGAGTTGAGGTCTTGCGTGATAACCCCTTTGTTTGCAGCTGCGATGGTGACATTCAAAAGTTTTTTGAGGTGATTATTGATCCTTTGTCTTATGGGCAAGAGCAGTTAGCGATTGTGGTGATGCGCGATGTGACTTCGGGGTTACAGATAGAAGATCAACTGCGACAAAGTCAAAAAATGGAAGCGATTGGGCAACTCACCGGTGGCATTGCTCACGATTTTAACAATATGCTGGGTATTGTAATGGGCAATTTAGAGTTGTTAAAATTGAACTCAGAACAGGACGAAAAACAGCTAACTCGCATTGATAATATGATGACCGCCCTTAAAAATGCTGCCAGTTTAACTCAGAAGTTGTTGGGTATTTCGCGCAAAAAAACGTTGAAGATTGAAACCATTGATGTGTCTTTGTTGATGAATGAAGTGCTTGAAATGTTGCATCGCACTATTAAACATCGCATCCAAATTCACTATCAGTCTGGGTCTGATTTACCGCTTATTCGGGTGGATGCATCCGAATTATTGAATGCGTTGATTAATCTAGCCGTCAATGCTAAGGATGCCATGCCGGACGGGGGCAGTATATTTATCAAAACTGAGCGCGTTTATTTGGATGAAGCTTATGTGAATTCAATAGCCGAAAGTATTCCAGAGGGTGAATATTTAAAAATTGAAGTTGAGGATACCGGTAGCGGCATTCCGCCAGAAATCATTGATAAGGTTCTAGAGCCTTTTTATACCACTAAAGAGATAGGTAAGGGCACGGGATTAGGCTTGGCGATGGTTTACGGGTTTATCAAACAATCTAATGGACACATGCATATTTATAGTGAGGTTGGCAAGGGTACCAATATTCACATCTATTTACCGGTAGTAGAGGATGGCAGCTTAAAAACCCTTAGCGCAACGCCTAGCACACAATCATTAATACATTTGGCAGGAAAAAAAGTATTGGTTGTGGATGACGAAATTCACTTAGCAAGCATTTTAAAAGACTATTTGTTGTTGGATGGTATGGAATGTGATTTGGCTTTTACAGGTGACCAGGCCTGGTTGAATTTAACCCAAAAAAGTTACGATTTGGTGATTTCTGATATCGTGATGCCCGGCAAAATTGATGGTATAAAACTGGCTGAATTGATTCTAACCCTAAAGCATCCTATGCCGGTGATTTTATGCAGTGGTTTTTCGAGTGATTTATTGGTGAAGCAACACCTAATGAATGGAGACATTTTATTTATTAAGAAACCTTATTCGCGCGATATTGTTCAACAAACGGTACTTAAGGCATTTAAATGCTTAGGAGCCAATCATGCCAGCTAAAGTTTTTGTATTAGATGATGAGTCTTTGTATGGACAGATGATTGCTGAGTTTGCTGATTTGTATCACCTAACAACCATTGCGCATGACGATGCCAGCAATTTGGAAACGCTGTTAACAGGTATTGATGATTTTAGTTTGTTCTTTTTAGATTTGCACATGCCCAAACACGATGGCATAGAGGTGTTACGCTTACTTGAGTCCTCGGGTTATCAAGGCAAAATTGTTTTAATGAGTGGATTTGATGAATCAGTATTGGCATCTGCGTATCACTTGGCAGTTACGCAAGGTTTGCGCGTAGTCGACACTTTAAGCAAGCCTTTTAATTTGGATAAATTGCGCGGCATCTTGGCTGAGTTTGCCAGTGAAAAAAATCCGCCTAACTTACCAGTGCGACAGGCGTCAGCTGAGATCTCAAAACTTTCTCACGAAATGGTGATTAAGTCTTTGTATGAAGACAGGTTTATTTTGCATTATCAACCGCAAATTCGTTTGGTCGATCACAAATTGATTGGGCTAGAATGTTTGGTTAGGCTTAAAGGCGACCAGGGTTTGATTTACCCTGGGCAGTTTATAGAAGTGATTGAACAAAATGCCTTAACCAACTATTTGATTATGGCCGTGGTTAGGAAACTATGCGAGGATTACCAACGCTGTTTATCACAAATCCACGAGGTGACTTTTTCAATTAACGTGTCTGCGTTGGACTTAGATAATTTAACCTTTCCAGATTTTTTAGCAGACTTAATTGCTAAATGTCAGTTGTCACCTCAGCAAATCGTAATTGAAATTACTGAAAGTCGTGCGATAGAGCAAATCAAAATTGGATTGGATGTTTTGACTCGCTTACGTTTAAAAGGGTTTCATTTATCGATTGATGATTTTGGCACTGGCACAGCTGTACTAAGTAATATTAAAAATATGCCGTTTAATGAACTCAAGATTGATAAGTCTTTTGTGGATAGGCTTACTCGTGATGGGAGGACTAATCAATTAACACAAGATTTGATTCATATGGCGCACAATTTAAAGTTGATGACCGTGGCTGAGGGTGTTGAGAATATCGAATCCTTAAATATTTTGAAAAAATTAGGTTGTCAAATCGTACAAGGTTATTACTTTGCCAAACCCATGGCAGCAGAAGACTTGATGAGTTGGGTTGCGCAAAATCAGTGGGATTAATTTGCGATTAGCGCTAAAAGTTTTACAATAATTTTTTACCAAAATAAGCGTCCTTAAAGTTGTTTGAGGATTTCAGGATGATTCTATTGCTCTATCCAGTCCTAAGGCGCAATTAAGTCATCAAATACTGATTAGACCCACTTCAACCCGATTTTTAATCACCTTGCCTGATGGAATGATTTGAAACAAGTCGCCGTTTTCGCCTAGCAATACAGTTTGCGCCAGTTGGTGTTCTTTAATTAACTGTGCGTGGGCTTGTAAGTGAATGGCTTCGCCATGTACCGGTATGACCAAGGGTGGTTTGAGGTGTTGATACAATTCTACGATGTCCTGTTGGCTTGGATGGCCTGATACATGAAGATGCTTATCTTTGTATTCTTCGGCGTGAATGACCGTGATGCCTTGCAATTTAAAGGCCTGTATCAAGTTTTGAATACGCACAAGGTTGTCTGGAATTTTGTTAGCACTGAATATAATGCAATCCTCCGCTTCAAGCCCCATAAATCTAGAGTTATTTCGAGCTAAACGCCATAAACCTGAGTTGGGTTCTCCTTGCGAGCCAGTCGTGATAAGCATGACTTCATGGCGGGGTAAATAACCCAGTTCATAAGGCGATAGTGCTTGCAGGTCGGCAGGCCAGTACCCATGAGCCTTGGCAAGACTGAGCATTTGCTCCATCGCACGCCCCATCACTGCAAAATATCGTCCTGATGCCTTAGCAACCCTAGCCAAAGTGATTAAGCGCGCTAGATTACTGCTAAAGCAACTGACCACAACTCGGTAGGGTTGTTGTTGAACGGTTTCCAACAGATCAGCAAAGCAGGCACTTTCTGAAGGCGTTTTACCAGGCTTTAAGGCGTTGGTCGAGTCACCAATCAGAGCAACCAAGTTTTTGATGTGACCAAACGGTTTAAAACTAAAAGGGGCTTCTAAAAGGGGATTGGCATCCATTTTCCAGTCGGCTGTGTGCAAAACAGTCCCCAAAGCCGTGGAAATCTGAAGACTATGAGATTGAACAATTGAATGAGTTACCGGTAACCATTGCACTTCAAAAAACCCAACCGTAACTGGGTTTAGGGTCGCAATGGTATAAAGAAATCGACTGATGTCCAACTCCGCCTGAGCAAACTTACGCTCAATCAAGGCAGCGCTAAAGGCACTGGCGTAGATAGGGACTTGAAGTTGTGGCCATACATGAACCAAAGCGCCTAAGTGGTCTTCATGGCCATGGGTAATCACTATGCCTTGTAAGCGATTTTTTTGGCTTAATAAAGGGCTAATGTCTGGCACAACGCGTTGGGTTTGAGTTATTTCATTTGGCAGGGATAAAAAGCCCATGCCACAATCCACCATCAAGTATTGCCCTGCATGACCATAAATCATCAGGTTTTGACCAATCTCTCCCACACCGCCAAGGGGCAAGCACCAGAGCTCACGCGAAGATGGAATGGGAAACTCTGGTTTTGTTGTAAAAAAATTCAGCATTATGTTGATTGATCAAAAATTCGTACACAAGAACCGGTTTTTAATTAACTTGCTTAATGCCCTTTGATTTGACTCACCGGGAAAAAATGCTTAAGCCCATAGGGGTTTTCGATTTCCTTTTCCATCAAGGATTCCATATCATCCATCAAACCAGGATACAGCAAGTCATATACGGTATTTAACTTTTCCAAGTCATCGTCTTCAACCTGAACTTCAATGACCATGGCTTCATCATTTTCGAAATATAAAATACTCATCGATTCCAAATTCATCTTATCGTTTTCAAAATCGTACTCATCTTCACATTCTTTAACAATCCAACCCATTTCATCGCTCCATCCAAACATTTTACGAATATTCACAATTCACCTGAGTAAGCTTGTGGATAAATCGTTATAAAAAACTTAAGTATTTGGCAGCAAAGCGAAAATTAAATTCTAAACAGTCCTGCCCATTTTTTAAGCAAACCTAGAGATTAGTCATAGGCTGCTTGCACAGTGTTTTCAAGCAAGGTTGCAATGGTCATAGGCCCAACACCACCAGGAACAGGCGTTATCCAGCTAGCCTTATCTTTGGCAATATCATATTCAACATCACCTACTAAACGACCATCGTCTAAGCGGTTAATACCCACATCAATCACAATTGCACCAGGTTTAATCCAAGCCCCTTTGACCATTTCTGGGATACCAACACCTACTACGACTAAATCTGCCTCGGATACCTTCTGAGCCAAATCCTGAGTCGCACTGTGGCAAACTGTTACAGTTGCACGAGCATTTAGCAATTCTAATGCCATAGGAACACCCACAATATTAGAAGCGCCAACCACAACTGCATTTAAACCACGCAATTGAATACCTGTTTTTGCCAACATGGTCATCACACCATGAGGTGTGCAAGGCGCTAAATTAAGGGTGCGAGTTGCCAATCTGCCCATATTGTAGGGATGAAAACCATCAACATCTTTTTTAGGGTCGATTCTTTCAATAATGGCTTCAGAGTTAATATGCTTAGGAACCGGTAATTGAACAATAATACCGTGAACATCTTCTCTTGCGTTGAGCTCATCAATCTTGGCTAACAATTCCTCTTGAGTTGTTTCAGCAGGTAACTCTAAAGAAACATCATTAAAGCCAGCTTTCTCACAAGCAATCTTTTTGTTTCTTACATAAACTTGAGATGCTGGGTCTGCCCCCACCAAAATAACCGCCAAACCTGGGCGTGCTTTACCTTTAGCAACTTCATCACTAATTTTTTGAGCAATTTTCTCTCTCAATTCCAAGGCAATCGCCTTACCATCTAAAATTTTTGCGGTCATTTTCAAAAATCCTTAAAACCAAATAAAAAAGTAAATATATGAATAATATTAAAAATCATAATGATAACTTAAAAGCTTGTCATCTAGATGTAAAATATTTTAAAAAAAGCTGAAATGCGTGTTGACAGCTACCATAGGCGTCTATACAATACGCCGCATCTTCACGGAGTATAGCGCAGCCCGGTAGCGCACCTGTTTTGGGTACAGGTGGTCGGGGGTTCAAATCCCTCTACTCCGACCAAATTCTATTTGGTTGAAACAACCTAGTTTCAGCCAGATGTTTAAAGCGGTTCGATTAAAGCGCCCATAGCTCAACTGGATAGAGCATCGCCCTTCTAAGGCGAGGGTTTCAGGTTCGAATCCTGATGGGCGCACCATTTCGGTGGGTCGATCACACCATTATGGCGGATGTAGCTCAGTTGGTAGAGCCCAGGATTGTGATTCCTGTTGTCGCGGGTTCGATCCCCGTCATTCGCCCCATTTATCTTTAAATTTTATGCACCTCCAAAATAATTAAACCCTGATATTCCTTAGTTTCAAAACCATTTTTGTTGGCTTTGTTTTACCTCAATACCTACATAAGATATTACAGATCAATTTAGTCCAAATTTTTGACTAGATAAAATACTCTTAGCCATTTTTCGCGCCTAATTTGCGCTAAACCCAACCTGAATTAAAATCACCCTAAGATTTAATTTAAACTCATTTCGTTTTGCAAATATGTTCTGTTCAAGAAAAACTGACAATTTTGATCTAGCAGAACCTTTGGATCGGCATAAGACAATATTACATATATTAAATACTTTGGATTTTTATTGTTTTGGCTCAGTAGCCATGAAATTTGCAAATTTATGGATGGAAAAGTCTTTAAAAATGCAGAACAAGTCAGCGCTAAAAGTGTCATTAGTCAAATTGCATTTTTAGATCAACCGCATTGTTACTGCTATTTGTTGGTTGAGCTGGATAGGAAGGTACAGTTTTTGAATCGATTGAAACTTAATTTTCGTCAAAGCGATTCTCAAATCAGTTTCACTTTTTGAGTTTGTTTACATAAAATAGACTTCAAATTTAAAACCGCTTAAAGCGGTTTTTTAATATTCAATCATTATGTTAGTAGGCTATTCAGCTTGATTGTTTTCTTCAGGAATAGGTTCTGGTGTTATCCCTAAATATTGGTTTTTAAAGTTTTCCATACCTTTTTGTACAAGGTCAGTGGTGGCGCTAAAGTTATCTTTAACGAGGCCATCAAACACTTTGAGGTCTGACAAGATATTTTGTGCTTCGTCAAATCCTTGTTGTAATCCGCCGCCAACTACTTCTAAGAATTTGTTCATTAACTCTTCACCTTGTAGTTCAGGATGTGCAGTTTGAAAGCCGCTTAAAAAGGCGGTGGCACTATTCACAATTCTTGCTGAAGTGTTTTCTGGATTCCAGTATTCGATGCCGCGTTTGTCCAAGTTTTCTTGAGTAATGGCATTGTCACCATAAGCATCACCCAGTTCGGCTTTGAATTTTTCGTTGAGTTTTTCAATAGCCGCTTGATAGGTCATTTTTAGACCATTTTCGGCGTTTTGGGTTTCGCCATTCCCAAACAAATGCGCTACTAAGCTGGCTTGTTTTTCATTGCGAATCGTCATCTGATCCACTTTGAGTTCACCCTTGCCTTGGCTGATAGATGAATAATCAATTTGGGTTTTTTCAGATGTTGTTTGAGTAAGGCCGGCCATTTTTTGGTAGGCGTTAACGCTGTTTGGAATTTGTGGAATAGACATGGCCATTTCCTCTTAAAACTAATGTGAATTCATTGTAAACCTAAAAGCATTCAATGACATCTTTCGACATTCAGTTATTCAAAAATCTAGGTTTGCAAATAAGTTAGCGGCTGCATTTTAAGAAACTTTAGATAAATTTTTGTTTTAAATGAGTTTCTTAGCCTATTCGATAAAGGTGTGCATGTGGTATTATTCCGCTTTTATTTTTCTAATGAGTTTTTAACAGTTATGGCCATGGAATTAAACCCCATTTACAACCGTATCAAAGATTATTCTGAACGCACCGTGACGATTAGGGGGTATCTTTGACTTTGATACTAAGCAAGAGCGTTTAGTTGAAGTCTCACGCGAGTTAGAAGCCCCTGATGTCTGGAATAATCCAGAGAATGCACAGGCACTTGGCAAAGAAAAATCGCAACTCGAAGTGGTTGTTGAAACCATTCTTGAGTTAGAAGATGGGCTTTCTTCAATTAAAGAAATCGTTGAGTTAGCTGAGATGGACGATGATCAAGGCATGGTTGATGAGGCGGTCGTGGAGCTGGATGAGCTGGGTGAGAAATTAGAAAAGCTCGAGTTTCAACGCATGTTCTCTGGTGAAATGGATCCCAATAATGCCTATCTTGAAATCCAGTCAGGTTCAGGCGGCACTGAGGCGCAAGACTGGGCGAATATGTTGCTCAGAATGTACTTGCGTTGGTGCGACCGTAAAGGCTTTAAAGCCGAAATCATGGAAATCTCAGATGGTGATGTGGCAGGCATTAAAGGCGCCACCATTCATGTGCAAGGGGATTATGCTTACGGTTGGCTAAGAACCGAGCTGGGTGTGCATCGTTTGGTGCGTAAATCACCGTTTGACTCTAACTCAAAACGCCATACTTCTTTCTCGTCGGTGTTTGTTTCGCCAGAAATTGATGACAGTTTTGAAATTGATATTAACCCAGCCGATTTGCGAATTGATGTTTATCGTGCCAGTGGGGCGGGTGGTCAGCATGTTAACCGAACAGAATCCGCCGTGCGTATTACCCACTTGCCAACCAATACAGTCACGCAATGTCAAAATGGTCGTTCACAACATCAAAACAAAGCCGAAGCCATGAAACAACTCAGAGCCAAACTCTATGAGCTAGAAATGCTGGCGCGTAATACCGAGAAACAAGCGCTTGAAGATTCTAAATCGGATATCGGCTGGGGCAGTCAAATTCGTTCTTATGTGTTAGATTCTGGGCGTATTAAAGATTTGCGCACCAGCGTTGAAACCGGCAACACCAGTGCGGTGTTAGATGGCGACCTAGATCAGTTTATTATTGCGTCGCTCAAAGCTGGCGTTTAAAACAAGGCAAAAAGCCTTAAAAAGTATTCAATTTTAACCAGGCCTGGTCAAATTTCAGGCAAAGTTTAAGGAAAAATCATGTCAAACGACAATCAAAATACGCCAGAAGCGGTCGCAGTTGATGAGAACAAAATTATCGCTGAACGACGCGCTAAACTCACTGCACTCAGAAAAGATTGCCCAGCCAATGCGCATCCAAACAAGTTTAGACGCGATGCTATGGCAGCGGACTTGCATGAAAAATATGATGCCATAGAGAAAGAAGCCATGGCAGAGATGGAGCCAATTCGCGTTAAGGTTTCGGGGCGTATGATGTTGCGTCGTATTATGGGTAAAGCCAGTTTTGCCACTTTGCAAGACATGTCGGGGCGTATTCAAATTTATGTAACTCGTGATGATTTGCCTGAAAACTTCTACAACGAACAATTTAAAAAATGGGATTTGGGTGACATTGTTGCCGCAGAAGGTTTCTTGTTTAAAACCAACACGGGTGAGTTATCGATTCATGTCGAGCGTATCGAATTATTGACTAAGTCATTGCGTCCGATGCCTGATAAGTTCCATGGTTTGCACGATAAAGAAATTCGTTATCGTCAGCGTTATATTGACCTTATGGTCAATCAAGAAAGCCGTGATGTTTTTCAAATGCGCTCCAAAATTGTGGCGCATGTGCGTGCCTTCTTAACCCGCAAAGGGTTTATGGAAGTTGAAACGCCCATGATGCATGTAATTCCCGGTGGTGCTTCGGCTAAACCTTTTAATACGCATCACAATGCTTTAGATATGCCTTTATTCTTGCGTATTGCGCCAGAACTTTACCTAAAGCGTTTGATTGTTGGTGGTTTTGAAAAGGTGTTTGAAATTAACCGTAGCTTCCGCAACGAAGGGTTATCAACACGCCATAATCCAGAATTTACCATGGTTGAGTTTTATGAAGCCTATGAAGATTATGTAACCTTAATGGATCATACCGAAGAGTTGCTTAAAGAATTAGCCGTCTTAACCAAAGGTCAAACAGAGTTTGAATATCAAGGCCAAGTCTTTGATTTTGGAAAACCTTTTGACCGTTTAACCATGAAAGAATCCGTGTTGAAATACAACCCCAGTATTTCAATGGAACAGCTAGAAGATTTGGAGCAAGCGCGTGCTTTGGCTAAAAAATTACATTGCCATATAGAAGAGTCTTACGGCATTGGTCGTGTGGTGACAGAAATTTTTGAAGCCACCGTAGAAGAAAAGTTGATTCAACCAACGTTTATCACTGAATACCCAGCCGAGATTTCTCCATTGGCACGTCGTAATGATGAAAATCCAGAAGTGACAGACCGTTTTGAGTTGTTTATTGGTGGTCGTGAATTAGCCAATGGTTTCTCAGAATTAAATGATGCAGAAGACCAAGCTGAACGTTTTAAAGCGCAGGTAGAAGCCAAAGATGCAGGCGACGAAGAAGCCATGCATTATGATGAAGACTACATTACTGCTTTGGAATATGGTATGCCGCCAACGGCTGGAGAAGGGATTGGGATTGACCGTTTGGTCATGCTGTTTACCAATTCGGCATCGATTCGTGATGTTTTGTTATTCCCACATATGCGTCCTGTTGAATGATTTAAGCCTTTCTAACAAACATTAAAAAACCCGCGCTCGCGGGTTTTTTAATGGGCTTAACATTGTTAAATCAAGACCTATTCATCGGTTAAATCGTAGGGCATAGGTTCAATCGAAACCGCAACGCCAGATTCTGTGGCTAAACCACCCGTGACATTTTCAAGCGGTTTAAGCGTTCCAACCCCTAACATCATAGAGCCTTTAAAAATGTCAGGATTTTTATTAATAATCATAAACTTATAATGTTTTTCTGCGGCATCATTTAAGATAATCTCCTCACCAATATTAACATCAACCGGTTCATCAAATCTCAAACGCATCATGCGTTTAGTGACTTTGCCACGGTAGTGCATGCGGGCAATAATCTCTTGCCCTGGAAAACAGCCTTTTTTAAAATTAATCCCCGAAAGTTTATCTAAATTTAAAAATTGCGCGACTAGCTTGCCTTGCGTTTGAAGATTGATACTGGGAATGCCCGCAGCAATGTTTAAAAGCTGCCAGTCATGTTGATTGGTTTGTTCCGAGTTACTGCGCAGTTTGCTCCATATAAACTCAGCAGAAGACGCATCCGCAAAAATTTCATAGCGATGGTAGGGGCCAGGCACTTTAATCAACGTGGCTTTGGCTTCTTCTTTATCTAACTGGGCAACTTCGTATTCATTTTTAAGTTTTGTGCCCAATAAACGCTGTACATCTAAATCGGCAAAATCACCTGCAAAACCAATGCGAATAAGGTTTTGAGATTCGTCAGTAATTTTGACTTTGGAGCGCATAACAAACATGGTTAAGCGCTTTTGAATGATTTCTTTTAGACTGCCATCAAAGCTTAAAAAGAAATCGTCGCCCACCTTAAAAATTAGAAATATGGCGAGCACATTCCCTTGCGGGTCGCAATAGGCTGATAATTGAGCGTTTTCAACGGTAACATCTTTAAGGTCATTTGAAAGTTGTCCTTGTAAAAATGCAAAGGTATCTTCACCGCTTAATTTGAGTAAACCTTGATGGGCTTGGCTGGTCATTACGGGACCATTTTTAATTAAGAATCTTTCTAGGTCTGGGTGTCCAAAACTGTCTACACCGAAATTATCGCCAAATATGGCGCCTTGAGAGGCGAGAAATGTTTGCCATTGCGGGTTAATCACGAATTTATCCTTTCTTTGAAAGATGCCTTAGAGGCAAGGTTAACAATTTAGCGTTGTATTATATCGAAATGCGGTTTTTTTTGCAGACGCCCTGGGTAACTATAAATAGGTTTCGTAGACCTTAGTGGTATTTTTATTTGAATAAGGTAAAAATTATCGGTAATATCACGAGTATTAAATTAGCGTAAGCAAAGGAACGAATAAAATCATGGCAACTGAAAAAAAAGAGTTTTTAACCTTTAAGTTGGCCCGCGAAGAATTTGCGGTTGAAATTAATCGAGTGCAAGAAATTCGTGGTTGGCAAGTTCCCAGCCCTTTACCCAATGTTCCGTCTTTTGTAAAAGGCGTTATCGATTTGCGTGGCACCATCGTGCCGATTTTAGATTTGCGTGACCGTTTTAAGTTGCCAGCTTCTTATAATGCAACAACGGTAGTCATTGTTGTTCATATTTTGACTAAACAAGGCGAGCGTATTGTTGGGTTAGTTGTGGATGCGGTGTCTGATGTAAATGAGTTTGATGTTAATAATCTTCAAGCTGCACCTGATATTTCTAACTCAATTGATAACCAGTTTATCTTAGGCTTGAGTACCATTTTTGACAGCAACTCGCAGTCTGCCGCGCAAGTGGTTTCTGGTCAGGATGCTAAACCTAAAAAAGGCCGAATGGTCATTTTGGTGGATATTGACAGCTTGGCAAGTGAAGGCTTGATTGATCAAATTTCTAGCAATGCTGATGGTGTGATTACTGGAAACGGTTAATAAACCATGCTAAAAAACATAAGAGCCGTGAGGCTCTTTTTTTTGGCTTATAAAAGTAACAGCTCTGACTATTTTTGAATAGCAGCAATTTGTTTTTTGGGTTTTAACACTGTATTTTTGGCCTTGCTGAGTTGTTTAGGGTAATCCAAGTTAAAATGTAACCCTCGGCTTTCTTTGCGTTTTAAGGCGCTCCTAACCATCAGCTCAGCGACTTGAACCAAATTGCGCAGTTCAAGCAGGTCGGTGTTTAGCGTATGAGAAAAATAGTAGTCATTAATTTCATCTTGCATAATTTCAATACGTTGTAGCGCACGTTTTAAGCGTTTATCACGGCGCACTATGCCCACATAATCCCACATCACTCGGCGCACTTCGTCCCAGTCATGGCTGATGGTGACTTTTTCTTTGGGGTCGGTGACAAAACTGCTGTCCCAATCTTTAATGCAAATCACTGGGCGTTCTTGAAAGTTTGCCAAAATGTGTTGATATGCTGTTTCGGCAAAAACCAAACCTTCTAACAAAGAATTACTGGCTAAGCGATTCGCGCCATGCAGTCCGGTATGGGCGGTTTCACCTATTGCATAAAGATTTTGAATATCCGTTGCGCCATTTAAATCGGTTTGAATACCGCCACAAGTGTAGTGCGCGGCGGGAACTACTGGAATCGGTTCTTTGGTGATATCAATCCCGACTTTTAAGCATCGAGCATAGATGGTGGGGAAATGTTCAATAATGAAGTGTTCTGATTTATGGGTAATGTCTAAATAAACACAGTCAATCCCGTGGCGTTTAATTTCTTCATCAATGGCACGGGCCACAATATCTCTAGGCGCTAAGTCTTTGCGAGGGTCATGGTCCTCCATAAAAGCATACCCATTGGGCAATCGTAAAATACCCCCTTCGCCACGCACCGCTTCAGAAATTAAAAACGAACGGTCTTTTGGGTGAAACAGGCAAGTAGGGTGAAATTGGTTAAACTCCATGTTTGTCACAGAGCAACCCGCACGCCAAGCCATGGCAATACCATCACCTGTTGAAGTATCCGGATTGCTGGTGTAAAGATAGGCTTTACTCGCACCGCCCGTTGCCAGAATCGTGACATTTGCTGTAATGCTGCTGATGACTCGGCTTTTTTTATTAAGCGCATAAGACCCAATACAACTGGATTTATCTTGTGACAAAATTAAATCAATGGTCATGTGATTGGGCATAAGTCGAATATTGGGATGTTTGGTCACCGCAGAAATCAGCGTGTCTATCACGGATTTGCCAGTATGGTCAGCAGCATGAATAACGCGTCTATGGCTGTGGCCACCTTCTTGGGTTAGGTGATATTGGTTGCCGATCTGATCTTTGCTAAAAGGCACACCCAGTTCAATCAGTTCATGAATTACGCCAGAGGCTTTTTCGGCGACTAATCGAATGGCCGCA
Source organism: Thiosulfativibrio zosterae (assembly GCF_011398155.1). Lineage (NCBI taxonomy): Bacteria > Pseudomonadati > Pseudomonadota > Gammaproteobacteria > Thiotrichales > Piscirickettsiaceae > Thiosulfativibrio > Thiosulfativibrio zosterae. The sequence goes on from NZ_AP021888.1 coordinate 1,353,206, forward strand.
ACATCCCCAAGCCCCGCGCCGGCACTCAGGGTATCTTGAATGTGAGAATCAATGCTGTCAAATGGATCTAAAACGGCGGCGATGCCACCTTGTGCATATTGAGAGCTGCCTTCTGCAATATCTGATTTTGCCAGCAGGGTAACCTTGAAGTGTTTAGCCAGCTTTAGAGCAACAGACAAGCCTGCGATGCCGCTGCCAATGACTAAAATATCAGTATTTAGGTGAGTGTTATTGTCGGGTATCAAGGAAGTGTCCTAGCAAAGCTTGAAAAATAACAATTATGTTACCATATAGGTCATTAATCACGAATGCTCTAAACTAACAAAGACCAAGGTATTAAGCCTTAAATCTGAAAGGATCCCCCCATGCAACCTCAAGAATTAACAAATGCAGATGAATTAGAAGCTATTGGTAAGGTCGTGATGGCGGATGAATCGTTTATCTGGGTGAAAACACAGCGCCAGTCTGGGTGTTCTGGTTGTCAGTCTGAAAAAGGCTGCGGCACCTCAACCCTAGCCAAATTGTTTGCGCCCGAATCCAGTAGTCCGCTCAAAATTTTAAATACGCTCAACGCAAAAGAAGGGCAGCAAGTAATGTTATCTTTAAATGAGGCAGACTTAATAAAGCACTCCTTTATGGCTTATGGCTTGCCGTTGCTAGGATTGTTTGTCGGCGCATTTGCGTTACAACTGGTTTTAAAAGACGCCGTTAGCAGTGATTGGCCTGCCATTTTAGGCGGGTTTTTAGGCTTGTTTGCTGGCTGGGGTGTCACGCGCTGGATTTATAAACCCGTTCAGCCAACTTTAAAATCAATTATTTCTTAAATCTGTTCAAACATAAAACGGGTTTAATGTTAATTAACTTGAGCCGTAATAGCTCTATTAAAATCAGCTAGATTTGGAGTCATTTAAAATGATAATGAAATATGCGATGAAATCTACCCTCAAAGCAGCCAGTGGACTGATGATCGTTTGGGCACTGCTCTTACCCATCAATGCACAAGCCGCGCCGATGGTTTTACTACCTGACTTTTCTGTGCTGGCAGAAGAAAACAGCCCTGTGGTGGTCAACATCAGTACCACTAAAAAAGTGTCACGCTCTCAACAGCAGTTTCAAGGCATTCCAGATGAAATGCTGCGTTACTTCTTTGGTTTGCCAGGTGGCAAAGGCGGACATGGTCAAATGCCTAGAGATGAAGCACCTAAAGAAGAAGTTTCTTCTCTAGGGTCTGGATTTATCATCAGTGAAGATGGCTATATCGTGACCAATAATCATGTGATTGATGGCGCAGACGATATAGTGGTGCGTATGCGTAACCGCCAAGAGCTTAAAGCCAAAGTGGTCGGTGCGGATGCCAGAACAGACATTGCCTTGCTTAAAGTCGAAGCCACTGGGCTACCGATTGCCAAAATTGGATCCTCAGCTGCATTAAAAGTGGGGCAGTGGGTGGTAGCGATAGGCGAGCCTTTTGGATTAGATTACACCGTGACACACGGTATTGTCAGCGCTTTAGGTAGATCTTTGCCAGATGATACCTATGTGCCTTTTATTCAAACCGATGTGTCGATAAACCCTGGAAACTCAGGTGGGCCGTTGTTTGACATGAATGGTGAAGTGGTCGGGGTTAACTCACAAATATATAGCAAAAGTGGCGGTTCAATGGGCTTATCCTTTTCAATTCCGATCGACCTTGCCATGCATGTTGTTGAGCAAATCAAAAGCAATGGTAAAGTTAGCCGTGGTTTCTTAGGCGTACAAGTCCAAGAAGTGACTGCCGATTTGGCAAAATCTTTTGGAATGTCAAAACCCTCGGGCGCACTGGTTGCTGAAACCGTTAAAGGTTCTGCCGCTGAGAAAGCGGGTATTCAGTCGGGTGATGTCATTTTAGAATTTAACGGCCGTAAAATTAATAAGTCTTCAGATTTACCACCGGTGGTTGGCACCAGTCCGCTTGATAAAAAACTGCCCATTTTGATTTTGCGTAATGGTGAAGAAAAATCGTTAAAAGTAAAATTACAATCGATTGGCGATGATGAAATGGCTGACAACGGTGAGTCGGTGTTAGAAAGTAATGCTCTCAATGCTGAACTCGGTGAAGTGGACGCAGAAGTGCTTAAACGCGCCAACATTCCTTTTGGTGTTAGAGTGGTTCGCCTTGCAGAAGGTGCGGCACAACAAGCGGGCATGATGCCGGGCGACATTATCGTCACCATCAACTTTCAGCCCGTTAAATCGGTTGATGAGTTAACTAAAATACTCAAAAATGCACCTAAAGGGCGCTCAATTCCTGTCAGAGTTGTGCGAGATAAGCGTTCGTTGTTTTTACCTTTAGTACTTAAATAAAGCCAAAAAACAGGTCATTTACAGCCTAAAAGTAACCAGGCCTGGTTATTTTTAGGTGGCTTATGACCCATTTTGTGCTTCTAAAAGGATGCTTTAAAAGCATCCTTTTTATTATCCGCATTAAAAATATCTTCGCAAAGCTTAAGGTAAATCGCTTAAACACACGAAAATAATGAGATTTAAAAGGAATTAGCGTAAAATACGCCCATAATTTTTTGAGGCCTTGGGAATGATTCTGGGGTTTCTATTTTAAAAGAGGGAGTTCACCAGACTCCCTTTTTTGTTAGAGGTTTTAATGGCAAAGCAACAAATTAAACACATTCGAAATTTTTCAGTCATCGCCCACATAGATCACGGAAAGTCCACCTTATCTGATCGCTTTATTCAACTGTGCGGCGGCTTAACCGACCGTGAAATGTCAGCGCAAGTTTTGGATTCTATGGATTTAGAAAAAGAGCGTGGTATCACCATTAAAGCGCACAGTGTGACGCTTTACTACAAAGCAGACGATGGTGAAACTTATCAGCTTAACTTTATCGATACCCCTGGCCATGTTGACTTTTCTTACGAAGTATCGCGTTCTTTAGCGGCTTGTGAAGGCGCTATTTTGGTAGTAGATGCCTCGCAAGGGGTTGAGGCGCAAACCGTAGCCAACTGTTATACCGCGATTGAACAAGGTTTAGAAGTTTTGCCAGTGTTAAATAAAATCGATTTGCCTGCCGCTGAACCAGAGCGTGTAGTGGATGAAATTGAAGAAATCATTGGGATTGAAGCCCATGATGCTGTGCATTGTTCTGCTAAAGCCGGTATTGGCATTAAAGAAACCCTTGAAGAAATCGTTAAAAAAATTCCACCACCAGAAGGCGATTTAGACGCTCCGTTACGCGCCTTGATTATCGACTCTTGGTTTGATAATTACTTGGGCGTAGTGTCTTTGGTGCGCGTGATTGATGGCAAGATTGGTAAAAAAACCAAAATGAAAATCATCTCTACCCAAGAAGAGCATTTGGTAGATTCGGTTGGCGTTTTTACGCCAAAATTGACTCAAACAGAATTCCTAAAAGCGGGTGAAGTCGGTTTTGTGGTTGCTGGTATTAAAGACATAGATGGTGCGCCAGTGGGTGATACCATTACCCTAGCGGGCAATAATATCGAGCCTTTAGCCGGCTTTAAACCTGTGCAACCCCGTGTATTTGCTGGTTTATTCCCCATCAGTTCAGAAGATTATGAAGACTTGCGTGAAGCCCTGCGCAAACTGCGTTTAAATGATGCCGCGCTTCATTTTGAGCCAGAAAGCTCTGATGCCTTAGGTTTTGGTTTCCGTTGCGGATTCCTTGGAATGCTGCACATGGAAATCGTACAAGAACGCTTAGAGCGTGAGTACGACATGGACTTGATTACTACCGCTCCCACGGTGGTATATGAAGTGCTGACCAAAAAGGGCGATATTTTAAAAATAGATAACCCATCCAGTTTGCCCGATCCTAGCTTAATTGATGAAATTCGTGAGCCGATAATTCGTGCCAATATCTTGGTGCCACAAGACTATGTTGGGTCAGTGATGAAACTGTGTTTAGAAAAACGCGGTGTACAGAAAGATATGTCTTATGCCGGTAATCAGGTTTCAATCAATTATGAATTGCCTTTAAACGAAGTTGTATTGGATTTCTTTGATCGTTTAAAATCAACCAGTCGTGGTTATGCCTCGATGGACTATGAATTTTTAAGATTCCAAGCAGATCAATTGGTTAGAATGGACTTTTTAATAAACAGTGAGCCAGTTGATGCCTTGGCGATTATCGTGCACAAAAGCATGGCAGTTCAGCGCGGTAAGGTGTTGATTGAAAAATTGAAAGATATTATTCCAAGACAGATGTTCGATGTGGCCATTCAGGCCGCCATCGGGGCTAAAATTATTGGTCGTAGCAATGTTAAAGCGTTGCGCAAAAATGTAACCGCCAAGTGTTACGGTGGCGATGTGTCGCGTAAGAAGAAGCTACTACAAAAACAAAAAGAAGGTAAAAAACGCATGAAGTCTATCGGCAGTGTTGATTTACCGCAAGAAGCCTTCTTAGCGGTGTTGAACACCAGCGAAGATTAATGAATTAAGGAATAGGGATGAATTTTGAACTCATTTTAGTCATAGTGACCGCTGTCACAGGCATGATTTACTTCGTTGATAAGATGGTATGGAAGCCAAAGCGTGATCGTTCTGTGACCGGTGAAAAAGAACCTTTATTGGTTGAGTATTCGCGTTCATTATTCCCCGTTTTCATTATTGTCTTGGCATTGCGTTCTTTTGTTTTAGAACCTTTTAGAATTCCATCAGGGTCTATGTATCCAACGCTCGAAATTGGTGATTTTATTGTGGTCAATAAATTTGCCTACGGCGTCAAACTGCCTGTTTTGCAGACCAAGGTGATTCCTGTGAGTTTGCCTGAAAGAGGGGATGTGATTGTTTTCAAGTTTCCTAAAGACCCAAATGTGGATTACATCAAGCGTGTGATTGGATTACCCGGTGATGAAATTACCTATGTTGGCAGAACCTTGTTTGTGAATGGTAAAGTGGTTAACCAAAAGATGTTGGGTGCTTATGTAGGGCAAGGGTCAGGAAAAATGATGGATGGCGCTTCTCAGGTTGAAGAAACCAATATCGATCAAAAAACCTATCAAGTTTTGTTAGACATGGATAAATCTAGTTTAGACATGAACACCATCAAGGTGCCAGAAGACCATTATTTTGTGATGGGCGATAACCGCGACCACAGTAATGACAGTCGTTTTTGGGGCTTTGTACCTGAAGAAAATATCAAGGGTCAAGCCTTTGGTATTTGGATGAACTGGGATGATGGCGTTCACTTTAATCGCATAGGCCGTGGGATAAATTAGTGTGACTTCTGAATCTATGACATTTGAGCAACAGGCTAAAATTCAACGCTTAGAAAAAGCTTTGGGTTATACCTATCAAAATAAAGACTTTTTATTGCGTGCTTTAACACACCGCAGTGTGGGTGCAAGAAACAATGAACGCCTAGAGTTTTTAGGCGACAGTCTGGTCAATTTCATGATTGCTGATATTTTGTATCACCAATTTGAAAAAATTTCGGAAGGCGATTTGAGTCGTATTCGTGCACACCTAGTCAAAGGTGATACCCTGGCTGAAATTGGTAAAGAATTTAATCTCAGTGAGTTTTTAAAGCTCGGCCCGGGTGAGCTCAAAAGTGGCGGGTTCCGCCGTTTGTCAATTATTGCTGACGCGGTTGAGGCCATTATTGCTTCTATTTATGAGGATGGTGGATTAGATGAATGTCGTGAGTTTGTAAAACGCATTTATGTTTCTCGTTTAGAGGACTTAGATCCAAAAGAAGTCGGCAAAGACCCTAAAACTCGGTTACAAGAACTTTTACAGTCTATGCAAGAGCCTTTGCCTGAGTACAGTGTCATCAGTGTCAATGGACCTGCCCATGCACAAATGTTTACCATTTCTTGTTATGTGGCTAAACTCAACACTAAATTTGAAGCCACAGCTTCTAATCGTCGCAAAGCTGAACAAAAATCTGCTAAGCAAGCCTTGTCTAAACTTGAGGAAATAAAATGACCGAAACTCCAGAAACCCCTGCTGTTGAGGATTATCAAGCTGGCTTTGTCGCGGTGATTGGTCGCCCCAATGTGGGCAAATCTACTTTGATGAATGAATTGCTTGGTCAAAAATTAAGTATCACCTCTCCAAAACCCCAAACCACTAGACACCGCATTCATGGTGTGCACACTACAGCAACGCATCAAATCGTTTATGTGGACACGCCTGGAATGCACATAGGCGGCGAGCGTTCAATCAATGCCTATATGAATCGAACGGCCAATAGTGCTTTTGCTGATGTTGATTTGGTATTGTTTGTGGTGGAAGCAGGGCGTTGGACTCATGAAGATCAGGCTGTTGCAGATAAGTGTAAAACCATTGATGTGCCAGTGGTGATTTTGGTTAACAAAATAGACAAGTTTAAAAAGAAAGAAGAGCTCTTCCCGTTTTTACAAAAAATTGGCGAAAACGCTGAATTTACAACCTTAATCCCTGTGTCGGCTTATAAAAAATCTGGACTCGATTTGATTGAAAAAGAAGTGCTTAAGTATATTCCTCATCAATCTATGATTTTCCCTGAGGATTATATTACTGACCGTTCAACCCGTTTCTTAGCCTCTGAAATCGTGCGTGAAAAACTCATGCGTGTTTTGGGTGAGGAAGTACCTTATGGCGCTACGGTTGAAATCGAGCAGTTTAAATATGATGAGGCTGAAGGGCGCTGGATAGTCAATGCGTTGATTTTGGTAGAGCGCGAAGGCCAGAAACTCATCGTCATTGGGGCTAAGGGCGACATGATTAAGCAAATTGGAACTCAAGCTCGTAAAGATTTAATTACCTTGCTAGAAGGTCGTGTGCATTTAGAATTATGGGTTAAGGTTAAAGAAAACTGGGCAGATGATGAACGCGCTTTAGCCAGTTTGGGTTACAACGATACCCATTCTGGGTAACCATTTTACCCATGGGTATTGAAAGAGATTAGGCCGCTGCGATGGCTCTCGAAATTGAACAGGTGGCGTTGGTTTTACACAGCCGACCTTACAAAGAAACCAGTTTATTATTGACGCTCATTACCCCTGATCAAGGCAAAATCAATGCTTTGGTAAAAGGGGTCAGAAGCAAAAGCAAATCAGCTGCCATCAAACAAGCCTGGTGCCAGCCCTTTCAAGAAATCCGAGTGCGCTGGACTGAAAAAGGGCTTCAAAAACAACCAGGCCTGGTTAATATTCATCAGTTTGAGCCCACACAAATTCGCTTTCCGTTGCAGGGTGAAGCCAATATTTGTGGTTTGTATGTCAATGAATTACTGTACCGTTTGTTATATCCTCAAGTGCCTGTTGAATCCTTATATCAAATTTATCAGCAAACCCTCTATGATTTGGCCATTGCCCAAGATAGGCACGCTCAAGCTTGGGCGCTACGCCAGTTTGAATATGAATTGTTAATGTCACTTGGCATCGCATTTGAATTGTCTTTTGATACGCAACAGTTGCCGATTGAAGCGCATTTAAAATATCGCTTTTATCCAGAGTTGGGCGCAGTGCTTGAAACAACAGCCAGTCAGTCTTCAGAGTTGAGTGCTTTTGGCAGTCAAATTTCAGGGCAATGTTTGTTACAATTCGCGCAGTTTGAGCCGTGTGAAAGTTGCATGCAGGAATGGAAAAGATTATTTAGAAACCTGCTAAATCATTATTTGGGCGGCAAACCCATACAAACACGCGCTTTATTTCAGTCTTAAATTACTTTTCTATAAGGAATTACCACGATGCATCCTATTTTTCTTGGGTTAAATATTGACCATGTTGCCACACTTAGACAAGCACGAGGCACCCGTTACCCAGACCCGATTAAAGCAGCACTTGATGCAGAAATGGCAGGGGCAGATAGCATTACACTGCATTTAAGAGAAGACCGCCGTCATATTCAAGACCATGATGTGGCACGCATCAGTGCCATGCGTCAAACCAAGGTCAATTTGGAAATGGCGGCCACTCAAGAAATGTTAGACATTGCTTTGCAATTTCACCCAGAAGATGTCTGTTTAGTGCCAGAAAAACGCGAAGAGTTAACCACCGAAGGCGGCTTGGATGTGGCTGGTCAGCAACCTTGGTTGACAGAAGTCTGTGCAAAATTGGCAGAAATCGGTTCAAGAGTCAGCTTGTTTATTGACCCTGATAAAACACAAATTGACGCGGCAAAAGCGGTGGGCGCACCGGTAATCGAGTTGCATACCGGTACCTATGCTGAACTGGAAAAACCTGCCGAAATTGCCGCTGAATTACAGCGCATTCGTGAAGCGGCCGTTTATGCCAAATCGATTGGTTTAGTGGTTAACGCGGGTCATGGTTTACATTATCACAATGTGCAAGCCATTGCCGCCATCACCGAAATTGAAGAGCTCAATATTGGTCATGCCATCATTGCCCAAGCCGTTTTCAGTGGTTTACCTTCGGCCGTTTCAGAAATGAAGCGCTTGATGGTTGAAGCAAGACAGCAAGCTTACTTAGGTTAAAAGATTCAAAGCAGTTTGTGACTATGATTGTTGGCATCGGCACTGACATTGTTGAGATAGAACGCATTACCCAGGTGTATCAACGCCAAGGGGAAGCGTTTGCCAAACGCTTGCTCTCAAAAACAGAACTGCTTGAATTAGCCAAACACCGCTTCCCCGAGCGATTACTTGCCAAACGCTGGGCTTTAAAAGAAGCGGTTTCTAAGGCTTTAGGCACTGGCATTAGCCAAGGCGTTTGTTTTCATGATATGACCATTGCCCACCAAGCATCTGGCCAACCCTATCTTATTCTGACCGATAAAACGCTTGAAAAAGCCAATTCACTGGGCATAACGCATTGGTCAATCAGTGTCAGTGATGAAAAAAATCATGCCGTAGCATTTGTCATTGCTGAGAATCAAACTTTATAATCAGAGTTTCATCTCTTAAATCCATTCTTTAAATTTTAGAGGACTTTATGGATAAAAGTTTTTTAACCAATTTAATTGCCTTTTTCATCTTAGCAGCCGGTTTAATCCTTGAGAACTCTTTGTTAATTTGGGTTGGTCTATTTGCCTTGTCTGGTGCTTTAACCAATGCTTTAGCGATTCATATGCTGTTCGAAAAAGTACCAGGCCTGGTCGGTTCTGGGGTTATTCCTGCGCGTTTTGAGGCTTTTAAAGCAGCGATTAAACACCTAATGATGTCGCAGTTTTTTACTCAAGAAAATATTGATCGATTCATGAGCAACTCAAACACTGCAATGCCAACGCTGCAGTTAGCGCCTGTCATTGAAAAAGTGAATCTTGAGCCAGCCTTTGACAAACTGGTTGAAGTGATTATGCAGTCTTCTTTTGGCAGTATGCTTAGCATGTTTGGTGGAGCATGTGCTTTAACGCCTTTAAAAGAACCTTTTGTGATTAACCTAAAAGAGTCTTTGATTGAAATGACTGAAAAAGCAGAGTTTCACGAGTTGCTCAAACAAGAAGTTGATCAGCCTTCGGTGATGAGCAGCATTCAATCTAAGGTTGCTAATATTATTGATGCTCGACTTGAAGAATTAACGCCGCAAGTGGTTAAAGAGATGGTTCAAAACATGATTCATGAACATCTGGGTTGGCTGGTGGTTTGGGGTGGCGTTTTTGGTGGTTTAATTGGGGCCTTGTCGGTATTAATTCCCTACTTTTGGAGTTATTGATAAACACACCTTAACAAAAAACCGGGTTGCCCCGGTTTTTTTGTTTTAGCTGTTTTTAATGTCAGCTTATTTGACCAATTGTTTAACCCATGCTTCCATGGTTTCGTTGGCGATAGGGTTAGGGGCTTCCATAAAGTTGACGACAAATTTGTCTGCAAACTCAGTCACACCAATCGAGCGAGGGCGAACAGCCACAGGTTCTGCACCTGGCAGTTGCATCCCAAAACAAAGAATGATGTTTTGCGCATCTAAAATAGCAGGGTTAATTTCACCATTGATATTTTTAGTGTGGCTGTAATGGTCAAAGCGGGCAATATTAACTGCCTTAGCATGAGCATCAATTTGCGCGGCTAGAAAATCTAAAATAGCAGGCACATTGGCAAACTTACATTCTTCTTTAGAAATTTCTAAGGTAAAAATTGGGTATTTTTCTTTGAAAATAGATTGTTTCATTTTAATCCTAACTGTTTGTAAATATTAACGATATTGTCTTGTGTAAAACCATTCAAAGGCGCGCTTGGCATAATGCATCAAACGACAAGGAGGCAACATAATGGTGCCTTTTTCGGTGCGCTTAATTAATACGCCGTGAGTTAAGGTATCGACAATACAGACCAATTCATGTTTAAAGGTTTCAAAGTCGCTTTCACCCTTTAATTCTTTAATCAAATTACGAGCTGATGCTAAGGCTTGCAAATCTGCCATGTGTGCTTGCTTGGCCTGCCAGTCTGGCCCAGGATAACTCCCAGAATCGCCTGCAACATAAGTGTGGCTGTAACCCGGAATTTGGCAATGTTCGTTAGCTAAAATTAATCCACCTGCTGATTTTGGAATTTCAGAGTTAGCAGACCAAGCAGGGCCAGTCATTCCTGGCATAAACAAAATCAAATCTGCGTGGAATTCACCACCTTCGGTTTTCACTTTGTTGGCTTCAAAGGCTACCATCTTATGACCTAAATGCGTTTCGATATCACGCTTTTGCATCATCTTTAATACGGCAGCGGGTACTTTATCGCCTAGACGCATCCCAGGTTTGGCGGCCGGATTGAAGAAGATAATCTTAAACTTGTCACGGCGACCTTGCTTGCGTAGTAAGTTATCAATGCCAAATAAGAATTCAAACATTGGCCCACCACGCATGGCAGAAGGCTCGTTAGGGTTGCCCCCAAATCCAATGGCAATGGTGCCACCACTCAAAGCGTCTAAACGGCTTTTAATTTTTTCAGCGGCAGGAATCCCTTCACAAGGCGTGATGGCATTTTCAATGCCAGGCAATTTTTTAATAAAACGACCACCTGAGGCAATAATCAGACCATCATTTTTAAAATCACCTTGATCCGTTTTGACCGTGCGGCCTCCGTCTATAACATCTTCAACACGGGCTTTCACAAATTGCACATTCATGCGATTGAAAAAGTTGTGCAGATTAATACGAAGGTCATCTCCAGTGCGAATACCTGCCGGAATCCAAATTAAACTGGGGTAATAAATCATTTCTTTTTCAGGCGCTATCACCGTGATGATACTGCTGGGTGCTTGTTTTCTAACTTCTTTAATGGCTGTTAGAGCTGCAAAGCCCGCGCCTAAGATGGTAATGTTCATAACCTGGTAACCTCATATTGAATCATGGTTAGACGGATGCGATGAATCACCGCAATATCGTTATTATAAGAAAATTTTATCTAGGATTAATAGAATCTATTACTATTTACATATAAGTAATGATTATAGGCAATTCTGAGAACATTTGCACTTGTGGCTAACAGGAAAGAATCAATAACTCTGTTGATGTCTAGTAATAACAACTTAAAAGCCTTAAAATCAACGGGTATCAAAATTGGGTTGACTAACAACAAGGATAAAAACATGAAAAAAATTGCTTTAACTTTAACATTGTTATTTTCAGTAGTGACAACTGCGCAAGCTGGTTTTTGGGATGATGTAAAAGCAGATGCCGCAAAAGCATGGGAAGGCACTAAAGCAACGGCGGGTGGTATTGCCGATGATGCAAAAGAAGCCTACAAAGAAGGGGAAAATACTTCATTGGATAAAATCAAAGAAGATACTGAAAAACAAGGCTACTTACCCGTTAAACCTAAAACGGACGAAGCGGGCATTCCGCAGCAATAACACAAAGGTATCTACTTAAAGGTTGTCATGTGAAAAAATTTATTTTAATGTCTTCTTTTTTGACGCTATTACTCAGTCTTCAAGGTTGTGAAAAAGTGTCAAACAGCGCTAAAAATATTCAATCAGATTGGATAGGTTTGGATCGAAAGGTCGAACTTTATTCTTGCATGACTGGCCAATTAATCAAATCGTATCAAGGCAGTATTCGTTTAAATCCAGAGGACCAATACGGGACTTCTTTATTAATAAACGGAAAAAAACTTCATACCAATCTTTGTTATGTCATCAGTGAAATTGGTATTAAAGAAATGCCGATTTCAGTTGTCAAATAACGTTTAAATTAAAAGAATTTCATGAAACAAATTGCAACTTTATCCAGTTTAGTGGGCACTTTAGCAGTGCTTTTTTTATTCACCGGTTGTAGCTCTGTGCAAACTCAAGCTCTGCAAGCCGAGGATGGGGAGCAAAGATTTTTGTTGCAAGACTTTTATCATGAGCCTCCACAAGCCCTTGAAAGCCGATCTTTAGCATCGGCCGCTGAAGATGCTTGCCCTAAAGGTTATGACATTCTTTTAAAACAAGCCAGTAAGCATGCTCAATTTGGACAAGATCATGCCCAATGTGCTTCTCCTGGTGGCTGTGATTTTGTTTTGGAATGGCGAATTATATGCGCTGAAAAACCCGAGAAAAAATTCTCAATTTTCGGTAAATATTAATTTGGCTTTAAGTTAAATGATTCATTTAATCTGGCAACTGCCTTTAATGTGGTTTGCCTATTCTCAAATAACTGAAATTCAACACTGGCCAATCGCTTGGCAGTCTTTGCTGATGATGGCGCCTTATGTGATTTCCGCATTAGGCGTGTTTATTGCGGTTTGGTTAAACCGAGCCCAGCCTGTGATGATTTTGCTCACATTAATGGCCTTAAATGCCATGCTTTTTTACTTTTTGGGGCAAGAGCGTCACGACATCAGCGCTCAAGTTGCCTATCCTTTATTAACCATTCTATTGCCCTTGAGTTTTTTTGTTTGGCTCATTATTCCTGAGCGGGGCATTCAAAATAAACCCTATCTATTCTCGGCAGCCAGCATTTTTGCCATGCTAGGCGTGACTTTTTTCTGGGCGTTAGAAGGCTTACCGATTGATTTGATTAAACATTTATCCATGCCGGTGCAAAATATTTCAATGGCCATTAAAATCCCAATGATTGGCATGGTCATCTCATTAGTGATTTTATTATTAATGCTGACCCGAAATGCCATGTGCCAACGCTTAAAAGTGCTTGATAACACGCTGATTTTAGTGCTAATTCTGCTGATGATTGGTTTGAATGACTTTCAAACCTATGGTGTGATGGCATGGGTGTCGAGCTTATCGGCGTTGATGATTTTATTGGCCATTATTTTTGATGCGCATCACATGGCTTATGTTGATGAACTCACGGGTTTAAAGGGGCGACGAGCCCTATTTGAAACCTTTATGGGGCTCGGTCGAAAATATTCTATTGCGATGATGGATATTGACCATTTCAAAAAATTTAATGATACCTATGGGCATGATATTGGCGATGTGGTGTTACGAGCTGTGGCAGATAATCTCGCCATGATTGAAACGGGATCCGTTTATCGCTATGGTGGTGAGGAGTTTACGGTTGTGCTCAAAGGTAAAACACCTGAAGAAGCAAAACCCTATCTCGAACAAGTTCGCCAAGCGATTGAACACATGAAACTCAAAGTGCCTGTTAAAAATAAAATGACCGAAGTTAAGGTGACCGTTAGTTTTGGGGTTGCTGCCCGTGATGACACACATAAAAAACCCACGCAAGTCATGAAAGCTGCGGATGAGGCGCTTTATCAAGCCAAACAAGCAGGGCGCAACTGCACTTTTATTTCTGGCGAAAAAACCACTAAAACGCCCGCAAAAAGGATTAAGCAATGAACCAAACCTCCGAATCTCAAGTCCTATTAGTCACAGAAAATTCTCGTCTGGATATAGAATTTGAGCTGTCAGTATTTGATGGCCCACTGATTGAAAAAACCGCTGAGGGAGAAGTCTTTAGTTTTCAAATCGGCGATGGACAGTTATTGCCGCAACTAGAGAATTTGTTGATTGGTTTAGAAGTGGATACCACCGCAAAATTTACTTTAGTTCCAGAACAAGCCTTTGGCCGTAGTGACCCAAATAACTTTCAAGTCATGCCCAAAAGTGATTTTCCGGCAGATATGCCTTTAAGCTTGGGTCATGTGATTGGTTTTGACACCCCAACGGGTGATGAAGTTCCTGGGACGATTATCGCCGTGAATGGTGATGAGGTGACCATCAATTTTAATCACCCCTTAGCAGATAAAGTCATTGTTTTTAGCGCAACGATCAAAGCCATTTATCAAGATTGAGCCTTGTTAGCCATCTGGTGATGTGCTTCGCTACAATAAAAAGCATCTCCATCTTGGATGGCTTCATTTTGCGGTAAATGCACTTGGCACACTTGGCAAATCACCATGGTTTCTGCGGCGACTTTTTGCGCATGTTCTTGAGCTCTGGCTTCGGCGTCTTGTTGAGCGCGAATGAATCGAATGCGTTGTAAAGTAAAGCGAACGACCAAAAATATCAGAACAATCAACAGTAAAAAAAGGATAGCGCGCATATTTTTCCTTAAATTGTCAGGTTGTTTATAGCAACTAAACCCATATCCTACCCGATAAATAATGCATTTGTAGGGCAAAACTCATAAAATAAGCGTAATTTTTTGCATCTCACTTAATTCTTCAAAGGGTTGAAATGAATTTACACGAATACCAAGCCAAGGCTCTTTTTCAAGAAGTCGGCATAGCGGTTCCTGCTGGACAGTTAATCACGGAACTTTCACAATTAGACGCAGCATTGAATGCCATCAACAGCGATGGCTGGGTTGTAAAAGCGCAAATTCATGCGGGTGCACGCGGTAAAGCCGGTGGGGTTAAGTTGGTTAAAACCGCAACAGAAGCTCATGAAGTTGCTGCTAGCTTGTTGGGGTCTTCTTTGGCCACCATTCAAACCGCTGGAAAAGCCTTACCGATCAACAGTCTGTTAATTGAACAAACACTACAAATCCAAGAAGAATTATATTTAAGTTTATTGGTTGACCGAGAAGCCAAAAGCTACGCATTTGTGATTTCAGCCGCAGGCGGCATGGACATTGAAGCAGTTGCCGAGCATTCTCCTGAAAAAATCCTCAATTTCCCCATAGACCCTGTGGTGGGCGTGATGCCTTACCAAATGCGAGAAGCTGGGTTTGCCTTGGGGTTAACCGGCGATGCCTTTAAACAACTCGGTTCAATGATGCAAAAGTTTTATCAGTTAGCCTTAGACAAAGACATAGCGCTGTTAGAAATAAATCCATTAGTGGTTACAACTGACAATCAATTAATTGCCCTAGATGCCAAGGTTAATATTGATTCCAATGGCCTTTACAGACAACCAGGCCTGGTTAAAATTCGTGACTTTTCGCAAGAAGATACCCGCGAAGCCAAGGCTTCGGAGCACCAACTTAACTATATTGCCCTAGACGGTAACATTGGGTGTATGGTGAATGGTGCAGGTCTAGCAATGGCGACGATGGACCTGATCAAACTCTATGGTGGCGAGCCGGCTAACTTTTTAGATGTAGGTGGTGGCGCAACGCCTGAGCGAGTGTCTGAAGCATTTAAATTGATTTTGTCCTCCTCAGAAGTGAAATCGATTTTGGTCAATATCTTTGGCGGCATCGTGCGTTGTGATTTGATTGCTGAAGGCATTATTCAGGCGGTTAAGGAAGTTGGGTTGACCATTCCGGTGGTGGTGCGTTTAGAAGGTACCAATGTTGAACAAGGGCGTGCATTGTTAGCCCAAAGTGGATTGAGCATTATCAGCGCAACAGGATTAACCGATGCCGCACAACAAGCTGTGGCTGCCGCAGGAGTGAAGGCATGAGTATATTAATTAACAAAGACACCAAAGTCATTTGCCAAGGTTTTACCGGTAAACAAGGCACTTTTCACTCAGAACAAGCCATGGCTTATGGCACTAAAATGGTTGGCGGTGTGACACCAGGCAAGGGCGGTCAAACGCATTTAGGTCTGCCCGTTTTTAATACGGTGAGAGAAGCGGTTGAACAAGCGGGCGCAGAAGCCTCGATGATTTATGTGCCACCGGCCTTTGCCGCTGACTCCATTATTGAAGCCATTATGGCGGGTATTAAAGTCATTACCTGTATCACAGAAGGCATTCCCGTGGCGGATATGATTAAAGTAAAAGCGGTCTTAGAAAAGTCCGATGCTTATTTAATCGGTCCTAATTGCCCAGGTTTGATTACACCAGGTGTCAATGGAGAAGGCTGTAAAATCGGTATTATGCCAGGGCATATTCATCAGCCAGGCAGTATCGGTATCGTTTCTCGTTCGGGTACCTTAACCTATGAAGCTGTGCATCAAACCACCCAAGTCGGCTTGGGGCAATCCACCTGTGTGGGCATAGGCGGCGACCCGATTAATGGCATGAACTTTATCGATTGTTTGCGTTTGTTTGAGGCAGATTCTCAAACCCAAGGCATTATTATGGTGGGTGAAATCGGTGGACAAGCCGAAGAAAATGCGGCCGCCTTTATTCAAACCAAGGTAACCAAACCTGTTGTGGCTTATATTGCTGGGGTCACAGCTCCTGCGGGTAAACGCATGGGGCATGCTGGGGCAATCGTGTCAGGTGGTCAAGGAACGGCTGAGGCAAAATTTGCAGCCTTAGAAGCCGCTGGCGTGACAGTTGTGCGCTCACCCGCAGAACTGGGAACAGCCATTGCGGCAAGACTTAAAGCTTAATTCAGACAAACTCGGTTTAGCGACGCAAAGGAAACACTCACTATGTCAGAAAATATTATGGTTGTCATGGCGCAAATAAACCCGGTGGTGGGTGATATTGCGGGCAATGTTGCGCGTATTATCCAAACTGCACAACAAGCCAAAACCCAACACAATGCTGATATCGTGGTGTTTCCAGAAATGACCATCACCGGTTATCCGCCAGAAGATTTATTGTTGCGCCCCAGTTTATACACCCAAGTTAATCAAGCCTTAACTCAAATATGTGAAGCTGTAACCGATGTGGTTTTAGTGGTTGGTTACCCCATGCAAGATGATTTAGGCGACCGTTATAATATGGCTGCCTGGATTGAAAAGGGTGTGATTCAAGGCAGCTATATGAAGCAAAACTTGCCTAATTACAGTGTCTTTGATGAAAAACGCTATTTTTCGCCAGGCTCTTTGCCCTGTGTTTTGGAGTACCGTGGCGTTAAGTTTGGACTTTTGGTGTGCGAAGATATTTGGAAATTTTCTCCTAGCGAGCAAGCTGCGTCTGCGGGTGCCGATGTACTGCTTAATCTAAATGCCTCTCCTTTCTCGTCTGAAAAACATCAAGATCGTTTAGCGGTGGTAAAGCGTCGTGTATCAGAAGTAAAAAAACCCATCATTTATGTCAACCAAGTCGGTGGCCAAGATGATTTGGTGTTTGATGGTGGATCTTTCGCGGTCAGTGCCGATGGGGAAATTCAAGTTCAAGCACCAGAGTTTAAAGAATCTCTAACCACTGTGTCTATTCTTAAGCAATTAGATGCCATAGCAGTGATGCCAGGTGAACAGGCAGAATTGTATGAAGATGAAGCGCGTGTTTATCAAGCCTTGGTTTTAGGCGTTAAAGATTATATCCAGAAAAACGGCTTTCCAGGTGCGTTGTTAGGGCTTTCGGGTGGCATAGATTCCGCGCTAACCTTAGCCATAGCGGTAGATGCTTTGGGCGCTGAAAATGTTGAAGCGGTGATGATGCCGTTTCGTTATACCGAACAAATCAGCCAGTTAGATGCCGCAGAACAAGCCAAAACCATGCGTGTTCGTTATGAGTCTTTGCCGATTGAGTCAATTTATAGCGGTTTAGAAAATGTTCTATCGGAACGCTTTACAGGCTATGAACCTGATTTAACCGAAGAAAACTTACAAGCCAGAATTCGCGGCACTTTGCTGATGGCTATTTCAAACAAAACCGGGCGTTTAGTATTAGCGACCAGTAATAAAAGTGAAGTAGCGGTGGGTTATTCAACGCTTTATGGTGATATGGTCGGTGGATTCTCGCCCTTAAAAGATGTGCCAAAAACTTTGGTGTATCGATTAGCCAATTATCGCAACAGCTTGTCACCGGTGATTCCGCAAAGAGTGATTACCCGAGCTCCATCTGCCGAATTGCGTCCCAATCAAACCGATCAAGATTCATTGCCTGATTATGAGATTTTAGACAATATCATCA